>JAJPGT010000106.1 GCA_021325655.1 Pseudomonadota bacterium
GAACCGCTCCTCCTCCGCCGCCGCCACCAGCACCCCATCCTTGAGCAGCGCCGCCGCCGCATCATGGTAGTAGCAGCTAATCCCCAATATGTACATCCGCCCCTCGCTAGCCCCCCGGCCGCGCGACTACTTTGCCCATGACCATCCCATCTGCTCCTTTTCCCTGGGCGCCGCCTTCATTCCACCTGAAGGGAGCGCCGATCTGCGCGGCGCTCCACCCACGTACTGTGGCGCGATTCTAGCCGAGCCGCGCGATACCCCGGTGAAACCAGGGGCCAGCGTCGCTCCGAGCTGGCGTGCCCCTCGCTACGGCAGATACGTGGAGCGCACGAGGCTGGGGCTCAACCGCCCTGTAGGTCCGAGCAGAGCTTCTGGGCGATCATCTCGCCGCCCAGCCGGTTGCCCTCCTCGTTCCAGTGCCCGGTGCCGAGCTTCTTCCCGAACCCATGCAGATAGACGTGGTGCTGGTCGGCATACTCCTGGAACGGGCGGCCGAGTTGGAGCAGGTCGATCCCGGCGCGGTCGGCCAGGCTCTTGATCCGATCATCGGGGTACCAGAGGTTCTCCACCCCGATCTGCTTCATGAACGCCTCCCGCTCCACTCGGTCCGGGTTCACCTGGATCGGGTTGCTGATCGTGACCAGCAGGAACTTGGCGCCGTGCGCGGTTACCTCATTCTTCATGGTGACGAGCAGGTCTTCGGTTACGCTCCAGGCCTCCTGCCAGTCCGGGTCGGTCGGCTCCCGATACACCTCGGCCAGCTCGCCCTCCTCGTATAGCCCGCGCCGCAGGTTGCTGTTCAGGCGGCCCAGCTCCTGGGTTAGCTGCGCCACGCGCGACTTGGTCAGCACCCAGTCCCAGAGCTGCTGGTTCCACCGCTGGTGCACCAGAAACGCCGGGTCGGTCTTGAAGGAGTCGTCCAGAACGAGCTGCCCGTTCTTGTGGATGAAGTAGGGCTTCTGATTGTCCTGCGCGAGCGGGCGGTAGTTGTCGCTGATGTCATTCATCGAGAAGAACTCGAGGGTGACGATGTCGGGGTGATACTGCCAGACCCGCGAGCGCAGCACGATCAGCTCTTGTCCAGTGCCGTAGCCGCCGGTGCCGAAGTTCATCACCTCCACCTTCTTCCCTTGCAGAGCTGGGCAGGAGGCGAGCCGGTCGCCCATCACGGACCAGTAGAGCTTATCGATCGGGAGGAACAGCCCTTCGGTAAAGGAGTCGCCGAGCGCGGCGATGCGGATGGTATCCGGGGGCTTGTCGAAGGTGTGCTCCTTGTCGTGGAGGCCCTGGCTGTTGATGGTGACCCAGGCGCCGCCTTCGCGGCCATACCAGTCGGAGGCGCCCGGCCGGAGCGAGACGCCCAGCTCGTTGTCCCAGATGTGGAACCGCGGGAAGGAGATGCCGGCCACGCGGAGGACAAGCTCCATCACGAGCAAGGCCACGACGATGCCGCAGAGGCTGACTCCCAGGTTGGCGAGGATCCGCTTGAGCACGTTCAGTTCCTTTTTGTGGAGTCGCCTTCCAGGATCGCCGGGTGGGCGGCCACAGCGAACACCCAGAGCCGCAAGACGCCTTGCGGCGGTCGAAAGGCGACGGTCTCCGTACCGGAGCGATAGTACTCTCGAGCGATCGTTCGTATGTGAAATACCCTGGGCTCGCGGCCAGGCGGCCGGTATTGTCGCCAATACGAGCGCCTGAATGCCAGCCTGACGTATGGGCCGCGGCGAAGCCGTGGAGACGTGAGCGCCCGGCGGAGGGCCTGAGAGCAGACTCCGTCGGGCTCCTTTGAGGTCGGGGTTAGGGTAGGGTCTATCCGATTATTGAGAGCTTATTAAGGGCAGAGGCCGAGGTGTGCAGGGGATCCCCCGGGCCGCCCGCATTTCGGCCGCGGCCGGCGCGCCCGGCCGCTCCTCCCCAACCCGCGAATGTCACTCGCACCGCGGACCACCGCCCCCGTCGCTGTCGAGGGGCGGGACCCCACGCACCTCCAGCCCTGTGGGACCAGCGACGACAGGGCGCGTATCCCTCCGGCTCCGCCGCGCCAACGCCCCCCAGCAGCGCCGAAGAGGCCCTACGCATAGTGGTCGGACAACTTGACAAACTCCCCGGAGCCCAGTAGCGTAAAGCTCGCCTCAGCCCGAGCGCTCCCGGCGCAGGTGGAACCGGAGCGCCGAGGCCAGTCGTCGATGCCGGACGAGCCGCAACCGGCCGCAGCGCCCAGCGACATCCCGCGGCGATCTTGAGAAGGGGGCTTTTCATGTCCGAAGCGGAACAGACCCAGCCGCACGCTTCCGAGTCCGACATCACCCGGCGCAACCTGCTGCAGCGGATGATGGCGCTGTCGCTGCTGGCGATCGGTGGAGCCGCCCTGGAGGCGTGCGCGCCGTCCGCGCCGCCCCAGCCCACGGCAGCGCCCAGCGGCAGCACCGCCCAGCAGCCCCAGCAGCAGCAGGCCACGCCGGCCCCGAGCGGCAACCTGCCCGGCCAGGGCAAGCGGCTCAAGGCGGCGTTCTCCAACGCCGGCCTGGGCGCCACCTGGTGCGCACAGGGCAAGGAAGCGGCTGAGCAGTGGGGCAAGTGGTTTGGCGTCGACATCACCTGGTTCGACGGCGGCCTGAGCGTGGACAAGCAACGCAAGGCGATCGAGGACATGGCGAGCCAGAAGTGGGACTTCGTCGCCATCCAGCCCTTCGGCATCGGGACGCTAGTCGACCCGGTCAAGCGGATGATCGACGCCGGCATTCCGGTGATCCAGATGGACACGGTGATCGCCCCGCCGGACGCTGGGCTGAAGATCGTCACCTTCCTTGAGCCGGACAACGTCTGGATGGGCGAGCAGTCCACCCAGGCGCTGATCAACGCCATCGGTGGCAAGGGCGAGATCATCATGACTCAGGGCGCGGCCGGCCACACCGGGGCGCAGGGGCGGGCCAAGGGCTTCCACAACGTCGTCGCCAAGTACCCGGACATCAAGGTGGTAGCCGAGGACTTCGCCGACTGGGATGTGAACAAGGTCGCCAAGCTGTGGGAGGACTACCTGGTCAAGTACCCGAATGTGAAGGGCGGGTTCTTCCACAACGACGACATGGCGCTGGCCGCCTACAAGGTCGCCAAGAACGCCGGCAAGGACATCAAGATGTCCGGGGTGGACGCGATGCCGCCCGCGGTGGAGGCGGTAGCCAACGGCCAGCTCGTCGCCTCCGTGCGCAACCCCTCGTCCCGTATTCACTGGGGCGCGGTGGTCATCGGCTGGCTCATCGCCAATGGCGAGAAGGACATTCCCGACTACATCCTGATGGACGGCCCGGTCGTCACCCAGAAGAACGCCCCGGGGCTGCTGTTCGAGCAGAAGCACTACCTGATCTAACGCGCCCCGGTGGGCGCGTTGAGGCGAATGGGTGGGCAGGGCGTGGCGCTTCCCGCCACGCCCCTGACCGGCGGTATCGTTCCCCATCCTCCACCTGCCTGCTAGAAGGGCCTGCATGGGACACGCAGTCGCCACCGAACCGGTCCTGGAACTCCGGGGCGTCTCCAAGCGCTTCGGCGGCGCCCAGGCACTCGCCGACCTCGACTTCGACCTCCGCCCGGGCGAGATCCATGGACTGCTGGGCGAGAATGGCGCCGGTAAGTCGACCCTGGTGAAGATTCTGGCCGGGGTACACGGCGAATACGAGGGGGAGATGCGGCTGCGGGGGCAACCGATCCGCTTCGCCTCCCCGGCAGAAGCCAAAGCCGCCGGAATCGGGATGGTGTACCAGGAGCTGAGCCTGTTCAAGCCGCTCTCCGTGGCAGAGAACATCTTCTCCAGCAACCCGCCGCTGCGGGCCGGCGGCCTGGTCGACTGGCAGCGTCTGTACCGCGAGGCGCGCGAGCACCTGCACGACCTGGGGCTGGACCTGGATGAGAAGATCCCGGTGGGTACGCTCCCGGTGGGCGTGCAGCAGCTCGTGGAGATCGCCCGGGTGCTGTTCTCCGGCGCTCAGGTGATCATCCTGGACGAGCCGACCTCCGCCCTGTCGCCGCCGGAGGCCGAGCGCTTATTCGCCTTCATGCGCCGGCTGCGCGATCAAGGCCGCAGCCTGATCCTGATTACGCACTTCATCGAGGACGCGCTGCGCGTCGCCGATCGCGTCACTGTGCTCAAGAACGGCCGCCGGGTTGCCACGCTGGAGGCCGCCAGCGCCACCCAGGATGACATTATCCGGCTGATGATCGGCGAGGACGCCCGGATCCTCCAACGGACGTACCAGGAGGAGCGGGCGCAGCTCCACGAGAGCCGGCGGGGCGCGGTGGTGCTCCAGGTGCGCGGGCTGACTCGCCAGGGCTTCTTCGAGGACGTGAGCTTCGACCTGCGCGAGGGCGAGATCCTCGGCCTGTACGGCTATGTAGGCGCCGGCCACTCCGAAGTTGCTCAGGTGCTGTTCGGAGTGCGGCAGGCGGACCGTGGTGAGATTGTGCTGGACGGACGCCCGGTTCAGATCAGCTCGCCTGCCCGGGCCAAGCAGCTCGGCTTCGCCTACGTCCCGGAAAACCGCCGCACCGCGCTGCAGTTGCGGGTGGAGCTGTACAAGAACATCTCCCTGGCGCACCTGAGCGGGCTGACGGGCTGGCTGCTGAAGCCCCGGCGCGAACTGGCGATCGCCCGCCAGCAGATTCAGCAGCTCGGCATCCGCCCGCCCAACCCGCTCCTGCCGGTCGGCTCGCTCAGCGGCGGCAACCAGCAGAAGGCGCTACTCGCCAAGTGGCTGGTGAAGCGCCCGCGGGTGCTACTCCTGGTGGAGCCCACCCGGGGCATGGACGTCGGCGCCAAGGACGAGGTGCTGGAGATCATCCTGCGCTTGCGCGAGCAAGGCGTGGCGGTGCTGCTCATCTCCAGCGAGCCCGAGACGATCATCGCCAATAGCGACCGGATCCTGGTCATGTCGCACGGCCGCGTGACCAAGGAGTTCGCCGACGAGGAAGTGACCAAAGCCGCTCTGTTGAGGTACGCGTGAGTAAGTCCGCTCTCCCCACGACGCAGCCCGCTGGCGCCCCGCCTACCCCCGCCGCTCCACGGCCGGTCGGCGGCGCGCTGGAGTACTTCCGCCAGCGCTCACGCGACCTCGCGCCGCTGACCGTGCTGGTGGTGCTCTCCATCTTCTTCACGCTCGCTGCCCCGAGCGCCTTCCCCACTCTGGAGAACTGGCGGAACATCCTGGCCCAGGTCGCCTCCCTGGCGGTCGTCTCGACCGGCGTCACGTTCGTGCTGCTGCTCGGCGAGATCGACCTCTCGATCGCCTCCATGGCGACGATGACCGGCGTGATCGCGACGATGCTGTACGAAGGGGCCAAGTTCGACTTCGGCTTCACCAGCCTCGAGCTCCAGCTCCCCATGGTCCCCTCGGTGCTGCTGGCCTGGCTCTTCGCGCTGGCGCTGGGCGCGGTGAGCGGCTTCGTCGCCACCCGCATCGGCATCCCCACGTTCATGGCGACGCTGGCGATGCTGCAGATCACCGACGGCATCGCCCTGTACTGGACCAAGGGCAGCATCAAGTACAAGATCCCGCCGATCCTCACCACCCTGGGCAGTGACTATCTCGGACCGCTTCCGATCATCATCCTGGTCGCCGCCGTCGTCCTGCTCCTGGGCCACCTGGTGCTCACCCAGACGCGCTTCGGCCGCTACGTGTATATGACGGGCTCCAGCCGCGAGGCGGCGGAGCTATCCGGGATCAATACCCGCAACATCGTCCTGGCCTGCTTCGCGCTGAGCGCGTTCCTGGCCGGGATGGCGGGAATGCTGAACGTTGGCCGCCTCGGCAGTGCACAGGCCTACGGCCTGTCGGACATGCTGCTGGACAGCATCGCCTCGGTGGTGCTCGGCGGCACCTCGCTGTTCGGTGGCGAAGGCGGCATCCCGAACACCATCATCGGACTGCTGATCTTCGGCGTGCTCAACAACGGGTTGAACCTGGTGCAGGTAGACATCTACCTGAAGCCGTGGGTCCGCGGCCTGATCTTGCTGCTGGCGCTGATCATCAACGTCTACGCCCTGCGCCTGCGTACCCGGGGGAATCGCTAGGGAGCACGGCCAGCCGTCTGGAGAGGCGGTTGCCTGCGCCGCTCCTGGCCGCCGCGGCCAGCGTGAGCGAGCCCCGCCGCGCCGTTAAACTGCTCGGTGCTCGCTGAGCCGAGCAGGGAGACAGTGTATGGTCGGCATGGCGCTGATGGTGTTCCTGGTCGTCATGGGGCTCATCATCCTGCTCGCCTCACTCCGCATGTGCGCGGAGTGGGAGCGCAAAGTGGTGCTGCGCCTGGGCCGCTTCGCCGGGGTGCGGGGTCCGGGCGTCTTCCTGCTGCTGCCGTTCGTGGAGACCACGCCGTTTACACTGGACATGCGGACGGTGACGTTCGACTTCCGTGCCGAGGCGGCGCTCACCCGGGACAACGTCCCGGTGGCGGTGGACGCGGCGGTGTTCTGGCGGGTCGTGGACGCGGGACGGGCGGCGCTGCAGGTCGCCGACTACCGGGCGGCGGTGGCGAACGCGGCTCAGGCGGCGCTGCGGGATATCCTCGGCCGGACGATGCTGACCGAGGTGCTCGCCGACCGGGAGCGGCTGGACCGGGAGATGACGGAGACGCTGGACGCGCAGACCGAGGCCTGGGGAATCAAGGTCGCCTCGGTGCTGATCCGGGACATCCGCATCCCGGACGCGCTACAGGACGCGATGAGCCGGGTGGCGCAGGCGGAGCGGGAGAAGCAGGCGCGGACAGTGCTGGGCGAGAGCGAAGTGGACATCGCCGCGCGCTTCGCCGAGGCGGGCCGGATCTATGCCGCCAACCCGATGGCGATGCACCTGCGTGGGATGAATATGCTGTTCGAGACAATGAAGGAGAAGGCGTCGGTGATCGTTGTCCCCTCCAGCGCGGTGGACAGCATGGGCTTTGGCGGGCTGGCCGGCATGGCCGCGCTCGCGCGCGGGGCAGAGCCGGCGGCGGGTGAGCCACCGCCGGCCCAGGAGCACTGAACGCTGTCCGGCGGGGTGAAGCTCAGGTGGGCCGCCCTCCCCGGAGCTTCCCCACCGCCTCGAGCACCTCGTCGGGATTGGGCAGACTGGGTGGTTCCGTGTTGTCCCAGCGATAGGTGACCTTTCCGTCGCGGCCAATGACAAACACCGCGCGCCGGCCGACGCCCTTCAGACCAGTTGCGGTGTCGTACAGGCCGGCGTACTGGGGGATCACCTCGCGGTTGAAGTCGGACAGCAGCACGAAGTCGTCCGGCAGGCCGAGCTGCTTGTGGTAGGCGGCGTGGGCGTACCAGCTATCCACGCTGATCCCGTACACCCGCGCCCGCTGCGCCCGGAACTGCTCGAATTTCGCCCCGAACTGGGACAGCTCATTCGTTCAGCCCGGGCTGAAGTCCAGCACGTAGAACAGCAGCACCACCGGCCCCTCCCGCAGCGCCTCGGACAGCCGCACCCGCTGGGAAGCGCTGGCCGGCAGCTCGAAATCCGGAGCGGTCTCTCCCACCATCGGCCCACTGGGCATCGCTGTCACCTCCAGCAGCCCGCTGCATCGCCTCACAAGAGACGCAGCTACTTGATATCCAGCAGCTCCACCTCGAAGATCAGGGTAGCGTTGGGCGGGATCACGCCGCCGGCGCCGCGCGCGCCATAGCCCAGCTCGGGCGGGATGGTAAGGCGGCGCTTTCCCCCCACCCGCATCCCCTGCACGCCCTGGTCCCAGCCTTTGATGACCTGCCCGGCCCCGAGCGGGAACGAGAACGGCTGGCCCCGATCCCTGGAACTGTCGAACTTCTTTCCATCGGCCAGCCACCCGGTGTAGTGAACCACGGCGGTCTGCCCCGTCTTGATCTCGGGCCCCGTGCCCACCACCAGGTCCTCGATCTTCAAGCCGTTCGGCATGGTGACAACCGTCCCTCCCGCGGCTGGCGCCGAGGCGCCCGGTTGCGCCGAGCAGCCGACCAGCAGCAGCGCGAGCGCAACGATGCACGGGGCAATCCACCGCATCCGCTACTCCCGGGGCCGAACCCAGGTCTCGGAGAAGGCGAGAAAGGCCGTTGTCGAGCGCGTGCCGGCCATGTCCCGCGGGACGGGCTGTCCGACCGAGCGCGCCTCGCCCACGCGCGCCTCGGCGCGCTGAGCGGTGACGAACAGGGAGAACATCTCGTGCCGCCCCGTGGCCGACTGTGCCGGCTGGTATTCGACCATGAACGGCTCGCCCAGCTCGGACCAGCTCAGGACGATCTGGCCATCGTCGGACTCCGCCACTTCGCGGTACTCGCCGCGGGCATCGCCCTGGCGGGCAAAGGCCCAGGCCCGCCGCAGCGGCAGCGCCTCCAGCCCTGCCAGGCCCCGGAACGCGCCGAAGAAGCGGACGAAGCCGTCCACCAGGTAGCTAGCCAGCTCCGGGTTGTCGGTATAGATCGCGTTGCGGCCACCTGGCAGCGCGGCGGGCTCCAGCAGCGCCACCACCACGTGGCCGCGCCCGTGCGGCGAGACGACCACGCGGAAGTAGCTGATCAGCGTGGTGAAGGGGCCGTCGGCTTGCTGCTTCAGGTACATCCCCGGGTTCTCGCCGGACCAGTCCACCTGCCCGGGGTTGATCGGAGGACGCGTCATGGGCACCTCCAGGGGAGATCGGCGAAGGCGACGCAGCACCCGCACCCGGGCCATTCTAAAGGGTTCTGCCCGGCGCTGCCGCTGCCCCGGCTTGACAGCGCGCTGGGTGGCGCGGCATAGCTAGCTGCATCGTCTCGGGCGCAGCCTGCCAAGCGCGTGCCCGGGAGTGGAGGAGCATATGGCGCCGACACCTGCCCCTGGCTGCACGCTGATCCGACCTGGAGCAACGTACGAGGGCAAGCAAGGTCTGGACTACTTCGCCGGCGTCTCGGCGCAGAGCGTCGGCTCGCGCGCTCTGTGCATGCACCTGCTCACGATCCCGCCCGGCGGCCGGGCCAAAGCGCACCTGCACGCCAACCACGAAACCGCGATCTACCTGCTGAGCGGGGAGGCGGAGGTGCTCTACGGCGAAGGGCTGCGCGAACGGCTGGTGCAACGCGCGGGCGAGTTCCTGTACATCCCCGCCGGGGTGCCGCACCTGCCGATCAATCGCAGCCGCACCGAGCCCTGCACCGCAGTGCTGGCCCGAACAGACCCCAACGAGCAGGAGAGCGTGGTGCTGCTCCCAGAGCTGGACGCGGTCGCGGACTGAGCCGACCTCACTAAGGAATAGGCGGCGTGGGCTGGGCGCGCGGGCGTGTCGCGGCGCTCAGGTGGGATCACTGGCCAGCGGAGCTGAGCCATTCTGAAGGGGGTTCAAGCGCTCTTCCTGCGTGCTCAGCTCCTGTGCCAGGATCGCGACCGCGGATCGCCGATAGCGGTTAAACGTCCCCTCGCTGAGGCCGTGGCGGAGGCGGATCTCCTTGTTCGGCAGTCCCACCAGGTACTCTTCGCGCAAAATGGTGTAGCCGAGCGCACCCGGCTTTCCTGAGGGCGCGCTCGGCAGTTGCAGTCGTTCGATCGCTGCCACCAGCACCTCCCGTAACGCCTGCGCCTGCTCCAGCGGGGTAACTGGAGGGCCGTTCCGCCGCGTGGCCGCCAGCGTCCGGGGCAGGCGGCGGATCAGCTCGCACTGCGCCAGTGCGGCCGGGGTGTTGAGCCGCCGTAGCGCCTCCTCGGTGAGCCGAACCAGGTGCTCCGTTGCCGCCTCGTCGATCCCGCTCCTCGCCTGGCCCAGCACGGTGGCGAGATTGGGGAAGAGCGGGGCGCTTTCGGCCGCGGCGGCCAGCTCCGAGCGGAGGCGCTGCACGTCTCGCTCATAGAACACGCGGTCGAGCAGCCGGCGCATCACGTCCACCCCGGCGTGGGACAGGACCGCCAGCAGCAGCAGAAGCACCAGGAATGGCACCAGGCGGGATCCCGTGCCCGCCTCCGCCAGCACCGCCACCAGCCCGTAGAGCAGACAGATCAGGCCCATCGCCGTCAGGAAATACAGCAGGTCGGTGCGGATCACGCGGCCTTGGAGCAGGAGACTGTACGTGTCGACGTTGAGCGCGATCACCAGCGCCGCCACGATCGTGATGGTCTGGCTCAGCGGGCGCAGCCAGAACAGGCTGCTGCTCGCGTTCCCCAGATAGGCCGCCGCCACGCCGACGACAATGAGCAGCGCCCCCACCAGCAGTCCATCAAACAGGCGGCGCCGATCCGTCCCCGCTGCCGACTGGCGCGCGCGCCAGACATTTACCAGGCTGGCGACGACGGAAACAAGGCTGAGCGCGACGAGCGCGGGAAACCACGGCCCAGGCAGGCGGTCGAACCGCAGTGTGGTGACCCGCTCCGGCGGAATGGTGATCGGCCGGCTCCAGATCCAGATCCAGTCCGTGGCATACGCGGCGATGAGTAGCGCCACGGTAGCGATGGCGAACAGCGCTCCCAGAGGATAGGCGATCCGGTGCAGGTAGCGGCGCGTGGCTGGCGTCGGTTCAGACTGCAGCAGCACCGTAACCCAGTACCAGCCCTGTGGGGCGATGATGATCGACCACTGCAGCCAGTAGGCCCAGGCGTACCACTCCTGCAGTGTGGCGGCGTTGGACTGCATCACCTGGTTCAGGAAGAAGGCGGCAACAGATGCCTGCCACCCGGCGAGGACCCAGGATAGGCGGTTGGGCTTACCCCGAGTGAGCACGTAGCAGGTGAGGAGCCAGAAGATCAGCATCGCGACGAAGCCCGGTGCTGACAGCCAGTTGAACATCCCCACTCCCCACGCCTGCTGCCCGCGGCCATGGCCGCTGCCGCGCGGCACCGTTATTATCGTTATGAACTCCCAGGCCGTTCCCTCTCTTGGCGCGCGACGGCAGCGTCGGCTGTGCAGGCCCCTCTCCGCTCGCGCCTGATGCAGTCTGCCAATAGTACGAAAGCATGACGAATTCCGGGAACCCCATGGGCTGACGGGCTCGGCTGTTTTTCGTCGTCGTAGGCGGCGGCCAAAGGGTCGCGGTGGCGCCGGAGTATCAGCCGAGAGCGTGGCCGGCGACCGCGATACTGCTCACGGTTCAGCGGCTCGGTAGGGCTACAGCCCCGGGGCCGTTAGGGATCCACGGGATTCCCGACCTCCAACGCTTCCAGGCTCTCCGGTAGTGTGGCGTGCCTGGGCCCGATCGGGATAGCCATGGCGAGGCCCTCGCCCCGCCGCGGAGCACTCGCGGCTGCTGCATAGCTCCTGGGCGATGCGTCTGAGCTCTTTGGCCACGGTCTCACCTCGTGAATGCATCATCCATAGCCTCGGGAGCGGATCATCGCCTGGGTTGGGGAGGTCGCGGCCGCGGGCATGGGTCGTGTTGCCGCGCCATGGAACGGCATCGTCGGCCGGGCTTGGAGAATCTCTTCCTGGTGGGCGGAACCGCGCGCCAGAGCGGTGCAGGCGCAGCGCCCAAGCGCCAGCGCCATCGTTCGTGGGGTAGACCCGCCCAGAAGGCGGGCCTGGCGCGGGCAGCCAGGGCGTCCGGGTTGGGCGAGCGTTCGGCGGCTCGCCCAACCCGGACGCGATACCGCGGGCTACCGTTTGGCGAAGAAGGGGTTCGGATCCGGATCGCCGTTCGCGAACGACAGCCGGTTGTCGCCCCAACTGTAGTACGTAGCGCTGCCGTCGGCGAAGTTCTGGTTGTAGTCGCCCATGTAGCAGCCGGCCACCACGCCATCCTGGTTGCCGCCGCCGATGTTGGTCCGCGGCACCGGGAAGGCGGCCGAGATCGGTATCTCGGGCCCGGGGATGCCGTTGGTGACGTCGCGGGCTACCAGCGTTACCAGGGTGTTGGTGGCATCCGCGCTGTACCACTCGACGTGGAAGCCCCGTGCGTCGGCCGTGATCCCGGGCTGGAACTGCTCACCGGCGATCGTGGTGTTGACCCGCCGCGCCGGGCTCCAGGTCAGCCCGGCGTTGGAGCTCTGCACCACGAAGATATCCGAGGTGCCGAGGCGGCGGTCGTTCCAGACTACGGCCACCGTGGAGCCGAGCACCGCGGCGCTGGGAAACTCGTCGTTCCGCACTGCGTGGACCGTGTCGGGCAGACGGAACGTGTCGCGGCCGAAGCAGTCGGTATGGTTGGTCGACTTGGTCACGCTGGTAACGGTCGTCGTAGCGCTCCAGGTGCTGCCGCCGTCTGTAGAGGACTTCATCTGGATGGAGCGGGGAGTATTCAGGTTCTCCCAGAACACCAGCAGCTTCCCCGTGCTGGGAATCACCAGGGGGAACGTCCCCTGGCAGTTGCAGTTGCGGATGGCGAAGCCGGACAGCGCCTGCCAGGTTGTTCCACCATCGGTCGAGCGCGCTGCCCGCAGGGTCGGATTCCCAGAGAAGGGAAAGTCGGTCCAGGTGAGGTACAGGTTGTCGCGCACGCCGGTCGGGTCGCGCCCGGCGGTGAGCCAGGGCTTGTCGGCAAAGCCGGTCGTGCCCGCGTCGGCGTCTACCCAGCGGTTGAAGGAGATGCTACCGGCCGGCATCTTGGCTACCCCGACGCCGCTGCTGGTGATCATCGACAGGTAGATGTTACCCGCCGAGTCGGTGGCGAGTACCGGGTCGCCGGAGCTGTTCTGGAAGCTTGGATTGGGTGGCGCGTTCTTGTCCACCCAGGTCGTGCCGCCGTCCGTGGAGACGGAGTACCCGGTGAAGTCGCCGCTCTGCGCGTCGGCGAGGGAGTCGTTGTACGCCTCGACTACCGTCGCGCCGGCGCTGATGACCATGGTCTCGCTCTGAGTCGCGAAGCTGGGGCCGCTTGGATCGGGGTCCGCGACGTTGACGTTGCCCGGGGTGAGCAGGCCCGCCAGTCGAGGCGCAGCGATCGCGGATCCTGCTGGGAGCAGGCCGGCCTCCTGGCGAAGTCGGAACTCCAGGCCAGCCGAGATGTGGCGCTCCGCCGCATGTGCCAGCAGCTCCAGCGCCTGCTGGCGGCTCGGCACCTCCTGGGCTGCGCCACTCAAGGGGACAGCCGCGAATGCGGCCACTGCCGCCAGGCCGATGGCGATCACCCGAAATGTTACAGAGGTTTGCCGCACGCCGATTCTCCTCTCCTCCGCGCCTGCACGGCGCAAGTGCGCTGCCTGATACTGCGTAAACGGTGCGGGCCTCCGCGGACCCGCTCGCCCCGGCGCCCTCGGTCGCACGCTGCCCCGTGCTGCCGGCTTTGCCGGCCGGCGTCCCTCCTCACGCCACCACTCAGCAGGACAAAGACACCCGGGCCGCTCTCGCCGCGCCACCATACGCTTCGCCGAGGTGACGGACGTGAAACACTTCGCTAACACTACGTCCTGGCTGGCCGCCGGGATTGCAGGAGACGCGGCGAGAGGGGCATGCAGCGTGTGCCTGGCTGAAACCTGGAAGTAAAGAACCGTAACACGGCGACGCCGGCCGCCGCCTCGCGCGCCGTCTCGCGGATCGCGTACCCTAACAGGGGAAGCGCGAGCCAGGCTGAGGAGTACTGGCCGCGTCGTGGCGAAACCGCCGTCGGCCGCCCTGGCAGCCGTGCCAGCACGCCGGCGCGTGCACAGGCGCCGCTGCCATGCCGGCTGCCGCGCTGGGAGGAATGGCCCGCGGTGAACACCCCACGACCTGCTGGCATGCTGACGCTCATTGGCGCCGGGGAGCTAATGCCGGCAATGAGCGGCGCGCACCGCGAAGCGCTGGCGCGGCTGGCGGAGCCACCGCGCGCCGTTTTCCTCGATACCACGGCCGGCTTCGAGACCAATGCCGACGCCATCACCGCCAAGGCGGTGGAGTATTACGCCCGGCGGCTTCAGACCCGGCTCGACGTTGCCTGCTACCGGCACGCGGGCCGGGCCACCGCTGCGGAGACGGCCCAGGCGATGGCTGCACTGCGCGCGGCCAATTTCATCTTCGCCGGGCCAGGCAGCCCCACCTATGCACTCCAGCAGTGGCGGGGATCTCCCGTCTGGCAGGTAGTGGTCGAGCGCTTCCGTGCCGGCGCCCACCTGCTGTTCGCCAGCGCCGCCGCGATCACGCTCGGCCGCTACGCCCTGCCCGTCTACGAGATCTACAAGGCCGGCCGCGATCCCTACTGGGTGGAGGGGCTGGACCTGCTCGGGGAGCTCGGGCTGAACATTGCGATCGTTCCGCACTTCAATGATAGCTCCGGCGGCGACATCTATGACTCGCGCTTCTGCTACATGGGCGCCGCCCGCTTCGAGGCGCTGCAGGCGCTGCTCCCGCCCGAGACGGCGATCCTGGGCATCGACGAGTACACCACGGTCACCTTCCCGCCCGGGCTGGAGGGTGCAGTCGTGGGTGGCCAGGGCGGAGCCACGGTCATCGCCGATGGCGCCCTGTCCGTCTGGCCCGCCGGGGCGGTGATTCCGTTCGAGCGGCTGCGCTCCTCGCGCCGAGCCGTGGTCCCGATGGCGCGCCGCGAGGCCGGATCGCTCGGCTATGCCTATGCCGAAGTGGGCACTGAGCAGGCCGGCGCCCAGGCGGAGACCGCGGCCGGCGCGGCGCAGCGAGCCTTTCCCCGTGCTGAGTCGACGAGCACGGAGACTCGCCCCGCGGACGCCTTCGCGGCGCTGGCCGAGTACGTCGAGCAGCTCCCGGGGCTCGACGCGGCAACCCGGGTCGAGCTGCTGGCCCGGGTCGCTGCGGCCACGCGGGCCGCGGCGGAGGCGGCCACGCCCCCCAGCCGGGAGGCGGCGCTGGTGGACCTGGTGCTCGAGCTTCGCGGCGCCCTGCGCGCCGCCCGGCGCTGGGACCTCGCCGACCACGCCCGTGACGTCCTGCAGTCCCTCGGCTATCGTATCGCCGACACCCCGGACGGAAGCTCCTGGACCCGCGAGTGAGCGAGCCGCGCGACGAGTATCTGTCCGTTCGTGGCCTGCGGCTTCACCTGCTGCGCTGGGAGGGGAGCGGGGTTCCGTTCGTGCTGCTACACGGGCTCGCCTCCAACGCGCGCACCTGGACAGCGGTGGGGCGAGCGCTGAACCAGGCCGGGCACGCGGTGGTCGCGGTCGACCAGCGTGGCCACGGGCTGAGCGACAAGCCGGCCAGCGGCTACGGATTCGACGAGGTGACCGCCGATCTTGAGGCGCTGCTTGAAACGCTCGGGCTGTCCCGGAGACCGATCCTCGTCGGCCAGTCGTGGGGTGGCAACGTGGTGCTGGACTTCGCGGCGCGCTATCCAGACATTTCCTGCGGCCTGGCTCTGGTAGACGGCGGCTTCATTGAGCTTTCCGCCCGGCCTGGTGCCACCTGGGAGCGCGTGTCGGAAGAGCTGAAGCCGCCACTGCTGGTCGGCACGCCCCGCGCGGAGCTGGCGGCGCGGCTGCGGCAAGCTCACCCGGACTGGAGCGAGGAGGGGATCGAGGCGACGCTGGCGAACTTCGAGACGCTACCAGATGGTACCGTCCGCCCCTGGTTGACGCTGGACCGCCACCTGGAGATCCTGCACGCCCTCTGGGAGCACCACGCCAGCCAGCTCTATCCGCGCCTGCGCACACCCACCCTCGTCGTCGCGGCGGAGTCCGGGGAGGCGGGGTGGTCCGACAAGCGCGAGCGGGTGGCGCGGGCGGCGGCCAGCCTGCCACGGGCCCGCGTCGTCTGGTTCAAGCAGACGGCGCACGACGTACACGTCCATCGCCCCGCGGCGCTTGTCCGGGTTATGCTGGACGCGCTCGCCGATGGATTCTTCGGCCCCTGCTAAAGGAAAACACGATGGCTGGCGGTGACCGTCGCGTGCTGCTCATCTGCACCCGGCCCGGGGATGGCCGGCTGGCCGCGCTGCGGGACTCGCTGGCACTGGATGACAGCGCCGATATCCTGCTGCCGGGAATGGCGCTGCCCGATCCGCGCGGCTACGACGCGGTGGTGCTGGACGGCCCGCAGGATCGCCTGGATCCGGCCGAGGTGGCACGCCTGGAGGCGTTCGTCGCCGCTGGCGGGACCCTGCTCGCCATTGGCGCAGCTCCCGGTGATGCCCAGCACCCGGTGGCGGGACTGCTCGGGGCCCGCTCGGACGGCGAGCGTCCCTGGGCAGAGGTGTTCGGGAAGAATGCTGCCCCGACGAGCCAGCTTTTGCACCGGGTCGAGCCCGAGTTCGCGCTGTGTGACACGTTTGCTCCGCTGCGGCCGTTGAACGGAGAGGCGCGGGTACTGCTGCACGTCACCTGGGCTCTGCGCGATGAGCCGGTCGCGCTCGAGCGGCGCTGCGGCGAGGGCCGCGTGGTCGTCAGCGCGCTCGGCAACAGCCCGGAGGCGCTCCAGGCCCCGGCGCTGCGCACGCTGCTCCGCCGGGCGTTGCGGCAGCGCAACGGCGCGCGCCCGGAACGAACGCTCGGGATCGGGATCGTCGGCTTCGGCCCGTATAGCGGCATGGGCAGGCTCCATGCTACCGCCGCCCGCGAGGTCGACGGCCTGCGCCTGGCCGCGGTCTGCGACCGCAGCCCGGAGCGGCTGGCCGCTGCGGCGCGGGAGCTGCCTGAGGTGGCCCGCTACGCCAGCATCAAGGCGCTGGTGCGCGACCCGGCGGTAGACGTGGCGATCGTCGCCACGCCCCCGGCCACCCACGCCACGCTGGCGCTGGAACTGCTCCGCGCCGGCAAGCATGTGGTCTGCGAGAAGCCGCTCTGCCTCACTGTGGCGGAAGCGGACGCGCTGATCGCGGCCGCGGAGCAGAGCGAGGTTGCGCTGACGGTGCACCAGAACCGGCGCTGGGACCCGGATTATCTCGCCATCCGCCGCGCGGTGGACCAGGGGCTGCTGGGCGAGCTGTTCAACGTGGAGACGTTCGTCGGGGGCTTCGACCACCCCTGCCGCCTCTGGCACTCCGATGTGGCGGCCTCCGGCGGCGCCATCTACGACTGGGGCTCCCATTTCCTGGACTGGACGCTGCTGCTGCTGCCCGGGCTGCCGGAGCTGGTCATGGCCAACACGCACAAGCGCCTCTGGCACGACGTGACCAACGCCGACCAGGTGCGCGTGCGGCTACTGTGGGATGACGGGCGCGAGGCGGAGTTTCTCCACTCCGACCTGGCCGCGATTCGGAAGCCCAAATTCTACCTTCAGGGCACCGCCGGGACACTCGCCGGCTCCTACCGGTCGCTGGTCTCGGAGCGGGTGCAGCCCGGGCTGGGCTACATCCGCGAGGAGGCCCACTTCGCCGAGGCGCCGGCCGAGCTGACGCTGGCCCGCTACGAGAGCGGCTATGGCATCGTGGAGAGCCGGCTTCCGCTGGCGCCCGCACCGCGCTTCGCCTTTCACCGCAACCTGGCGGACCACCTGCTGCTCGGCGAGCCGCTCGCGGTGACCGCCGAATCCGTCCGCCGCGTCATCGCGGTGCTGGAGGCGGCGCACCGCTCCGCCGCGCAGGGCGGCCGCCCCGTTCGGCTGGACGCGCTGGCCCCCGCCCGCGCATGACCCGGCCGCTCCGCTGGGGGGTGCTCGGCGTCTCCGGGCAGGTGGGCCGGCTGGCCGTGCTCCCGGCGCTCCAGCAGAGCCCAACCGCCGAGCTCGTCGCCGTCGCCAGCCGCGACCTCGCCCGCGCCCGGGCCGAGGCGGAGCGCTTCAGCGCGGCGACGGCCTATGGCAGCTACCGGGAGCTGCTGCTGGACGCGGCGGTGGAGGCGGTGTACATCCCGCTGCCCAACGGGCTGCACCGCGAGTGGACCGTGGCCGCGCTCCAGGCCGGCAAGCACGTGCTGTGCGAAAAGCCGCTCGCTCCCAGCGCTGCCGACGCCGAGGCGATGGCCGCGGCCGCGGCGCGGCAGGGCGTCTTCCTGATGGAGGCGTACATGACCGCGTTTCACCCGCGCTCGGCGCGAATCCTAGAGCTGGCGCGCCAGGCACTGGGGGAGCTGCGCTTCGCCCACGCCGCCTTCACCTTCCCGGCACGTGACCCGAGCAACCATCGCTGGCGTCCGGAGCTGGGCGGCGGGAGCCTGCTCGACGTGGGCGTCTACTGCCTCGCTCCGCTGCTGGCGATCGCCGGCCGCGAGCCGCGGGCGGTCCAGGCGCGCGCCGTGCTCAGCCCCTCGGGGGTGGACGCCTCCTGCGCCGCCTGGCTGGACTTCGGCGCCGGCTTCGCCGCCGCGTGCGAAACCTCCTTCGAGGCGCCCGAGCGCCAGCACTTCGAGGTCGTCGGCACCCGCGCCGCGCTCTCCGTCGAGCGGGCGTTCACCCCTGGCCCGGCCGACGATCAGGTGACGCTGCAACCGGTAGACGGCCCGGCGGAGCGTCTGGCCACCGGGGCCAACAACCCCTATCTCGCCATGGTGGAGCAGTTCGCCGCCGCCGTCCGGGGACAGGCGGCACCACTGCGCTCCGTGGCAGACTCGATCGCGACGCTGCGGGTGCTGGACCGGCTCCGCCAGGTGGCCGGGCTGGCCACGCCGGAGCGACCCACCTGAGGCCGCCGGGCGCACGATGGAGCGCGCAATCCCCGGCCGCGGCTCCATGGCGGTCCTAGGCCGCCACAGGCAGGGCGGAACGGGTGCCGGGCGACCACGGCTCGGGCCAGCGGCGGCTCAGGGCGAAGGAGGTGCGGAGCTCAGCCGGCTACACCCCCACGGGCTGGCGGCTGTGGGCGCGGATGAACGCCAGCCACTCCAGCCCGATCCGCTCCAGGTCGAAGTCCAGCGTCGCCTCGTGCGCCGAGTCGGTCAGCTCCACCAGCGTCTTGTCGCTGGTGCCCAGCCGCTCCATGATGAACGGACCGTTCTGCGGAGTCACGATCGCGTCATCACGGGAATAGAACAGGATCGTCGGCACTCGCACCTGGCCGAGCTCTCCCTGCACCTGCTTGAACAGCCGCAGCCCTTGCTGCAGGCAGACCTTCGGGATCTCGCTATAGGTGATACCGGCCGCATTGAGGTCCTTGGTCAGGATGCGCGGGTTGGTCCACGGGGCCGGAAAGCGAGCAGGGGTCTGCGGGTCGTTCGCCACCGCTTCGAAGTCCGGCATGTCCATCAGCGGGCCGTTGATACAGCCCACCCCGGCCAGTTCGCTTCCGCGCGTGGCGCCGAGGTGGAGTGCCAGGGTGCCGCCCATCGAGATCCCGATCGCGAACAGGGTGGAGCAGGACTGCTTGAGCTGGTCGAGCCCGGCGTTGCAGGAGGCGATCCAGTCCTCCGGCCCGGTCTGCTCCATGTCGTCCACGGAGGTGCCGTGGCCCGCCAGGCGCGGCCCGAGCACGGTGAAGCCGCGGCGGGCGAGGAAGTCGCCCAGCGGGCGAATGTTCTGCGGCGTGCCGGTGAAGCCGTGGATCAGCAAGCAGCCGATCTCGTTCCCCTCGAAGAAAAACGCACCAGCGCCCGGCATGACAGCGGCCATGAGTGCTCCCTCCAGGTAACGGCGGGGTCTGGACACCCCGCGATGGCGAGTGACGCGCTCGATCCAGCGCGATCTGATGTCTCGATGCTACCCCCGCCCCGCGCGGTCGTCAATCGCCGCACTGCGGGACAGCGGCCAGCGCCGGCAGGTCCAGCCCCTCCAACTCCTGGAGCCGCTGGACGACAGCGACCGGGCGAATTCCGCGCGACTCCAGCTCCCGCGGGCGCGGCTGGAACGCCAGGAACGCCACCCCGGCGCCCCGTGCGGCCATGCCGTCGATCCAGGAGTCGCCGATCACGAGCGCCTGGCGGGCGCGAAAGGCCCGCAGCGCGTGCTCCACGCCGTCCGGAGCGGGCTTCAGCGCCCGGACGTCGTCGCGGCTGACGACCAGGGCAAAATAGCGGCGCAGCCCGAACCGCTCCAACGCCTCCAGCGTGGCCGGGCGGGCGTTGTTGGTGAGCACCGCGAGCGGGTGGCCGCGCTGGCGCAGCCGGGCGAGCACCTCGCCCGCGCCCGGTTCGATCGATGCCCCTTCCATGCCGGCGGTCTCGAACTCCAGCACGAGCCGCCACAGCTCGGGCACCAGCGTCGTCCCGGCCTGCTCGGCGCGCGCCTCGCCAAGGAGAATCAGCTCGGGGATGGCGTAGCGCAGCAGCGCTTCGGCCGGCTCGTCCGTCGCGCCGGCGGCGTGGAGCCGCGCGATGATCGCCTGGCGCAGGCCGCGGAAGTCGATCCGCGAGTGGACCAGGGTGTTGTCAAGGTCGAAGATGAGCAGCGTCTCGGCCGGTCCTGGCCGCGGCGCGCCGCTCCCGCTGGGCGGCTGACACATGGCGCTCCTGATCGGCAGGCTCGCTACAGCTTACCGACCAGTACGCGGGTGTGGAAAGCAGCGCAGACCACAGAGGCGGGCCACCGCCTCTGCGCCTAGCCTCCAGAATTCTGCTCGTTCTCATTGAAACGGGCAGCCGGGGCGATGATCCTGGCCCGCGCTGCCAGCGTAGATTCGTACGGAGGCGGATAGTACGGATTCGTACAATCTGGAGAAGCCGTGGCCGAGTCCCCAGCGCCGTTCCCTGTCGGCCAGGAACCCGAGGGCCTCTTCCCGGCCTACGACTACCTCGCCACCGCCTGTGTCATCAATCTCGTCCGCACCCACGAGCTGCTTCGCCCGGTCCTCGAGCGTGAGTTCCGCCGGTTCGGCCTCTCCGGCGCGCTGTTCAACGTCCTGATGATCCTGCGCGGTGCCGGCGAGCCGCTGCCGCCCCACGCGATTGGCGAGCGCCTGATGGTCGCCCGCTCCACCGTCACCGATCTCCTCGACGCACTCGAGCGGCGCGGCTTCGTCCGCCGCGTCGCGCACCCGCGTGACCGCCGCATGCTGCTGGTCGAGCCGACCGAACAGGGGCTGGAGCGGCTTGCCGCGCTGCTGCCCGACCAGTACCGCCGCGAACAGGTGCTGCTCGATTGCCTGTCCGCCGCAGAGAAGCAAACGCTGATCGAGCTGCTCGGCAAGATTCAGCGCTCGCTTCTGTCCCTGGCGCCGCCTTCGCGCCGCGGCGCGCCGGGCGCCGCCGCAGCTTCAGACGCGGGAGGGACTATCGAGGAGGACTGATCGCCCGGCTGCGCCCCTGGTCCCCGTGCATCCAACACCACATACTGGGAGAAGACCGTGTCCACTATCACGGGCGTCCACCACCTCTCGCTCACCGTGCGTAACCTGGAGGCGAGCATTCCCTGGTACAAGCAGCTTTTCGGGCTGACCAAGATCATGGACGAGCCGCACGAGGGCGGCCGCGCCGGCGTCTTCATGCTCCCCGGCGGGCAGCTCTTCATCGGGCTCCACGCCCACGACGTCAACGACGGCGAGCCCTTCGCCGAGACCCGCACCGGCCTAGACCACATCTCGTTCGCCGTCTCCAGCCGGGCGGAGCTGGAAGCCTGGGAGCGGCGCCTCGCGGAGCTTGGGGTGACCCATTCCCCGATTGCGGACCGGCCCTACGGTTCGGTGCTCGTCTTCCGCGACCCGGACAACATCCAGCTCGAGCTGTTCGCCAACCCCGATGCCTAGTGTCCGTTAGCAGACCAGAGACAGCAGACAAGGAGAAGTGCTCATGGCAGTCCAGGACGACATCCGCCAGGCCTCCGACCGATTCTACGCCGCGCTGAACCGGCTGATCAATGGCGACGCGGCTCCCATCCTCGCGACCATCTCCCAGGGTCCCGACGTCAGCATGATGCACCCGCTCGGCGGCCGCCAGGTGGGCCGGGCGGAGGTAGCGGCGTCGCTCGAGCAGGTGGCGCGCGCGGTCTCGGACGGCCAGGTCGCGCTCGAAGACCTGGTCGTGATTCCGCTGGGCGCGGAGGCGGCCTACACGCTCGGCAATGAGCGCGCCACGGCGCGGGTCGCGGGCGAGCCGGTGAGCTTCACCGCCCGGGCCACCAACGTGTACCGCCGTGAAGCGGACGGCTGGAGGCTGGTCCATCACCACGTGGACCTGGTCCCCGAGGTCGCCGTCATCGCCACCCGCCTGCAAGCCCAGGCCGGGCAGTAAGCTCTCGCGGCCCTGCCCACCAGCAACCATGGGCGACTCCTGGTGGGCAGGACCGCCGCGGCGTAGTCCGCAGGCGGCAGGCTGCCTGCCCAATGAACGAGCCGGGCGGCGGATTGGCTGGGCACGGTTCGTGAAGTGGGTTCTCGCGGTGCGCCACACAGCCCGGGGCACCGGAGGGTGAGCGATGTCAACCGAAGCGCCGCGCCCCACGGGGCGCTGGCGAAGCGGGCTGGCCTGGCAGGGGACAGAGGAGCTCGCCTACGCGACGCTGCTGGACGCGCTGACACGGGAGCGGCTGGAGGACGAAGCGCGCTCGATCGAGCTGAATGCGACCTCGCGCCGCGACATGGCCGACGTCGCGGAGGAGCAGCGCCGGATAGACGCCGAGCTGGCCGAGGCCCGGGTGGAGTTGGAGACCTTCCGGGCCGCGCTCGAAGACGCGCACGCCCGCGGAGACTCGACCGGCCGCGGGGAGGTGCCCTATGACTCGGCGATCCCCGAGCAGAACGCTTACGCCGACGTGCTCATTCAGTACCTGGTTCGGCCCGGTTACGCCCAGGTAAGGACCGAGGATCGGGAGCCGGGGCGCTACGTCTACTACTTGCAGATCGACTGGAAGCGGCTGCGCCAGCTCGCCGACCAGCATGGCGTGCGCCTGCTCGTGCTGGAGCGACCATGACGGCGCAGCCTGAGGTCGCGGGTGGCGCGATTTTGCGTGGCCGGTACGAGCTGGGTCGGCAGATCGGCGCGGGCGGAATGGCAGACGTCTTCGCGGGCGTCGATCGGCCGCTGGGTCGCCCGGTGGCGATCAAGCGGCTGCGCCCGGCCTACGCCGCGGACCCGGCGTTCGTCGAGCGGTTCAAGCGCGAGGCGCAGGCGGCCGCGGCAGTCAACCATCCCAACGTGGTCGCGATCTACGACTGGGGCGAGCAGGATGGCACCTACTACCTGGTGATGGAGTACGTTCCCGGGTCGAACCTGAGCGAGCTCCTGTCCCACCAGGGGCCGCTGCCGGAGGACCAAGCGCTCGACCTCGCCAGCCAGATCGCCGCTGGACTCGAGGCGGCCCACCGCCACGGGCTCGTCCATCGCGACATGAAGCCCCACAACGTGCTGGTCGATCCCCAGGGCCGGGCCAAGCTCACCGATTTCGGGATAGCCCGCGCCGCCAGTGAGGTGCCCATCACCGAGTCGCGGGTCGTGCTGGGAAGCGCCCGCTACATCGCGCCGGAGCAGCTCCAGGGCCAGGAGGCCGATGCCCGCTCGGATCTGTATAGCCTGGGGGTGGTGCTGTACGAACTGCTGACCGGGCAGGCGCCGTTCGACGGCACGACCACCACCGCGATCCTGGCGCGGCATCTGCACGGCACGCCACGTCCGCCCCGCCAGCTCCGCCCCGCGCTTTCGGCGGCGACCGAGTCCATCGTGCTCAAGGCGCTCGCGCGTGATCCCGCCCAGCGGTACCAGACGGCCGCCGACCTGCGGCGTGCCCTGGAGCGCGCTCGGGCCACCCTGGCAGCCACGGCCCCCGTCGCCCACAGCGGCATGCTGGCCGGTGCTACCGGCTGGCTCGCCCGCCCCTGGCCACGATTTGGAGTGGGCCGCGACCGGGCCTGGCTGGTGCTGCCACTCGCGCTGCTGTTCCCGCTCGTCGTCGGCGGGGTGGCCCTGCTGCGCCACTGGCCCGAGGCGTCCGCCGGCGGGCAGACGGCAGCGCCCGGGGCGACGTTGGCCCGGCCCGACTCAGCCACGTCGGTGGCGACGCTCGGACCTCAGCGCGCGATCGCCCCGCTGGACCAGCCCGCGCCGACGCCGATCCCACCGCCCACCGTGGTGGCGCTGCCCACCCCGCCGGTTCCCACCCCCGCGTCCCAGAGCGTCGCCGCGTCTCCCGCCAGCCCAGCTCCTACGAATGCTCCGGAGACGGCCGACAGCGGCGCCATCGCGCCCGCTCCAGCGCAAGACGCAGCCGCCTCCGCGCCGGCCGCCAGCAGCGCGGCGGCACCTCCGCCGCCAGCCGCGGCCGCGGCTGCTCCGCCTGCCCCGCCCGTGCCGGGGCACCGTGCCCCGCACCCCAAAAAGAGCCCTGGCAAGCCCCGGCTAGCACGCTTTCACCGTTAAGCCTACCCGCTTTAACACTGGCTTCACATATTGGTGAAGCACCATGCTTCAGCCTGGCCCGGGTTATGCCAATAGATATGGTTGCCAAGTACCACACGCCCCTGGCGCGCTATCCGGGAAGGCGCCCCAGGCGGCTGATGCCGGAGTGTTTGGGGAAACACCGTATGCGCGACCTGCTCGTCCTCGCCCTGTTCGGGCTTGCCGCCTTTGGCGCGATTGTGCCGCTCGCCACCCGCGTCGGACCTCTTCAGGATTCCGCCTCGCCCGCGGTTCAGAGCCAGTGCAATGAGTCCTGGGATTACCGCAACGGAGAGACCCAGCCACACCAAACGTGCTGGAGCTGGACCTCCTGGCCGGCCAACATCGCTGCCACCAACAACAACCCCTGATCCAACCCCGGCGCGCAGCGCGGAATCCGACCCCGCGGTCTGCTCCACTCGATCCGCTGGCGGGCGCTACCGGATCACCCGGTCGGCCCGCAGCCGGGCGAGCTCCGCTGCGTCGTAGCCGAGCGCCCCGAGGATCGCGTCGGTATGCTCGCCGAGCGCGGGCGCGGGGGCGTGGGGACGGGCCGGAGTATCGGAGAGCACGATCGGCGTCCCGAGCTGGCGCATCGGCCCCAGTTGCGGGTCCTCCGTCTCCAGCATCAGCCCGCGCGCCCGGGCGGCCGGGTCGTCCAGCGCCTCGGCGACGGTCCGCACCGGCGCCACGCACACCTCCAGGTCGCGCAGCGCGGCGAACCACTCGTCGCGTGTCCTGGTCTGGAAGTAGCCCTGGAAGAACCGCAGCAGCTCCTCCTGTCGCTCGGGGGCGAACTGGAGCGGGATGAGCTCCGGCCGGCCCACGAAGCGGCAGAGAGTGGCCCAGAACCGCTCCTCCAGGGCCGCGAGTGTCAGGTAGCGGCCATCGCGGCAAGCGTAGACCTGATAGCAGGCGTAGCCGCCGCCGAGGTCGAGCTGGCCGCGGCTGGGCGCCACCCCGGTGGCAAAGTAGACGCTCGCGGCGCGCTGGAGCCAGGCGAGGGAGCCGTCGAGCATGGAAACCGCGACGTGCTGGCCCCTGCCGGTGCGGGCGCGCACGAGCAGGGCGAGCAGAATGCCAACCAGCGCCGGCTGCGCCCCGCCGCCCAGGTCGGCGATCTGCACTCCAGGCACCACCGGCGGGCCGTCGCGCGGGCCGATCAGGTCGAGCACCCCGGCCAGGGCGAGGTAGTTCAGGTCGTGGCCAACCATATCCTCATAGGGGCTGCCGGGCGGGTAGCCGCTGAGCGAGCAGGAGATAAGCCGCGGGTTGCGCACGCTGAGCGACGCATGGTCGATCCCTAGCCGCGCCGCCACCCCGGGGCGGAACCCCTCCACCAGCACGTCGGCAGTGTCCACCAACCGCTCCAGCGCCGCTCGGCCACGCGGGTCCTTCAGGTTCAGCGCGACGCTCTGCTTGCCCCGATTCAGCATCAGGTGCCAGGCGCTGACCCTGCTGCCGGGATGGAGCGGCGGGACGGCGCGGATACCATCTCCGCGCTCGACGTCCTCCACCTTGATGACTTCGGCGCCGAAGTCGGCCAGTGCCAGAGTGCAGTATGGACCGGGCAGCAGCCGGGTCAGGTCGAGGACCCGGACGCCAGCCAGCGGGAGCAGGCCGGGCGAGGCGCTGGTCACTCGTACATCAGCCCGGGCAGGCCGCCGTGCATGATGTACCCGCCGTCGATAGCCAGGGTCGTCCCGATGCAGTAGCGCGCCTCGTCGGAGGCGAAGAACAGCACCCCGGCAGCAATCCACTCGGGCTGCGCCACCTCCTGTAGCGGGACGCGCTGGTTCAGCGCCGCCAGCACTGGCGGGGTGTAGAAGGGGCGGCTCAGATTGGTCCAGGTGGCGCCGGGGCGGACGCAGTTGACAGTGATCTTATGCGGCGCCAGCTCCGAGGCGAGCGTCCGGGAGAAGGCCTCCACCCCGCCCTTGGCCGCGGTATACGCCCCGGCGTTTGGCTCCGACAGCACCGCGTGGATCGAGGAGGTGTTGACGATGCGGCCGCCCCGCCCCTGGCGGATCATCTGCCGCGCCGCGGCCTTCGAGCCGAGGAAGACGCTGGTCAGGTTCGTCCGCAGCACCAGCTCCCACTCCGCCTCGCTGGTGTCCACGACGAGCCCAACCCGCAGGATGCCGGCGTTGTTGACCATGATGTCCAGCCCGCCGAACCGCTCGACCGCCTCCTGCACCATCCGCTCCACCTCGGCCGCCTTCGTCACATCCGTGGGCTGGGCGAGGGCAACCCCGCCGGCCTGCTCGATCGCCCGCGCCACCTCCTGGGCGCCGGCCGCGTTGATATCCGCCACGACCACCCGCGCCCCTTCCGCCGCCAGCCCGGTCGCGACCGCGCGCCCGATGCCCGACGCCGCCCCGGTCACGATCGCGCTCTTGCCGCTGAATCGCATTGCGCTCTCCTTCCCCTCGTCCTGGCTGGCCGCGCCAGCCAGCCCCAGGCTGGCTGTCTTCCGGCCGGGCTCAGCATCTGAGCGCGGCCAGGCAGCCGCGCCGATGGTACACCTTCAGCCGCCGGCGGGCGAGCCTGGCGGAGAGCCCCGGGCGGCGGGGCGGCGCTGGCGGGCGACCTGGTAGGCGCGGCGCTGCGCCGCGAAGTGGTCCAGCATCGCCTGGGTGGCGGCCGCCTCGTCGCCGGCGGCGATTGCCTCCAGGATGCACTGGTGCTCGCACTGGGTGTCGCCCAGGCGGTTCGGCGCCAGGTCGGCGATGCTGATCTGGCGCATCTCGAGCAGCAGCTCTTGCAGGTCGTCAATGATGTGGCGAAAGACGCGGTTGCGGGCGACGTCGGCGATGGCGTTGTGCAGCGCCAGGTCGGCGCGGGTGAAGGCCGCCAGGTCGCGCGCCTCGGCGTGTCGCCCCACCTCGGCGTGTCGCTCCCACAGTCGCGCCAGGTCCTCCGGGGTGGCCAGGCGCGCCGCCAGCGCGGCGAGGCGCGGCTCGATCGCCTCGCGCACCACTGCGAGCTGCTCGAACAGCGTCTCGTCCTCCAGCAGGTCCAGGCGCTCGCGGGTTACCCGTCCTCCCACGGGCTCCGGCGGGGGAGCGACGAAGGTGCCCCGGCCGGCGTCGGTGCGCAGGTAGCCCATCACCTCGAGCAGGCGGAGCCCCTCGCGCACCGACATGCGGCTGACACCCAGCCGCGCTGCCAGCTCCCGTTCGGAGGGAAGCTGCTCGCCCGGCCGCAGCGCGCCGTCGCGGATCCGCGCCTGGATCTGCTGGACAACCTCGGCGGAGACGCGCCGCTTGGCAACGATGGTGAAGTCGGCCCGGCTATCGCCGCCTGCCGTGTTGGTCACAGGCGCGACACCCGCACTGTGGCGTCCGGCCGCCGGGTGAGCTCCGGGAGTAGCTCGGTGCCCAGCCCCACCCCCTCGGGGGCGGAGGCGAAGCCGTTCTCGATCCGCGGCAGTGCCGTCACCAGCTCCTGGTACCAGCCGTGATAGAACGCCCGCACGGTTTCCTGGATCAGCGCGTTCGGCGCGTTGATGCTGAGGTGGACCGAGGCCATCAAGACGACCGGGCCGGTGCAGTCGTGGGGCGCAACGGGAAGCTGGTACGCCTCCGCCATCGCGGCGATCTTACGCGCCTCGCTGAACCCGCCCGCCCAGGAGAGGTCGAGCATGACGATCCCAACTGCGCGCTGCTCCAGCAGGTCGCGGAACGCCCAGCGCGATCCGAGCGCTTCGCTGGCGGTGATCGGGACCCGGGTGAAGCGCGCCAGCTCGGCCAGGGCGCTCAGGTTATCCATCTTGATCGGGTCTTCGTACCAGAAGGGGGAGAACTCCTCCAGCGCCTGGGTGATCTGCCGGGCGGCGCGCAGGTCCCAGAGCGAGTGGAACTCCACCATCACGTCCATCGCCTCGCCCACAGCGCGGCGGATCTTGCGGAACGGCTCCAGCGCCGTCTTCAGATCGGCGGGGGAGATGTAGTGGCCATCAGAGGCCTCAGCGTAGGGGTCGAAGGGCCAGATCTTCATCCCGCTGACGCCTTCCGCCAGCAGGCTCTCCGCCAGCTCGTCGGCGCGGTGCATGAAGGCGTCCAGGTCCTCGTACGGCCCGCTCGCCTCGCCTGTCGGCAGCCCCCAGTTGTCCACCGCCTGGGCCGGCCGGGCGCGGATGTAGCGGTATCCGGCGCAGGTGTTGTAGACGCGGATCTTGTCGCGGCTCGCCCCACCGAGCAGTTGGTAGATCGGCAGCCCGGTCGCCTTGCCGAACAGGTCCCACAGGGCGATGTCCACCGCGGAGTTCCCGCGCCCCTCCACCCCGGTGCTCTTGAAGCCGAGGTAGCCGTAGAGCGCCCGGGCGTGGCGGTCGATCTCCAGCGGGTTCTTGCCGAGCAGGTACGGGGCGACGGTCTCGTGGACGTACGCCGCCACCGCCTGCGCGCCAAAGAACGTCTCCCCTAGTCCAACAAGCCCCTGGTCAGTGTGCACTCGCACCCAGAGCAGATTGGGGAACTCGCCAAGCTGGATCGTCTCCAGCGCCGTCACCTTCAGCCGGGGCGGGGTCGGCACGGCCGGGGGCATCGCCGCGGTCTCCGTGGACTGGACGTGAGTCATAGGTGCGGCCCAACCAGAATCTTCAGGTACTGGTCACCACGCTCTGCCAGTGCGAGGAAGCCGTCTTCGACCACCCGCTCCAGCGGGATGCGGGCGGTAACGAGCGGGGTAACCTCGATCCGCCCGCTGGCGATGAGCTCCACCGCCGCCGGCAGGTCCTCGTCGTAGTGGTGCTGCACCGTGCCGAGAATCTGCTTCTCGCCGACGATGATCTCCAGCGTGGTGATCGGTACCTGGCCGGGGTAGATCCCCACCAGCACGATCCGGCCACCCTTGCGCGCCGTCTTGATCGCCAGCTCAGCGGTGCCGGCCGCGCCGGCGCACTCGAAGACGATGTCCGGGCCGACACCGTGCAGCGTATCGCGCAGCTCCTCCAGCCAGGTTGGCTGCGCCGGGTCGATCGCTGCCGTCGCGCCCAGCCGCAGCGCCAGCTCGCGGCGCGCGGCGCGGGGCTCGATCAGGTACACCTGGCCGGCGCCGGCTGCCCGCGCGGCCTGTAGCACGAGCTGTCCCACCGGCCCCCCACCGACGACCGCCACCGATTCTCCCAGCCGGGGATTCGCCTTGCGCACCGCCCGGACCGCCACCTCGGTCGGCTCCACCAGCGCCGATAGCTCGTCCGGGATCGCCTCTGGTAGCTGGACGCAGGAGAAGGCCGGCACCGCCACGTACTCCGCCAGCCCGCCGTCCGTGTGCAGCCCGATCGCCGCCCAGTTCACGCACAGCGCGTACTCGTGGCGCAGGCAGAAGAAGCAGCGGCCGCAGAACAGGACGACCTCCGGTGCCACCCGGTCGCCGGGGGCGAAGCCACTCACCCCCTCGCCGACCTCGACTACGGTGCCGGCGAACTCGTGCCCGAGCGTCAGCGGAGCGGTGCGCCCGGTCAGCCCATTCGGCGTCTCGACTGGGATGATGTTCGGCCCGTGGCGATACTCCTCCATGTCGGTACCGCAGATGCCACACCAGCTCACCTTCAGCACCAGCTCGCCGGGCTGTGCCCGTGGCTCGGGCACCTGCTCGACCCGCACATCCTGCCGCCCATGCCAGCGCGCCGCCTTCATCGTCGCCCGCCCACCTGGAAATCTTGGCTTGTGCCCGGCTTCGCCCTCGGTCGCGCCCGCGCCTGCCCCCGCTCGAGCACCGCGCCGTGGCCTGGTCCGCTGCCATGCCCGCTCTGCGCCCTGGCGGGAACAGGGCCTGCCCATAGCGCTTTCCCGGCGGGTGCGCTACAGTAAGCGCGCCGCGGGTCGGACTACTGGTCTGACCAGTTGCCCAGACGGGGCAAGTGAACCAGCTTCGGCAATGGGCTGTCAAGCCGCCCGCGTGGGACGGCACGCCGCGGAGCGCGCTCGCGGCACGGCGGCGCGTGTCCCTCGCGCCGCCGCGGG
This sequence comes from Pseudomonadota bacterium, assembly GCA_021325655.1. GTDB lineage: Bacteria > Chloroflexota > UBA6077 > UBA6077 > JAJPGT01 > JAJPGT01. Next base: position 29,984 of record JAJPGT010000106.1, read on the forward strand.
AATACCTGTATACGTCCTGGCCAATCGGCGGTATCCTGGAACCGCACGCGGCGGGCGCGCGGGCCGCGCCGGGCCGCCAGGCGACAAGGGGGACTGGATGGAGCAACCGGGAGCAGCGGTAGCGACGCCCAATGGCGCGGCGGGACGTCCGATCCTCGAGCTGAAGGGGATCTCCAAGTTCTTCGGGCACGTGCGGGCGCTGCAGGACGTGGACTTCGACCTGCGCGACGGCGAGGTGCTCGCCCTGGTGGGGGACAACGGCGCCGGTAAGAGCACCCTCATCAAGATCATCTCCGGGGTCTACCAGCCCGACCGCGGCGCCATCTTTCTGGATGGCAAGCAGGTCCACTTCCCGAATCCCGGCGTCGCCCGCGACCACGGCATCGCCACGGTGTACCAGGACCTGGCGCTGGTCGATCAGCGCGACGTCGCCGCCAACCTCTTCCTCGGTCGCGAGCCGCGCAAGGGGCTGGTGGTCGACCGGCGCAAGATGGTGGCCGACTCCGAGCAGGTGCTCCAGGACCTGCACATCCGCATCCCGTCGGTCTTCTCGCTGGTCGGCTTCCTTTCCGGCGGCCAGCGCCAGGCAGTGGCGATCGGCCGCGCCGTGGCCCAGGGTGGCCGAATCATCATCATGGACGAGCCGACCGCGGCGCTCGGGATCGAGCAGTCGCGGCACGTGCTGGACCTGATCCATCGGCTGAAGGCGGAAGGCCATTCGGTGATCATCATCAGCCATAACCTGCGCCACGTCTTCTCCGTCGCGGACCGCATCACCGTGATGCGGGGCGGCCACAATGTGGGCACCCGGCTGAAAGGGGAGACCACCGGCGAGGAGATCGTCAAGATGATCGTCGGCGCCGAGATGCTGTAGCCGGCGCCGGGGGAGGAGCGACCATGGCCGAAGTCGTCGAGCGCCAGAGCTGGGAGGATGCCGAGGACAGCATCGCCCTGGGAGTCGCCGGGCCGACGTTCACCGCCCGCAAGCTGACCGCCGCGGAACGGTTCGCCCGCCAGCGCGAGCTGGGCATCCTCGCCGCGGCCGTGCTGATGTTCATTCTGCTCAGCGTCGCCACCGACAAGTTCCTGACGCTGAACAACATCCTGAACGTCGCCCGCCAGATCTCCCTGCTCGCCATCGTCGCCGCCGGGATGACCTATCTGTTCGTCGCCGGGGAGCTCGACCTGTCCGTCGGCTCCACCTACGCGATGGGCGTGATCGCCTTCGCCACCTTCAGCGCGAAGTGGAACCTGAACCCGTTGCTGGCGCTGCTAGCGACGATCGCCTTCGGGGCGCTGGTAGGCTTGGTGAACGGACTGGTGACGACGAAGATCGGGATGCCCTCGTTCATCGTCACCCTGGGCATGCTCAGCGTGATGCGCGGAGCGGCGCTGCTCGCCTCCAACGGCTGGCCGATCAGCATGAACGTCCCCGGCCTGCTGTTCGATGTCCTGGGCGGCAACATCCTGATCGCCAACGGCCGCGTCGCGTTGATCGGCACCACCCTCACCGTCCCGCCCGCGGCGGTGCAGGCGCTGATCCCGGTGCAGATCTTCTGGATGCTGGGCATTCTGCTGGTGCTCGGGTTCGTCCTGTCGCGCACCCCGTTCGGCTACCACGTCTACTCGACGGGCGGAAACAAGGAGGCAGCTAAGCGCGCCGGCATCAACACGGACCGGATCAAGATCATCTGCTTCATGCTGACCGGCGGGCTGGTCGGGCTGGCCGCGTCGATCCTGGTAAGCTGGCTGCACACGGGCAACCCGAACACCGGCGTCGGCTTCGAGCTGGACGTCATCGCTGCGGTCATCATCGGCGGCACCAACCTGTTCGGTGGCGCCGGGAGCATCTTCGGCACGTTCCTGGGCGCGGCGATCACCGGGATGATCTCGAACGGGCTGGTGCTGCTGGGCGCCTCGGCATTCTTCGAGCCGGTCGCCAAGGGCCTGATCATCGTCGCCGCTGTCGCGCTGGATATCCTGATCCGCTCGCGGCAGAAGTAGCGGTCACGTCCCCACGAGCGCGCTAGGAGGCCGCCAGAACGACACCGGGGGCGCCAGGCGGCGCCCCCGGTCGGCTGTAAGCGCAGGTGGCGTTAGAAGCCAGCTTCCGACTTGCGGTCGGACCAGATCTTCTCACGCGCCATGACTGCCTGGATGTTGTCCTTGGTCACCAGCTCTGCGCCGGTGTCGTAGTTGTACGCCGGGTACTTGTACTGCGCCTGCATGTACGCCAGCGCCGAGGTGATCCAGCCCTGGGCATACGGGTTCTGGCCGATGGTCCAGTCCACCGAGCCGTCCTGCACCCCTTCCAGCACGAAGTCCACCAGGTCGAAGCCACCGTTGGAGAACTTGCCCACCAGGCCGTTCTGCTTGGCGAACTTGGCAGTGAAGCCATGGGTGAAGTCGGTGGAGGCCCAGCCGACGATGTTGTCGCCCTCGGCCGCGTACTTGGCCTGGATCTTCGAGATCGCCTCGGCCTCGTTGGTCGAGCTGGCCATCTGCTCGGCGGTGTAGTTCGTCCCGTTCTGCTGGTTGTACTCCTGAACGCCCATCTCGGTGCCCTTCGCCCGTGTCTCCAGGGCGAAGTGGCCCGGCTGGATGTTCTGCATGATGATCTTGCCGTCCTTGCGGCCGGTGTACTGCTGGGCGAACTTGGCCGCGTTGAAGCCGTTGATCTTGCCGGCGCCGATGAACTCCTGGCCGACATAGCCGGGCATCACCCCGGTGGCCGCCTTCACGTTCGCCATGCCCTGCGGGTCGGCAGTGTTGTAGATGACCACGGATATGCCGGCCTGGATCGCCTGGGAGACCGAGTTGGTGAAGGCGTTCGGGTCGATGATGGTGAAGCCCACCGCGATCGGCTGCTGCTGGATCGCGTCGAGCTGCATCTCGACCGTCTTCTGAACATCGCCCGGCGAGGGACCGATGAACTGGTGGTCCCAGCCCACATACTTGGCGAACTCCTTCGAGCCCAGAATGATGGGCACGAAGAAGGGGTTCAGGTCGTGCGTGACGAAGATGATCTTGGGGTTCGCGGCGAGCCGCAGCGCCGGGGCGACCTGGATCGCTGGCGCGGGACTGCTGGCGAACACGGACGGCGCGGCCGCGGCGGCCAGGCCCAGGGCGGCGAGCCCACCGGCGCTCTTGAGCGCCTGGCGGCGGGTGACACGCAGGGGTTGACCCTGCTCAGACGTGCCCTTGCTCACGGTAGAGACGACCTCCGGTTCCGAATAGAGATGCTGGTGATGGCGAGGTTCGGATAGCCGAGGGATTGCCGGCGCGACTCTGCCCGGAGGCACCTCCTTGATAGCGTGGTGTTGTTCTGAGGCTGCGCCCGCCCCGCGGCCCGGGCCACCCCGGTCGCCCGCGCTCGCGGTGGGCAACTGGTCAGACCAGTTGCCCAGACGGCCCTAGTGAACCAGCTTTCGCCGGCTCTGTCAAGCCACGCAGCCACGCTCCGCCTCAGCGCGGCGTGGCGCGTAAGGGTAGCACAGGGCACAACTGCGCCCACACCCTGGCCCTGCATCCCAGGGTCAGGCGCATGGCGCTCATTCGCCGTCCTCGCGCTCTCTTCGGGCGTGAGCAGGGCCCAGGATCATCCCCCACTCGCGCCCCATGCTGGTGGCCGCTGCGCCCCCGCCAGGCCCCGGCGGGCCGGGGGTTCTGTCTAGCCGCTCAGCGCCACCCGGTCCAGCAGCCCGCGCTCCGTCCCGGCCGAGTCGAGCGCGACGAGCTCCAGGGCGATGGCGCCCTCGGGCAGGACAGCGCGTACATCGAGCCGCAGCGGCTCCAGCGGGCCGGCCGGCTGCTCCCCGAGCACCGCGGCCGGCCCGCCCCTCCGCAGTGCCCGGAGCTGCACCCGGCCGGGGGCGAACAGGCCGTACTGTCCCCGCGCCCACACCTGGCCTGCCTGGCGCTCCAGCGTAAGCGGCTGGCCGATGCAGCCGGCCGCGGTCACCGCTCGGATCGGTCCGGGGCAGCGGCAGGCCCCCCACTCGATTGTCGCCTCGGCCTGCTCCCCAGGTGCCAGCGTGGTCAGCGGACCGAGCACCTCCATTTCGCTGAAATGCAGCCGCAGGTGCGGCAGGGAGAAGTCCACCCCCGCCGCCACGCCCGGGCCCTGCGTCCAGATCTCCGCCGAGTCGCCCCCGTGCGGGTACTCTGCGCCCGGCACGTACGTGAACTGGTGTACGAGCACCCAGTCGCCAGCGCGGTCGTGGAAGGCGATCCAGCCGTCGCAGGCGTCCAGCCCCACCTTTCCGATGCGCTCCTGGTACTCCATCGCGAACAGGTCCGGGCCGGCGCTGCCCCACTGCGGATTGTCCGGGGGGCCGTAGGTCACCTGAAAGCCGTCGGGGAAGCGGCTCTGGGGGTTCTTGGGCACGTACATCCAGCAGCCCGGTCGCATTCGGGTAGTGCCATCAGGCGTCGGCTCGCCACAGTCGAGCTGGGTGACGTCCCACAGGCTCCAGCGCACCGTCCGATCGCTCGCGTTGCGCATCACCCGGCGCAGTTGGGCGCGCGCGGCGAGCGGGTCGAGCGAGAACACGCGGGTGATCTGCAGCCCGCTGCGCGGGTCGGGCTGGCTGCGCAGCGCGGCCGAGAGCGGCCCGGCCTCCAGCACCTGGAAGGGGCCGCCATCCAGCACCGGGTCCGGCGGGCCGGCCCACTGGTGTGGCCCGTCCCAGCCCTGGGGCGCCGGCCAGGTCTTATTGCCACCGTAGTTCTTCCAGCTCGCGATCGTTCCGTCGCCCCAGTGCTCCTCGGGGCTGAACAGCTTGCCGAGCAGCCGCTGGTTGTTGAACAGGAAGCCGTGCTCGCCCAGCCAGAACTGCATCACCCGGCCGCCGATGTCCGGCACCAGCGCCGCCCGCGCCACCCCGTTGCGCAGCTCCAGCGCCCTCCAGCCGTGATACTCCGCCACCGGCCAGTCGCTCCGCCAGGTCGTCGAACCGCCGCTTGCCGCCATCGCCGCTCCCTCGCACCGAGTGTCCCGCCCGCTCCGCGGGGGATTCTACTGCGCGCCCGGCGCGACGGCACCCGAGCGGTGACGGTCAGGCGACCTGGACGTACACTTTGATCGCCTCGTGGTTCTCGGTAAGCTGGCGCAGCATCTCCGCGTAGTTGTCCAGCCCCTGGATCGGCGTCGTCAGCAGCCGCGCGAGCCAGCCGGGGAATAGCGCCTCCGCCTTGATGAGGTCGTCCACCCCCTGGATGAAGTCCTCGCGCGCGGCGTTCACCGTGCCCACCATCACCTTGTTGCCGAGCACGAAGCCCTGGTTCAGGTGGTCGGCGTTCACCTCGGCCTTGGTGTCGCCGCCCGTCACGCTTGCCAGGACCAGCACCCCGTTCTTGGCCAGCACCTCGGCCGCCTGGAAGACCAGCGGGCTGTAGCCAGTCGCTTCGAAGATCAGGTCGCAGGAGCCGAAGCGCACGTTCACCTCGGCCAGGGAGGATTCGCGGGTGCTCACGTAACGCCCGCCCAACGCTTCGATCAGCTCGCTGTTGAGGCAGGGGGGCAGCGGCAGCGAGACGCAGACGACATCTAGGCCGCGCAGCCGCAGCGCCAGCGCGGCAAGCAGGCCGATCGTCCCGGAGCCGAGCACCGCTGCTCGGCGGGGCTGCCAGATCCGGAGCCGGCGCTGAATCTCGAACGCCTGGCGCAGCCCCTTCTCCGCCACAGTCAGCGGCTCCAGCAGCACGCCCACCTCGCGGAGCGTCGCCGGCAGCGGCACCACGTAGGCGGCGTCCTCGACAGAGTACTCGGCCAGGTAGCCGTGGCGCAGGTTGATCCCGCGCTCGTAGTACTGGTCGTCGGTCGTCATGTCCTGCATCCCGATCTGGTCGTACAGGCTATGCCCGGGCCGGCGGACGGTGGCAACGACGTACCCGCCCAGCCGGATCGTGCTGGGCACGTTCGGCCCCACCTGCACCACCTGGCCGAAGTTCTCGTGCCCGGTAATCAGAAAGTCGGAGCCGGGCGGCGCCTGGCCATACCTGCCAGCGGCGATCTCCCGGTCCGTGCCATCCACCCCCACGCGCAGCACCTTCACCAGCACTCCGCGTCCATCCGGGACGTCGTCCAGGGACGGCATCGGCACCTCAACCAGGTGCATCGAGTCGGGTTTGCCCGGGTACACGGCAACAGCTTTCATCGCGACACCTTTCGTGCTCCAAGCTGGCGGGCGGCGCGCCGAGCGCTGCCGGGGCCCGCCAGGATACGCCAACACGTCTCGCCACGTCTGGAGGCGTTACAGCGCGAGGCGTCCCCGCCGCCAACGCCGATGGGGTATGCTGTCGCCGCGCTCGTGCGGGGTGGGGATGAACGTGCCCGGGCCGGAGCCTCCTGCCACGCAGCCGCCAGCGGACGACCTGGCGTTGCTCGATGGGCTGCGCCGAGGTGACGAGGTCGCGTTCGACCAGCTCGTCAGCCGTTATCACGTCACGCTGGTGCGCCTGGCGCGCCTGTACGTGGCGGACCGGCCGGTGGCCGAGGACGTGGCGCAGGAGACCTGGCTGGGGATGCTCCAGAGCCTGCCCCGCTTCGAGGGGCGCTCGTCGCTGAAGACCTGGCTGTTCCGCATCCTGGCCAATCGTGCCAAGACCCGGGCGATGCGAGAGGGGCGCAGCATCCCGTTCTCCGCGCTCTGGTCGCCCGAGGACGACCCGGGCGAGCCGGCGGTGGAGCCAGAACGCTTCCTCCCGCCCGACGCCCCGCGCTACCCCGGTCACTGGGGGATGCGCCCACCAGAGCCGCTGCCCGAGGAGCGGCTGGTGAGTCGGGAGACCCGAGCACTGATCGACGCCACCATCGCCACGCTCCCGCCCGCGCAGCGCGAGGTCATCACCCTGCGCGACATCGAGGGCTGGACGTCGGACGAGGTATGCAACGCGCTGGCCGTGAGCGAGACGAATCAACGGGTACTGCTGCATCGCGCCCGCTCGAAGGTCCGGCGCGCGCTCGAACAGTACGCGGCTGCACGATAGGGACGGGGCGATGGAGCCGGAGGAGCTGAGCTGCCGCGAGCTGGTGGAGCTCGTAACCGACTATCTCGAGGGGGCGCTGCCTCCCGAGGACCGGTCCCGCTTCGAGGCGCACCTGGACGGGTGCGATGGCTGCCAGGGCTACCTGGAGCAGATGCGGCAGACGATCCGCGCCACCGGCATGCTGTCCGAGGAGGCGATCGCGCCCGAAGCCCGAGCCGCGCTGCTGGCGCTGTTCCGAGCCTGGAAGCGCGCGTAGGCGGCGTGGGCGGATCACGCCGCGGCACGACCCTTGGAGCTCCGACGCTGGCGCGAGGGACAACGTCGTCACGATTCCGCTCGCGTCGTGGCCGTCCTGACGCTAGACCGAGGCACGCACCATGAAGGCCCGCCGCTACGAGCTCTGGGATTCCGAGAGCGCGAACCTCGCCGGCAGCTACCCCTTGGAGCTGGCCGCGCTGCATGATGTTGCCGCCTACGTCGACCAGTACGGGGAAGACGTGGCACGCTCGCTGTGCCTGCTGGAGCTTTGCGGTCCAACCGGCGGCAGGTGCATCGCCGCTGGCGCGCTGCTCATTACGAAGGCCCGGGCGGTGGCGAACCGCCGGCGGGCGTCCGCCGAACCCGTCCGGGCACCAGCAGCCCATCGCCGGGCAAGGGGCGCCCCTCGCCCGAGTGTCCCCGAAAGCCGCGCACCCTGAGGTCGCCCGCGCCGAAGAGGCCTTGCGCTCGGGCACTCATTCAGGCTCGACGTGTGCTGCCTTCCGCCTCCCGCCCTCATGTGCCGCGCCTGCGCGCCGCGCCGCGTCAGCGCCACGCTGTCCGTAGCCCATTCGAGTCAGCATCCAGCGCCGGGTGTCTGCACCGCCCGGCCGCGGCAGCGTAGCTACTTGAGCTCGACCGCGATGGCGCGGACTTCCGTCGTCCCGATATTCTCCACCGCATGTGTCTCGGCGTCTCCCCAGACCACGCCGGCGGGGAACTCGGCCTCGGCGGTGCTGCCATCCTCGGCGGTGAAGCGCGCCTGCATAGGGGACAGCAGGCACCAGACGCCATCGGGATGGACATGCCGGGCCGATTTCGCTCCCGGCGCCATTCGCACGTCGAGGACGCGCACCCGGTCGTTCTCGAACAGGACCGAGTAGATGTGGGGCGCTATCTGCACTGGGTCCATACCCGCGGTCATCGTCTTCCTCCCTGCGTTCTCCATCCTCTCCGCGTTCGCGGCGCGGAAGGGCACCAGTCCAGGGGATTGAGCCGTGCGGATTCAGGCCAGCGCCGCCGCTGGGAGGGCCCCGAGCTGCGCGGCGAAGGCGGCCCAGTCCAGCCAGAGATTCTCGCGGGCGATGCGGCCATCGCGGAACACGAACAGGTGTAGCAGGCGCACGCTGACTGGCCGCCCCTCGCCCTCGATGCCGAACGGCCGCCCCACCGCCCGTGCCTCCCAGACCACCTCGTCGACCAGCAGGTTGTCGCCGTAGTAGCGGTGGCGGGGGATGGCGTCCGTGGCTGGTAGCTCGCGGGTGAGCGCCGCGTAGAAGGCCCGCGCGGCGGTCTTGCCGCGCAGCGGGCCACCGGGCATGCCGACCACGTCGTGCTCGATATCGTCGGTGAAGGTGGCCAGGATGCCCTCGATGTCGGCGCGGGCCTCTATCGCGAAATGCTCCTCGACCACCCGGCCCATCTCCTCTGGCGTCATCGTCCAACCTCCGGGGAATACCGCGGCACGTGCGTCCATCCTACTCATCATGCAGCGGTCGGAGTCCCGTGCCTATCCCCTGCGCCTGGGGTTTTGCCCGGACCGGGCGCGCACGCCGCATCGGTCGCCAGTGGTCGGAAGGAGGAGCGCGATGGGACGCTTCAGTGAAGCCGACGCTGCGGAGCTCCTGGCGGTCAAGGCGCTCTGCTATCAGGGACGAGATTCCGCAAGCCTGCGCGAGCGCGTCGGCGAGCGGCTGGCCCGCCATCTGCGGGCGCGTCCTATTGCTTCGGGGCGAGTGACCCGGCCACCGCGCTGCCGGTGCATTCGCTGACGGTCGGCCTCGCCCCAGGGTATATCGAAGCCTTCCTGCGGCTCATGCTGACCACGCGGGCGCTGGACTTCGGCCCCTGGGCGACCCGCCCCCAGCGCGCGGCTCGGCTGGAGGAGCTGGTAGACGACGTCGGCCAGGACCCGTACATGACTGAGGTGCTCCGTCCCGCCGGTCTGCGCTACGACGTGCAGGTGGCGTGCGTGAGCGGTGGGCGGTCGTGGGGGCATCTCTGCCTGCGTCGTCGGCAGGAGGACGGCCCCTTCGCCGGGCATGAGCTGCGCCTGCTGGTGGCGCTCGCCCCGCACCTGGCTGCTGGGCTGCGGGCAGCGGCAGCCCGGGCAGCTCAGACCGCGGTGCCCGGTACGATGACAGGGGTGGTGGTGCTGGGGCCCGACGGCGCTGTGGAGCTGGCCAATGGGGGGCCCAGCGGCTGTTCCCGCGGCCCACCGCCGGCACGCGGCACAGCTTCCTGACGGCAGTACACATCGTTGCCGCCCAGCTTGAACGTGCGCTGACCGCCGAGGGGGCAGCGGTGGTGCCGGCTCCGACGCTGACGGACGAGACCCATGGAGAGGTCTATCGACTGCGGGCTGAGCGCGTCGAGGGCGCGGACGGGCGGCCCCGCGGCCTAGTGCTCATCGAGCCAGGGGCGGTCGTCGGGCCGGTGGATACGCTCGAGGCCTTGATGCAGCTGGGCCTGACGCGCCGGGAAGCAGAGGTGACGCTGGCGGTGCTGCGGGGGCAGACCACGATGCAGATCGCGGCCGAACTGGTCGTCTCCCCGCACACGGTGCACGACCACCTCCGCAAAGTGTTCGACAAGCTCAACGTCAGCTCCCGGCAGCAGCTCGCCGCGCGGCTGCTCGGCGCCACCTGAGGTCCCGCTGCCCGGCGCGGGCAGTGCTCTCGAAAACACCGTCGTCGAACCAGAGCCCACGCGCCACACAACCGCCACGCCACAGGCTCAGGCCACGGCCTCAGAGCGCATCTCACGCTGGACGTCTCGCACGAACGGCGTACTGAGAAGCACGCGCCCCGGTACCTCCATCTTCCACGGCCGGTACCTCTGCTCCGCGACGAGCGCCCGCTCAGGGCCTATGCTCATGGTGCTTAGCTGTCTGTCGTACCGGCGCAGGGAACGCGGCGTTGCTCGGCCGGGCAGTGCGAGCGAGATCGTAGGCAGTGTCGGGGCTGGTCGGCTCTCCCGGAGGAAAGAGCGGGCAGGGCGGCTGGGTTTCCGGCAGAAAAGGAAGAGTGATGCGTTCTGCAATTCGTACCGCGCGCGTTCCATTCCCTCGTACTCGCCGGCTGCTCGCTGCCGCGTGGCGCCTGAGCCAGCCGCTGGCCCTAGCCGTCACGCTCGGCATCACGGTGCTGTTCTTTAGCGAGCGCTGGGATGGCCCGCCGGCAGGCGGTTCCACCTCATCGAGCAACGTCGAGATCAGCCGGAGCGGGGATACCCAGGTCACAAGCGTCAACGGCCCGATCGGGCAGCAGTAGCGGCGCTGCCCGATGCCATTGCCGGCCAGTCAGGTGTGCTCTCCCCCGGTCCACCTGACTGGCCGTCCGATCCGACTGTACGTGCTGGAAGGCGAGGTGACCGGCGGGCTCCTCGTCCGGAGCCCGCCCCCAGCCGGCAGCCGGCAGCGAAGCACGGTCCCTCGATGCACCTGGCACTCAAGGCCTACGCCACCGGAGTAACCACCGCCGGGCTGCTCCTGCTGCTCGCCAGCCTGGGAGCGGTTGCTGCCTGGCCGTTCTCCTGGTCGCTCCCGCTCCTGCTCACGCTCGCGCTGCTCTGCACGATCGGAGCGCACCTCACCTTTCAGGAGCACAGCGGCTGGTCGACCTCGGCCGATACCGTCCCACACCTCGCTGCCGCGTTCCTGCTTCCGCCGGGATTGGCCGCCTTCGTCGCGACGCTTGGGGAGCTCTCGTTTGGAATCAGCCATCGCCGCCCGATCGGCAAAGCCGCCTTCAACGCCTCCGCGGTCGCGCTGGCCACAGGCGCGGCCGGCCAGGTCGTCTCAGCGCTCGGCGGGCCCCAGCTCCTGACCGGCGGCGCCTGGGCCGGGCCCCTCGCTGCAGTGGCGGCGGCGACAACCTACTATGCCGTCTCCGCCTCGGCGACCGCTGGCGCCGTCGCGCTCGACCAGCGCCGCTCCTTCTGGCAGATCATGCGCGCCAAGACGGGGCTGAAGGCGATAGTCGAGGTGGGCCTGGGGCTGGCAGGTGCAACGCTGGCAGTGCTCTGGGCCACCGCGCCGGCCTGGGCGCCGGTGCTGCTCGGTCCTGGCCTGCTGGTCTTCCTCGCAAAACAGACGCTGGATCGGGCAAGCCGCCGCTCGCGCCACCTGGCGCTCACCAGCGCGGTCGGCCGCGCCGTCGCTGGGACGCTTTCACCCGGGCGGGCGTTTGAAGCGATCACCTCGCGCGAGGTGCGCGATACGCTCCGCCTGGCCGGACTGGCGCTCATCCCCCTCGGCGACCCGCCCGCGTTTGCTGAGCACCTGGCCTGCGACAGCGATCAGCCGCTGCTGCGCCTGGCGTTCGCCCAGTACAGCGCGGCCAGCCGCTGCTCAGAACAGCTCGGCGTTCACTCCGCACCGGCCTGGCTGCCAGCCGAGCTCCAGGCTGCGTACCCAGGCGCCGCCGCTGTTCCATTCGGCGTCGGCGGCGAGCGGCCGATCGGGGCGCTGCTCGCCTGGCGAAGCCCGCATGCCGCGGGCCGCGCTCGGTTCACTGTAGAGGAGCTGCTGGTGCTGGAGACGCTCGCCGATTACGCCGCGGTCGCGCTCGAAACCGCGCGGCTCGTCCGCGAGGCCGGGGAGGCCGAGGCCGCCCGCCGCGTGGAGGCGGTGCGCGAGCTGATCCGGCTCAAGGATGAGTTCCTGAACCAGGTTTCCCACGAGCTGCGCACCCCGCTCGCGGTGATCCACGGCTACGCCGAGCTCATCGCCTCGGGGCTGGTCAGCCAGCCCGAACGAGTGCTGGCCGGCGTGCGCGAGATCTACGCAAACTCCTCGGTCATGGCCCGGCTGGTGGACGATCTGCTGGAAACGTTGAACCTGGAGCCGAGCACGCTGACGCTGCAGCCGGAGCTGCTGCCGCTGGCTCCCTGGCTGGCGGCGGTGGTGGAGGAGTTTGCCCGGGCCACACCCAGCCACCCGGTGGAGACCGATCTGCCACCGGCGCTGCCCGCCGTCTGCGCCGACCCGCCACGGCTGCGCAAGGCGCTGACCAACCTGCTCGTAAATGCCGTCTGCTACTCCCCGCCAGGGAGTGTGATCCGGGTCAGCGCGCACCCGGCCGCCTCGGGCGACGTGGTCGAGATCCGGGTGGCCGACTCCGGCCCTGGCATCGCCCCGGATGAGCAGGAGCGCATCTTCGAGAAGTTCTACCGCGGCAAGCACGGCGTCACCCTCTCGGTCCGCGGCGCCGGCTTGGGCCTCGCGGTCGCCCGCCGGCTGGTAGAAGCGCACCAGGGACAGATCGGGGTGACGAGCGCTCTCGGCCAGGGCTCCACGTTCTGGATCCGTCTCCCCATCGCGGCCTCCACCTCCGAGCCGGGGCCCGCTGCGCCGAAGCTGCTCGCCGCCCGATCGAGCGCCTGACCCTCTCTCCCACCAGCGGGCCCAGGCCGATTCCGTCGGCATCGCCCCCCCGCGCCGTGGGGATCTTCTCGTTGTCCCGAGAGCGGGAGTTCGGGCCGCCGCCAGGCAACGCTGGCTGGAGCCGGCCAGGCCGGGGGCGCGGCGCGCCCCCGGCCACCGGCCGAGCACTGGCTCGGCCCTGGATGCAGCTTGCCACACCCCGCCAACGACGAACCAACCCTGCCGCGGTCGCGCGCCACTTGGCGCCTGGCGCCGATGTGGGTACAATATTCGATGCACGCGGGAGTAGCTCAGTTGGTAGAGCGCCACCCTTCCAAGGTGGATGTCGCGAGTTCGAGCCTCGTCTCCCGCTCCATCTCCTAGCGGTGGCCGGCCGCTGTTCGTACACGGGCCCGTAGCTCAGCGGCAGAGCGGCCGGCTCATAACCGGTTGGTCCCTGGTTCGAATCCAGGCGGGCCCACTCGTTCCTCGTTGGCGTGCGTGCTCTGCCCAACCCACGCATCACCCCGGCGTTGCGGCGGAACATGTGCGCGATCTGATCGTCCTGGCTATCCTGGGTGTCGTCGCCAGTAGCCTGCTGCTGGCCGTCTGGATCGTGCGCCACGGGGGAGCCACCGGCGGGGGCCCAGCGCCAGCTTCGAGGACTGGGATCAGGACCACGAGTGGCAGCCGCGCCTGGATTGCCGCCGCGGGGCGAGCCTGTCGGCGGCGCGGCCGGGAATCATCGGGCGCTGGCTGCTGTTGTGTCACACCAGGCCCGCTGGCAGGACGGCACGGGGCGTGCAGCCGCTGGACGCCGGCTGGCGAAAGGGGGAACGGTCCGGGTGAGAGTGGCGATGCTGAGCGCGCACACCTGCCCGCTGGCCGCGCTTGGTGGCTGGGAGACGGGCGGGATGAACGTCTACGTGCGTGAGCTCAGCCGTGCCCTGGGGCGGCAAGGGATCGCGGTCGACGTGTTCACCCGGCGCCAGGACCCAGCGGTCCCGCGTGTGGTCGAGTTCGGCCCCGGCGCCCGCGTCATCCACCTGGATGCCGGCCCGCCGCGCCACCTCGACAAGTACGAAGCGCTGGAATACCTGCCAGAGCTGGCCTGCAACCTGCAGCGGTTCCGGGCCCTGGAGGGTCTGAGCTACGACGTGATCCACAGCCATTACTGGCTGTCCGGCCGGCTCGCGGCGATCTTCAAGGAGCGCTGGGGCGTGCCAGTTGTCGCCATGTTCCACACCCTCGCCCGAGCCAAGACGCGTGCCCCACTGGCCGAGGCGGAGCGGGAGGACGCGATCCGAGAGGAGATCGAGCAGCGTCTGATGCTCATCGCGAGCCGCATCATCGCCGCTACGCCCGCGGACCGCGACCATATGATCCAGGACTATGGCGCCCCGCGTGGCGCGATCACCGTGATCCCCTGCGGGGTGGACACGACCCTGTTCCGACCCCGACCGCGACCGGCGGCGCGCCGGCAGCTTGGCCTGGGCGAGGAGCGGGTCCTGCTATTCGTCGGCCGCATCCAGCAACTCAAGGGGATCGACCTACTCCTGCAGAGCGCGGCGGAGCTGGCGCGTGATAGCCATCCGCTCACCGTCCTGGTCGTCGGCGGCATCCCCCGCTTCCCCGATGGCCGCGTCTCCCCGGAGCAGGCGGAGATGGCCCGCCTGCTCGCCATCCGTGACGCGCTGGGGCTGGACGACCGGGTGCGGTTCGTCGGCGCCGTCGACCAGCGCCTGCTGCCCACCTACTACTCCGCGGCCGACGTGACCGTCGTCCCCTCCTGGTACGAGTCGTTCGGGCTGGTGGCGCTGGAGTCCATGGCCTGCGGCACGCCGGTGGTCGCGGCGCGAGTGGGCGGTTTGGCCTCGCTCGTCCGCGACGGCGAGACCGGGCGGCTGGTCCCCTGGCGTGATCCCCGCCTGTACGCGGAGCGCATTCGTGAGCTGTGCGTCCCCGAGACGCGCAAGCGCCTGGGGCGGGCGGCGCGGGCGCTGGCGGAGCAGTATAGCTGGACCTCGGTGGCAGAGCAGGTACTGGAGGTGTACCAGGACGTCCTGGGCGCTGCCGCGCCGGCCACCGCCCGCGGCTGAGGCGGGCGATCCCGCCGAGGGATGCAGGTGAACGAAGTCCCCGAGCTCCTGCCCGCGCCAGCGCTCCCTGCCCGGGCGCTCGTTATCGTCGCCCATCCCGACGACGCCGAGTTCGGCTGTGGCGGCACCCTCGCCGGCTGGACAGCGCGTGGCTGCATGGTGACGCTCTTGCTCCTTACCAGCGGCGACAAGGGCTCGCACGATCCGGCGGTCAACCCCTTCGAGCTCGCGGCGCGGCGCGAAGCGGAGCAGCTCCAGGCGGCGCGGCTGCTCGGCGTCGCCGATGTGCGCTTCCTGCGCCTGCCCGACGGCGAGGTGGAGCCGACCCAGGCGCTGCGAGCTCGGTTGTGTCTCGCCATCCGCCAGGTTCACCCGAAGGTCATCATCACTCATGATCCCTGGCGGCTGTACCAGCTTCACCCCGACCATCGCGCCGCCGGGCTGGTCGCCAGCGACGCGGCGATCGCCGCCCGCGACCATCTCTTCTTCCCCGAGCAGCTCGCTGGCGGGCTCAGGCACCATCGGACCAGCGCGATCTGGTACTTCACCACCGACCATCCGAACACGTGGATCGACATTTCTGCTACTGTCGGGCAGAAGCTTGCCGCGCTGCGGGCGCACGCGAGCCAGGTCGCCCACCTGGCCGATCTGGAGGAGCGGGTGCGCCAGCGCGCCCGCCAGATGGGCGAGTCCGGCGGGCTGGAATACGCCGAAGAGTTCCATCGCATCGAGCTGAGCTGACCTGGTCACGCCGCCGCTCGGCGCCCGCGCGGCCAGGGGCCACAGGGGCCACGGGGAGGCGCTGACACTATGCGCACGATCGACGTCCTGCACGAGCTCCAGCGGGTGGATACCGCCCTCGCCGCCGACCGGCGCCGACTCGGGGAGATCGTCGCCGCCCTGCGTGACCACAGCGCCCTGGACGAGGCGAGCCAGCGGCTGGCACAGGCGCGGGCCGAGCTGGAGCGCTTGCAGACCGAGCAGCGCGACCAGGAGCTTGCCATCGAAACCCAGCGGGCCAAGCTGAAGGAGATCAATACCAAGCTGTACAGCGGCAAGGTGCCGAGCGCCAAAGAGCTGGACAATCTCTCGCGCGAAGCCGACATGCTCCGGCGGCTCCTCAGCGCTCGGGAAGACACGCTACTGGAGCTGTACGACCGGATCGAGGCGGCGCAGGCGGCGGTCGAGGCGGCCGAGCGGGCGCACCGCGAGGCGGAGGCGGCGCTGCGGGAGCGCCAGGCGGAGCTGCGCGCCGAGGGGCGCGAGCTGGAGGCGGCTGTCGCTGCGCTCGGCGCCCAGCGGACGGAGCTGCGCGCCAAGGCGCCGCCCCGAGCGCTGGCCGACTACGACCGGCTCGCCCAGGCGCGCGGAACCGCGGTCGCCGAACTGCGCCAGCGCACCTGCCAGGCCTGCCGGGTCTCGCTGCCGCTGGGCGACGAGACCCGCGCCCGCGTTGGGCAGGAGGTGGTCCACTGCCCCAACTGCGGCCGCATCCTCTGGGTCCCGCTGTAGCCCCGCGCGTTTCGCATCCCGGAACGTACCCCCAGTCATCGGATGACACCTGGATTGTGATGGGCGGTGCGCCCATTCCTCCGCCGCTCGGGCAGTCGGCGCGGTTGTCAGCCCGCCGAGGGCGCGCTACACTCGTCTCCCGTGGCGCCCTGTGGATAAAAGTGGGGATAAGTGGAAGGCGGTGTGGACAATTCGCCTGCTAGGTGGCCCCACCCGCGATGTTCCTCGGCGAGTACACCCATTCGCTGGACGACAAGGGCCGGTTAGCGATCCCGGCCCGCTTCCGGGCCGAACTGGCCGACGGGCTGTACCTGACCCGCGGCCTCGACCGCTGCCTGGTCATCTGGCCCCCGGCTGCCTGGAAGGCGATGGCTGATCGGCTCAACGCGCTGTCCCCCTGGCAGGCAGATGCCCGGCGCCTGCAGCGCCTGTTCTTCAGCGGCGCGGTGAGCGCCGTGCCGGACAAGCTGGGGCGGATCGTCATCCCGGAGTACCTGCGCAACTACGCTGAGCTGCAGCAGGATCAGGACGTAGTGCTGGTGGGGGTGAGCGACCGAGTGGAGATCTGGAGCGGCCCGCGCTGGCTCGCCGAGCGGGGCGACGCCGAGAGCAATGGGGTGGAGCTGGCGGAGCAGCTCGCCCGCCAGGGGTTGTAGCCGATGCCGGCCCAAGCGCGGCCGCGCTCCGACGCGACCCAGGATGCGGCGCAGGCCGCCTCCACCGCGCCGGTCGAGCACATCCCGGTGCTGCTGCGTGAGGCGCTCGCCTGGCTCGCCCCGCGCCCGGGTGGGCGCTACGTCGACGGGACGCTGGGCGGCGGTGGCCACGCAGAAGCAGTGCTGGAGGCCTCGGCTCCCTCTGGCCGGCTGCTCGGGCTGGACGCTGACCCGGCCGCGGTCGCCCGGGTGCGGGAGCGGCTGGCACGGTTCGGGGAGCGGGTCGAGCTGGTGCAGTCCAACTTCCGCGAGGTGGCGGAGGTGGCGGCGCGGCACGGGTTCGTCCCAGCCGATGGCGTCCTGTTCGACCTCGGGCTGTCCAGCTTTCAGCTCGGCGAGTCCGCGCGCGGCTTCTCCTTCCAGGGAGACCAGCCGCTGGACATGCGGCTGGACCCGAGCCTGCCGGAGACGGCGGCGGACCTGCTGAACCGGCGCAGCGAATCCGAGCTGGCGGACATCTTCTACCGCTACGGCGAGGAGCGCCGCTCGCGGCGGCTGGCGCGGGCGGTGGTTGCCCGGCGGGCGCGGAGCCCCTTCCGCACCACAGCCGATCTGGTGGAGACGGTCATCCGGGCGCTCGGGCCGAAGCGCGGCCGAATCCACCCGGCGACGAAGGTCTTCCAGGCGTTGCGGATCGCAGTCAACGACGAGCTGGAGGCGCTGCGCGAGGGGCTGCGCGGGGCCGCCTCGATCCTGGCGCCGGGCGGCCGGCTGGTGGTGATCTCGTTCCATTCGCTGGAAGATCGGATCGTCAAGCAGTTCTTCCGCGGCGAGGCGGCAGCGAGCTCGGTTCCACTGCGGCCGCTGACCCCCAAGCCCGTAGTGCCCGGCCCCGAGGAAGTGGCTGCCAATCCCCGCGCCCGCAGCGCCAAGCTGCGGGCAGCAGAGCGAATCTAGACACGATGGAGCGTGCCCCGTGGCGTCTGTAACCCAGCAAGCTGCGCGCCTCCCCGCTCGGCGGATTCCGTTCCTCCCAGCGCTCTCCCGCGCCGCGGCCGTCTGGATCTCCGCGCTGACGCTGGTGTTCGGGCTGATCTCGCTGTTCTACCTGCTCCTCACCAGCAGCATCGCGACCGCGGGCTACGACATCCAGCGGCTGCAGGCCGAGCAGCGGGACTGGGAGTTGAAGAACGAGCAGCTCCAGCTCGAACTGGCCAAGATGCAGTCGCTCGCCTGGGTGGAGGGGCGGGCCACCCAGCTCGGGATGCGGAAGCCCGACCGCGTGGTCACCGTGCACGTGACGCTGCCGCCGGCGCGGAATGGAGGGGATGACGGCCGCTAACGCTCCCGGTCTCGATGCCAGCGGCGGCAACGCCCGGCTGCTGGTGCTCGCGACGCTGTTCCTCGGTGTCCTGCTCGTGCTCGGGTTCCGCCTGTACCAGGTGCAGCTCTTGGAGCATGACAAGTTCAGCGCGCTGGCGACCGCCGAGCACCGCGGGACGATCCCGATCGTCCCGCGACGGGGGGCGATCCTGGATACCGAAGGTCATCCATTGGCGATCTCGGTGCTGTACGACAGCGTCTTCGTCGTCGGCAGCCAGGTGAAGGATCCGCAGCTCGTCGCGCAGCGCCTCGCCCCGATCCTGGAGATGCCGCCGGAGGAGATCGCGGCACAGATTGACCCCAAGAGTACGATCCCGGTGCTGGTCAAGGCGCGGCTGCCGGCGGCGATCGCGGCGCGGGTCAGGGCGCTCGGGTTGAACGGGGTGTTCCTGGAGCAGGCGCCGTCACGGGAGTACCCGGAGGGCAGCATCGCCGCGCAGGTGCTCGGCTTCGTCGGGCGCGACTTCCACGGCCTAGCTGGGCTGGAGCTCAGCCTGGACGACGTGCTCGCCGGCAAGCAGGGCGCCATCGAGTCCGAATGGGATACTACCGGGCGGGAGATCTCCATCGCACGGCGGGTCGTCTCCCCGGCCGTCGAGGGCACAGATGTTGTGCTCACCCTGGACCGCTACGTCCAGCGCACCGCCGAGCGTATCCTGGCCAACGCGGTGCTGGAGAACAAAGCGACCGGCGGGGTGATCCTGGTGATGAATCCCCGCACCGGCGCACTGCTGGCGATGGCGCACGTGCCGACCTACTCGCTCACCGACGACGAGATCTACAAGCCCGGACACGACGACCTCTACAAGCCCGTCTGGGTGACCGACCAGTACGAGCCCGGCTCGGTGATGAAGGTCATCACCATGGCGGCTGGCATCAACGAAGGCGTGGTCACCCCGCGGACCACCATCGAGGACAAGGGTTATGTGGTGATCGATGGGGTGACGATCCACAACTGGGATGGGCGGGCCAACGGCGTCATTGACATGACCCAGGTGCTCGTCCATTCTGCCAACGTGGGCTCCCAGTTCGTCAGCGGCCGGCTCGGCAAGGAGCGCTTCTACCACTACCTGGAGCTGTTCGGCTTCGGCCAGCCTACCAACGTTGGGCTGCCAGGGGAGACGCCCGGACTGGTGCGCGACTACACCGCCGAGGGGTGGACGCGGCTGGACCTAGCGACGAACTCCTACGGCCAGGGGGTGGCTGTTACGCCGTTGCAGATGCTCAGCGCGGTCGCCGTGCTTGGCAACGACGGCACGCTGATGAAGCCGATGCTGGTCCAGGAGACGCGCGGGCCGGGCGGGCAGGTGTTCCAGCCACAGGCAGTGCGCCAGGTCGTCTCGCCGGAGACGGCACGCACGTTGCGGACCATGATGGTTGCCGTGATGAACCAGCCGGCGCTGGAGCAGGACCGGGTGCCTGGCTACGTCATCGCCGGAAAGACCGGAACCGCGGATTTCGCCACCACGAGCGGGTATAACACGGGCAAGACCTACGCCTCGGTCGTGGCGCTGCTGCCGGCCGACGAGCCGCGCCTGGCTATCCTGGTGCGCCTGGACGCGCCCGAGAAGATCTACGGTGGCATCGTCGCCGCGCCGGTGTTGAAGCAGCTCGTGGAGGAGCTCGTGACCTACTACCGCATTCCGCCCTCCGCGGACGTGCACGCTTCGGCCCAGACGGGGTAGGGTCCAGTCAGATGCCGACCACCCCACTGTCCGACATCGACCTGCCGCTTGCCGACGTGCTGGCCGCGACTGGCGGCGCGCTGAGGGGGGGCAACCCCCGCCTCCACTTCAGCAACGTCGCGGTCGATTCCCGCCTCGTCACCCCGGGGGCGCTGTTTGTCGCGCTGCGCGGTGAGCATGTGGATGGCCACCAGTTCGTCGCCGAGGCGCTCGCGCGGGGGGCGCGCGGAGCCCTAGTGGAGCGCCTGCCACCGCCGAGCGCCACGGAGGGGACGCCCGACAGCCCGGCCCTCATCTGCGTTCCAGACACGTACCGGGCGTTGCAGGACCTCGGCCGCTACTGGCGCGCCCGCATCAGCCCGGTCGTCGTCGGGATTACCGGCAGCGTCGGCAAGACGACCACCAAAGAGGCGATCGCCGAGGTGCTGGCGCAGCGCTTCACGGTGCTCCGTAGCGAGGGTAATCTGAACACCGAGGTGGGCATGCCGCTGATGCTGCTCCGGGCGCGGCCGAGCCACCAGGTGCTAGTGCTGGAGATGGGCGCCTACAACGCTGGCGACATCCGGCTGCTGGCTGAGATCGCCCGTCCCAGCGTCGGCGTCGTCACCAGCGTCCAACCGGTCCATCTAGAGCGGCTGGGAAGCATCGAGCGCATCCAGCAGACGAAGCAGGAGCTGGTGGAGGCGCTCCCAGCGAATGGGGTCGCGGTGCTCAACGCGGACGACGTGCGGGTCCGGGCGATGGCCACGGCGACGCGGGCGCGGGTGCGGACCTTCGGGCTGAGCCCCGATGCCGAGGTGCGCGCGGAGGGCATCGTCGGTCGGGGCCTGGGCGGGGTTGACTTCACGCTCGTCCACGGCGACTGCCGCCTGCCGGTGCACCTCGCGCTGCTCGGCCGGCACACGGTGTACGCCGCCCTCGCCGCGGTGGTGGTTGGCCTGGCCCTGGGCCTCCCACTGGAGGAGGCGGCCGCCGGTCTGGGGCATATCCCGGCCTCGGTCCGCATCCTAGTCAGGCCGGGGCTCAGCGGGGCGCTCATCGTCGACGACACCTACAACGCCAGCCCGGAGTCCGCGCTCGCGGCGCTGAACCTACTGGCGGAGCTGGACGGCCGGCGGGTAGCGGTGCTGGGGGACATGCTGGAGCTGGGCAGCTACGAGGAGCCGGGCCACCGCCGCGTTGGCTCGCGGGCCGGCGAGGTGGCCGACGTCCTCGTCACCGTCGGCCCGCGAGCCCGTTGGATCGCCGAGGAGGCGCGCCGGATGAGCCGACCGCCCGCGACGATCGTCGCGGCGAACGACCGGGCGGAGGCGTTCGAGCAGCTCCGGCGTATCCTGCAGCCGGGCGACGTCGTTCTCGTAAAGGGCTCTCGGGCGATGCAGATGGAGCATCTGGCACGGGCGCTGCGCGGCGAGGCAGGGGGGCACTAGCAGCGATGGAACCGTTGCCGCTATCACTCGGACTCGGCGTCGCCGCCTTCATCGTCGCGATGCTGGCGGGCTACCCGTATCTCAGCTTCCTGCGGCGCCACGGGCTGGGCAAAAAGATCCGGTCCGAGGGACCCAGCAGCCACGTCGAGAAGGTCGGCACCCCTACCATGGGCGGGGTGCTCATCTGGGGCACCGCGCTGCTGGTGACGCTGCTGACGACCGCGCTGTTCTATCGCGAGAGCGGCCGCTCGATTCTGTACCCCCTGTTCGTGCTGGTCGCCTCCGGGGTGCTGGGGCTGATCGACGACCGCATGTCGCTGATCGGCGGCCGGGGCGAGGGGATGCGAGCGCGCTTCAAGCTCGCCTGGCAGCTCGGCATCGCCGCGGTGGCCGCCTGCGGGCTCTACTTCATCCTCGGCATCGACCGCCTGTTTCTGCCCACCGTGCGCCAGGCGGTGCACCTGGGCGGCCCGGCCTTCATCCTGCTGGGCATCTTCAGCATCGTCGGCGCGGCCAACGCGGTAAACCTGACTGACGGGCTGGATGGCCTGGCGGGGACGACCGCGGCCTGGGCCTTCGGCGCGTACGCCACCATCGCCTACCTGTACGGCCAGTTCTACCTGATGACCTTCTGCCTGGTCGTCATGGGCGCCCTGCTCGCCTTCCTCTGGTTCAACGCCCATCCGGCCCAGGTGTTCATGGGTGATACGGGCTCGCTCGCCGTCGGCGCCACGCTCGCGGTGGTCGCACTGATGACCGGCCAGGTGCTGCTGCTGCCGATCATCGGGGTGATCTTCGTCGCCGAGGCGCTGTCCGTTATCCTCCAGGTAGGCTACTTCAAAGCGACCGGGGGCCGGCGGCTGCTCCGCATGTCCCCCTTACACCACCACTTCGAGCTGATGGGCTGGTCCGAGACGCAGATTACCCAGCGGTTCTGGCTGATCAGCATTCTCGCCTCGATCCTCGGCATCGCCCTGGCGCTGATTTAAATGGCCCGAACGCTCCTGCTCTCCCCACTCTGGATGCACGCCGCCGGTTGTCTGCCGGCCGTGGGCCGCGCGCCGATAACCGCGGGCGCCGACCGGCGTGAGGGCTGGCTAGCGTGCGCTCCGGCAGTCGCGAGCGTTAAGAGGTGGCGGGCATGAGCGCCGGCAGGGGCTCGGCGCCCAGCTACCGGGGCAAGCGCGTTGTCGTAGTCGGGCTGGCGCGCGAAGGGATCGACCTGGCGCGCTTCCTGAACGCGGAGGGGGCGCGTGTCACTGTGACCGACACGAAACGGGCCGAGCTACTGGACCGCGAGCTGGCGGCGCTGGAGGATCTGCGGCTGCGCTACATCCTCGGCGGCCACCCGATCGGGCTGCTGCTGGACGACACGGAGGCGCTGTTCGTCAGTCCCGGGGTGTCGCAGGAGACTCCGCTGGTGCAGGAGGCGCGGCGGCGCGGGATCGAGGTCTCCAGCGCCACCCGGCTCTTCTTCCAGCGTTGCCCGGGGCGTATCGTCGGGATCACCGGATCGAGCGGCAAGGGCACCACCACGGGGCTGGTGGGGGAGATGCTGCGCGCGGCCGGGCGCGACACGCGCGTGGGTGGCAACATCGGCGTCCCGCTCCTCGGGCAACTGGCGACAATGACCGAGCAGACCTGGGTGGTGCTGGAGCTATCCAGCTTCCAGCTCGAGACGCTGGACGCCAGCCCCCGCGTCGCCGCGATCACCAATATCGCCCCGAACCACCTCGACCGCCACGGGACCATGGAGGCGTACGTCGCCGCCAAGCGGCACATCTTCTAGTTCCAGTCGTCCGCTGACTGGTGCATCCTGAACGCGGACGATGCCGCGAGCCGGCAGTTCGCCCCCCCTTCGCGGGTGCTGCGCTTCAGCCTGGAGCACCCGGTGGAGGGCGCCTACCTGCGCGGGGAGACGCTGTACGCCCGGCTGGGCGACACAGAGCAGATGATCGCGTCGCGGAGTGACTCCCCGCTGCGCGGCCGGCACAACCTGGCCAATACCCTGGCGGCGTGCGCGGTGGCGCTGGCCTGTGGGGTGGAGGCCACGGCGATGCGACGCGGGATTCAGGCATTCACGGGGCTGCCGCACCGCTTGCAGCCGGTTGGCGAGGTGCAGGGCGTGCAGTTCGTCGATGATTCCATCGCGACCTCGCCCGACCGTGCGCTCGCCGCGCTGCGTGCCTTCGACGAGCCGCTGGTGGTGATCGCCGGGGGACGCGACAAGCACCTGCCGCTGGACGAGTGGGCGGCTGCGCTGGCGCAGCGGGCGCGGCACGTGGTGCTGCTCGGGGAGCTCGCGGATCCGATCGCCGCGGCGCTGCGGCGCGTCGCGCCAGGGTATGCCGCCATCTCGCATGTCGGCTCGATGCAGGAGGCGGTGGCGCGGGCATTCGCCCTGGCTGAGCCTGGTACTATCGTCCTGCTCTCGCCCGGGGGGACCAGCTTCGACATGTTCGCGGATTTCGAAGCGCGCGGGCGCGCCTTCCAGACGGCGGTGCGGGCATTGCGGGAGCGTGTCGGTGCCTAGCGCGACCCGGCGAGCCGACTGGCTCCTGCTCGGCGCGGTCGTGGCGTTGCTCATCCTGGGCGCGCTGATGGTCTACAGCGCCAGCTTCGTCGTCGCCCACAACGAGTTCCACGACGACCTGTATTTTCTGACCCGCCAGGTGCTCTGGATTGTCGTCGGGGCACTCTGCATGGGGCTCGTCGCCCGCAGCGATTACCATCGCTGGCGGCGCTTCTCCACACTGGCGCTCGGCGTCTGCCTGGTCACGCTGGTACTGGTGATGGTGCCTGGGCTCGGGGTGACCAGCTATGGCGCACAGCGCTGGCTGCAGCTCGGGCCACTGCCGCCGGTGCAGCCGAGCGAGTTCGCCAAGCTGGCGCTGGTGCTGTACATGTCCGACTGGCTCGCGCAGAAGGGCAAGCAGGTGGGCGAGTTCGCCTACGGCGCGATCCCGTTCGTGATTGTGCTCGGGATCGTCGCCGGGCTGGTGATGCTGGAGCCAGACCTGGGGACGACCATCATTATCATGGCGACGGCGATCTCGCTGTTCTTTATCGCCGGCGCCAACCTGCTGCACTTTCTGCTCGGGCTGGTGCTCGCCTCGCTCGGCGCCCTGTGGTTCGTCGTCACCGCCAGCTATCGGATGGATCGTATCACCGCGTTCCTGGATCCCTGGCGAGACCAGCAGGGGGCCGGCTGGCACACGATCCAGACCCTGATCGCGCTCGGCTCCGGTGGGCTCACCGGCCTGGGGCTGGGCGCCAGCCGCCAGAAGTTCTACTACGTCCCGAACGCGCACACCGACACGATTTTCGCCATCATCGGGGAGGAGATCGGGTTCGTCGGGACGCTGCTGGTCCTGCTGCTGTTCGCGGTGTTCGCCTGGCGCGGATTGCTCGCCGCCAGCCGGGCCCCAGACACGTACGGTCGGCTGCTGGCGACGGGCGCCACCTGCATGATCGTCTGGCAGGCGCTGGTCAACATCGCCGTGGTAACCAATACCGCCCCGTACACCGGTGTCACCCTGCCGTTTGTCAGCTTCGGCGGCTCCTCTATCGTCGTCTCACTGGTCGCCACCGGCCTGATCATCAGTGTCTCTCGCGGCAAGCCCGCCGCTGAGCCGGTCCTCCGCGCCACGCCAGAACCGGCCCGGCTCGAGGGTGTGCTGCTCCTTGCCCGTGGTGCGCCACGCGGCGCACCACGGATCCGACCGCTGCTGGTGGGCCGCTCGCTCGCCGCAGCGCGTGCTCCTGGCGCGCCCGCAGCCCGCCGGGCGCGCCGCGCCTCTGTCGGGCGCCGGAGCTGGCGTGGCTGAGCCCGGAGGCCCGGATCCGGCGTGGGCGCTCCGTGCAGCGCAGCGGGTACACTGCGTCGGCGTGGCGGGCAGTGGGATGAGCAGCCTGGCGCTGCTGCTGCGGGCGCTGGGCAAGCGCGTGACGGGCTCGGACCTGGGCGGCGGGGCGGCGCGAGAGCGGCTGGCGGCGGCGGGCGTCACGGTGTATCACGGGCATCGAGCCGAGCAGGCCGCGGGCGCCGACCTGCTGATTCGCTCCGCCGCAGTCGGCCTGGACAACCCGGAGGTCGCCTGGGCCCGCGAGCGCGGCGTGCCGGTGCTCACCCATGCCCAGGCCCTCGGGGCGCTGATGCGGGATCGCATCGGCCTGGCGGTGGCAGGGACACACGGCAAGACCACGACGACGGCGCTGCTGGCCTGGATCCTCCACGTGGCCGGACTGGATCCAACGCTGGCGCTCGGCGGCGAGGCGATCAACTTCAACGCCAGCGCCCGGCTCGGCCGCAGCCTGTACCTGGTAGTGGAAGCGGACGAGTTCGACCGCCGCTTCCTAGAGCTCTGCCCGCGGCTGGCGATCATCACCAGCATCGAGGCTGACCACCTGGACTGCTTTCGCGACCTGGATGAGATCGTCCAGGCGTTCCGTGCGTTCGTGGAGCGGGTCCACCCGGATGGTCTGCTGGTGACCTGCGCCGACGCCGCGCTACTCGACTCGCTCGACCTTCCCCGCCGTCGGGAGCGGTACGGCTTCGCCGCTCACGCTGACTGGCGGGTCACCGCGTACCAGCCCCGGCGTGGCGGCGGCAGCGTCTTTCGACTGCGCGAGCCGGGGGGCGCCGAGGTCCGTTTCGAGCTGCCGCTGAATGGGCGGCACAACGCGGCCAACGCCGCCGCCGCAGTTGCGGCCGCGCGCTGGGCCGGGGCAAGTCTGGAGGCGGCGAGCGAAGCGCTGCGCTCGTTCCAGGGCACTCGGCGGCGGTTCGAGTACAAAGGGACGCGGGCTGGGGTGCTGGTGGTCGACGACTACGCGCACCATCCCACCGAGCTGCGCGCCACCCTTGCCGCGGCGCGCGCCGTGCACCCGGGTCGGGTGATCGCCGTATTCCAGCCGCACACCATGAACCGGACACTGAAGCTGCTGCCAGAGTTCGCCGCCGCGTTCAGCGCCGCGGACCGGGTGGTGCTGCTGCCGATCTACACGCCGGCCGGCCGCGAGCGCGAGCTGCTGCCCGTCTCCTCGGCCGATCTGGCGGCCAGGATCCAGGGGGTGCCGGTAGACCTGGTGGACTCGCTCGATGAGGCGGTCGAGCGGCTGCGAGCGATCCTCCAGTCCGGCGATCTCGCACTGACACTGGGCGCGGGCGACGTCTATCTGGTGGGCGAGCGGCTGCTGGAGCAGTGGGCGCGGGAGGGCCGGCGATGAGTCGGCTCGCGGCGCTGGGGGCGCTGCCGAGACGACCGCTGCTGCCGTTGACCTCGCTCAAAGTGGGCGGTCCGGCCGATTGGCTGTTGCGGACGAGTGAGCGGGAGCACGCGATCGCTGCGCTCCAGATGGCGGTCGACGAAGGGCTGCCGGTCACCTTCCTGGGAGGGGGCTCGAACCTGCTCGTCAGCGATGCTGGCGTGGAGGGGCTGGTGCTCAAGCCGATGTTCGCCCGGGTGCAGATGCTGGTGGACCGCGACCAGGCCGTGCTCTACGCCGAGGCCGGCCAGTCGTTTTCGGCCCTGGCGCGGCGGCTGGCGCACCAGGGCTGGGCCGGGCTGGAGTGGGCGGTGAGCGTCCCCGGGACGATCGGCGGCGCGGTGGTGAACAACGCTGGCGCCTTCGGCGGGGCCTGTCAGGACGTGCTGCTGTCGGTAGACGTGGTCGACGCTGAGGGCCGGCTGCGCGAGCTGGACCCGGCCGCTCTAGCGTATCGGTATCGGTACAGCCGGCTCAAGGAGCGCGAGCTCGGGCTGCTGCTCGTCGTCGGCGCCCGCTTCGCGCTTCGACGGGCCGATCCGCACCTGCTGCGCCAGACCGTGCAGCGGCTCCAGGACCAGCGCACGCTCACACAGCCGCGCCAGCAGAGCGCCGGGAGCGTCTTTACCAACCCGGAGGGCGACTACGCGGGGCGGCTGGTGGAGGCAGCAGGATTGAAGGGGGCGACGATCGGCAAAGCCCAGGTCTCTCCGCAGCACGCGAACTTCATCGTGACTTTCCCCGGTGCCACGGCGGCGGACGTCTACGCCCTCATCGTGCTGATGCAGGAGGAGGTGTGGCGCCAGCACCGGGTCTGGCTCCGTCCCGAGATCCAGCTCGTCGGCCGCTGGAGCGAGGCGGAGCGCCGCCGGCTTGAAGCGCCCCTGGCATGATCCACCGGCAGTGGGTTCCTCGCTCCCGGGCGTTCCAGCAGCGAGCACGTATCCTGCAACGTCGCACCGAACGGCTGCGAGCTGCCGCGGACGAGCGGCCCGGCGCGGAGACCGGTGGGCACCGCCTGGCGGTCGTCCTGGCCCGAATGCTCGGGTTGGTCGCATTGCTCGCGCTTTCCGGGCTCTTGTATGATACGGCGACCTCCCCCGAGTTCCGCATTCGGCAGGTGACTGTTTCGGGTAACCACCTGCTCACCACCGACGAGGTCTTGGCGGCGGCGGCGGTACAGGGCACGAACAGCTTCTGGGTGCGCCGGTCGGAGGTAGCAGAGCGAGTCCAGCGCCTCGCCGCGGTCCGCGCGGTGGACGTGCGAGTCGCTCTGCCCGGACGGGTCGATCTGCTCATTCGCGAGCGGACGCCGTATGTGAGCTGGCAATCGGGTGACGCGATCTTTCTGGTCGACGTCGACGGCATTGTCCTGGGGACGCAGACCCCAGAGCAGCCGCTGATCGTTATCCATGACCTCGACGGCCCAGCCCCCGAGGCGGGGCAGCGTGTGGACCTCACCGCGATTCGGACGGTGGCAGCATTGACGCAGGCGCTCCCCGGGGCGCTGGGCCTGGCGCCGTCGGAGTACGATTACTCCCGTGCCTTTGGGGTGGAAGTCCAGCCGCCGGGCGGCCCCCGGCTGCGGTTCGGGACAGAGGAGAATCTTGACGTGAAACTGGCGACGCTGGCGGCAGTGCAGGCCGAGCTCAGCCGCGAAGGCACCCGGCCCCAGCTTATCGACGTGCGCTTTCCCCAGCGCCCGTACTTCCGCTGAGCGACCGGAGCGCGGAGAGCTGATGGCCAGGGAGCGCATCGTCGTCGGGATCGACGTGGGCACCACCAAGGTGTGCGCGCTGATCGCGGCTGTGAGCGAGGACGACCAGCTCGAGGTGATCGGCGTCGGGGTCGTGCCGTCCCGCGGGCTGAAGAAGGGTGTGGTCGTCAGCGTCGAGGAGACGGTCGAATCCATCGAGGCGGCGGTCGCCAAGGCCGAGCAGCAGTCGGGCTTCAAGATCGTCTCCGCCTACGTCGGCATCGCCGGGGCGCACATCTCCTCGGTCAACAGCCACGGCGTCGTCGCGGTGCACCGCCACGATAACGTCATCACCGAGGACGACGTGAACCGCGCGCTGGAGGCGGCGCGGGTGGTGACGATCCCACCGGACCGGGAGATCGTCCACGTCCTGCCGCGCCATTTCATCATCGATGGCCAGGAGGGTATCAAGGACCCGGCCGGCATGCTCGGGCACCGGCTGGAGGTGGACACCACGATCGTGGCCGGCTCGGCCACCTCACTGAACAACATGATGCGCTGCGTGGAGCGGGTGGGGATCGGGATCGACGACCTGGTGCTGCAGCCGCTGGCAGCGGGCGAGGCGGTGCTCACCGATGCCGAGCGGGAGCTAGGCGTGGTGCTGCTCGACATCGGCGGCGGCACCACCGACATCGCTGTGTTCTGCGATGGCAGCCTGGCGTATGCCTCGATCCTGCCGATTGGCGGCAACCACATCTCGAACGACATCGCCATGGGCCTGCGCACGCCGTTCGCCGCGGCCGAGGAGGTGAAGCTCCGGCACGGCTACGCGTTGCCAGAGCTGATCGAGGAGGATCGGACGATCGAAGTCGCCGCGTTTGAACGGGACGAGGGGCGCACGGTGTCGCTGCGGCTTCTCGGGGAGATCATCCAGGACCGCCTGGACGAAACGTTCGACCTGGTACGCGAGCAGCTTGCGAAGGGCGGCTATGAGGGCGGACTGCCGGCGGGGATCGTGCTGACCGGTGGGACCGCGCAGCTCCGGGGTATTCGTCGGCTCGCCGCGCAGCGTTTCCAGGGTCCGGTCCGCATCGGCGTTCCGACAGGGATGTTCGGCCTGGTCGATACGATTAGCGGGCCGGCCTTCGCGGCCAGCGCAGGGTTGCTCAAGTACGGGCTGAAGCAGGAAGAGGACGGGGCGAGCCAGCGCCACACTCCCAGCCCGCTCTCCGGCGCCGTTGGCTCAGTGCTCACCTGGCTCAGAAGTTTTCTTCCCTAAGCGAGTACACTGATACGCAATTGAGATATGGAGGCGTCGGATGGCGGCAGAGCTCGATGGATCCGCGCGCATCATCGTCATCGGCGTCGGCGGTGGCGGCTCCAATGCAGTAAACCGAATGATCCAGGCGGGCGTGCGCGGCGTGGAATTCGTCGCGGTCAATACCGATGCGCAGGCGTTGGCGCGGTCTGAAGCGCCGACGCGCTTGCGCATCGGCGAAAAGCTGACGCGTGGCTTAGGCGCTGGGGGCAACCCGGCGATCGGGGAGAAGGCGGCTGAGGAGAGCGCTGAGGGGATCTACCAGCTCTTCAAGGGCGCGGACATGGTGTTCATCGCCGCCGGCATGGGCGGCGGCACCGGCACCGGAGCCTCGCCGGTGATCGCCTCCATTGCCCGCGACGTTGGGGCGCTCACGGTTGGAGTAGTCACCAAGCCGTTTGCCTTCGAGGGGGCGCGCCGCCGCGAGGCGGCGGAGCAGGGCATTGCCAACCTGAAGCAGAAGGTCAATACTCTCATCACCATTCCCAACGACCGGCTGCTGGCGGTGATCGACAAGCGCACCTCGCTGGAGGCCGCCTTCGGGGTGGTAGACGACGTGCTCCGCCAGGGGATCCAGGGCATCTCCGAGCTCATCACCGAGCCCGGCCTGGTGAACCTGGACTTCGCCGACATCAAGTCGATCATGACCGAGGCCGGCTCGGCGCTGATGGCGATCGGGCGCGGCACTGGCGACCAGCGTGCGACGGAGGCGGCCAAGATGGCGATCTCCAGCCCGCTGCTGGACGTCTCGATGGAGGGTGCCAAGGGGGTGCTGTTCAACATCACCGGCGGCGCCGACCTCACCCTCGCCGAGATCAGCGAGGCGGCGGACATTATCTCGCGCGCCGCCGACCCGGACGCGAATATCATCTTTGGCGCGGTGATCGATCCCCGGCTGCAGAGCGAGGTCAAGATCACGGTGATCGCCACCGGCTTCGACGACGGCGCGCGACCGTCCGGGGGCCAGCGCGAACCGCGCGGGGTGGAGCGCGGCCGAGACCATCGCGAGGTGCTCCGCGAGCCGCTCGGGGAGCCGAGCTATGCCGGGGATCGCCTGACGCTCGGCGAGCGACTGCGGCAGACCCATGGCGCTCCCCCACCCCGGCGGGAGCCGCCGGACCTCCCCCCATTGATCGACGAGGAGGACGACCTGGACCTGCCGCCGTTCCTGCGACGGCGTGCCCAGCGCGATCGGTGAGACGCCTCCAGCGCGGCGGGCTGCCGCTCGCCGAATTCGACCTGCTGGCCGGCCTGCCCGGCCTCGTCCATGCCGTCAGTACCCGCCATGGCGGGGTCAGCCCGG
The DNA here is from genome assembly GCA_021325655.1 of Pseudomonadota bacterium. Taxonomy (GTDB): domain Bacteria; phylum Chloroflexota; class UBA6077; order UBA6077; family JAJPGT01; genus JAJPGT01. Next base: position 60,947 of record JAJPGT010000106.1, read on the forward strand.
CTCCGTTCGACACCCTGAACCTGGGACTGTCGTGCGGAGATGCGCCCGAGAACGTGGCGGCCAATCGCCGCCGCCTCGCCGAGGCGGTTGGCGCCCGTCCCGAGCAGCTCGCGACCTGCTTCCAGGTGCATGGCGCGCAGGTGGTTCACGTCGACGACCAGCCCGCCGAGGTGCTGCGCCGCGAGCACGCCGACATCCTGATCACCAACCGACCCGGGCGCTTTCTGATGCTGCGCTTCGCCGACTGCGTCCCGCTGCTGCTGGTCGATCCCCGGCGGCGGGCGCTGGCGCTGGCCCACGCCGGCTGGCGCGGCACCGCCGCGGATGTCGCCGTCGCAGCGGTGCGGGCGCTGAGCGAGCAGTTCGGCAGCGCCCCGCGCGACCTGCTGGCCGGCGTCGGCCCGGCCATCGGCCCGTGTTGCTACGAGGTAGGTGAGGAGGTTGCCGCCCACTTCGCCCACCGGCCAGGTGGCGTGCGACGCGACGGCCAGCGCATTATGCTGGACCTGTGGGCCTTGAACCGCGAGGCGCTGCTGGCGGCCGGCGTGCCCGCGGCACAGATCGAACTGAGTGCTCTCTGTACCCGCTGCCACAGCCGCGACTTCTTCTCCCACCGTGCCGCGGGCGGCGGGCCCAGCGGCCGCTTCAGTCTGATCGCGAGCCTCCAATGAGCACACTCAGCCCAACGAACACCTCGGAGCCGGTCCCGCCACCCGCCTGGCTGGCCGACAACGTGGCCCGGGTGCGGGAGCGCATCGCAGAAGCTGCCCTGCGCGCCGGCCGCCAGCCCGGCGACGTCCGTCTCGTCGGCGTAACCAAGACGCATCCGGCCGAGCTGGTCATCGCGGCGGCGCGCCTGGGGCTGCGCGACTTCGGCGAGAACCGCGTCCAGGAGGCAGCAGCCAAAATCCCCGTGGTCAACGCCGCGCTCGCCTCGCCGCCCACCTGGCACCTGGTTGGCACGCTTCAGCGCAACAAAGTGAAAGCCGCGTTGTCATTATTCGCTATAATCCAGTCCGTCGACAGCGTCAGGCTGGCCGAGACCATCTCCAGGCTGGCGCATGATGAGCCCTTCCCTGTTCTACTCGAGGTGTACCTGGGGGGCGACCCGACGCGGCCCGGATTCCGCCCCGCCGAGCTGACCGCGGCTGTCGAGCGTATCGTGGCGCTACCTGGGCTGCGGATCCAGGGGTTGATGACGGTAGCGCCGCTGGGCCTGGCCGAACGTGAAACCCGCGCCTGCTTCGCTCGGCTGCGGGAGCTCCGCGACCGCTTGGCCACGCAGTTCCCGCGCGCTGACTGGCGGGAGCTATCCATGGGGATGACTGACGACTTCCCGCTGGCGATCGCCGAAGGAGCCACCTGCGTACGTATTGGCCGGGCGCTATTTGGAGAACGACTCTCGTGCTGACAACGTTTCTGCAGACCTTCGTCTACTACCTGATCCAGATCCTGGTTATCGCCATCGTCGCCCGGGCGCTGCTGTCGTGGTTCAACCTGCGCGCGGACAATCCGCTGGTCGTGCTGCTGTACGACGTGACTGAGCCGATCCTCGCCCCGCTGCGGCGGATCATCCCCCAGATCGGGATGATCGACATCTCTCCACTGGTCGCGATTCTCCTGCTGCAGGTCATGCAGCAGCTCATCAGCAGCATCATCCGCTAACATCGCCGCCACGACGAACCCGGAACTGGCCGCGTCTCTGCTGTTCCCGCGGGCACCCGTGAGCCTCGCTCCGTCGCACGCCTGGACGCCGTGGCAATCAAGGGGTTCCCCGCGTCGGTGGCAGCCGGCGCAGCACCTCGTCCCAGCGCTCCAGCGGCACCTCCACCACCTTCAATCGCGCCCGCGCCCCACGCACCAGCCGCACGCTGGAGCGCGGCACCCCGAGCCACTCTGCCAGCAGCGCCACCACGGCCTGGTTCGCCTGCCCCTCCACCGGTGGCTGGCGCACCCAGAGCTCCAGCATGCCGTCTGGCCGCGCCACGACTGCCTCCCGCGGCGCCCCGGGATGGACACGGACCGTCAGCCGCATGGAGCGGCCGCACGCGAACCGCACTGACGCCCGGCGCTGAGGAGACTGAGCACAGCGGCCTCGGCCACTAGGCGCTGGAGACGCTCGCCCGGCGCGAGGTGGCGGGGGGCCGCGCGCTGGCCAGGCGCGCCGTGGCCGGGCGGGATAGCACCTGCAAGCAGAGGTAGCTCAGGCTGCCGAACAGAAGGGTCATGACACCGGCGTGGGCAAGGGTGCTGAAGAGGCTCATCCGGGTAAGCACGACCAGGCCGCCGCCCAGCGCCTGGAGCGTGACCAGCAGCAGCGCCACCGCGCTCCCCCGGGCCAGGTCAGGGCGCGCTAGGCGGAGCCGCTGCCCCCAGAGCGCCAACCCGGCCAGCAGCAGCAAGCTGCCGAGCGCGGCGAGGCGGTGGGCAAACACGGCGGCGACCGGCGCCGAGAGCGCGGGGATGAGGGCCCCGCCGCACAGCGGCCAGTCCAGGCAGGCGAGGCTGGCGCCGGTGTGGCGGACGTAGGCACCCAGGTAGACGACGAGGTACACGTAGGCGAGGCTGGCCCAGGCGGCGCGTCGGAACGCGGGTGGCGCCGGCCGGTCGCGCGGCGCCTCGCCGGCCGGCTCGCGGAGGACGACGGCGGTCAGGAAGACGCTGGCGAACGCGACCAGCGAGATGCCGAAGTGTAGCGCCAGCACCGCGGGTGACTGTGGCGCCAGCACCGCCCAGGCGCCCAGGCCAGATTGCACCAGCAGCGAGCCGAGCATCAGCGGAACCAGCACCCGGATCTCGGTGCGCTCGCGCCAGCCCATCCAGGCGCCGACGGCGAGCGCAAAGATGAGCAGCCCGACGATTCCCGTCACCGCGCGGTGGCTGAACTCGATCGCTGTCTGCAAGGCAAACTCCGGAATGAACTGGCCGTGGCACAAGGGCCAGGAGCGGCCGCAGCCTTCGGCCGACCCGGTATTGGTCACCGCGGCGCCCATGAGCAGCACCAGGAACATGCCGGCGGTCGCGGCGCACGACAGCCAGCGCACAGCACGTTGCATCCATCCCACCCGGGGACGCCGCGAGTCGAACCGGCGTCCCGAGGCCATTATCGCGCACCAGGCGAGGTCGGCGCGTGCCGCGACAGGCTACAATTGACGGCCGAGGCGCAGCTACACATAATGCCGCGGGCCCGAGGCGCCAGTCTGCTCCGCGACTGCTGCCCGCGCACCCCGGATCAGGAGAGCGGCGGCGTTCATGCAACTGGTCACCAACGAGAAGCTGGCGACGAGCCGCTTCCGCTTGGGCACCGTCCTGCACATGGTGGCCCTGGCGGTCCTGATCGCCGGGCTATTCGTTTCGCTGCAAGTCACGCCCACAACCACCAACCCTGTGCTGCTGTTCGCCCCGTACCTGGCCGTCATCGTGTTCTTCGTCCCCTACTTCTTTGGCAAACAGCTCGTGCAGCGCTACGGGCCCAAGCACCGGCAGGACGCGGCCCTGGCGCAGGCGATCAAAGGGCTGGACAACCGCTATACCCTGATCACCTTCGCTGCCCCCAATCTGCCGGATTACCTGCTGGTCAGCCCCAATGGGGTCACGGTGCTGCTTCCGCGCCCGCACACCGGCACGCTGATCTGTCGTGGCCAGAGCTGGGACCAGCAGGACGTGAGCCCGATCGTCAAGTTCTATAACACGGTCTGGGGTGTGCCGCTCGGCAATCCGACGCGCGACCTGGAGAGCGCCAAGGAGCAGGTCATCCGTGAGCTGCGGGCCCGGCTGGGCGACGCGGCCGACAGCGTCCCCGTTCAGGGCGTGGTCGTCTTCACCAGCCCCCAGGCCCGGCTGCGCCTGGAGGGCTGCGCGGTGCAAGCAGCCAGCACGAAGAGCCTGAAGAATCTGCTGCGGAGCAAGGGCGGGCTGAGCTCAGCGCTGGTGACGCGGGTCCGCGAGGCGCTGATCCCCGAGACCATCCCGTGAGCACTGCCCGGGGCGCCCAGGGACTTGTCGTCGCCTGGGTCGTGCTCTCCCTGCTCCTACTCTGGCCCAACGTGGCGCCTGTTGCGCCAGACCGCTCCGTGCCAGAGAGCCGGCCCGCGTCCGGTGTCCCGGGCGTCGTCGTCGCCCGGGCCATGCCAGGCGCGGAGCTGGAGCTGGAGCGCTTCGCGCAGACGCAGGGGTACCGGGTGCTCGGCCGTCTCGCCCCGCTAGGAATCCTGCGGCTGGCGGTGCCCCCGGGCGAGGAGCAGGCGACTGTCGAAGCGCTCACCCGGAGTCCGCTGGTGGCCTGGGCGGACAGAGTGCACCGCGAACGGCTGACCGCGGTCATCCCCGATGACACCTACTACACCTCGTTCCAGTGGAACCTCGCCCGCATCGGGCTGGAGACCGCCTGGAACGTCACCACCGGACGGCCCAGCATCATCGTCGCAGTGCTGGACACCGGGGTCGATTTTCACCATCCCGACCTGGCCCCGAACCTGTTGAGTGGCTACGACTTCGTCCACGACGACGCGGATGCGAGCGACGATTCGTCGCACGGCACCGCGGTCGCCGGGATCATCGGGGCGATCGGGAACAACGGGATCGGCGTCGCTGGGGTCGCCTGGCAGGTCAAGATCCTGCCGGTCAAAGTGCTCGACCAGCAAGGCCAGGGCTCTGACGATATCGTCGCCCAGGGCATCGTCTACGCGACCGACCGCGGGGCCCGCATCATCAACATCTCGTCCAGCACGGTGGACGACTCCAAAGTCCTGCGCGAGGCGGTAACCTACGCGAACGCGAAGAACGTGCTGATCGTGGCCGCGGCCGGCAACACCGGCGATCGGGCGAACCTGCCGAACTATCCCGCCGCGTATGACGAGGTGCTGGCGGTAGGAGCGTCCGACCGCTCGGACAAGGTACCGTTGTTTTCCCAGCGGCAGCCGTACATTGGGATGGTGGCTCCAGGAGTGGACATCCCGAGCACCGCCTGGGTGGGAGCCGGCCTGGGGCCCTACGCACTGACCACCGGCACCTCGGCCGCCGCGCCGCAGGTATCCGGGGTTGCCGCGCTGCTGCTCAGTGTGCGGCCGGATCTGACCAACGACCAGCTCCGGCACATTCTCCAGGACTCGGCGCAGGATATCTGTCCCCCGGGCCGAGATAACGCCAGCGGGTTCGGCCGGCTCGACGCGGTTCAGGCGCTCGCGCTGGTCCTCGGCAGCCCTCCGCCCACCGTCACGCCGGTCCCAGCCACGGAGCAGACGCCGACGCCGAGTCAAACCGAGCTGCCCGCGCTCCCGACCCTGCCGGTGCTGGCCCCGGCCGCCACACCGGGCGCGAGCCCGAGCGCCAGCCCGAGCGCGGTGTCGCCTTCGCCCAGCACCTGGTACTTTGCCGAGGGCAGCACCCAGCCCCCCTTCGACACCTGGCTGGCGCTGTTCAACCCCACCAATCGCGCCGTCGACGTCCGCATCACCTACATGCCGACCGAAGGCGACAACGTCGTGCAGCAGGTGCGCCTACCGCCCGACTGCCGGCACAGCATCCATGTCAACGATGTCATCCCGAACGCCGAGCTCAGCCTGCGCGTCGACTCCAACGACACGGTGCTGGCCGAGCGGTCGATGTACTTCGGCCATGATGGCACCGACTCCATCGGCGCTTCTGCGCCCTCGCGGACCTGGTACCTGGCGGAGGGATCGACCGCGGCGCCGTTCGACACCTGGATCCTGCTCCAGAACCCGGGCACCCGCCCGGCGAACGTGAGCCTGCAATATATGCGCGAGGACGGCAGCGTGGTGCCTCAGCAGCTCGTCATCCCGCCCTCCTCGCGCAAGAGTGTGTACGTCAATCAGCTCTTCCAGGCGGCCGGGTTCTCGACCTTCATTACTTCCGACGTCCCGATCGTCGCCGAGCGGGCGATGTACTTCGACAACGCCCAGGGCGGGCACGGCACCATCGCCGTCGCCGAGCCGCGCCGGACCTGGTACTTTGCCGAAGGCCAGACCCGCGTCGGCTTCGATACCTGGCTGCTGGTACAGAACCCGAATCCGCAGCCGGCCAAGCTGACCGTTACCTTCTACCCCGAAGGCGGCCAGCCGGTCGTGCAGGGATACACGGTTGGCCCTCGCTCGCGCTTCAGCCTCTACGCCGATCCCGTGCTCCCGAATGTGAGCTTCGGCGCTAAGGTCGAGTCCGACCAGCCAATTGTCGCGGAGCGCGCAGTGTACTTCGGCCAGGGGCGCGGCGGGACCGATTCGAGCGGTGTGGCAAGCCCGGCCAAGGAATGGTTCCTGCCGGAGGGCTCGACCGCCAAGCCGTACCACGAGACGCTGGCGCTGCTCAATCCCAATGCGCGCCCGGCTGAGGTCAGCCTCGTCTTCACCCGCGCCGACGGCGCGCCTGACGAGTCCCGCCACCTCACGCTCCCGCCCACCAGCCGGACGACCGTTGACGTCAATCGGATCGTCGCCGATGCAGAGGTAGCGACGCACGTGACGGCGGACCGATCGATCGTCGTGGAGCGGACGACGATGTTCGCCGACGGCCTGGGCGGGACGAGTGCGCCCGGCATTCCCCGTTAGGCGCCGCGTTCGGGGCCACCTGGCCCGAAGCCTGCAACGGGCTCTGAAGAGCCTCGACACGTAGCCGCGGGCCGCGCTGCGCTCCATCTGGCCCGGCCGATGAGAGCTCTTTCACATTCAGGCCGATCAGCTCTTGCCAACGAGCGCGGCCACGCAGACAATGCGGATGAAGCCCAAACCACAACGAGGTGGGGGAGTACATGGCGACGAAGCCCAGGGGGCCTATGTCCCGGCGACATCTCGGCCGCGTCGGCCCGTTCCGACACCACAACCCGCTCGAAGATATGCTCGCGCAGCTCGACAAGGCCGCCTCCATCATCAAGGCGGACCCGAACGAGATCGAGCCGATGCGGCATCCCAAGCGACAGGTGATCGTCAGCGTACCGGTGCGGATGGACAGTGGCGAGCTGCGGGTGTTCACCGGCTACCGGGTGCTGTACGACAACACCCGCGGCCCCGGCAAAGGGGGCATTCGCTACCACCCGGACGTCACGCTGGACGAGGTGACTGCGCTGGCTGGCTGGATGTCGTGGAAGTGCGCCATCGTGGATGTGGCGTTCGGCGGCGCCAAGGGCGGCGTCACCTGCGATCCGAAGCTGCTGAGCGAGGGCGAGCTGGAGCGGCTGACGCGCCGCTACGTCGCCGAGATCTTCGACCTGATCGGCCCAACCGTCGACATCCCCGCGCCCGATGTCGGAACCAGCCCACGGGTGATGGCCTGGGTGATGGACACCTTCAGCATGAAGAAGGGGTACGTTGAGCCGGGCGTGGTCACCGGCAAGCCGATTGTGCTGGGCGGCAGCCGCGGGCGCGAGGAGGCGACGGGGCGCGGGCTGCTGATCACTGTCGCCAACGTGCAGCGCAAGCGCAGCCGGCCGCTCGACGAAACCACGGTGGTCATCCAGGGGTTTGGCAATGTCGGCTCCAACGCGGCGCGACTGCTGCACCAGGCGGGTGTCAAAGTCATCGGGCTGAGCGACGTCAACGGGGGGATCTATAACCCGGCCGGGCTCGACGTTTCTCGGGTGCTCACCCACTACAGCGAGCACCATACTCTGGCCGGCTTCCGGGGTGCTGAGGAGGTCGACAACGCCGCGCTGCTGGAGCTGCCCTGCGAAGTGCTGATCCCGGCGGCGCTGGAGGGGCAGATCCACGAAGGGAACGCTGGGCGGCTGCGAGCGCGGGTTGTGGTGGAGGGCGCCAACGGCCCGACCACTCCCGAGGCCGATGAGATCCTCAAGGAGCGCGGTATCCTGGTCGTCCCCGACATCCTGGCCAACGCCGGCGGCGTCGTCGTGAGCTACTTCGAGTGGGTGCAGGACCGCTACGGCTTCTTCTGGCCAGAGGCAGACGTCAACGCGCGCCTGGAGGAGAAGATGACCGTGGGATTCGAGGGCGTCTGGGAGATGTCCGAGCAATACGTGGTGGACCTGCGGACGGGCGCGTACATCCTGGCGATCAAGCGGCTGCTGGAAGCGCGGGCGCTGCGCGGCCTGTACGCCTGACGGGCCGCGCAGCGCCCGCGCTTGGGGCACTGGCACGGCTCTTGCCGCTGGCTCTCGAGAGGAGCTGGAGGCGTGTCGCACACGCGACATGGGGCGCTCGGGAGGCGAGGATGTCGTCGGTCTACAACGTGCTGTGCATGATGTGCGGCCGGTCGTCGGGGCAACTGCGCGGCGGCCGCTTCTACCAGGCGCCCGGGGCGCCGATGCCGATCCGCGAGCACGGGCGGAATCGGTGCGGCTTCTGCAGCGGCAACCTGTACCTGGAGCCCGACGACTCTGGCATAGCGCCCTATACCATCGCCGACTCACTGGCCCAGCGCCGCGCCTCGTAAGCAGGGCAGAGCCGTTGGCGCGGGATGCCCGAGGCGCGGGCATCCCGCGCCAACGGCTCTGCCCGATGCCTTGCCAGGAGCGCCCTGTGCTCCTGGCATTCGCTGCGCTTGGCGCTCTCCCTGCGCTTCCACGCGCAGTCCAGCCGCCCATAGCTCCCCACCGCGCGCCACGAGCGCCTGCACCGCCGACGCGCGGCTTGTGCCCACCGGGCAGAACAACGTTGCGCCGCCCGCGGCGTCGACGTCGCCTGCCACGACCCGGGTTCCGGCGTGGGCGAGCGCCAGCGCCGCGCCGCAGCCGATGCCTGATCCATCACCTGTTACGATCGCCACCTTGCCGTCCAGTCGCGCCAGCGGCACCGATACCGGCTGCACCGACGTCTCCTCCGTGCCTGTTGCCGGGCCGGGTGTGCTGAGACGATGCGCGGATCGCCATGGCCTGTCAATCTCCGGCCGCCGGTCAACGCCGGCTCAGTCCGCTGGACGCGACAGCGGGGTCGCGGGAGCGGAGCTGGGTCGCTGGCTGCGGCAGGAAGCGCACCATCGCCGCGGCGATCAATGGGAGTAGCGCCACCAGGGCGGTGGTCGACCCGAGCCCGATCACCTCCGCCAGTCGAGCCATGGGGATCGCGAACAGGCCGCCCAGGCCGATGGTCAGCCCCAGCATCACCCCGCTCATCATCCCGGCGCTGCCGGGCACGCTCTCCTGGCCCCGCAGTGCGAGTGTGGCGAAGGAGCCGTTGAGGAACAACCCGCACAGGCCGGTGGCGATCCAGAACAGCAAGTCCGGCCGGCTGTCCAGCGCCAGGGCGAGGCCGAACGGCACGCTCAGGAGCATGGAGCCGACGATGACCCGGTCGCGGCCGAAGCGATCGCTCAGGATGGCGCCTAACAGCCCGCCGAGCGCGCCACCGACGAGGAACAGGGTGAGCACACGGGCCGCGTCAGCGACGCCCAGCCCGCGCTCGTTGCCCAGCAACGGTAAAAAGGCGGCGAAGGTGCCGGTGGCCCAGGAGCGGAAGGTGACGACCAGGAACAGCAGCAGCAGGACGCGGCGGTGCGCCTGGACGATGCCCAGCAGCGAGGGGCGCAGCGCAGGCGGCTGGGCCGGGGCCGGCGGAACTAGCCGCCAGAGCAACACCGCTACCAGCAGCGCCGGTGGCGCCAGCAGCCAGGTGCCGGGCAGGCCGAGCCACTCGATGAGCGGTCCCACGGCCAGTGGGCCGACGCCCAGCCCGAAGTTCCCGAACGTGATGTAGATTCCCAGCCAGCGGCCGCGCGTGTGCGGCTCGCTGAGCTCCATCACCGCTGCGGCCGACGCGGGGTGGAACATGGCGCTGCCCAGCCCGGCGCAGGCGAGCAGCGGCAGCAGCAGCAGGTAGGCCGGGACGAGCCCGAGCAGCGAGCAGGTGACGCCGCCGAGCGCGACGCCAGCCCAGGCGAGCCAGCGCAGCCCGCCCCGGTCGGCCAGGTGGCCGATGAACGGCTGGAGCACCGACGAGGTGATCTGGTAGGTAGCGACGAGCAGCCCGGCCAGTCCCAGGGAGATCCCGTGGGCCGGGATCAGTGCTGGCAGCGCAGCGGGGAGCACGTAGCCATACGAGTCGTTGACGCCGTGCGCCAGCGCGAGCGCCAGCACCGCGCCGCGCCGGCGCAGCCAATCCGTCCCCATGCTGGGCATTGTGGCGAAGCGGCACAGGACGTGAAAAGGGCTGTCCCGACTGCTCCGGGCTCGCTCCCGTTACACTGACCTGGTCCACTATGGCCACCAGCCCGCTTACCTGGCTCGCGCTCGTGCTCCTGGGCGTCGTCGTCGGGGCGTTCGGGACGCTCATCGGCGCTGGCGGCGGCTTCGTGCTCGTGCCGGTGCTGCTGCTGCTCTATCCCCAGGAGAGCCCCAAGACGATCGCGACGATTTCGCTCGCAGTAGTGTTCATCAACGCGCTCTCCGGGACCATCGCCTACGCGCGGCTCGGGCGCATCGACTACCGCACCGGGCTGCTGTTCTCCGCCGCTGCCACGCCCGGGGCGATTGTCGGGGCGCTGGCCACCAGCCTGGTACGCCGCGGCCTGTTCGACGTGCTCTTCGGTGTCGTGCTCATCCTGCTCGCCCTGTACCTGCTCCGCTTCGGCCGGCCGACGGAAGGACATACCATCCCGCGTTCGGTGAATCTGAAGCTCGGGATCGTGATCAGCTTCGGGGTCGGACTCGTCTCCAGCTTCCTGGGCATCGGCGGCGGGATCATCCACGTCCCATTGATGATCCAGGTGCTCGGCTACCCGGCCCACATCGCCACCGCCACCAGCCACTTCATCCTGGCGATTACCGCCTTCGTCGGCACCGTCACCCACATCGCGAGCGGTGAGTTCACCGAAGGCTGGCGGCGCAGCATCGCGTTGGGCATCGGCGTCCTTGGCGGCGCCCAGATCGGCGCTGCGCTGTCCCAGCGGGTCAAGAGCCGCTGGATCGTCCGCTCGCTCGCCGGCGGGCTGCTCCTGGTAGGGCTGCGAGTGATCTTCCAGGCGGTGCGCTGACGGCCGGGGCTTAGCGCAGCAGCAGCACCGGGCAGGGGGCGTGGTCCAGCACGAAGCGGGCGGTGTGCCCCACGGATCGCGGCCCCGGCGGAGCTGCGCGCCCGAAGCGGTGGGCAAACAGCACAACCAGGTCCGCCTGGCGCTGGCCGGCCAGCGCGACGATCTGGCGCTCCGGCACCCCCGACACCAGCAGCGCCTCCCCGCGCAGGCCGCTGGCGCCGAGCTGCGCCTCCGCCTCCGCGATCACAGCCGTGGCCCGGGCCCGTTCCGCCGCGGTCAGCTCCCGAGCGCGGTCCGGGGGCAGCGGCGGGGCGCCGATGATCGCGCCGCGCGCCAGCTCGAGCGCGCTCCGCGGCCCGGTATCGGCGACGTGGAGCAGCAGCAGCTCACTCTGGCGCAGGTCTAGCAAAGCCCGCGCCCGCTGGATAAGCTCGGCGGTTCCGTAGCCATCGATGCACAGCAGCACACGCACCTTCGCCTCCCTTAGAGCTGCTGCACCAGCCAGAGCGTCAGCGCCGCGGCGAGCAGCGCGGGCGGAAGCAGCAGCGCTCCCACGCGGAGATACTCCAGGCCGCTGACGTCGAGTCCGCGACGACGGAGCAGCAGCAGCCAGAGCATCGTCGAGAGGGAGCCGACGATCGTCAGGTTCGGTCCGAGGTCCACGCCGAGCAGCACCGCCGCGGCCAAGTCCTGGTGCGTGGAGGGGGCGGCGGGGGCGGCGGCGACCGTCGAAGCCGCGATGAGCGCCATTGGCAGATTGTTGATCAGGTTCGCCCCCAGCGCGGCGCCGACCGCCGTTAGGAGCGGCGCCAGCAGGCCGCCGCTGGCAACAGCGCGAGCGAGCAGCGCGCCGAGCAGTGGCGTCAGCCCGGCGTTCTCGATCCCGCGTACCAGGACGAGCATGCCGGCCAGGAAGGGGAAGATGCCCCAGGCGACTTCGCTGGCGATGGCGCGCGGGGCGAGCGCGCCGACCAGCGCCTGGGCGAGCAGGATGATGGTCGCGCCAGCCAGGGCGACGAGTCCAAGCGGCGCCTCGAGCGCAGCGCCGGCGAGGTAGCCAGCCGCCAGCAGGCACAGCCCCGCCAGCGTTACCGCGAAGCCACGAGGGTGATCCGCGGCGCCGGCGGTCGGCTTCGCCCCGAAGCCGACCACGAGATCGTCGCGGAACACGAGCAGCAGCCCGGCAAACGTCACGGCCAGCGCAACCAGCGCGGGCAGGAGGAGCCGGCCCAGGAACTGTGGCAGCGTCATCGGCACCACCTGGAGCACCAGGATATTCGCCGGGTTGGCCACGGGCAGCAGGAGCGAGGCGGCGTTGGCGACGAAGCTACAGGTGAACGCGTACGGCCGGGGCGGCAGCCCGAGGCGGACGACGAGCGCGAAGACGACCGGGGTCAGCAGCAGCGCCGTCGCGTCGTTCGACAGGATCGCTGTGATCGCGCTCCCCAGCAGGAACAGGTTCAGCAGCAGCCGCCAGCCGCTGCCGCCCGCGCCGCGCGCCGCCAGCCCGGCCAGCCGGGTGAACACCTCGGCTCGATCCGCCGCCGCGGCCGCGACAAGCATCCCGAGGAAGAACAGAAACGCGTTCCAGGCGCCCAGGATGATGGCGAGCGCTTCACGCGGAGAGACGGCACCGACGAGCAGCATGCCGAGCGCGCCGCCCAGGGCGAACACCCCTTCGGGCACTCGGCGCGGCCGGATGAGCACCAGACTCAGGGTAGCAACGAACAGCAGCAGGGCTGCTGCCGCGTGGATCCCAGACACTCCGCGGCCCCCTCGCGTGCCAGCGACCGGCGCGATGGATTCTTCAGAATTCGTTCAGATTGTCGTAAGACAGCCTTTAGGATGCAGCGGTAGACTACAGAGCGGCACAGCCGGTGCCAGGAGTGGGCGGCGACGGGCCACGCCTGTCAGGACTACTATGCCGAGTCGGGATCCTTCCCCTGAGGGCGAGCAGCGGAACAAGACCCGCATCCTGATTGTGGAAGACGAGGAGACGATCCGCGACTTCGTCCGCCTGGGGCTCGAGTACGAGGGCTTCGAGGTTGAGACAGCCGGCGACGGCCAGCAGGCGCTGGAGCAGGTTCGCCGCTTTGGGCCGGACCTGGTGGTGCTGGACCTGATGCTGCCGGGGATGGACGGGCTGGAGGTGTGCCGCGAGATCCGCCGGCGCGCGGCGCTGCCGATCATCATGCTCACCGCGCGTGGGGAGGTGGACGACCGGGTGGCCGGGCTGGAGGCGGGCGCCGACGACTACCTTCCAAAGCCGTTCAAGTTCAAAGAGCTGCTCGCCCGGATCCGGGCGGTGCTGCGGCGTGCCGGCCTGGATCAGGGGCGGCTGCTGCGCGTTGGCCCGCTCACCCTGGACACGCAGACCCGGCAGGTGACGCGCAACGGGCGGACGGTGGACCTGACGCCGCGGGAGTTCGATCTGCTGGAGCACCTGATGCGCCACCCCCGCTGGGTGCTGACCCGCGAGCAGTTGCTGGATCGCATCTGGGGCATGGACTACGTGGGCGATGCGAACGTGGTGGAAGTACACATCAGCGCGCTGCGGGCCAAGCTGGGCGACGCCGACCGGCAGCTCATCCGCACCGTGCGCGGCGTTGGCTACATGTTGAGCGGGTAGCGCACTGAACACCCTGCTGCGACGTTACCCCCTGCGGCGACTGCTGGCGGTTGGCTTCTCCGCCGGCCTGCTGCTGGCTGTCGTCGCGCTGGGCGTCTTCGTCTACACCCAGGTCAACGACTACCTCTGGCGCTCCGGCTCGCTCCGCCTGGTCGACCAGGCGGAGGCGGCGGTGCAGCGCCTCGCCCCGCAGCCTCCGTCCGAACCAGGCACGCGCCGCCGTCCAGGTGTGCTCCCCGCCCCGGACGATCTACGCAGCGTGGCCCCGGACCTGGTGCGCGACCTGCAGGCTCGCGACATCGCGGTCTGGGTACTCGACGCCGACGGTCGCGTGCTCGCCCACGGGCCGTCCACTCCCGACGGCCCGCGCCCCGAGGGCCGGCTGATGGGAACCCTGCGGACCCGGGTCGCCTCGCGCGTGTCCGGCACCCTCGTCTACCGCGTCGCCAACGACCGTGGCTCCTGGCAGGTCGTGGTCGTCCCGCTGGTGCGCGACGACCAGGTTGCCGGCGCGCTCGTGCTGGCCAGTCCGTTCAGCACCGCCGAGCTGCTGCTGGACCGGCTGCGCTTCTGGCTGCTCGTCGGTGCGCTCGCGGTGGTGCTGCTCGGCACCGTGTTCGGGCTCGTGCTCGCCCGCGCGCTCGCCACCCCGCTGGAGCGGATGGCGCAGACGGCGGCGCAGATCGCCGCCGGCGACCTGGATCGCCGGGTGGGGCTGCCGCCCGGCCGTAACGAGGTCTACGCCACCGCCTCGGCGTTCGACCGCATGGTCGACCGCTTGCAGGCGCTGCTCGCCGCCCAGCGCCGGTTCGTCGCCGACGCCTCCCACGAGCTGAAGACCCCGCTGACGGCGATCGGCGGCATGGTCGAGATGCTCCGCCTGGGGGCCGACCGCGCCGACCCGAACGCGCGGCAGCGGATGCTCGCCGCGGTCGAGCGCGAGGTCGACCGCATGGGCCGGCTCGTGCGCGACCTGCTCACGCTGTCGCGAATCGACGAGAGCTTCGCGCTCGACCGCCGGCCGCTCGCGCTCGCGGAGATTCTCCGCCAGGCCGTGAACATGGCCAGCCAGGCGCACCCGGACCATCCCTTCGAGCTTGACGTAGCTGGGCCACTGCCAACCGCGGGCGACCCGGACCTGCTGGAGCGCGTCTTTCTCAACCTGCTGGATAACGCCGCCAAGTACAGCGATCCGGGCCTGCCGGTGCAGGTGCGCGGCCGGCCGGAGGCGGGCCGCCTGGTCGTGACCGTGCAGGACCACGGGCAGGGCATCCCCGCGGCGGATCTGCCGCACATCTTCGATCGCTTCTACCGGGCCGATCCGTCACGGACCCGGCAGACCGGCGGGAGCGGTCTCGGGCTGGCGATCGTCCGGGCAGCGGTGGAGCGCCACGCCGGGACAGTCTCCATTGCCAGCCAGGTCGGCCAGGGCACGACGGTCACGGTCGAGCTTCCGGCGGCACCCGCAGCCGCCCCGTCCAACGGCGCCGTTGAGCGGTTGCCCGATCCGCCGCCCGCCAGCCGCTCAGAGACGCTGGCGCCGAAAGTAGCTGGCGGCGCGCCACCGCGGTGACTCTGACACCGCGCCGTTCAGCAACTCTTCAGGCATCGCCGCCAGACGGCTCAGGCTGACGCCCTAGCATGCCTCTCAGAAAGTCAGACGGGCGCCCTTCGGGCGCCCGGTGATGCATGGGAGGAACAGGATGTCGTTCACGAATCTGGCGCTCCGGATCCTGGCCGTGGGAGCGCTGATCGCCGTGCTGGTTGGCGGCGTGCTCTACGTGAGTGGGGTGGCGCCGGGCCTGGCCGCGCCACCGCCAACGCTGAGCCCCGCCCCCGCCGGCACTCCCGCCACACCCGGCCCAGGCAAGCAGGGTAAGCACGCCGCGCCCGTCGTCTGGGCCGCAACCTCGCCGGCCACCCACAAGGGCGATCACTACACCCTTGCCATCACGAACGGCCCCACCGCGCAGCAGGTATCGGTGATGACGACCATCATGGACCACTCGACCCACACCAACACTCCGGTCATTCAGCAGACCTTCACCCTGGCGCCAGGTGAGACGAAGACGCTGGCTGCGGACAACACCTACGGCACCGCGAACCACTTCCAGACCCGCATCGGCTCGCAGAACCAGGACCTCACCTTCACCGTGACGATCGCCGACAGCCAGGGCACTACCGCCACCTTCAACCAGCGGGCTTTCTGGGTCCACACCGCGGCCGACCGGCCGCAGCGCCCGGCCGCCCCTCACCCCCACCCGCGGCCAGGCGGTCCAGCCCAGCAGCCGCCGCCCACCCCGGGCGCCCAGTAGCGGAGACCGGCCATGACGCCCATCCCCCGCGTCCGCGTCCCCTCGAGCGAGCTGCTGGGCCTGCTGGGCCTGGCAGCCCTCCTGGCGGGCGCCGTCCTGCTCGCCCGCGGGCTCAGCGCGGACCTCGCCAGCCACACCCAGGCCCACCACACCCTGGTAGCGCTGCTTCCGCCCCGCGCCGCGCAGACCGTTGCGCAGCTCGAGGCGCAAGAGGAGACCAACCCCTGGCATCGGGTCATCGTCGGCGGCCAGGCACTGCTGATCGGCGGCCTTGCGCTGCTGTACCTGGGCGAGCGGCTCAAAACTCATCGGCTCCAGGCCGCGCTCCAGCGGCTGGCGGGCAGCCGAGCCGCCAGCGCCCCGGATCAGGCGCCCGCGACCAGCGCCGCCTCTGGCGCACGGGATGGCCCAATGCTCCAGCCGCGCGAGCATCCCGCGGCGTAAGGCCGACGCTGGTCCCCAGCGGGGAGTCGGCCCTTGCCCCGGAGTGCCCGCGGCGACAGGCTATACTTGAGTAGGCGGCGCGACAGCGCCGTCTTGCTCGTGTGGGGTGTTCCGTGTACCAGGCGCCGAAGGGCACGCAGGACGTGCTCCCGGACGACATCGCCCCCTGGCGCTACGTCGAGTCCGCCTGCCACCGCCTCGCCCAGCAGTTCGGCTACGGGGAGATTCGTACCCCCATATTCGAGGATACCGGGCTGTTCCTGAAGGGCGTCGGCGAGGCGACCGACATCGCCGAGAAGGAGATGTACAGCTTCCGCGACAAGGGCGGGGCGAATCTGACGCTGCGCCCGGAGGGCACCGCGGCGGTGGTCCGCGCCTACCTGGAGCACGGGCTGTACAACCGACCCCAGCCGGTGAAGCTGTACACGCTGATGAGCGCCTTCCGCCACGACCAGCCCCAGGCCGGACGACTGCGCGAGTTCCACCAGTGGGACTGCGAGGCGATCGGTGAGGAGGACCCGCTGATCGACGCCGAGCTGGTTGTGCTCCTCTGGCAGCTCCTGGATGACCTGGGGCTGCGCGGCCTGAGTGTGCAGCTCAACAGCATCGGCGACGCCGCCTGTCGCCCCCAGTACGTCCGAGCACTGGTGAGCTACTTCGAGGCGCACGAGCGGGAACTATGCCCGGACTGCCAGCGGCGGCTGCGGACCAACCCGTTACGGCTGCTTGACTGCAAGAACCCGCAGTGCCAGCCACTGATCGCCCAGGCACCGCGCTCGGTGGACTATCTCTGCGGCCCCTGCGCGGAGCACTTCGCCCGGCTGCGGCACTACCTGGACCTGGCGGCGCTGCCGGTGACGGTCAATCCGCGGTTGGTGCGCGGGCTCGACTACTACACCCGCACCGTGTTCGAGGTCTGGCCGCCGACGGTGGGCGGACAATCTACGCTCGGCGGCGGTGGCCGCTATGATGGGCTGGCAGAGCTACTGGGCGGCCGGCCAACGCCCGGGGTGGGGTTCGCGATGGGGATCGAGCGGGTGATCCTGAACCTGAAGGCGCAGGAGGTTCCGGTCCCGCCCACGCCCCCCCTCGCCGTCTACGCCGCCTATCTGGGTGTGGCCGGCAAGGACCAGTCGTGGCGACTGGTCCAGCGGCTGCGGCAGGCCGGCACCAGCGCAGTGGTGGCGACAGGCGACCGCAGTCTGAAGGCGCAGTTGCGCCAGGCGAACGCCCTGGGCGCTCAGTGGGCGCTCATCTCCGGCGACGCCGAGGTGGAGGCGGGCACGGTTCAGCTCCGAAACCTGGCGCGGGGTGAGCAGGAGACGCTCCCGCTCGACGAGGCGGTGGCGCGGCTGACCCGGGTGGAACGGGTGGCGGTATGAGCAGCACGGTCATTGAAGAGGCGCTGATCCAGCGCCTGGAGGAGATGCAGCGCCGCTACGAGGAGATCCTAGAGCTCCAGGGCTCTCCGGAGGTGCTTGCCGACCCGAAGCAGCTCCAGGCCCTTGGCCGCGAGCAGGCAGAGTTGAGCGAACCGGTGGAGCTATACCAGCGACTGCGCGCCGCCCAGGCGAACATCGCCGAGGCTCGCGCCCTGCTCGATGAGACGCAGGACGAGGCGGACCGCGCCTACCTGCGCCAGGAGATCGAGCATCTGGAGCGCGAGGAGCGCAGGCTCATCGAGCAGCTCCTGGAGCGGCTGCGGCCGCGCGACCCGAACGACACCCGCGACGTCATCATGGAGATCCGGGCGGGCGAGGGCGGCGCCGAAGCCGGGCTGTGGGCCGGCGACCTGATGCGGATGTACATCCGCTACGCCGAGCGGCACGGCTGGAAGGTGGAGGTGCTGGACCTGGAGGAGTCCGGGATCGGCTCGGTCAGCAACGCCACCCTGGAGATCCGTGGCAAGGGCGCCTACAGTCGGCTGAAGTTCGAGAGCGGGGTGCACCGGGTGCAGCGCGTCCCGGCGACCGAGGCGCAGGGGCGGATCCACACCTCCACCGCGACCGTGGCGGTGCTGCCCAAGGCGGAGGAGGTCGATGTCCAGATCCGCGATGAAGACATCGAAATGCAGATGTACCGTGCCGGCGGGCCGGGCGGACAGAACGTCAACAAGGTCTCCACCGCGGTGCGGCTCACCCACCTCCCCACCGGCGAGGTCGTCACCTGCCAGACTGAGCGCTCGCAACTGCAGAACCGGATGCGGGCGATGGAGATCCTCCGCTCCCGGCTGTACGAGCGGGAGCTAGCCAGGGCGCAGGAGGCGTACGGGGCGCTGCGCCGCTCCCAAGTGGGCCGGGGCGAGCGGGCGGAGAAGATCCGCACCTACAACTTCCGCGAGAACCGGGTTACCGACCACCGCATCGGGCTGACGCTCTACAACCTCCAGACGATGCTCGACGGTGACCTGGACCCCATGATCGATGCCCTGGCGATCGCGGCAGAGAAGGAGCTGGCGCACGCGCAGGCATAGCGGTATGACGCTCTCACGCTCCACGGTGAGCGCGTTGCTTGGCTGGGCTGCCGCTCGCCTTGAGCAGGCCGGGGTGGAGCAGCCCGGCCTGGAAGCGCAGCTCCTGCTCGGCCACAGCGCCGGCTGGGGTCGAGCCTTCCTGATCGCCCACCCGGACGCTGTCGTGGATGAGGCAGCCCAGACCGCGTTCGAGCGGCTGGTGGAGGCTCGGGCGGAGCGCGTTCCGCTCGCCTATCTCACCGGGACGCGCGAGTTCTTCGGACGGTGCTTCCAGGTTGGCCCCGCGGTACTGATTCCACGCCCCGAGACGGAGCTGCTGGTGGAGGCCGCGCTCGCCGCGCTCTCCAGGTACCCGCCGGCCGCTCGGCCCCGGGTGCTGGACGTCGGGACCGGCAGTGGCGCGGTCGCGGTCACGCTCGCGCTCGAAGCGCCCCGGGCGCGCGTGTTCGCCAGCGACCTCTCCCTGGCGGCGCTGCGCGTCGCCGCCGCGAACGCCGCCAGGCTTGGCGCCCGGGTGCGCTGCTTCCAGGCCGATCTCCTCGCCGCGCTGCGAGTTCCGGTGGACGTGCTGGTCGCCAACCTGCCCTACGTCTCGGCCGAGGAGCTGGCGGCGGCCGCGCCGGAGGTGCGCGACCACGAGCCCCGCCTGGCGCTCCTCGGTGGCGCGCGCGGGACGGAGGTGGTGGAGCGGCTGCTGGCCCAGCTTGGCGAGGTGCTCGCCCCGGGCGGGGTCGCGCTGCTGGAGATCGGCTGGCAGCAGGCAGAGCCGCTGCGCCAGGCGGCGCGGGCGCGGAAGCTGGCGGCCGAGGTGCTGCGCGACGCGGCCGGCCTGGAGCGGGTGCTGAGGCTGACTCATGGCTGAGCCCCGGCCGCCTGAGCGCGTGTTCTGGCCCACGACCGAGGTGGAGCGCGATCGGCTGCTCGATCGCGCCGCCGCTCTCCTGCGCCGCGGCGACCTGGTGGTCTTCCCCACCGACACGGTCTACGGCGTGGCTGCCGACGCCGCCCAGCCGGATGCCGTGGCGCGGCTGTTCGCCCTGAAGGAGCGCCCGCCGAGCAAGCAGATCGCGCTGCTGGTCACCGGGCTGGACCAGCTCGGCGGTCGGGTGCCGGAGCTGCCGGCGATCGCCCGGCCGCTGGCAGCGCGCTACTGGCCCGGGCCGCTCACCCTGGTGCTGCGCGACCGCGAGGGTGGAACGGTTGGCGTCCGCGTCCCGAACCACCCGATCCCGTTGGCGCTCCTGGCCCGGTTCGGCGCGCCGCTGGCGACCACCAGCGCGAACAAGTCCGCCGCTGGCAGTCCCCGCACCGCCGACGAGGTACTGGCGCAGCTTCCCAGCGGCTACCCGCTGCTGATCGACGGCGGACCCTGTCCCGGCGGGATCGACTCCACCGTGCTGGACGTCACCGGCCCCGTGCCGCGCCTGCTCCGTCCTGGCGCCATCCCCCGCGCGGAGCTGGAGGCTCTCGTCGGCCCGATCAGCGCGGCGGGCTGATGCGCGGCTGCCCCCACTCGCTCCCGGAGTCCCCGTGTGCTAACCCGGAAAGTCCGCGCGATCAATCAGGCGATGGATGTTGCGCACGAGGCCTGCTCGGGGATCGACTGTTGCCCGCTGTTCCCGGAGAAACGGATGGCAGCGCCGAGCGCTCACTCCGTGGCGGGGCCCGGCCCCGCTGCCAGCTCCAGTGCCGCGGCGCGTACCGGCTCGACCGGCACGTCGGCGACGAACGAGGCGTGGTGGCCGCACCAGACCTCCAGGCAGTTCTGCCCGCACTGGGGGCAGTCCAGGCGCCAGGAGATCACCGGGCGGTGTCGGGCGCGGGTCAGCGGCGCCGAGGTGGCGTAGTTGCCGCACCAAAAGATGCCGACCGTGGGCGTCCCGAGGGCGGCGGCGAGATGGAGCGGGCCGGTATCGTTCGACACCACCACGCGCGCCGCCGCGAGCAGGCCCGCCAGGCCGCCGAGGGAGAGCCGGCCGCACAGATTGTCCACCGGCCCCGGCATGGCGGCGCAGACCGCCTCAACCAGCTCGCGCTCCCAGCCGGACCCTGTCACCGCCAGCCGCAGGCCGGCCGCGGTGAGCGCCGCGCCCACCGCGGCGAACTTCTCCGGCGGCCAGCGGCGGCGCCCGTCGGTCGCCCCGGGGTGCAGCACCGCCAGGGGCGGCGGCCCCTCCAGGCCGGGGAGCGCGGCGCGCGCCTCAGCGCAGTCCGCGTCCACAAGGCAGACGCGCGGCTCTACGTCTGTAGCGCGGGCACCGACCAGGGAGACGACCTCCAGGTAGCGCAGCACCTCGTGCTGCCAGTAGATGTACGGGATCCAGCGGTCGAGCGGCGGGGCATCTGGCGTCTTGAGTCCCACAGTCAGCCGGGCGCCCAGACGTAGGAGAAACGGGTTGGAGTTGCGGCCGCCGCCGTGGAGCTGGAGAGCCAGGTCGAACCGCTCCGCGACCATCGCCGCAAAGAAGCGCGCCTGCTCCGCCGCTGCCTCGGGCGGCTCGGGCTCGTCTTCGCCCAGGCTGACCCCGCGGGCCGGCGGGACGACGATTACCCGGTCGACTGGCCCGGGGCGGCCGGCCAGAAACTCGGCGTGCCAGCGCCGCCCGAGCAGGACGATCTCCGCCGCAGGGTAGGCCGCCCGTAGCGCGCCAAGTGCCGGCAGCGCGAACAGGAAGTCGCCCAGCGCGTTGGCGCGCAGCACGGCGATCTTGCGAATGTCAGGGAGCCGCTCGCGCATCTCGTAAATCTACGGAACGGGTTGCCCCGGCGCCGTCCGATCGACCGCCGAGGCGAGTCCGAGGCGCTCCAGTAGCTCGGGGAGCAGGTCCAGCGCATGCCCGTCTACCGTACCGCGCTTGTTCAGCACGGTCGTTGGCACCTCCTGGTGGTAGGTGCCCGAGGGGAGGATGCCGCAGCCGCCGTAGCGCCAGAGCAGCAGGAGCTGCACCAGCACATCCTCGCCCGACGAGTAACGCGGCAAACGCGGCCAGAAGCTGAAGCCGCCCACCTCCAGCAGCTTGGCCCGGTCGTACAGGCAGCACTGGGCGATCCAAGCAACCTTGTAGCGTCGCGGCTGGGTGGCGAAGCGCTGGCCCACGTGCCAGACGTTCGCTGCGCGGTGGAGCTGCGCCCGCTCCCAGGCCGGGCTGCCCGGCTCGACGAGCTCCGGGTGGACCGGCCCCTCCCACAGCTCCAGGTGCTGCTGGTGTGGCCGGATGTCGTGCAGGTAGGACAGGCCGGCCGGAAAGGCGCCGACGAACCCGCAGCGCTCCTCCTGGATCGTCTCTACCAGCCGCCGTAGCACCCAGCGCTCCATCAGCACGTCGTCGTCCAGGAACAGCACGTAGGGCGCCGACGCCTGCTGAAGCAGGAACTCGCGGTGCTCCGCGATGTTGCGCGGCGGCCGGTGGGTGTAGGTGCGGACCTCATGGCCGAGCGCCCGCAGCGCCCGCAGCACCGCCTGGATCGTGCCATCTTCCAGGGCGCTCGGCTCGCCCTGGTCGGAGACGACCACGGAGAACGACTCGAGCTCCTGGCCGAGCAGGCAAGCCAGCGTGGCGGCCAGCGCCGTCGTACGCTGAAAGGTCGGGATGAGCACGTCAACTATGGGCATGGCGCTCCGAGCGATGGGCAAAGATCATGCCCGTGACAGCGGGCCGGCGGAGCCCACTGCCTCCTGCGCCGCCTGGACCACCTGCTCCACCGTGATCCGCTCCAGGCAGGCGTAGCCGATGGGGCAGGCGTCGGACTCGCAGGGGCGGCAGGGGACGGGATGGGCGAGGACGCGATGCCCGGGGCGCGGCGGCGGCCCCCAGCGCCGGGGATCGGTCCCGCCGAACAGCGTCACCGTCGGCGTCCCGAGCGCGTAGGCGATGTGCGCCGGCCCCGAGTCATTGGTCAGCAGCACCGCCAGCCGCCGGATCACCGCCCCGGCCACCGGCAGCGAGGTGCGCCCGGCCAGATTCACGCACGGCCCGGGCAGTGCAGCCGCCACGGCCTCCGCCAGCGGCCGCTCGCCCGGCCCCGCGATCAGCACCACCGTGCCGCCCAACGCCGCCCGCAGCGCCGCGCCCGCCGCCGCGAACCGCTCCAACCTCCAGCGCTTGGTCGCCTCCGTCCCGGCCGGGTGCAGCCCGAGCAGCGGCCGCTCCAGCCCGGCCAGGAGCCGCTCGGCCGCCGCCTCGTCCTCTGGCCAGAGCGGAAACTCCAGCTCCTCTCCGCGCGGCGGCGCCCCCAGGAACGTCGTCAGCGCCAGCAGCCGCTCCACCTCGCGCGGAAGCTCGGGATAGGGCAGTGCCCCGTCCAGCCGCCCCGGCGGATCGCCCGGGCGGATGAAGCCGGCGGTGGCGCGGGCACCCAGAAGCAGCGCAAACGGGTTCGAGTACACTCCCGAGCCGTAGAGCTGCACCGCCAGGTCGAACCGCTCCGCCTGCATCCGCTGGAAGAACGCTGTCGCCCGCCGCGCCTCGAAGAACTGCTCCGCCATCCCGGGAAAGCCGGGAAACTCCTCGTAGCGGTCCAGGCTCGGCGAGCGGGCAACCAGGTCGCGAGCGAAGCGCAGCGCCACCAGCGTGATCTCCGCCTCGGGCAGCGCCCGGCGCAGCGCCCGAAAGGCCGGCGTGGCGCAGAGCACGTCGCCGATGCGCGCCGGGCGCACCACCACCACCTTCCGCGGCGGTGGCAGGCGTTGCAGCAGGCCGGGCGCGAAGGGATTGTCCATCTGACGTCAGAGGCGGGGAGGAATGGCTGCTCCCGCTAGATCGGGGTGCACCCAGCGTGCCACTCAGCCGCACCCGGCGGGTGCCTAGCCCACTGAGACAGGTTCTGAGCGACCCCGGGCCAGGGATGGCAGCGGGAGGTGGCTATGACCTCGGGATGATGGTCGGGCCAGGGACGTAGGGGTACTTGCGCCGTAGCTCCGCCTCGGGCTGGAGCTCGACGCCCAGGCCCGGGCCGCCCGGGACGCTCACCAGGCCGTCGGGGTCGACGCGCACCGGCGTGGTGAGGAGGTCGTACAGCAGCGGGAAGGGGGCCTGGCAGAACTCGAACAGGACGCAGTTGGGGGTAGCGGCGCCGAGCTGGAGGCTCGCTGCCCAGAGCAGCGCTGTGCCCCACACGTGTGGAGCGAGCGCGATCCCGTGCGCGTGCGCCAGCGCGGCGATGCGCCGGGCCTCGGTCAGCCCGCCACAGACCGCGACGTCGGGCTGGAGGATGTCCGCGGCGCGGGCATCGATGATCTCGCGGAAGGCGAAACGGGTGGTCTCGCTCTCGCCGGTGGCGACCGGGATCGGGATGGCGCGGCGCACCTCCGCCAGGCCCGGCAGGTCGTCCGTGGCGAGGACCGGTTCTTCGAACCAGGTGATGTCCAGCTCCGCGGCGGCGCGGCCGAAACGGATGGCGCGGTCCACTGTGAGCGCTCCGTGGGCATCCATCATCAGCGCCACGTCCGGGCCGAGCGCCTCGCGGCCGATCCGCAAGCGCTCGAGCGACTGCTGGGGGAAGCGCGGCTCGTCCAGGCCGCCGACGCGGATCTTGATGGCCCGGAAGCCCTGTTCGCGGTATCCGAGCAGCTCCTCGGCGGTGTGCTCGGGCGGCGCCCAGCCGCCGCTGGCATAGGCAGGGAGGCGGTCACGCACCCCGCCGCCCAGCAGGCGGTACACGGGCAGGCCCAGGCGCTTGCCGAACAGGTCCCACAGGGCGGTGTCCACGCCGCTGAGGGCGTGGATCGTCTCGCCGCGGTTGCCAGCACGGTGGTAAGGACGGCCATGGCGCAGCGCCAGCGCGGCGCGGGAGCCGCTATACAGCCGCTCCCACAGGAGCTCGACGCGGGTCGGGTCCTGTCCGAGCAGCGTGGGGCGGAAGACCTCCTCCACAATGGTCTTCATCACCACTGGGGTGCCCTTGGCCTCGCCGTAGCCGGTGAGGCCCTCGTCCGTGTCGACCGCGACGATGGCGGCGTCCTGCTTGATCGTCGTCCCCAGGTCGCTGGTCCAGCGGCGCTCGGGCGGGATCGGCGCCGAGAGCAAGAGGACGCGGACGTCGGTGATCTTCATCGCTCGCTCCTGGCTAGTCCTCGTCCATCAGCTCGATGTCGTGCGGCCGGCTTTCGCGCAGGCCCGCCTCGGTGATACGGACGAAGCGGGCGTTGGCGCGTAGCTCGTCCAGAGTATAGGCGTCGCAGTAGCTCATCCCACTGCGCAGGCCGCCGACGAGCTGGTTCAGCACCTCTGCCACCGTGCCGCGATACGGCACGACTGCTTCCACCCCTTCGGGGGTCGCGGCGGCAGCGAGCTCGTCCAGCACGTCCTCCGGATTCTCACGCCGGCGGCGATCCTCCGTCGCACCGGCCGAGGCCATCCCGCGGTACACCTTGTAGCGGGCGCCCCGGCGCGTCACTGTGGCGCCCGGGCTCTCCTCCGTCCCGGCCAGCAGGCTGCCGATCATGACGGTATCGGCGCCGGCGGCGAGCGCTTTGACGATGTCGCCCGAGGTGCGAATCCCCCCGTCGGCGACGATCGGGACGCCCAGCTCGCGTGCCGCGGCGGCGCACTCCAGCACCGCGGTGAGCTGGGGCACGCCAACACCGGCGACGACCCGAGTGGAGCAGGCCGCCCCTGGCCCCACTCCGACCTTGACCGCGTCGGCTCCGGCCGAGACGAGATCACGCACTCCGGCGGCGGTGGCGACGTTGCCGGCCAGAAGCTGAGTATCCGGGAAGCGGCTCTTCACCCGCTCCGTCGCCCGCAAGGCGTGCTCGGCGTGGCCGTGCGCAATGTCGACCACCAGCAGGTCCGCCCCCGCCGCCACCAGCGCCTCGGCGCGCTCCAGGTAGTCGCCCACCGCGCCGATCGCCGCGCCGACGAGCAGGCGGCCCTGCCGGTCGCGGACCGCCTGCGGGTGCTCGGTGAGCCGGAGCACATCGCGCGCGGTGATCAGCCCGCGCAGCCGCCCGTCGGCATCCACCAGCGGCAGCTTCTCCAGCCGGTGCTGGTGCAAGATCTCGCGGGCCTGGTCGAGCGTCGTCCCAACGGGCGCGGTGACGAGCTGCGCCCCGCCGGTCATCCGGGCGGAGACGGGCAGCGACATATCCTCCTCGAACATCAGGTCGCGCACTGTCAGGATCCCGAGCAGCCGGTCGTCGCGGTCGACCACCAGCAGGCTGGTGACATTGTGGCGGCCCATGAGCGCCGAGGCGTCGCTGAGCGGGCGGTGCGGGCTGATGGTATGGAGCTTGCGGGCGACTGCTTCCTCTGGCCGCTTCACCCGCGCTACCTCCTCCGCCTCCTGCAGGATGGTCATGAAGCGATGGATGATCCCGATCCCGCCGGCGCGGGCCATCGCCCGCGCCATTCGCGCCTCCGTCACCGTGTCCATGTTCGCGCTGAGGATAGGCACGTTGAGCTGCAGGGTGCGCGTCAATCGGGCGCAGGTCTGCACCTCCCGCCGCGAGGCCACGCGTGAGCGCAACGGGACCAGGAGCACGTCATCGTAGGTCAGGGCCAGCGGGAACGACTCGCCGGTCACAGACGCCTCCTCCGGTTACGGCACGTCTTCGGGGCCGCGGTCGACGTGCGCGTTGTAGAAGGCCAGGAGCTGGTCGCGGTCGAAGCCGCTAAGCTCCAGCTTGTAGTCCCAGGCGAGCGCAACCAGCGGGGTAGAAATACTCTCGTCGGGGGCGATCACCAGCTTCACCCGGCCATATTTCGCCTTGGGGAACGTGTCATAGACCTGGCGGAGCTGGTCTTTGAGCTGGGAGCAGTCCTGCGGGCACTTGTAGAGGATCACGATCGCGCCATGCTCGAGGTCGTGGACCCAGTAGCCCTGGGCGACCGGCTGGTCGTAGAAGCCGTAGTCGGCCGGGCGGGGATAGTGCGGGCCTGAGGCGGGTGGGGTGCTCTTGTAGGTGATCGGCGAGCCTTCCGCCACGTGGTCGCGGCCCTCGTCGGGCACATAGACGCCCACCGTCGGCGTCGCCGCCTGCTGGTACACATAGTAGCCGACCACGGCGATCGCCGCGAGCAGGACCAGCGCCGCGATCACGTAGAGGACGCGCTGCTGGGTCTGCTTCTTGCGGGCGAGCGCGGCCTCGCGCGCCCGGCGCTCCTCCCGCGCCGCGGCCCGCAGCTCTCGCTTCGTCATCTCGGGCATGGTGCCTCAGCCTCCCTAGCTGGCCGCCGCGCTGGCGACATCCTCTGGCCGGACGCGGGCCAGGTCGCTCCGCACCTCGGTCACGCCTGGCACGGCGCGGGCGAGCTCGACGGCCCGCGCCTCGGCCTCCGCGCTGGTCACCTCGCCCGCCAAAGTCACCTCACCGTAGCGAGCGCTGACGCGGATCACGTGCGGCGCGGTCAGGGGGTCGGCGGCGAGCGCGTCGGCGACGGCCCGGATCACCTGGTCGTCGCTAACGATGGCGTTGTCCACCGCCACCACGCCGGGGACAAAGCTGACCAGGTACCCGGCGATCACCCGCAGCGCCTCGGTGCGGGTGCGCCCCTCCAGACGCACGCGCCCATCTTGCACGTCCAGAACGAGCGGCGCGCGGGTGGCGCGCAGCGGCTCGTAGTCCCAGAGCACGCGCCGGAGCGCGAGCAGCAGGCGCTCGTCATGGGGAGCGAGCGCACGGCGGGCTGACTCGATATACTCGTGGGCCACTCAGCCATCCTCCTTGCCTTCATCAGCGCAATACGTCGGGTTATTCATGCCCGAGCCGGCCCGGCCGCCCGCCGCCCCCGGGGATGGAGGAGCGATCCGAGCACGATTCCCACGGCGAAGCCGCCCAGGTGCGCCAGCCAGGCCCCATGTGTCAGATTCATGGTACCCGACCCATAGCTTGTGAGCCCGCCAAGAAGCTGGCTTGCCAACCACAGCCCGAGCAGGATGACCGGGATGCTGTCGGGACGCACGCGAAACGCGCGTGGTGCCAGCCCTGCCAGCAGCGCGTACGGGTGCAGCGCGACCCAGGCGCCCATCAGCGCCGCCACGGCCCCGCTGGCTCCCACCGCCACCAGGCGGCTGTCCATGGCCAGCGCCAGCAGCGCCACAGCGCCGCCGAGGCCGCCAAGTAGATAGATTGCCAGGAGCCGCGGCGCGGCCAGCACGCGCTCGACGCGTGCGCCGAACACAGCCAGGTAGAGCATGTTTGCCAGCAGGTGCGCGGCGCTCACGTGCAGGAACATCGCGGTGAGGAACGGGAGCAGGCTCAGCGGCTGTGGCGGGGCGGCGAGCAGGTCGTCACTGAGCCGGCCGGCTGCCAGCCCCCAGCGGTCGAGGAAATCGGCGGTGTGGACACCGAGCGTTTGCTCATAGGCGAACAGCGCGACGTTGAGCGCCACCAGCCCCCACGTGGCGTACGGGGCTCGCCGGTGCCTGGCGCGGTCGGCGGGACTCATCGCGGCAGATAATAGAACAGATGAGCGCTGGCAGACAGGGTTTCCTGTCCCGCCAGCGCTCACGCGGGCCGCCAGCGCGCTGCTATACCGTGGCGACCGGCAGGTCGCGGCGCTCGAACACCAGCTCGCCGTGCTGAGCGTCGACCACCACCGTGCTGCCATCGGGGAACTCGCCGCGCAGCAGGCGCATCGCCAGCGGCTGGACGATCTCCTTCTGGATCGCCCGCTTCAGCGGCCGGGCACCGTAGACCGGGTCGAAGCCCTGACGCGCCAGCAGCTCCTTGGCCGCGTCGGTCAGCTCCAGGGTGATCTTGCGCTCGGCCAGTCGCTTACGCAGCCCACCGAGCTGGATCTCGACAATCTGCTTGATCTGCTCCAGCCCCAGCGGCCGGAACACCACGATCTCGTCGATGCGGTTGAGCAGCTCGGGCCGGAAGTGGGTCCGCACCGCCTCCATCACCCGATCCCGGACCTCTTCCCACGGCAGGCCCGGCTCGTGAATCCACTGGCTGCCGAGATTGCTGGTCATGATGACGATGGTGTTGCGGAAGTCCACCGTCCGCCCCTGGGCGTCGGTCAGCCGCCCGTCATCCAGCAACTGCAGCAGCACGTTGAGGACCTCGGGGTGGGCTTTCTCCACCTCATCGAACAGCACCACCGAGTAGGGGCGGCGCCGCACCGCCTCGGTGAGCTGGCCCGCCTCCTCGTAGCCGACGTAGCCGGGCGGGGCGCCGATTAGCCGTGAGACGGTGTGCTTCTCCTGGTACTCGCTCATGTCGATGCGGACCAGTGCCCGCTCGTCGTCGAACAGGAACTCCGCCAACGCCCGCGCCGTCTCGGTCTTGCCGACCCCTGTTGGTCCCAGGAACAGGAAGCTGCCCAGCGGCCGGTTGGGGTCCTGCAGCCCGGCGCGGGCGGCGCGGACGGTGTTGGCCACCGCGGCGATCGCCTCGTCCTGTCCCACCACCCGCTCCTTGAGGCGCTCCTCCATGTGGATGAGCTTCTCGACCTCGCCCTGCAGCAGCTTGCTGACCGGGATGCCGGTCCACTTGCTGACGACCTCGGCGATGTCGTCCTCGTCCACCTCCTCCTTGACCAGCGTCCGGCCGTCGTCGCTCCGCTCGCGGACCGCCCGCTCGGCGTCGGCCAGCTCGCGCTCCAGCCGGGTCACCTCGTACTTCAGGCGCGCCGCCGCCTCCCAGTCGGCGCGCAGCGAGGCCTGCTCCAGCTCCGCCCGAGTCGCCTCGAGCTGCTCCTTGAGCTGGCCCAGCCGGTTGAGCTGAGCAATCTCCGCCTGCCAGCGCGCCTCCAGCTCATGTGCCCGCTCCTGGCACTCGGACAGCTCCTGCGTGATGCGCTCCAACCGCTCGCGGGAAGCCGGGTCGGTCTCCTTGCGCAGCGCCTGGCGCTCGATCTGGAGCTGCATGATCCGCCGCCGCACCTCGTCCAGCTCCTGGGGCATGCTGGTCGCCTCCATCCGCAGCTTGGAGGCCGCCTCGTCCACCAGGTCGATCGCCTTGTCGGGCAGGAAGCGGTCGCTGATGTAGCGCTGGGAGAGAATCGCCGCGGCCACCAGCGCCGTGTCCTTGATCCGCACCTTGTGGTGCTGCTCGTAG
Source organism: Pseudomonadota bacterium (assembly GCA_021325655.1). Lineage (GTDB taxonomy): Bacteria > Chloroflexota > UBA6077 > UBA6077 > JAJPGT01 > JAJPGT01. The sequence continues at coordinate 90,748 of JAJPGT010000106.1, forward strand.
CGCTCCTTGAGCCCGCGCAGGATCGAGATAGTGTCTTCGACCGAGGGCTCGCCAACGTAGACCGGCTGGAAGCGACGCTCCAGCGCCGCGTCCTTCTCGATGTGCTTGCGGTACTCGTCCAGGGTGGTGGCGCCGATGCAGTGCAGCTCGCCGCGCGCCAGGAGCGGCTTGAGCAGGTTGGCGGCGTCCATCGCCCCCTCGGCCGCGCCAGCCCCGACGACGGTATGCAGCTCGTCAATGAACAGAATGATCCGCCCCTCGGACTCCTGGACCTCCTTCAGGACGGCCTTCAGGCGCTCCTCGAACTCGCCGCGGTACTTCGCCCCGGCCACCATCGCCCCCAGGTCCAGTGCGACGATCTCGCGGTTCTTCAAACCCTCCGGGACGTCGCCGCGGACGATCCGCTGCGCCAGCCCCTCGACGATGGCGGTCTTGCCTACGCCCGGCTCGCCGATCAGGACCGGGTTATTCTTGGTGCGGCGGCTGAGCACCTGGATCACCCGGCGGATCTCCTCGTCGCGGCCGATGACCGGGTCGAGCTTGCCCCGCCGCGCCAGGGCGGTCAGGTTCCGGCCGTACTTCTCCAGCGCCTCATACGTTGCTTCCGGGTTCTGGCTGGTGACCCGCTGCCCGCCACGCACCTCCTTCAAGGCGTTGAGCACCTTGTTCTTGGTCGCGCCGTGGCGCCGCAGGATCTGCCCGGCTGGGCCCTTGGTCTCCTCGTCCGCCAGCGCCAGCAGGAAGTGCTCGGTGGACAGGAAGTCGTCCTTCAGCCGCTGCATCTCGGCGTGCGCCTGCTCGAAGACACGGCGGAACTCGGGCGAGAGCGCCGTCTGGGTGGGGCCGTGCAGGCGCGGCATCCGGGCCAGCTCGGCCTCGACCTCCTTGCGGAGTGCGGCCGGGTCGATCTCGCCCCTGGTCGGGCTGGCAGCATCCTCAATCTTGCGCAGGGTGCTGGCGACGACGCCCTCGGGGTCGGCCAGCAGCCCGTAGAGCAGGTGCTCGGGCTCAAGCTGCGTGTGCTGCCGCTCCTCGGCCGCCTGCTGGGCGGCGAGGACGGCGGCCTGGGCTCGTTCGGTAAGCTTGTTCAGGTTGACTGTCATGCGAAGTGCCTCCAGCAGGGAATGGTCGGGCTAGCGGCGCAGCCGCTCGAGCTGAGCGCGGAGCTGCTGGTTCTCCTCTTCCAGCTTCCGAATACGTTCGGTGAGGTTCATGATGACCTCGACACCGGCGAGGTTGACCCCTAGCTCCTCAATCAGCCGCTTGATGTAGCGAGCCCGATTCAGGTCGTTAGCGGAATAGAGACGGATGTTCCCCCGCGAGCGCGAGGGCCGGATCAGGCCGGCCCGCTCGTAGTAGCGGAGCGTCTGGGGGTGCACGTTCAGCACCCGGGCGGCGACGCTGATAACGAAGTAGCCATCGTCGTTGCGCGGATCGTCCATCGGCATGGCCTACTCCTTTCGCAACGCGGCCAGCTCGCGGAACAGCTCCCGCTCGCGTGGAGTCAGGTCGCGGGGAAGCTGCACCTTGAGCTCCGCGTACAGGTCGCCCCGCCCATTGCCGCCCAGGCGCGGCATGCCCTGGCCGGCTAGGCGGAAGCGCTGACCGTTCTGGCTCTCCGGCGGCACCTTCAGCGCCAGCCGCGTCCCCTTCAGGGTCGGCACCTGCACCTCGCCGCCGAGCACAGCGGTGGTCAGCGAGACCGGCACCGTCACGTACAGGTCGTCGCCCTTGCGCTCGAACAGTGGGTGCGGTCGGACGGTGATGACCAGGTACAGGTCGCCGTTGGGGCCGCCGCCGATGCCCGGGCCGCCCTGGCCGGCGATGCGGACGCGCGAGCCGGTGGTGACACCGGCCGGGATCTTGACCTCGATGGTGCGCGGCGCGCCGCTGGGCGTCTGGAGCTGGAGCGTTCGGGTGGTGCCCTGGTACGCCTCCTCCAGACTGATCTCGAGCGGATACTCGATGTCCTCGCCGGGCATGGTGAAGCCGCGTCGACCGGCCCGGCCCGTGGTGCCGCGACTGTCGCCGAACAGCGAGCCGAACAGGTCGCCACCGAAGATCGAGCCCAGGTCGAAGTCGGGCCCCACCGTGGTGCGGGTCGAGCCGCGGAATCCAGCGCCGGTCGCCCCCGCTCCGGCCGCTTCGTACCGCTCCCAATCTGGCCCGAATTGATCGTACTTGGCGCGCTTGTCTTTGTCGGACAGCACCTCGTAGGCGTGCTGAATCTCCTTGAAGCGCGCCTCGGCCGCCTTGTCATTCGGGTTAAGATCCGGGTGATACTTGCGGGCGAGGCGACGATAGGCCTGGCGGATCTCTTTATCGCTGGCTGTCCTGGAGACACCCAGGACGGCGTACAAATCCCTGGCTGCCATCTAGCCCCTCCCGCGACCAGCGCCAGTAGGCGCGGGCCGTCGAATGCTCTCTGTGACTTGAGTATATCATTATCAAGGTCTATTTCCAAGTCGCCGCAGACTCCGGCGCGCTCGTGGGGTGTGCCGTATACTCCTACGGGGTACCCGTAGTGGCGTTGCAAGAGCAGGTGCAGAGCGACCTCAAGGAGGCGATGCGTCTGGGCCAGGCAGAACGGCGCGACGCGCTCCGCCTGCTGCTGGCCGCGTTCAAGAATGAGCAGATCGCGCTTGGCCATCCGCTGTCCGATGACGAGGCGCAGGCCGTCATCCGCCGTCTCGCCAAGCGCCACCGTGAATCCATCGAAGAGTTCCGCCGCGGCCAGCGCGAGGACCTGGTCGCCCGTGAGCAGGCGCAGCTTGCCGTGGTGCAGTCGTACCTGCCGCTCCAGATGAGCACCGACGAGATCGCGGCGCGGGCCCGCGCCGCGATCGAGGAGACCGGGGCGCACAGCCGCAAGGATATGGGCCGGGTGATGGGCCGGCTGGCCGATCTGCGCGGCAAGGCCGATATGGCTGAGGTGAGCCGCATCGTCCAGTCGCTCCTCAGCGAGTAGGTCTGCACGTGGCCACATCGACGACCGCTGCACGACCGCTGGAGACCGAGGGGCACTGGTGGCGCCTGGTGTCTTTACGCGCCGGGCTGATCGGGCTACTCACCGCGGCGTTGCTCTGGCTCGCACTCGTCGCTCCGCTGCTTCCACGCCCCTTCCAGCTCCATGAAGGCGATGTCAGCCCGGTGGACCTGGTGGCACCGGCCAAGCTCACCTACGTGAGCCAGGTGCGCACCCGCGAAGAGCGCGAGCGCGCCGCCGCCTCCGTGTCGCAGGTATACGAGATCAACCTCGACCTGGTGAATCGGCAGCGCCGGGCGCAGACTGCCTTCCTGCAGAGTATTACCACCGCGCGAGAGCAGAACGGCGCCGGCCTGGCGGAGAAGGCTGCCGCCATCGCCAAGCTGGGAGATCCGCCGCTGGGCGACACGCTCGCCTCCCAGATCGTTGGCCTGGATGACCGGCGCTGGCTGGTGGTCGCCTCTGAGGCACAGCGGCTGCTCCAGGACGTCATGAAGGACCGCCTGCCGGCCTCGCAGGTGCCGCAGGTGATCCGCGAGTTGCCGCTGCGCGTCCGCGATCAGCTTGACGACACCGAGCGCAGCCTGGCAGTCGAGCTGGCGGCGCGCTTCGTCCAGCCGAACCTCGAGGTGAACAACCAGGCGACCGAGCAGTTGAAGCAGCAGGCGCGCGACGCCGTCCCGCCGGTGCAGGTCTCGGTCGAGCGCGGCGAAACCGTGGTCCGGGCTGGCCAGGTGGTAACCGCGGCCGACCTGGAGAAGCTCGAGGCGCTCGGCCTGCTGAGCCAGGAGCTTGATTGGCGGGCGCTGCTCTCCGCCGCGCTGCTGGCGCTCGCCTGCGTCGCCGCTCTGGCGGTGTACATCGTCATCTTCGAACCCGGCATGCTCCGGCGGGACCGGCGCCTGGTGCTCATCGCCGTGATTCTGCTGGCCGTCGCCATCGCCGCCAAGATCGTCCTGCCGGCCCGCCCGCTCTGGGCATACGTGTTTCCACTATCGGCAGTGGCGATGCTGTTGTCAGACCTGCTGGACGCGCGGCTGGGGATCGTCGTCACCGGCATCGCCGCGGTGCTGGTGAGCTACGTGGCGGGCAACTCGCTGGAGATCGCCACGCTCGGGCTCCTTGGCGGCGTGGTCGCCGCCAGCGGCGTCTGGCGCCGGGAGCGGCTGGACGCCTTCCTCTTCACCGGCATCGGGGCTGGCCTGGTCCAGTGCGCCATCGTCGGTACCTTCTTCCTCGTCGGCCGGCGCGACGACTGGCCGACGCTCGCCATCGCGAGCCTGGAAGTGCTGATCAATGGCGCGCTCTCGGCGCTGCTGGCGGTCGGGGCGATCTACTTCCTCGGCCGCGCGTTCGGGATCACCACCCGGATGCAGCTCCTGGAGTTGGCCAACCCCACCCAGCCGTTGCTGCGCCGCCTTCTGATGGAGGCCCCGGGCACCTACCACCATAGCATCATGGTCGGCAATCTGGCCGAGCGGGCAGCCGAGGAGATCGGCGCCGACCCGCTGCTGGTGCGTGTCGCCGCCTACTACCACGACATTGGCAAGCTCCGCCGCCCTTACTTCTTCGTCGAGAACCAGGCGGGCGGCAACAACCCGCACGACGCGCTGTCCCCCCGCACTAGCGCCCGTATCATCGCCTCGCACATTACGGACGGCCTGGAGTTGGCGGAGCAGTACCGGCTGCCGCCGAAGATCAAGGAGCTGATCCCGCAGCACCACGGCACCCGGCCGATCTCCTTTTTCTACCAGCGGGCCGCCGAGCACGACCCGAACGTGGATCCAACCCACTTCGCCTACCCGGGGCCGAAGCCGCAGAGCAAGGAGGCGGCGATCGTGATGCTGTCCGACAGCATCGAGGCGGCGGCGCGGGCCTCCAAGGACCACTCGCCCGAGGCGCTGGCGCAGCTCGTCAATCGCATCGTCATGCAGCGGGTCGAAGAGGGCCAGTTCGACGAGTGCCCGATCACGCTCAGCGATCTGAACAAGATCAAGCGCGCCTTCTGCACCCTGCTCACCGGCATCTACCACCCGCGGATCGAATACCCGCAGCCGGCGGAGCCGCCGCAGCCTCCGGCCGATGTCCGCTCCAACTGAAGGCGCCAGCGGGCTGGAATTCCACGTCCGGCGCGGCCTGGGTGCCCGCCTGGATCGCCCGGCCCTGCGGCGCGTCGCGGCCGGCATCCTGGCGCGCGAAGGGCTGCCGCCTGACAGCCGCATCTCGCTCATCGTGGTCGGCGAGCCCGAGATCCAGGCGCTGAATCGCCAGCACCGCGGCAAGGATGCGCCCACGGACGTGCTCAGCTTTCCGCTCCGCACCGAGGACTTCCCGCTCCCGCCCGGCGAGCCGCCGCACCTGGGCGATGTCGTTCTCTGCTGGCCAGTGGCGGTGCGCCAGGCGGAGGAGTACGGCCACCGGCTGGAGCGCGAAGTGGCCTATCTGTTCGCCCACGGGTTGCTGCACCTGCTAGGGTATGACCACGAAGCGCCCGAGGAGCAGCGGGCCATGCGGGAGCGCGAGGAAGCGGCGCTGCGGGCGGTGGGTTTGACACGGTGAAGCCGCTGCGGCGCAGCGCCGGCAGCTTCCGCTACGCCATCGCCGGGATCCGCCTGCTGCTGTTCACGCAGCCCAACGCCCGGATTCACCTGACGCTGGCCGCCCTGGCGCTCGTGCTCGGCATCCTGCTGCGGGTCAGCATCGCAGAGATGGCGCTGCTCGCGCTAACCATCGGCCTGGTGCTCGCACTGGAGGCGGTCAACACCGCGCTCGAAGCGGTGGTAGACCTGGCCCAGCCGGAGCAGCACCCGCTGGCCGCCTACGCCAAGGACGTCGCCGCGGGCGCGGTGCTGCTCGCGGCACTGGCCGCCCTGGCCGTCGGGGCGCTGCTGTTCCTGCCTCGTCTGTGGGCGCTGCTGGGGTGAGCGTGCTGGGCGACCGGGCGGAGGCCGGGCCGCCCGCTCGATCCGGTGGTGGAGAGCGCTCGAGCTACGTATTCCACTGCCAGATGGCGGAGGCCCAGGTCAGGCCGGCGCCGAAGGCGACCATGCCGATGATCGCGTTGGGCCGCACCAGGCCCTGGTCAATCGCCTCGCACAACGCTACCGGGACGGAGGCGGCCGAGGTGTTGCCGTAGCGGGCGACGTTGCTGAACACCGCCTCTTCGGAGAGCTCCAGCCGCTTGGCGGCCCAGTCGATAATGCGCTGGTTGGCCTGGTGCGGGATCAGCAGGTCCAGATCGCTCGGGCGCAGCCCGGCCCGGTCGAGCGAGGTCGCCACCGCCTCGGGCATGCGGTTGATGGCGAAGCGGAACACCTCCCGCCCGTTCATCCGGAGATAGTGCTCGCGGGCGGCAACCGTCTGATGGCTGGCCGGATTGCGGCTGCCGCCGCCAGGCACCAGCAGGTGGCAGGCGCCGCTGCCGTCGGAGCCGAGCACTGAGGAGAGTAGCCCCCCGGGCCGGTCGGTCGGCTGGAGCAGCACCGCCCCGGCCCCGTCGCCGAACAGCACGCAGGTCGTCCGATCCTGCCAGTCCAGGATCCGGGTAAAGACCTCCGCGCCGATCACCAGGACGTTCTTGCAGGCGCCGCTCAGGACGAACTGCGTTGCGGTGACCAGCGCGTAGACGAAGCCGGAGCAGACGGCGTTCATGTCGAAGGCGCCCGCGTTCCTCGCCCCGAGCGCCTCCTGGATCAGGCTCGCGGTGGGTGGAAAGAAGGCATAGTCGGGCGTCGAGGTTGCGACGAGCACCAGGTCGACCTCGGAGGCGTCCACGCCGGCACAGTGGAGCGCCTCCTGGGCAGCGCGCAGCCCCAGATCGCTGGTCGCTTCATGGTCCGCGGCGATGCGCCGCTCGACGATGCCGCTGCGGCTGCGGATCCACTCGTCGCTAGTGTCGACGAGCTCCTCCAGCTCGGCATTGCGCATAATCCGCTCGGGCAGATACTTGCCCCAGCCGGCGATGCGCGCGTAGCGGCTAGTCACGGATGCGCTCCGGCGCCTCCGGCGGGGTTCCGGATGGATCCAGCAGCATCAGGGCTTCGCCGTCGTGCACGAGCGTGCCATCCTCCACCAGGATGCGGGCCACGGTGCCGGACTGCTCGACCGTCACTTCGTTGAACACCTTCATCGCCTCGATCAGGCCGACCACGGTTCCGGCCTCCACCCATTCGCCGAGCTCCACGTAGGTGCGCGCGCCCGGCGAGGGCGCGAGGTAGAACACCCCGGTGAGCGGCGCGGTGATTGTGAGCCAGGCCGGGTTGTGTGCCGACTCGGCCGGCGCCGCGGGCAGGGCCGGCGCGCTCGGTATCGCCTCGATCCGCCGCTTCACCCGCAGCCGCAGCGAGCCCTGCGCCAACTCGAACTCGCGCGCGTCGCTGCGGAGCACCTCCCCGAGCACGGCGCGCACGTGGCCCAGCCAGCCGTTGGACCGCTCTGGCTGCATCTCAGGCCCACCCGCCTCTGCGTCCACAGGATCCGGCGACCCGCTGAATCGTACCGGATGAAGCGGCTGAGCGCGCACGCTTAGCCCTCAAAACGGCGGAATACGAGTGTGGCATTGTGGCCACCGAAGCCGAACGAGTTCGACAGCGCCACGTCCACCCGTTTGGCCCGGGCGACGTTGGGGACGTAGTCCAGGTCGCAGGCCGGGTCGGGCGTCTCGTAGTTGATCGTGGGCGGGATCA
>JAJPGT010000021.1 GCA_021325655.1 Pseudomonadota bacterium
CCCCAATGCCCAGCTTGATCGACTTGGTCAGCACCAGCGCCTGGGCGAGCATCAGGTCCGGGGCCGGGATGTTCTCCCAGGTACTGGTGAAGTGCTCCCCCAGCCAGGCCTCGTCAAAGCCGAGCTGGTCGGCCAGGGTCAGGAGCTCCAGATCCTCGTCATACGTCTCTCCGTGCTTCCGGTGCGGCGGATGACACGGCATGCTGAACAGACCTAACCTCATCGTCGCGACCCCTTCATGGAGACTGCTGGCAGAAGCGAGATGCTACCGCGGCCAGGGCCAATTCTGCGGCCCCGCTGCCACCGCGGTCAAGCGGTTGCCTGTCGGCGGTCAGCGCGGCTCACCGCGAAGGGCGGAGCGGCGGCGTGGCCACGGACATGGCGTCGCTGCGAGCGCGCCCACGCGCCGCGTACCATCCAAAGAAGAGCGTACTCTCTGCCGGGGTTGGAGAACGCACGATGGGAACGACGATCGCCGTTATCGGCCTGGGGCGAATGGGCCAGTCGATCGCTGAGCGGCTGCTCGCCAGCGGGTACACCCTCCGGGTGTATAACCGCACCGCGTCCAAGGCACAGTCGCTGGTGGAGCGCGGCGCGCAGGGCTGCGCCAACCCGGCGGAGGCGGTGCGCGGAGCGGAGTTCGTTATCACTATGCTGGCGGACGATCAGGCGCTGCGGGAGACGGCGCTGGGGGAGCAGGGATTCGCCGCCGCGATGGAGCGGGGGACGATCCACCTGAGTATGAGCACCGTTTCGCCCGAGGCGAACCGCGCGGTCGCCGCGGCGCAGCGGGAGCATGGCTCCGAGCTGGTCGCCGCGCCGGTGCTCGGACGGCCGGACGTGGCGGCGGCCGGGCAGCTCGTCCTGCTTGCCGCCGGCTCCCGGGCGCTGGAGGCGCGCTGCCGGCCACTGTTCGAGGCACTCGGGCGGAGCTACACCTGGTTTGGCGACGATCCGGGGCTGGCCAACGCCGCGAAGCTGACGTTCAATTTCCTGCTGATGAGCATCGTCGAGTCGCTCGCCGAAGCGTTCACGCTCGCCGAGAAACAGGGCGTTGATCGCGCCAAATTCTTCGAGGCCGCGCGCCTGATGTTCGGCTCGCCGTCCTTCGACGGCTACGGCAAGCGGATGCTGGCGGGGACGTTCCAGCCGGCCGGCTTCACCGCGACGCTGGCGCTCAAAGACATCAGCCTGGCGCTGGCGCTCGCACAGGAGGCGCGCGCCCCGCTGCCGCTTGGCAGCCTGATCCGCGACCACCTGCTCACCCTGCTGGCGCGCGGCCGGGATAACTGGGACATGGGGGCGCTGCTCCAGGTCGATCGGGAGAGCGCCGGCCTGAGCTAATCCGCCTCGCGCGGTGGCGCGGCGCCAGGCAGGAGGCGGCCAAGCGCCGTGACCAGGCGGGCGCAGTCGTCCAGCGGCCGGGCGCCGAGGCGGATGTAGCCGGGCAGGCCGAAGGACGCGCAGTCGCGGACAACGATGCCCTCGTCCAGTAGCCGCTGGCGCAGCCAGGCAGCGTTGGGAACGCGCACGAGCCAGAAGTTCGCTGCCGAGGGGCGGAGCACCAGCCCGAGCCTCGCCAGCTCGCGGCGCAGGTAGGCCCCGACCTCCCGCACCAGCCGCCGGCCAGCCTCCAGGTGCGCGTTGTCCGCGAGCGCGGCCAGTCCAGCCGCCTGCGCCGCGGCGTTGACGCTCCAGGGCTGGGCCGCCCGCTGGAGCTGCTCGATCAGTGACGCCGGACCGAGCGCATACCCGAGCCGCAGCCCGGCCAGTCCATAATCCTTGGTCATCGAGCGGAGCAGCAGTACCCGCGGCGCAGGCGGCGCCCCCGCGCGGACCGTCGTATCGGCCGCTTCCTGGCCCAGGTCCCGAGCGACGCCCCCTGGCCACGCGATCGCCTGCCTCGGCGCGCTGGCGCCGCCATCCGCCACGCTCAGCCCAAAGGCGCGTGCCGCGTCCCAGGGCGCCTGAACGAATGGAACGTATGCCTCGTCGAGCAGGAGCAGCCCGGGCGCGGCCAGGCGCGCCAGACGCTCGACCACGAGCGCGTCCAGGTAGACGCCGGTCGGGTTGTTCGGATTGCAGAGGAACGTGAGCCGGGGGCGCTCGCGCTCGACCAGCGCCGCTACGGCGTCCAGGTCCGGGACGAAGTCCCGTGCTTCCGGGGCGCGGTACTCGACGACACACGCCCCGGCGAGCGCCGCAGCGCGGCGGTACTCGCCGTAGGTAGGTCCGATGATGAGCGCTCGGTCGCCCGGCTGGAGCCAGCAGTGGGCAGCCAGCCAGAGCAGCTCGCTGGCGCCGTTGCCTACCCATACCTGCCGTTCCTCCACCCCGTGGCGCTCCGCGAGCGCCCGGCGCAGCGCGCTGGACTGGGGATCGGGATAGCGTCCAAGGTCGGCCGAGCAGGCAGCGGCGAGCGCCGCCGGCGAGGGGCCGAGCGGGTGCAGGCTGACCGAGAAGTCCACTACGTCGTCGGGGCGCAAGCCGCGCCGGGCAAGCTCCTCCAGCGGCAGCCCGCCATGCTCAACCAGGGGGACGCTGGACGGGGATGGCCGCTCAGCCGCCACGACAGCACTCCAAGGTGAGCGCAAGCAGTAGGGCCAGCGCCGCCGCGCCCGTGTACAGGCGGAGAGCGCGGGCGATGTCGGCTGGCTGGGGCGCGGGGCCGTCGCCCAGGGTGTAGTGGTCCACCTTCTCCAGCCGCCGTCCGAGCGCCCCGGCCATCGCCGCCATCGGCCAGCCGGCGTTGGGGCTGGCGGTGCGGCCGTGGTCGCGCCACGCGGTGGTCCAGGCGCGGCGCACGTCGAAGCCGAGGAGGCCGGCCGTCGCGACGAGCAGCAGCGCCGCCAGCCGGCTGGGCGCCAGGTTCAGCAGGTCGTCCAGCCGCGCCGCCGCCTTCCCGAGGTATTCGTACTGGCCACGATAGCCCACCATCGCGTCGAGCGTGTTCACCGCGCGGTACGCCAGCGCCGCCCCGGGCCCGCCGAGCACGGCGTAGAGCAGCGGCGCAACCACGCTGTCGCTGAGATTCTCCGCCACCGACTCGATCGCTGCCGCCGCCGCCAGGCGCTCGTCCAGCCCGCTCGGGTCGCGGCTCACCAGCGCCCGCAGCGCCCGGCGAGCGGCCGGCAGGTCTCCCGCCTCGAGCAGCCGCTGCACCCGCGCCGCCTCGCCGGCCAGCATCCGCAGACTGAACGCGCTCTTGAGCAGCACGGTGTCCGCCAGCAGCCGCGCCCAGGCCCCCCGCTCCGCCACCCGCGCGGCGGCCCAGCTCAGGCCCGCGGCCAGCCCGACGCCGCCCGCAGCCAGCCCGGCACCGTACAGGAGCTGCCGTGCCGGGCTGCCACCCGGCGCCCGCCGCTCTACCGCCGCCACCAGTGCCCCAAACCAGGCCACCGGATGCAGTCGGTTGGGCGGCTCGCCGAACGCCAGATCGGCCAGCGCTGCCAGCAGCAGCGCTCGGCCGGTGGAAGGGCCACGGAGCCGGGCCACCTACTCCGCTCAGCGGCAGAACGGTCGCTGGCGGCGGGAGGAGACGACCCCGGTGTTCAGCCCGAACCAGTGCATCTGGCCCAGGTAGCGGGCGTGCTCCACCTTGATGCAGCGGTCCATCACCACATCCAGCCCGGCCTGGGCGGCGATGCGGGCGCCCTCGAAGCTGATCACCCCGAACTGGAGCCAGAACGCTTTGGCCCTGAGGGCGATCGCCTCGCGCGCCAGGTCCGGGACGACGTCCGGGGCGCGGAAGACGTCCACCACGTCGACCGGGAACGGGATATCCGAGAGCGTTGGGTAGGCCCGCTGGCCGAACGCCTCATCTAGCGCCGGGTTGACCGGGACGATGCGATAGCCGCGATAGCTGAGGTAGTAGCCGACAAAGTAGCTGGCCCGGATGACCTTGTCCGACAGGCCGACGATGGCGATGGTCCGCATCGAGTCCAGGATGCGGCGGATCGTTCGCTCGTCCTGATAGGGATTGGTCCGAGTTGTCGCGGGCAACATGCATACCTGGCCGTCGATCACGTTGTTACCCCCGCCTCCACCAGCTTCTGGGCCTGGGCCAGCGCATAGTCCAGGTCGCGCAGCAGGTCGTCGATACTTTCGAGCCCGATCGAGACGCGAATGGTGCCCGGCCCGAGCCCGATCGCCAGCAGCTCCTCCTGGGTCATCTGGCGGTGGGTGGTGCTGGCCGGATGGATCACCAGCGACTTGGCGTCGCCGACGTTCGCCAGGTGGCTGAACAGCTCTAACGACTCGATGAAGCGGATGCCAGCGGCGCGGCCGCCGCGAATGTCGAAGCTGAACACCGCGCCGGCACCCCGGGGCAGGTACTTCTGCACCAGCGGGGCGTAGCGGCTGCCGGGCAGGCCCGGATAGTGGACCGCCTCCACCATCGGGTGGCGCTGCAGGAACTCCGCCACTGCGAGCGCGTTCTGCACGTGCCGCTCCATCCGCAGCGGCAGCGTCTCCAGCCCCTGCAAGAACAGGAAGGCGTTGAACGGCGACAGGCAGGCGCCCAGGTCGCGCAAACTCTCGGCGCGCAGCTTCATCAGATACCCGTACATCCCGAACGCCTCCTGGAAGGCCAGCCCGTGGTAGGCGGGCGAGGGCTCGGTGATGCCCGGGAAGCGGCCGTTGGCCCAGAGCGAGCGGCCGGCCTCGACCACTACTCCGCCAATCGAGGTGCCGTGGCCGCCGATGAACTTCGTCGCCGAGTGCACCACCACGTCCGCGCCCCACTCCAGCGGGCGGCAGAGGTAGGGTGTGGCGAAGGTGTTGTCTACCACCAGCGCCGCGCCGACGCGGTGAGCGATCCTGGCGACCGTCTCGATGTCGAGCACATTGCCGCTCGGGTTGCCGATCGTCTCGCCGTACAGCGCCTTCGTCTCCGGGCGCAGCGCCGCCTGCCAAGCGTCCGGGTCGTCCGGATCCACGAACGTCACGTCCAGCCCGAACTTCTTGAAGGCGTACTTGAACTGGGTGTTCGTCCCGCCATACAGCGCCCGCGACGAAACGATGTGATCGCCCGGCTGGAGCATGGTGTAGAACGCCAGGAGCTGGGCGCTCAGGCCCGAGGCGGTGGCCACCGCGCCGGCGCCGCCCTCCAGGCTCGCGATCCGCTCCTCGAAGGCGGCGACGGTAGGGTTCATGATCCGCGAGTAGGTGTTGCCGTACTCGTGGAGGTTGAAGATCGCCGCCGCGTGGGAGCTGTCTTCGAACACGTAGCTGGTGGTCTGGTAGATCGGCATCGCCCGCGCCCCGGTGTACGGGTCGGGCCGCTGCCCGGCATGGATCGCCCGCGTCTCGAAGCCGTACTCCGCGCGGGCGGTCTCCGCGGCCCCACGCTCCCGGCCGTTGGCTGCTGGATCAGGCATGGCGTACCTCGTGTGAGCCGTTCAACGTGACACCAAGTGTACGATGCCTGGGCCTAGCGTTGAACGGCCGAAGACTGTCGGACCCGGTCGTACGTCTCGGCCAGGAAGGCGCTGATCAGCTCCGTCTGGCGCGCCTCCTCCAGCAGGAACGCGTCGTGGCCATAGCTGGAGGGGATCGTCACCTGCTGCACGTCCTTGCCCTGGGCGCGCAGCGCCGCCGCCAGCGCCTCGGAGTCGCTCGGTGGATACAGCCAGTCGGACGAGAAGGCGAGCAGCAGGAAGCGGGCGCGAACCCCGGCCACTGCGCGCTCCAGCGAGCCGCCGCCGTGGGATCTGGCCAGGTCGTAGTAGGTGATCGCCCGCGAGAGATACAGGTAGGCGTTGGCGTCGAAGCGCTTGACGAAGCTGCTCCCCTGGTGGCGCAGGTAGCTCTCCACCGCCAGGTCCGGCGCGAACGAGTAGGAGTAGTCCTCGCGCTCCTGCAGCCGTCGGCCGAACTTGTCCCACATCGACTGGGCGCTGAGATAGGTGACGTGCCCGACCATCCGCGCCACGGCCAGCCCGCGCGTTGGCGGCTCCAGGCCGTAATAGTCGCCGTTGCGCCAGTTCGGGTCCGACATGATCGCTTCGCGCGCAATGAAGTTCCAGGCCACGCCCATTGGCGCCAGCCGCGGGGTGCTGGCGACAGGGATGCAGGAGTCGACCAGCTCCGGGTAGCGCACCGCCCACTCGATCGCCTGCATCCCACCCAGTGAGCCGCCAGAGATGCTCAGGAGTCGCGGGATGCCGAGCAGCCGCAGCAGCTCGCGCTGGGCGGTCACCATATCGCCCACCGTGACGACCGGGAAGCGCATCCCGTAGGGGCGGCCGGTCTCGGGATCGAGCGAGCTCGGGCCAGTCGAGCCGCGGCAGCTACCGATCACGTTCGAGCAGATCACGAAATAGCGGTTGGTGTCGAACGCCTTGCCGGGCCCGATCATCCCGTCCCACCAGCCGAGCCCCCCGCGCGGGGCGATGCCCTTGTCCTCGGCGCCAAAGCCATCCACCGCGCTCGGCGCATCCGGCTCGTCGCTCCACCCCGCCGCATGGGCATCGCCCGACAGCGCGTGGCAGGCCAGAATCACGTTAGAGCGGTCGGGGGCCAGGGTGCCGTAGGTCTCGTAGGCCAGGCGGACCCGGGGCAGCACCGCGCCACTCTCCAGGCGCAGCGGCCCAGGCAGCTCGACGTACTGTGTTCTGACGCGCCCCGCGGAGCCCGCCGTGCTAGGCAGCCGCCGCGCCGCGCCTGTCGGTGTCCCGCTCGGTCGTTCCATGCGTGCCACGGCTCGTGATGAGGGGCGCCGCCACGTCGCGGCCGCCTGCCCGGGGAGCGCAAGTGGTAGCCCAGGAGGGACTCGAACCCCCGACGCGCTGCTTAGGACGCAGCCGCTCTATCCAACTGAGCTACTGGGCCGTCGAGCCCTCAGTATACCGCGTCGGGCGATCGAGGTGGGGCGAGCGATGCGCTAGAGCGGCGAATCCGCGCCCATCCTCCGTGTGTCACGAGGGCGTGGCTGGCCCGGCACTACCCGCGCTCGTCGGCGCGGGCTGCCAGCGTGGGCACCCCCGGCGCCGCCCCCTGGTCCGGACCGGGCGTGTCGGGGCGAGTGTAGTCCGCGTAGTAGGCGCCGTATGACCCGCCGGCGCGCGGGCTGAGCTTGTTGAGCACCACCCCGAGTACGTGCGCCTGGGCGCGTTGCAGCGCGAGCAGGGCGCTCGCCGCCGCCCGGCTGGAGGCCCGCTCCGCGTCCAGGACGAGGATCACCCCGTCGGTGCACGCCGCCACCGCTAGCGGGTCCGACACGGCCAGCAGCGGGGGCGAGTCCAGCACGACCAGGTTCGCCTCGGCGCGTAGCCAGTCGAGCACCCGCTGGAGCCGGGCGGAGGCCAGCAGCGCGGAGGGGTTGGGAGGGATCGGCCCGGAGGCCAGCAGGCTCAGCCCCGGCACCGAGGTGGGCTGGAGCGGCAGCCGTGGTGGGACAGCCGAGTCATCCGCCTCCAGGAGCAGGCTGGTGAGGCCCTCGCGCTGCTCCAGCCCGAACAGCCGGTGGAGCGAGGGGCGCCGCAGGTCTGCATCCACCAGGATTACCCGCGCACCGCCCTGGGCCAGCGCCACCGCGAGGTTGGCCGCGGTGGTCGTCTTCCCCTCCGACGGCATGGAGCTGGTCACGGCGAGGCTGCGCACTGGCCGCTCCAAGCTGCTGAAACGGAGGCTCAGGCGCAGGGCGCGGTACGCCTCGGCCGCCTGCGCGCGCTGCGCGTGCTGTCGGTCCGGGCGCGGCGTGGCCGGGTCCAGCACCGGGAGCGCCCCGGCTGGGGAGGCGTCATGGGCAAACCGGGCAACCACCCCGAGCGTTGGGAGCCCGAGCCGCTCCTCCACCCGGGCCGGCGTGCGGAGCGTGTCGTCCAGATGCTCCACCAGCAACGCGGCGCCGGAGCCGAGCAGCAGCCCCAGCAGCGCCCCCAGCAGCGTGTTGAGCGGAACGTTGGGTCGCGCCGGCCGCTCCGGCGGGAGGGCGGGGTCGACCACGCTGACGCTGTTGATCGCCCGCGCCTGCTGTAGCCGGATCTCGTCCGCGTTCCGCAGCAGCATGGCGTAGTTCTGCTCCAGGTCGGCCAGCTCCCGTTGGAGCGCGGCGACTCGGGCGTCGCGCTCCGCGCTGGCCGGTTGGCCGCGCTGCGCCTCGAGCTGGGCCGTCTTATCGGCGATCGCCTGCCCAAGCTGCTGGATCTGGCCATCCAGGCTGCCGCGGGAGCTTTGCAAGCGGGCGAGCTGGCTCTGCTCGTTCTGACGGATGAACTCCGCCGCCACCGCGTTTGCCAGCCGCGCCGCCACTTCGGGATCGGTGTGCTGCGCCGAGACGATGAGGAGCTGGGTGTCGCGCACAATCTCCACGCTCACGAGCTGCTGGAGCTGCTCGTAGCTGGCCGGGAGCTGCAGCGTCGCCGCCGCGCCCAGCAGCACCGGGCGCGAGGTGAGAACCTGAGCGTAGGTGCGCGCCAGTCGCTCGGCGCCCAGGAGATCGTTGTACGACGGGCCGGCCGGTGTGGTGGCCTGCGTCACCAGGAGCGTGGCCGAGGCCTGGTAGGTTGGTGCCAGAGAACGGCTCACACCGTAGCTCGCGCCGCCGCCCAGCAGCGCGCCCAGCGCCAGCAGCCAGAGCCACTTCCACACCAGCGCCGCATAGCGTCGCAGTTCCACCCGTTCGTCCTCCCCCCTGCTGCGTTGTGCGCTCCGCTCGCCCGGGCACGGTGGTACGCCAGGACGCCACTTCCCGCGACGTGGCGCCACACTCTGCCTGGGCCACTTCGGGAATGCCGCGGCTCGAGCTGCCCAACTCGAGCGCTGCCAGCAGCGGGCGCGGCGGCTAGTGTAGCACTGGCGGGCAAATTCCTGTCCACAGGAGCGCCCACGCGCCCGGGCTGGACCGGCGGCCGGGCGCTGACGCCTGCCCCCTGCCTGGCTATACTGCGCTCGCTCGGCTGGTGATAGCGCGTGGGGGCAGCACGACCAATCCCGCTGGCGCGGCGCTCGGCCGCCGCTCTCGCAGAACGGTGGCTGCTGCCGGCACTGCTGGTGCTGGCAGCGCTGGCCTGCTCGCCCGAGCTTGGCGATAGCTTCGAGCTGCCGAAGCTGGCGGTGCTCAAGCTGGGGCTCGCGGTGGCGCTGCTGGCGCTGCTGCTCGGAGCGCGCCTCGCCGGCGACGTGGCCCGCGGCGCCGCGGGGCTGGTGGTTGGCGCCTATCTGGCGGTCAATGGCGCGGCGACACTGGCTGCCGTGGAGCCGCGCTCGGCGCTGCTCGGCAGCTACGGCCACGACCAGGGGCTGCTCACGCTGCTGGTCGGCGCCGCCTTCTTCCTTCTCGCTGCGAGCTGGATCCACGACGAGGCGGCGCTCGCCCGTCTCGCGGCGGCACTTGCGGCGGTGGCGAGCGCGCAGGCGCTCTACGCGCTGGCACAGCACCTCGGCCTTGACCCGCTCGGCTGGCCGGCGCAGTTCGACGGGCGGCGCACCTCTGGGACGATCGGGCATCCCAACGCGCTCGGCGAATTCTTCGCGCTGGCGCTGCCGCTTGGCGGCTGGCTGGTGCTGCGCCAGCGCGGCCTGCGGCGCGATCTGCTGCTCTGGAGCCTGGGGCTGCAGCTCGTTGCGTTGGCCTTGACCCAGGCCCGCGCCGCCTGGGGCGTCGTCGCGCTGCAAGCGCTCCTGGCGGCGCTGCTGCGCCTCCGGGCGGCGCACCGGTTCACCCGGCTGCTCCTGCTGGTGCCGCAGGCCACGGCGCTGGCGCTGTTCGCCGCGCTGCTGCTCGCGCCACCCCTGGCGACCCAGGCAGACGCCGCGGTGAGCGGGATTGTCCCGCGCGGGGAGCCGCTGCTGGCGCGCGCGCTCCTCTGGCGCAGCGCGCTCGCGCTCGTCGCCGAGCGACCCTGGCTCGGCTGGGGACCGGACAGCTTCGCGCTAGTCTACCCGCGGCACCGGGTGGCGGAGCTGGATGCGCTGGAAGCCGCGGTCGGGCAGGACGACGCGGTCCATAACACCCTGCTGCGCGTCGCCACCAGCAGCGGCTTGCTCGGCCTGGGCGCGTACCTGGCGGTCCAGGCGGCGCTGCTCGCCCGGGTGCTCCCAACCCTGGACCCACCCGCGCCCCCTGGCAGGCGGATGGCGTTGCTGGCGCTGCTGCTCTCCTGGGGCAGCTACACGCCGCTATTCGCTACCGGTGAGTCGCGCATCCTCACCGAATGGCTGTTCTGGCTGCTGGGCGGGGCGGCGCTGGGCCTGGCGCTCGGTGCACGGTGCCCACGCACCCCCTCGGGCGTCTGGGATGTCCCCAAACCACCCACGCCCGGGCGGCGGCGTGGGCTGGCGCGCGCAGCCGCCGCGCTGCTCGGGGCGCTCCTTGCGCTGGAGGCTCTGTCGGCGCTGGCGGCCGATGCTGCCTTTGGCCAGTCGGTTCTGCACCGCGCCGACGCGACCGGCGACGTGGTCGTGACCTGGGCAGAGTGGGCGGCGACGCTGCGCCCGTTCGAGCCGGTCTACCAGCGCGAGCTCGGCCTGGCGCTGGCCGATCGCGCCCGCCAGACCGGCGACCGCGCCGGGCTCGCGGCGGCGCTGGCTCGGCTGGCCACCGCCTCGTCGCTCCAGGGCGGGCGAAACGCGGAGACACTGCTCGACCTGGCGCGAGCCCGCCTGGAATGGGACCTGGTGGAGGCGCAGCCGAGCGCGGTCCCGCTGGAGTTCGCCCAGCGCGCGCTCGCGCTCGATCCCGCCAACCCACTGCTGTACGCCGATGCCGCCGACCTGGCGCTGCGCCAGGGTCGTCTGGACGAGGGGCGGCAGTACTGGGAGGCAGCACGGTCGCGGGCCCGCTCGCCCGATGCCCTCCTGCGCGTTGGCGAGGTGGGGCTGCGGCTCGGCGAGCCGCTGGCGGCGCGGATGGCACTGCGCGAGGCAGCGCGCCGGGAGTGGCGCCGGCCGCTCCAGGCCGAGGTGTACCGGGTCTGGGGCGCGGCGGCGCTGGCGGCGGGGCTGCCGGAGGAGGCAGCGCAGGCATATGGCGAGGCGCTGCGGCGCGACCCGGGCGACGTGGAGGCACGGGTGCAGCGCGCGCAGGCGTTGGCCGAGGCCGGCCGGCGCGAGGAGGCGAGCCGCGAGGCGCGCGCGGCGCTGCGCCTGGCGCCCGACAATCCGCAAGCGGCCGCGCTGCTGGTCCGGCTCAGCGCTCCCTAATCCTTGGCACGCTACCCGGGCGCAGGGAAACGACGCCGCGCCCGGGCGCTCGCGCAGCCTGCCCGGGCGCCCGCCAAGCACCCCGCGGGTCCACGGAGGCACGGGCACGCGGCCGACACGCAGCCCAGGGCATGCGTGCCGGGTGGTTCCTCACGCCTCCGCGGCCATGTGCCGGCGCGGGGGCGAGCGGCCCCCAGCGCTGGGGGCCGCTCGCCCCCGCGTGAGCAACGAGGCGCTTACTCCGCGGGCGGGAAGTGCCGGCGGCAGAAGTTAAGGATCACCGTGTTGGGGTTGGTGCGATGGCTGGTGGCATAATCGAAGCAGGCGCGGCGAATCCGCCGCTCCCACGGCCCGGCCGAGCTGGAGGCATCGCTGCTGACCTCGTCGGTCTGAGCATAGGTCGCGCTCGTGCTGCTCCACGAGCTTGTTACGACGACGAACGCCCCGAGACCCACTACTAGCGCCAGGGCGCCGTTAACGACAAGACGCTTCATGCCCGAAGCCCCTCCGCGTACGTGTTCAGGGGAAAGAGACGCAGGCTCATCCTAGCGGCGCCCCCCCACCCTGTCAAGGCCGCTTGCAGCCAGCAGCCCTCGCCACTGGGATGGTACCCAACGCCTGGAGTTAGCACTCACAGAGGGAGACTGCTAGAATTTCGGCGACTCGTGCGGTACAATCGGGTCGTCGCACCCGGTCCGTATCCTGGCCGCTGCCTGCCGGAGCGGACCACACGCAGGACCGAACCCGTACTCAGGAGGAGGTTGCACGTTGCCCGCGAAAGAACTGGTCTTTGACGCGAACGCGCGCATGGCGCTCAAGCGCGGCGTCGACGCGGTTGCCAACGCGGTGAGCGTCACGCTCGGACCGCGCGGCCGGAACGTCGCGCTCGACAAGAAGTATGGCCCGCCGACCGTCACTCACGATGGCGTAACGGTGGCACGCGAGATCGAGCTCGAAGATCATTTCGAGAACATGGGCGCCCAGATGGTCAAGCAGGCCGCGATCAAGACGAACGACGTGGCCGGCGATGGCACCACCACTGCGGTCGTGCTCGCCCATGCAATCGTCTCCGAAGGCCTGCGCAACGTGGCGGCCGGCGCTAACCCGCTGATGCTCAAGCGCGGGATCGACAAGGCGACGGAGCGCGTGGTGGAGGCGATCAAGCAGCACGCCACCCCCGTCGAAGGGCATGACCATATCGAGCACATCGCGACCGTCTCCGCCAACGATCCGGAGGTAGGCAAGCTGCTGGCGGACGCGATGGATCGCGTCGGCAAGGATGGCGTCATCACCATCGAAGAGGGCAAGGGGCTCCGCCTCGAGGTCGAGTACACCGAGGGGATGCAGTTCGACCGCGGCTACATCTCCCCCTATTTCGTCACCAACCCCGAACGGATGGAGGCGGAGATCGAGAATCCCCTGATTCTCGTTACCGACAAGAAGATCTCCGCGCTGGCGGACATCCTGCCGGTGCTCGAGCGCATCGTTCAGCAGGGCCGCAAGGACCTGGTGATCATCGCCGAGGACGTGGATGGCGAGGCGCTGGGCACCCTGGTGGTGAACAAGCTACGCGGCATCCTGAACGTCCTGGCCGTCAAGGCCCCGGGCTTCGGCGACCGCCGCAAGGAGATGCTGCGCGATATCGCGGTGCTGACTGGCGGCAAGGTGATCTCCGAAGAGCTGGGCCGCAAGCTGGATGGCGCCATGGTGGAGGACCTGGGCCGCGCCCGCCGGGTGGTGTCGGACAAGGACAACACCACCATCGTCGAGGGCGCCGGGAGTCCGGCCGACATCCAGGCGCGCATCAAGCAGATCAAGGCGCAGATCGAGGAGACCACCTCGGATTACGACCGCGAGAAGCTCCAGGAGCGGCTGGCCAAGCTGTCCGGCGGGGTGGCGGTCATCAAGGTCGGCGCCGCGACGGAGGTCGAGCTGAAGGAGCGCAAGCACCGCGTGGAAGACGCGCTGCACGCTACCCGCGCCGCAGTGGAGGAAGGGGTAGTCCCGGGCGGCGGGGTGGCGCTGCTCAACGCGATGTCGGCCCTGGATGGCGTCCAGCTCGACAGCGAGGAGATGGTGGGGCTGAATATCCTGAAGCGCGCGCTCGAGGAGCCGATCCGGGCACTGGTCCGCAACGCGGGGCTGGACGGGTCGATCGTCGTCGGCGAGGTCCGCCGCCGCCAGGCGGAGAGCGGTAACCCGAACCTCGGCTTCAACGTCGTGACCGAGGAATACGGCGACCTGCCCCAGCAGGGGATCATCGACCCGGCCAAGGTCACCCGCAGCGCGCTCGAGAATGCCGTCTCCGTGGCCGGGATGATCCTGACTACCGACGCGCTCGTCGCCGAGCAGCCAGAGAAGAAGGAGAAGGACAAGACCTACCCGGATCGCTACGGTGCCGGGCCGCGGTCAATGCTGCACGGCGGCCTGTAGCCCGGGCCGCCCGAGGCAAGGGCTGATCCCACCGGCGCTGCTGGCGGGTGAGCTGGCAGGAACGGCCTCCGGAGCGCGGGAGCTCCCCGCGTGCCCGGAGGCCGTTCCTTTAGAAGCCGGGCAATGGTGAGGGTGGAGCGGAGGCACGCACCCCGCGGGCTGGCTGCGCTGGGCTGCGCGCGCAGGCCGCTGCCTCGATGAGCGAAAGGGTCCGGCCCCCGCGCCTCGCGCCGTGGGCGCATCGCCCGAGCTCTGAGGACCTCGCACGCCGCCTCCCTCTTTCACGGCGGTTTCACGGCACGCAGCCAGTATGCAGCCCAGGCTCACTGGAGCCGCGCAGAGGTGGGGATGGATTCGCGGGTTGACCTGGGGCCGTGGTTCGACAACTCCCACTGGCAGTCCTGTTGCAACGGGCCGGTGCCGGTTGGCGAGGCGTTCGTTCCAGAGTGGATGCCGGCGATCACCGCGTGCGTCCCGCTCTCCTCGGCCCACCGCATGCTGCTGGCCACGGACGGGTCGATCACCAAGCTGCTCGAGGCAGTGTGCGGCCGGGCGATCGACGCCCGAGTGCTGCGGCAGGAGGACGTGCCGGCGACGCCGCTGGTTGCCGAGCAGCTCGAGGCACCGGTGGGGCACGCGGTGACACTGCGGCTGGTGAAGCTGTGCGATGCCGAGCGGGTGATCTGCGTCGCCGGCTCGCTGATGGCGCTGGATCGCCTGCCCCCCATCGTGAAGGAGCAGTTGTACACGACGACCATTCCCATCGGGCGCGTGATCGTCTCAAGCGGCGTGCGCGCCCATCGCCGTTCGGTGTCCGTGGACGTGGCGCGCCCGCGCGCCCCGCTGGAGCTGTTCGGCCCGCTGGCCGATGACCGCTTCCTGGTGCGCGACTCACGCCTGGTCACCGAGGGGCGCATCTTCGCGATGATCCGCGAATACTTCCCCTACTCGGTCTTCGCCTACGAGCTGGCGGCCGCCTCCGTGCCACGGTGAAGCCACGGATCTTCCTTCACCGTGTCGCTCGCCGGCTGCTCTGGGAACTGGACGAGCGGGACTTCTTCAACCGTGCCCAGCTCACCGCCTCCAAGCTGCGCCAGGCAGGGGCGAAGATCGGCCCCTGCGGGTTCGCCGCGTTCCCGCTCGACATCGACGGCCCAGTCCACCTGCTCGAAGCTGGGCAGTGGGTGGGCTGGGGCGAGGACATCATAGTTCTCACCCGCGACCTCACCCCGGTGCCCTACCTGGGCCTGCGGCGCGAGGCACCGGTGCGCCTGGTGGAGTTCGTCGACGTTGGGCAAGGGAGTATCCTTACCGCGGGGGTGACGATCGGGCCGCGGGCGGTGGTGAGTGGCGGCACGGTAGTGCTGGAGGATGTCCCGCCCGACTGCATCGCCATCGGCAATCCGGCCCGCTCCTCGCCGGTCTACCGCCGCTGGTACCTGTCGCGGCTGCAGGATATTCGCGCCCGGCCGCACCTGTACACGGAACAGGCGGTATTCACCCGCGAGGCGCCGCCCTGGCCGGACGCTCCCCGCGAGGGGATTCACATCACGCGAGACCTGGAGAAAGGGCCGGATATGTCTGGTGTGCGCCGGCGCCTGCGCCGACTGCTCGACTGGGCGGCCGAGCAACTGCGAGAGACCGACGAGCAGGTACTGTCCGACGAGCGGATCCGCATCCTGCGCAAGGCAGGCACCCGCGTGGGCGAGGGCTGCCACGTCGCGGACAGCGCCTGGATCGACCCACGGCCCGGCATGGTGGAGATCGGCAACTCCTGCATCATCGGCAAGCGGGTCATCATCTTCGCCCACGATGGCTTCGCCCAGGAGTTCACTGGATTCGTCCGCGTCGCCCCGGTGAAGATCCTGGACGGCTGCGTGCTGGAGCCGGGGGTGATCGTCCAGCCCGGGGTAACCATCGGCCCGGGCTCCATCGTGCGGGCCGGGGCGCTGGTCAACCGAGACGTTCCACCCTACACCGTCGTCGCCGGCTCCCCGGCCAAGCCGGTCATGTCCACCCAGGCGTACATCCGGCAGCTCGAAGCCGACCGCCAGGCGCACCCGGAGCGCTATCTCCCCGATGCCCGCGCCGGCCGCTTCAGCCTGCCGCCCGAGGAGCCCGCGGCCGCTCCGAACTCGCATGAAGCGCCCCCGTCGGAGACCGCGCCAAGCCGGTCGTAGCCAGCCTGGAGTCTCAGTTCGATGGGGCCGTGATCGGCGCCGATATGGGCTGGGCTGCCCCTGCCGGAGCGGCCCATGCGCGGCGCGCACTACGACTGCTGCCACTCCCAGATGACGGAGGCCCAGGCCAGGCCAGCGCCGAAGCCGATCAGGCTGAGATAGCGGCCAGGCTTGCCGTGGCGCTGGTCCAGCGCCTCGGCAAGCGCAATCGGGACTGAAGCGCTGGAGGTGTTTCCATAGCGGTCCAGATTCTGGAACACTACCCCGGGGCGCAGTTCGATATCCTTCAGCCCTTCGCGGATGATACGGTTGTTCGCCTGGTGGGGCACCAGCAGGTCGATGTCCGTGCTCTTCAGCCCGGCCTTATCCAGCGCCTGCCGCAGGATGACCGGGATGATGTTCACCGCGAAACGATACACCGCCCGGCCGTTCATCTCGAAGACGTGCTCCCCCGCATCCACTGTTTCATGCGAGGCCGGCTTCTTGCTCCCACCTGCGCGGACGATGATGGCGTCGTAGCCGGAGCCGTCCGAGCCGAGGACAGACGACACCAACCCGCCGGGCTGGCTCGTCGCCTGGAGCAGCACCGCGCCCGCCCCATCGCCGAACAGCACCGAGGTGGCTGGGTCCTTGGTGTTCGTCGCCCGTGAGAGTGTCTCGGAGGCGATCACCAGTATGTTGTCCGCGCCGCCGTTGGCGATCATGTGGCTCGCCATGACCATGGAGTACAGGAACCCGCTGCAGGAAGCATTGGTGTCGATCGCTCCGGCGTTCACCGCACCGATCCCGTGCTGAACCAGTGCCGACGACTGGGGGCAGTTCGGGTAGTCTGGGGTGAGCGTGTTCAGCAGGATCAGGTCAACGGCGGCTGGCTCGACGTTCGCCACCCGCAGCGCCTCGCAGGCGGCGTGCATCGCCATGGTGGAGGTGGATTCGTGCGAGTCGGCCAGGCGGCGCTCCAGCATCCCGGTACGGGTGAGGATCCAGTCCTCGTCGATCCCGAGCCGCTCGACGAGCTCCGCGTTCGTAATTCGACGGTCGGGGACGTAGCGGCCCCAGCCGGCGATCTTCACGTAGCGCTTCATCCTTCCACCCTTCTCGGGCCGTACCCGCAGCCCGCGCGCCCTCGTGCGGAGAGCGCCATGCTACTCCCAGTCATGTCGCGCCAGGATCAGCGCCGTGTTGCGGCCGCCGAAGCCGAGCGAGTTCGACAGCGCCACGTCCACCCGTTTGGCCCGGGCGACGTTGGGGACGTAGTCCAGGTCGCAGGCCGGGTCGGGCGTCTCGTAGTTGATCGTGGGCGGGATCA
>JAJPGT010000023.1 GCA_021325655.1 Pseudomonadota bacterium
AGCTTCACCAATGCCGGGACGCTGATTCTCACCAATGGGGACGGCTGTGGCAACAACGCCACGCTGGTCGTCAGCAATGGGGGGACGCTGACCAACAGCGGCGCCATTCAGAGCCTGCCGGCCAATGGCGGCCAGCGGACGCTGCAAGGCAACCTGACCAACACCGGCACCGTCACCATCAACCAGCCCACCGGTTACAGTGGGACGTTGCTGAACCAGGGGACTATCACCCTCGCCGACGGCGTCGGTCTCACTGTGACCGGAACCTCGTCGGTGACCAACACGTCCACCGGGAAGATCAACGCGTCGAGCAGTAGTGGCAGCGGCGATCTCTTCCTCGCCGGCGGAACGACATTCGTCGAGGCCGGCGGCACGACGCTCGGGGTGAACCCGGTCATCGTCGACGACGCGACCCTGAGCTACACCGGCACTCGGGCCACCGGCCCGTCGCTGATCCGGGTGCGTGGAAGCAGCGCCTTGTCCGGCAACGTGCTGCCGAAGCAGACCTTGCAGCTCGAGAGCACCTGCAGCGAGCATGCGGTCGTGACCGCGGCCGGCAGCTTCACCAATGCCGGGACGCTGATTCTGACCAATGGGGACGGCTGCGGTAACAACGCCACGTTGAATCTGAACGGGGGGACGTTAACGAACAACGGAACGGTCCAGACCCTGAGGGCCAGCGGGGGCCAACGGATCATCCAGGGCAACGTCTCCAACGCCAGGGTCGTCAATCTGGGCGACGGAATCACGCTTCAGGTTCAGGGCAACTACACCCAGGCGTCGACGGGGGTGCTCGCAACGAACATCACTCCCAGCGGCACCGGGGTGATATCGGTGAGCGGCAGCGCCACCCTGGCAGGCAACGCCCAGGTGATCCGCCCGAACTCCTTCGTCCCCAGCGTGGGGACCTCCTTCGGGATCCTAAGCGCCGGGGCCGCGAGCGGAACCTTCGCCCAGGTGCTCAAAGCCGTCATCACGCCCAGTGCCGCAACCTACTTCCAGCCGAGATACTCGCCGACCGCCTTCAGCCTGGTGGTGGCGCAGGCCACCGCGACGGTGCCTGCCAGCGCCACGCGCGGCCAGACGATCTCCGTAAGCGGATCGGGCTGGACGCCGAACGAGACGGTCACGGTGATCTTCCGCGACCACGCCGGGGTGCTGACGACGCTGGCACCGATCACGGTGGACAGCAGCGGGAGCTTCACCGCGAACGAGACGATCCCGGCCGGCGCGGCGCTCGGCCAGGGTGGGTTCCGCTTCACCAGCACGGTGACCGGGGTCGCGGTGACCAAACTGATCACGATCACCACTGGCCCATCTGCCCCTGCCCACCATGGGGTGGGGTAAGCAGGCGAAGCCAACCCGCACTCGGGCACAACTGACCGGTGCTTGAGTGGGTCCAGGGGCGGCCCGGCCACGCGGCCGGGCCGCCCCGCTGTGCCTGTGGGGACGCTTCACCCAGGGCAACGCCTCGTGGAGGGGCTTGAGGCAGCTTCCATCCCGATCAGCTCCGCCCGTTTACGCCACTACCAGGACTGCGCGAGGGCTCGCGCCGGACTTGACAGCCGCCACCCCATGAGTTATTAGTTAGGAGTCCTAAGTACCTTGAGGTAGGGCGTGGCGGAGCCGTTTGCCGCTGACTCGGCGGGGCGCCAGGTGATGACTGGCCTGGCCAAGCTCGGCATCGCCCTCAAGAGCCGTGCCTGGCAGGAGGCCGGCGCGCAGGGGCTGACGCCCACTCAGGGGCAGCTCCTGGCGCTGCTGCGGCTGCGCCGGCGGCGGGTCTCCGACCTGGCCGAGGAGCTGGGGATCACCGCTGCCACCGCCAGCGACGCCATCGGGGCGCTGGTTGCCAAGGGGCTGGTGGCGAAAGTCCGCTCGCCCCAGGATGGCCGGTCGCACCTGGTGGAGCTCACCCCGGCCGGCGTCCGCGAGGCCGATCGCGTGGCCGGCTGGCCGGACTTCCTGCTCGACGCAGTGGACGTGCTGTCGCCGGCCGAGCAGGCGGCGCTGCTGCGCGCGCTGCTGAAGATGATCCGCGTGCTTCAGGAGCGGCGGCAGATCCCGGTCGCCCGCATGTGCGTGAGCTGCCGCTTCTTCCGTCCCAACGTCCACCCCGATCCTGAGCGTCCCCACCACTGCACCTTCGTCGATGCTCCGTTTGGCGACCGGCAGCTCCGGCTGGAATGTCCGGACCAGGAGCCGGCCCCAGTCGAGCAGGCGGAGCGCCTCTGGGCCGCGTTCGCGGGCAGCGCAGCGCTGCTCGAGGTCCACTGAACTGGCTACAGCATCTGTGAGGAGGAGAGTGATGCCCCAGACCTCGATCCCCGGCTACACCTACGGCACTGCCGCCGTGGCGCGTTCCCCGCTGACCCTGGACGATCTGGAGCTGCTGAAGCGAACGCTCCTGTTCGGCGAGCAGGACGTCCAGGCGCTACGGCTGTCCCGCGAGGTCCTGGCAGACCAGGTGGAACAGATCCTCGACGTCTGGTACGGCTTCGTCGGGGCGAACCCGCACCTGCTGGCGGCCTTCACCGACCCGGCCAGCGGCCAGCCGCTCGCCGACTACCTGGCCGCCGTCCGCAAGCGCTTCGGCCAGTGGATTCTGGACACCGCCGCGGCGCACTACGACCAGACCTGGCTGGACTACCAGTACGAGATCGGGCTGCGCCACGCGCGAGCCAAGAAGAACGCTACAGACGGCGTCCACTCCACCGAGGTCGTGCCCTTCCGCTACCTGCTCCCGCTGGCCTACCCGATCGTCACTACGCTCAAACCGTTCCTGGCGAGCAAGGGGCACAGTGCCGAGGAGGTGGAGCAGATGGAGCAGGCCTGGCTGAAGTCCGTGCTGCTACAGGTGACCCTCTGGAGCCAGCCGTACGTGAAGGACGGCGAGTTCTGAGCCCGGTCGGAGCTAGGAGCGCTCGGCGCCGGGGACGGCTGGCTGCTGGACGGCGCGGGGCGCGGCCGGCCGGGCGCTCCAGCGCTGCACCAGCAGCCCGAACGCGGCGGCGAACACCGCCCAGAAGCAGACCAGGCCCAGCGCCGCGCGCAGGCGGAAGCCGAGCAGCAGGTCCGCCGGGACCGGGGTGGGGTCGGGGTTGCTGGGGAGCAGGGCCAGCAGCGCCAGGCAGAACAGCCCGTAGGCGCCGAGGGCGGCCGGTCCGGGGTGCTGCGCGGCCCAGGTGCGCGCCGGCCGGCGGTGCAGCCAGTGCCAGAGCAGCAGCGCGCCGGCGCCGCCGAGCGCGCCGAGCGCCATCAGCCCGAAGTACAGCACCTGGCGCAGCTCCAGCGTCGCCGGCTCGCCCACCCCGGGCGGGTTGGCGGGGTACTTCAGGAACGGCAGCAGCGCCACCGCCCAGCCGGCTCCGCCCACCAGCAGCGCCGCCCGGGCGCCACGCCCACGGCCGGGCAGCGCCTCCTGCGCCAGCGAGAACACTCCCCCAAGCGCCAGCGCCCAGGTGAGCCCATACAGGGCGAGCTGGACCCCCAGCCCGATCCGCTGCATGTCGCGGCTGACCGGGGCCGGCTCCATCTCCGCCGGTTGGCGCAGCGCCTCGAGCTGGATCGCCTGGTCGATCAACGGCTCGCTCACCAGCTCGTGCCAGGCAGTCGCCAGCAGCGCCGCCAGCAGCGCCGCCAGGATGGCGGCCTTCAGCGCCGCGCCCAGGCTCAGCGGGGCAGACACGGGGCTAGTGGCAGGGGACGCCGAGCACGTGGCGTCCGTCGTGCAGGAACTCGTGGACCAGGCTCTGGCTGAGCGCCAGCTTTTCCTGCAGCAGCGGGAGCGCGAGCCCCTGGTCAATCGCCAGCAGGTAGAGCCCGAGCGCCACCAGCGCGGCGACGCCGAGCAGTCCACGGGTTCGAGCTGTCTGGGGAGCGAGCACCTGTGCCAGCATCAGAGCTCTCCTCGCATTCGGGGGAGGCGGGTCCGCCCTGTCCCCGGTCGTGCCGCGAGTGTACCAGCGCTGGCGTCTGGCCGTCAACGCGCCGCACCCGCCACTGGCCGCGCACGCGGCCAGCGCGCCAGAATGCTGCGATGGAGCCAGACCGATACCGGGGCAAGGTAGGATGACGCGGCGCAGGGTGGTGGATCCGGGGCGCCCGGACTACTGTGGCAAGTGCGCCGCCCGCATGCAGGAGCAGGAGCGGGGCGGCACCGTCCGCCCGGTCTGCCCGCGCTGCGGCTGGGTGTACTATGCCCGCAACGCGACCGGCGCGGCCCTGCTGCTGGAACGCGACGGGCGCATCCTGCTTGCCCGCCGCGCCCACCAGCCGTACAAGGACTGGTGGGCGATCCCCGCCGGGTTCGTCGAGTATGGTGACAGCGCCGAGGAGACCGTGCTCCGCGAGGCGGAGGAGGAGATCGGCATTCCGGTCCGCATCGTCGGCCTGTTCGGCGTCTGGTTTGGGGCGGACGACCCGCGCGACGTGGCGCATCTGGTCGTTTACCGCGTGGAGGGTGAGGGGGAGCCACGGCCCGGCGACGACGTGGCGGAGGTGCGCTTCTTCGGGCGGGACGAGCTGCCCGAGCGGATCGCCTTCGAGGCGCAGCGCCAGGCGATCCGCGAGTGGGCGCGGCGGGGCGGCGGGGTGGTCGACTGACCGCGCGCGGTCAGTCGGCGCTCACCTCGGCGAAGTTGTTCTCCGTCTCCCAGAGCCGGAGTCGGGCCAGATGGGCGCGTGGGCGCAGGGCCGGCTCCAGCCGCTGCCAGAACGCCAGCGCCAGGTTCTCCGCGGTCGGGTTCACCCCGGCCAGGAAGTCGACGTCTTCGTTGAGGTTCCGATGGTCGATCTCGGCGAGCAGGCGGCTTTCGACCACATCCTTGAGCCACTTCAGGTCGACGATCATCCCGCTGGCCGGGTCCAGTTCGCCGCTGACGTGGACCTCCAGCACGTAGTTGTGCCCGTGGCCGCGCGGGTTGGCGCACTTGCCGAACAATCGCTCGTTCTCCGCGCGGGACAGCGCCGGGTCGTACAGCCGGTGCGCGGCGCTAAACGTCATCCGGCGGGCAATCGTCAGTCTGGGCACGGCTCCCGTTCCGATCCCCCGCCTCGTCCCCGAGCCCCGGGCTCGAGCGGGCGGGCGGGCCTGGCGCGCGCTGGAGGCGCCTTCCGCTGCGGATGGTAACGCAAAGCAGGGGCCACATGGCTGATCAGCCGCTCGCACGGGGCGGGCGATGAGGCTCGCCTTTGTCACCGCGACGCCGCTCAGTGTGCGCGGCGGTAGCGGGACGTTCGTCGGGCTGTCGGTGCTTGCCCGGGCGCTGGAGCGGCAGGGGCACGCGGTGCACTGGGTGGCGCCGCCCGCAGCGTCGCGGCTGCCGTTCACGCTAGCCCGCTTCCAGTTCGCGGTGCAGGCGCGGGCCTGGCTGGCGGCACTGCGGCCGCAGCCGGATGTGGTCGTCGGCGTCGACATGGACGGCGTGCTCTGTGCTCCGCCCCCCGGCGCCCCCTACGTGGTCTCGGTGAAGGGGATCATCGCCGAGGAGCTGAAATTCGAGCGTGGGGCGGTGCGGCTGTCACTCTGGCTCCAGTCGCTGGCCGAGCGGGTAAACGTCCACCGTGGCGAGCGGGTGCTCTCCACCAGCCGCTACGCGCTGGAGCGGCTGCGGATCGACTACGGTGTCCCCCCCCAGCGGCTGCGCCTAGTGCCGGAGCCGATCGATCTGGCGGCCTGGCAGGCGGCGCTGCAGGCCGCCCCGGCGCCCGCGCCGTCGCCGCCGGGGCGGCTGCGCCTGCTGTGCGTCGCCCACCTGTACCCGCGCAAGAGCCTTGGGACGCTGATCGACGCCCTGGCCCGGCTCGGCCCGACGGTGCAAGCGCGGGTGGTGGGGATCGGCCCCTGCCTGGAGCGGTGGCAGCGGCAGGCGCAGGCGCGGGGGGTGGCGGAGCAGGTTCGGTTCCTGGGGCACGTCTCGTTCAGACAGCTTGCCGCCGAGTACCGCGGCTGCGACGTGTTCTGCCTGCCCAGCCGCCAGGAGGGGTTTGGGATCGTCTTCCTGGAGGCGATGGCGGTCGGCAAGCCGGTGGTCGCCTGCGCCGCGGCGGCGGTGCCCGAGGTGGTGCCGGATGGCCGCGCCGGGCTGCTGGCGCGGCCGGGCGACAGCGCAGCGCTGGCGGCGGCGCTGGCCCGGTTGCGCGACGACCCGGCACTGCGGGAGCGGCTCGGCGCGGGGGGACGGGAGCAGGTGCAGCGCTATCGGGCGGAGCTGGTCGCCCAGCGCTTCCTGGAGGCGCTGGCCGGGCTCGGAGCATGGTAGGCTGCGGTCCAGACACCAGAGCGCTCAGCCAGGCTCACCCTGGCGTTATCCGGAGGTTGTGCCGATGTCCACCTCGGTCCTGGGCCAGCCGCTCACCCCCTCGGTCGAACAGCAGCGGGCGCTGCTGCGCCTGATGCTGCTGGCTCGGGCGTTGGACGAGCGGATCTGGATGCTGGCGCAGCAGGGGCGGGTGGCGATCACCGGCCCGTGCCAGGGGCAGGAGGCGGCGCAGGTGGCGAGCGTCCTGGCGCTCCGGCCAGGGCTGGACCTGTTCTTCCCCTACTATCGGGACGTCGGGATGGCGCTGGCCATCGGCTTCACCCCGCTGGACATCCTGCTCGGCGCGCTCGAGAAGGCGTCGGATCCCTGCTCGGGGGCGCGCCAGATGCCCTACCACTACACCTCGGCACTGCTGCGGGTACCCACCCCTTCGACCTCGGTCGCCACCCAGATCCCCCATGCCGTGGGCGCGGCGCTGGCAGCCAAGATGCGCGGCGAGCCCGCGCTCGCGTTCGTCTCGTTCGGCGACGGCGCCACCAGCAAGGCCGACTTCCACGAGGGGCTCAACTTCGCCGGCATTCACCGCCTGCCAGTGATCTTCTTCTGCGAGAACAATGGCTACGCGATCTCGGTGCCGGCCCGACTCCAGGTGGCGGGCGGGATCGCCGAGCGCGCCGCCGGCTACGGCCTGCCCGGCGAGCGGGTGGACGGGATGGACCCGCTGGCAGTGTACGACGCCGTAGCCCGCGCCGCCGCCCGCGCGCGGCAGGGAGAGGGCCCCACGCTGATCGAGGCCCGGGTGTATCGCTTCCTGCCGCACACCAACGCCGACGACGATCGCCGCTACCGGACGGCCGAGGAAGTCGCCCACTGGCGGAGCCGCGACCCGATCCCGCGCTTCGCCGCCCGGCTGGTCGAGCAGGGTGTGCTGGACGCGGCCGCGGTAGAGGTGCTGGCGCGTGAGGCGCGCCAGGCGGTAGAGGCAGCGCTGCGCCAGGCCGAAGCCGCGCCCGATCCCAACCCGGCCACTGCCCGCCGGCATGTCTACGGCTGAGCGGCGTGTTCGCCCCCGCTACCTGCTACCCGGGTCCGGAGACTTGACCACCGGGCGAGGGACCCCTATGCTGTGCCCCGCCCGACGTGGACATTGCGCGCTGGATCCCCAGCACCCGGATGGGAGATTGCCGTGAGCTCGCCAGCCCCAGATTCCTCTCCGCTGCTTGCAGTCCACCGCCTCAGCAAACGCTTTCCCGGGGTGCAGGCGCTGAAGGAGGTGGACTTCGATGTCCGCCCGGGCGAAGTCCACGTCCTGCTCGGGGAGAACGGGGCGGGCAAGTCAACCCTGGTCAAGATTCTGACCGGGGCGCAACAGCGGGACGAGGGAGAGATACTCTGGCACGGACAACCAGTCGAGATTCCCGACCCGCATACTGCCCAGAAGCTGGGGATCAGCGTCATCTACCAGGAGTTCAACCTGGTTCCCTACATGACTGTGGCCGAGAACATCTTCCTCGGCCGCGAGCCCGGCCAGCGCGGGGTGCTGGATCGCGCCGCGATGCAGCAACGGGCGCGGGCGATTCTGGACGAGCTGGGCGTAGCGGTGAAGACGACGGCGCGGGTGGCGGACCTGGGTGTCGCCGAGCAGCAGATGACGGAGATCGCCAAGGCGCTGTCGCTGGACGCCGAGCTGATCATCATGGACGAGCCGACCGCCACGCTCACCGACCACGAGATCGCCCAGCTCTTCCAGGCGATCCACCGGCTGCGGCGGCGCGGGGTGGCCATCGTCTACATCTCCCATCGCCTGAATGAGGTCGCCCAGGTGGGCGACCGGGTCACGGTGCTGCGCGACGGCCGCCGGGTCGCCACTCTGGAGGCCCAGGAAGCCTCGGTGGAGACGCTCATCCGGCTGATGGTCGGCCACGACCTGCGCGAGCAGTACCCCAAGCAAGCGGTTGCACTGGGCGAGGAGGTGCTGCGGGTGGAGGGGCTCAACCGGATCGGGGTGCTGCATGACATCTCGTTCTCACTCCGGCGTGGGGAGATCCTCGGCATTGCCGGCCTCGTCGGCGCCGGCCGCACCGAGCTGGCGCGGGCGATTTTCGGGGCGGACCCGATCGACTCCGGAAGGATCTCCATTCATGGCCGGCCCGTGGCGATCGCCTCGCCACTCCAGGCGATCGAGCACGGGATCGGGCTGCTGCCGGAGGACCGCAAGGCGCAGGGGCTGCTGCTGATGCAGAGCGTGGCGAACAACATCACGCTGGCCGCGCTGCCCCGGCTGTTTGGCGGCATGCGGCCGCTCTCGCCCCGCATGGAGGCGGAGGTCGCTCGCAGGTACATCAACGAGCTGCGCATCCGCACCCCTAGCGAGACGCGGCTGGTGCGCTTCCTGAGCGGCGGCAATCAGCAGAAGGTGGTCATCGCCAAGTGGCTCTGCTCCCAGTCGGACGTGCTGATCTTCGACGAGCCGACCCGCGGCATCGACGTCGGAGCGAAGGTGGAGGTCTACAACCTGATGACCGAGCTGGTCCGGCGCGGGGCGGCAGTGATGATGATCTCGTCGGACCTGCCGGAAGTGCTTGGAATGAGCGACCGGATTCTGGTGATGCGGAAGGGGCGAATCGTGGGGGAGCTGTCGCGGGCAGAGGCAACGCAGGAGCGCATTTTGGGTCTCGCGTTCGGGGAGGTGGCCGTTGGAGCGTAGCGAGCGTCTCGTCCTGGAGCCAGCGGTCGGCTGGCGGTTCCGCTCGGTCGTCGAGCAGCTAGCGCCGCTGCTCGCGCTGGCGCTGCTGTGTCTGCTGCTCTCGATCTTCGCCCCACACTTTCTCACGCTCGGCAACCTGCTCAACGTCGGCCGCCAGGCCACCTACAACGCGGTGCTTGCCGCCGGGATGACGTTCGTCATCCTCACCGCCGGGATCGACCTGTCAGTCGGCTCGCTGCTGGCGCTGACCTCGGTCGGCTTCGCCGCGATCCACATCAACCTCGGCATCCCGTGGTGGCTCAACGCGCTCATCTGCCTGGTGGCGATCACGCTGTTCGGGACCGTGAACGGCTTCGCCATCGCTCGGCTGGGCTTTCCGCCGTTCATCATGACGCTGGGCATGCTGAACATGGCCAGCGGCTTCGCCTTCGTCATCAGCGGCGGCCGGCCGGTGGCCGGCTTCCCGGCCGACTTCAAGTGGTTCGGAACCGGGTTGATCCTCGGCATCCCGGTCCCGATCCTGATCGTGCTGCTCATCTACGTGATCTGCTACTTCGTGCTGGCGCGCACCAAGTTCGGCCGCCACGTCTACGCCATCGGCGGCAACCAGGAGGCAGCGCGGCTGTCCGGGGTGAACGTCGAGCGCGTCAAGATCGCCATCTACACCATCTCCGGGTTCATGGCCGCCATCGCCGGGCTGCTGTACACTGCCCGACTCGACAGCGGCACCCCCAACGCCGGCGTCGGCTTCGAGCTGGACGCCATCGCCGCGGTGGTGATCGGTGGCACCAGCCTGTTCGGAGGCCAGGGCGGCATCTGGGGGTCGCTCATCGGCGCCCTCGTCATGGCAGTGCTCCGCAACGGCCTGAACCTGCTGAACGTCGACGCCCTCTGGCAGCAAGTATTCATCGGCGTGGTGATCGTCGCCGCGGTCGGCGTCGATCTCCTGCGCAAGCGATAGACGGACCGGGGCGGGGCACGAGCGCCCCGTGCCTCGCCTCGGCGACCGGCTCAGGGAGGAAGAAGCCGCCGTACACCTGCACCGCATTCCCGGTTGTGCACCTTGTTCAGGCGAACACCTCGAATAGAGATCGAAGAAGGGAGCTTCCAGCGTGAAACTCAAGCAAGGACTGCTCAGCCTCCTCTCGCTGCTGGCCGTGCTCGCAGCCGCGTGCTCCTCCGCCCCGCCCGCCGCCCCGACCAGCGCGCCCGCCGCGGCGGCGCCCACCACTGCGCCCGCGGCCGCCGCACCCACCAAGGCTCCGGCGGCGCCGACGGCTGCCCCAGCGGCCGCAACGCCCACCAAGGCCCCGGCCGCGGCCGCCACCTCGGCTCCGGCGGCCGCCGGCGGAGCGAAGAAGCCGCGGGACCAGATCCGAATCGGCTTTGTCGTGGGGTCGCTGGACAATCCGTACTGGGTCACGATGAAGGAAGCGGCGGAGGCGGAGGCGAAGAAGCAAGGGGTGCAGCTCACCTTCCTGGGCATTCCCAAGGAGACGGACATCGACAAGCAGGTGGCGATCGTCGAGGACCTGGTGACCCAGAAGGTCGATGTGCTGATTCTCGCCCCGGCCGGCAGCAAGGAGATCGTGCCGGCGGTGGAGGCCGCCAACGCAGCCAACATCCCGGTGATCTGTGTGGATAAGTGCTCCGAAGGCGGCAAGGTGCTGACGCTGATCGCCACCGACAACGTCAAGGGCGGCAAGCTGGGGGCCGAGGCGGTTGCCAAGGCGATCGGCGGCAAGGGCAAGGTGGCGATCCTGGAAGGGGTGCTGGCCAGCCAGCCCGGCCGGGAGCGACTGCAGGGGGCGAAGGAAGGCTTCGCCGAGTTCCCGGACATCCAGATCGTGGCCAGCCAGCCCGGCGAATGGCGCCAGGAGAAGGGGCAGGCGGCGACGGAGAACATCCTGACCGCCAACCCGGACCTGAACGGGATTTTCGCCTCGAATGACCAGATGGCGCTGGGGGCGATCCAGGCGATCGCCGCGGCCGGCAAGCAGGACCAGGTCAAGGTGGTCGGCTACGACGCGATCGACCCGGCCTTGCAAGCGGTCAAGGATGGCAAGATGGTCGCCACCATCGCCCAGTTCCCAGCCAAAATGGCAGTGATGGGAATTCAGGCGGCGCTGGACGCCCTGGACGGCAAGACCGACTTCCCGAAGTTCATCGACTCCGGCGTCGACGTCGTCGATGCCTCCAAGGTGGACCAGTACCTGAAGCACTAGCCGTTCGCATCTTCACGAGTCGGTCCGGGCGACGCGTCGCCCGGACCGCTCTCTTTGCCGTCCTCCCCCGGCCGGGGTGTGCTACGGTGAAGATATGCGCCTCCTCCCGCTCGCGGCGCTGCTCCTAACGCTGGCCCTCCTGCTGGCTCGACCGCTCGGGCTACCAGCCGCGACACCCCGCGCCAGCGTCCCGGCGCAGGCTGGGGAAAGCTGGCAAAGCCGGGCGCCCCTGCCCACCGCCCGCGCCGAGGTGGCCGGAGCGCTCGTCGGGAGCGAGATCTACGTGGTGGGCGGCTTCGACCCCGGCGCGACCGCCAATGAGGCCTACGACCCAGCCACGGACACCTGGCGTCGCGCCGCCCCCCTGCCCGTTGGGCTGAACCACGCCGCGGCCGCCGCGCTCGACGGCAAGCTGTACGTCGTCGGCGGCTTCGACCCGAGCAGCTCCAGCGCTCGCCTGCTGGAGTACGACCCCGCCGTCGACCAGTGGCGGGAGCGGGCGCCGCTGCCCACGCCCCGCGGGGCGCTCGCCGCCGTCGCCCTCGGCGGGAAGCTCTACGCGATCGGCGGGGTGGGCCCAACGGGCGACACCGGCACGCTGGAAGTGTGGGACGCGGCCACGGATCGCTGGACCGAGGCGGCGCCGATGCCGACGCCGCGCGACCACTTCGCCGCCGCGGCCCTGGATGGGGTTGTCTACGCCTTCGGCGGCCGCCTGGGCGACATGAGCCGCAAGCTGGGGGTGGTGGAAGCGTACGACCCGGCGACCGATACCTGGTCCGAGCGGGCGCCGCTGCCTACCCCGCGCAGCGGGATCGCCGCCGCCGTGCTCGGGGATCAGATCTACGTCGTCGGTGGCGAGGAGCCCGGCCACACCTTCGCAGAGAACGAGGTCTACCGGCCGAGCACCGATAGCTGGTCCAGCGCCGCGCCACTCCCCACACCGCGCCACGGCCTGGCGGCGGTCACCGCGCAAGACGGCGCGCTCTACGTGCTGGCCGGCGGCCCCACCCCGGGCGGCTCGGCCAGCGCGGTGAACGAACGCTTCACCCCCTGAGCGGGCGATCGGCGTCCACCGCGCCGACACAGGACCACGCGAGGGCACGTGGTTTGCGGATGTGCTCGCTTGACAGCTCCATTCCAGGAGGCAGGCGATGCAGCTCAAAGAGGTCATGACTCGCGACGTCGAGGTGATCCACCCGGAGGCCACGCTACAGGAGGCGGCCGAGAAAATGGATGCCCTGAACGTCGGCCCCTTGCCCGTCTGCGACGGCACCCGGCTGGTGGGGATGCTCACCGACCGCGACATGGTGGTCCGAGCGATCTCGGCGGGCCGGGATCCGAAGACCACTAAAGTGCGCGACGTCATGACGCGCGACGTGGTCTACGCCTTCGAGGACCAGGACGTCACGGACGCCGCGAAGCTGATGGAGGACAAGCAGATCCGGCGGCTGGTCGTGCTGGACCGAGACAAGCGGCTAGTGGGGATCGTTTCGCTCGGCGACCTGGCGGTCGACACCGGCGACGAGCGCAAGACCGGCGAAGTGCTGGAGCGCGTCTCGGAGCCGGCCAGGCCCGACCGCTCCAAAGCGTAGCGCTGTCGCGGCGGACCTGGTGTCCGCCACGGACCGAAGCTCGGGAGGGCGCCCAGCGCGCGGCAGGTTCCGGCTCTGGGCGCCCTCCCGCGTGCATTCCCCAGCGTGGCCGCGTGGAGCAAGCGCAACCCGCTCGCTAACCAGGTGATGCTCCTGTCAGCGCGGCCACGCCTCTGCCGATCAAGCGGAGGTCAGCCGTGGCCCAGGCTGGCCCGCTGCTTGACGCATCTGCTTACGGGCCCTATCGTACGAGGGACGTGTCCCCTCCACGGAGGGAACGAGGGCGGTCGGTTCAGCGGTGCGGGGATGGCGTGCGAAGGACGCGCCTCCGTGCTGCGGCAGGTGGCAGAGCCGTGGCGCTGTCGCTCGGGGCGCCGGTCATCTCGCCCGTCATCGTGGGCCGTGGCGCCCACCTTGATACGCTCGGTCGCTGCCTTGACCAGTTAGAGGCCGGGCGAGGTGGGGTGGTGCTCGTCTCCGGCGAGGCGGGCATCGGCAAGACCCGCCTGCTGGCTGAAGCGCGGGCGCGGGCGGAGGGCCGCGGCTTCCAGAGCCTGTCCGGAGCCTGCTTCGAGCCGGATCGTGCGGTCCCCTTCGCCCCGCTGCTCGATCTGCTGCGCCGCTTCTTCCTGTTCCACGCGCGGTCGCCGCGCGCCGTCGCCGAGGTGCTCGGGCCGGGGGCTCCCGATATCCTACGGCTGCTCCCCGAGCTCTCCGCCCTGCTGCCGGGCGTCACTCCCGCCGAGCCGGCGGATGCAGGGGCGGGTCGCAGCCGCCTCTTCCACGCGTTGACCCGCCTCTTCCTGCTGCTGGCCGCGCGGCAACGGCTCCTCCTCGTCGTCGAGGACCTGCACTGGGGCGATGAGGTGAGCCTCGAGTTCCTACTGCACCTCGCCCGCCACGTCGAAGGGCAACCACTGCTGGTGCTGCTCAGTTTCCGCAGCGAGGAGGTGCACCCCGGCCTCGGCCACTTCCTCGCCGAGCTCGATCGGGCTCGCGTGGCCGGCGAGCTGGCGCTGCCTCGCCTGACGCCGCCGCAGGTGGATGCGATGCTGCGGGCGATCCTCGGCCGGTGGCGGCCGGTGCGCCCGGAGTTCCTGGAAGCGGTTTACACGCTCAGCGAGGGCAACCCCTTCTTCATCGAGGAGATCCTGGGGGCGCTGATCGCGAGCGGCGAAGTCGCGCGGGGCGGCGACGCCCCGGATCGGATGCCGGTGCGCGAGCTGCGGATCCCGCGCCCCATCCGGGATACGGTGCGGCGCCGCTCGGAGCGGTTGAGTGGGCCGGCGCGCACCGTGCTCGCGCTCGCCGCGGTCGCCGGCCGGCACTTTGATTTTGCGCTGCTGCGGGAACTGACGGGGCACGCCGAGGAGGAGCTCGTGCAGCTCATCAAGGAGGCGCTCGGCGCGCAGTTGGTGGTCGAGGAATCGGCCGACCGGTTTGCCTTCCGCCACGCGCTGACCCGCGAGGCGCTCTACGCGGAGCTGCTCCGGCGCGAGCGGCGAGCGCTCCACGGCCGGATTGCCCAGGCGCTGGAGCGACTGCACGCATCCGCGGCAGACGCCCACCTGGCGGACCTGGCCTACCACTCCTTCGAGGCCGGCGCCTGGGAGAAGGCGCTGGAGTACGCGACGCGCGCCGGCGAGCGGGCGCGCGAGTTGTATGCGCCGCGCGCGGCGGTCGAGCAGTTCACCCGCGCCCTGGAGGCGGCGCGCCAGCTCGCCCTGTCGCCAGCCCCCGCGCTGCACCGGGCGCGCGGGCTGGCCTACGAGACGCTTGGTGCGTTCGAGCAGGCGCGCGCCGATCACGAGGCGGCGCTGGACCTGGCCAGGGCAACGGGCGACCGGGGGGCCGAGTGGCAGGCGCTCGTCGATCTCGGGATGCTGTGGGCCGCGCGCGACTATGCCAGGACGGGGGAGTACGTCCGGCGCGCCGCGGCGCTCGCCCGCGAGCTCGCCGACCCGACCCTGCTCGCCGCGAGCCTGAACCGGCTGGGCAACTGGCACATCAACGTCGAGCAGGTGGGCGAGGCGCTCCGGCTGCACCAGGAGGCGCTCGCCATCTTCCGCGCTCTCGGCGATCGGCGCGGCATGGCCGCGACCCTGGACCTGCTGGGTATGGTCGGCTATCTCGGCGGCGACCTGACTCGCCTGATGGAGTGCGGCCACGAGGCGGTGCAGCTCTTCCGAGCGCTCGACGACCGCCAGGGAGAGGTCGCCGTCCTCGCGACACTCATCCTGGCCGCCGGCACGTACCAGAGCCAGGCGCTCGCCGCGGGCCCGCTGGACCTTTCCGCGGCGTGCAATGCGGGCGAGCGCGCGCTCCGCCTCGCGCGCGAGATTGAGTGGCGTCCGGGCGAGGCGTACACTCTGCTGTCGCTGGCCGTGGTGCTGGGGCCGCGGGGCGACTACGCCCGCGCCCGGGAGGTCGCCACCCGGGGCTTCGAGATCGCGGAGGCGATCGAGCATCACCAGTGGCTCGCCTACGGGCATTGGGCCCTGGGCGCGCTCGCCCTCGACCTGCTCGACGCGCCCCGGGCGCGCCAGCACGCCGAGCGGTCGCTGGCGCTCGCGCAAGAGCTGGGCTCCTGGCACTGGATCCGCAACGCCAGCGGGCTGCTCGCGCGGGCCGCCCTGGCGGCCGGCGACGTCACGGGAGCCGCCGCCGCGTTGGACGCGGTGCACGGCGCCGACGCGCCAACCGACACGGTATCGCAGCGCTTCTGCTGGTACGCGCGGGGAGAACTCGCGCTCGCCCGGGGCACTCCGGAGGCGACGCTGCAGATCGTCGAACGGCTCGCCGAGACCGCCGCGCGCGCGCCGTCGCCGCGGGACATGACCTACCTGGAGTACGTGCGCGGGGAGGCGCTCCGGCTCCTAGGGCACGGTGCGGCGGCGCAGGCAGCGTTGGAGGCCGCGCGGGACGGCGCCGCCGCCCACGGACTGTCGCCGCTGCTGTGGCGCGTGCACGCGGCGTTGGGCACGTGTTACCGCGATCGAGGAGATCCGGATGCGTCCGGGAGAGCGTTCGCCGCGGCGCGCGCCGTCGTCGACGAGCTGGCCGCGCGTGTGCCGGACGCGTCAGGGCGCGAGCAGTTTCTGCGGGCCGCCGGCTCCCGGCTGGTAGGAGCCGGCGCGACCACACCGGCCCGTGCAGTCGCGCGCCGCTCGCGCGGCCCCGGGGCTATCCCCCTCACGCCGCGCGAGCGCGAAGTGACGGTGCTGGCCGCCCGGGGCCTCACCAATCGGCAGATCGCGAACGAGCTGGTGGTCGGCGAGCGCACGGTCGACACCCACATCGCCAACGCGCTCGGCAAGCTCGGGTTCCACTCGCGCGCGCAACTGGCGGCCTGGGCGACCCAGCACAGCCTCACGGCAGACCCGACGGCAGGCGATGACCGCCCGTCCGCACCATCCGCGCCCGGCTAGGCGCGCCTCGATCTGCCCGTCGCCCTGCGGAGGAGTTCCGCATCTCCGCGCGGAAAAATCCGCAATGCCGCTCCGTAATTCTGCGGAAGCGGGCCCGTCGCGCGCGAGCTAGGCTGAAGGCATCCCAGCGGGGCGCGGTTTCAAAGGGGGCCGTGTAGCGGCGGCGCCGCAGTCGGGCTGGGAGCGGGAGGAGCGTCGAAATGGCCAAGGTGATCTTCATCCTGCACCGCCGTGATGGCCTGTCTCGCGAGCAGAGCGCAGAGCAGTGGTGTGGTGCACGGCACACCGCCCTCGTCGCGAAGCTCCCGGGGTTGGTGAAGTACGTCCAGAACCGGGTCCTGTCGGCGCCGGGCGAGCCGATCTGCGACGGGGTCGGCGAGCTGTGGTTTGCGAGCGACGCGGCAATGAACGTGGCGCTGAAGTCGCCCGAGATGGGGGCCGCCGTCGAGGACGCCAGGGCCTTCCTCGATATGGAGAGGACCGGGCTGCTCATCGTGGAGGAGCGGCCCGTGGTCGGGTGACGCGGGTCCCGGCGGAGACTGCCGGGGGCACGAGCGGTCGCGGTGGGCCTGCCCACCAGAAAGGACGGGAGCCGTGGCGAGTTCTCCTGCACAACAGGCGCTCGAAGAGTGGGCCGCCGGCTGGTCAGCCCACGATGCGGAGCGCGTAGCCGCCCTGTTTACCGAGGACTGCATCTACGAGGATGCGACCATGGGCGTGGTCACCCGCGGCAAGGGCCAGCTCCTGGCCTTCGCCGAGGGCATCTTCGCCGCCTTCCCCGACTTCGCGATCGACCTCGCGTCGCATTTCGCCACTGGCGAATGGGGCGGCATGGAGTGGGTGATGTCCGGCACCCACCGCGGCGACTTGCCAGGCTTGCCGGCCACCGGCAAGCGCTTCTCGCTGCGCGGCTCGACCATCGTCGAGCTGAGCGGGGGCAAGATCCAGCGCTGCACGGACTACTGGGACATGGTCACCTTCCTCAAGCAGATCGGGGCAATGCCAAGCCCGTAGCGGCCCGGGCACACGACGGCACTGCGGTGCGAAGCCGGCGGCCGCCGATGGAGAGAGCCCGTCCTCGGTGGTCAGCGTCCCGAGCTCCGCCGCCGGGTCTCTCGTGCCCGGCTGCTGTCTCGATGGAATTCGGTGCGCTATAGCTGGAAGCCCCGCTCGGTGCGGCGAAGCTCGACGGGGCGCCGCGCCCAGCCGCGCCCGCCACTCGACTAGCCCGGCACTGAGCCACGCCCGCGCGGCCAGTCCCAGGGTGGTCTCGACCGCGCTCCAGCCGTGGCCGCAGACCGCGCAGTGGTACCAGGGCCGCTGCAGGTCCACCACCCCGCAGAC
This sequence comes from Pseudomonadota bacterium, assembly GCA_021325655.1. Lineage (GTDB taxonomy): Bacteria > Chloroflexota > UBA6077 > UBA6077 > JAJPGT01 > JAJPGT01. The sequence continues at coordinate 17,563 of JAJPGT010000023.1, forward strand.
CGTGAGCACTTGCCGTGGGCGGCTTCACTTTGCGCTGGCAGGTGGCCGGCTGCCGTGCCAGCCGCGGGTTCAGCGGGCTGGTGCTGGCCCCGAGCACCGCGCGCAGGAGCAGGGGCAAGACATTGCACACCCGCCCCAGCACCGCCTGCTCATGCGCCGCCAGCGTCTGGTCGCGGCCTTCGACACATCAGTCGGCCAGGTCTTCCGCCAGCGCGTCCAGGACCGCTACGATCTTTTCGGGCAGGGTGCGGGCCATCGCGTCCTTCCTCTCGGCCGCCGGGTGGCTCATCGCCCGGCGGCCAGTCGCGTGATCCGCCTACGCTACCCCATCCCACCTCACCTACAGAAGTGGGTCACATCCGGCTGGCCAGCACCTGCTCGGCGGCCCGGCGCCCGCTCCGGATGGCGCCGTGGACTGTGGCGTAGTGGCCGGAGTAATCCGAGGCCTCGCCCGCGAAGAACAGCGTCCCCTCCACCGGCTGCGCCAGCGCCCGCTGCGCCGCCAGCCCGCCCACCCCCACATAGCTGTAGGCGCCCCGAGCAAACGGGTCCGCCAGCCAGTCATGCACCAGCCAGCCGTGGAGCAGCCGCTCCAGGTCCGCTCGCCCCAGGCCGAAGGCTCGGGCCAGGCTCTCCAGCGCTCGGTCCAACAGCGCCGGCTCTCCCAGCCCGGTGAGCGCGTCCGCGGCGGGACCGCTCGCCCAGCCGAGCAGCAGCGGGGCGAGCACCGGGTAGGTGGTCCACCAGGTGGGGAACGGCTCGCCCGGGGCGCGCAGGAACCGCAGCCGGGCCAGCCCGTGGCCAGTGTGCGAACCCGGGAGCGGGATCTGCTCCCAGAACCGCTCGCGGAACACGAGCGCGCACTTCACCACCCCGCCCATCTCCAGCCGCTGCGCCGCCGCGGCGATTGCCTCTGGCTGGGGCGCGAAGCGGACCGCGCCGGGGGCCCCGGGCGGCGCCTTGAGCACCCCGAGCGGGAGCGTCACCACCGCGCGGGGCGCAGTAAACTGGCTCTCGGCCCCGCCTGGCTGGCTGCAAGCGACGATCTCCACCTGGCCGCGCTGCCAGCGGACCTCCCTGACAACGGTATTGAGGTGGAGCGCGGCCCGATCGGGCGCGAGCCCAGCCCGCAGCCACTCCGCCACGCCGGCGTAGCCGTCGAGCAGGCGAAAGCCGCGCTCCCCGTGGATCTCGGCGTCCGCCACCTGGTCACGGGCGACAGACAGGGCGCTGATCCGGTCGACGTGCGCGGCGTCGTAGCCCTCGATCCAGGCCCGCGCCAGCGCCTTCGCCTCCCGCAAGCGCTCTTCGGGACAGCAGGTGTCTAGAAACTCCTGGAACGAGACGTCGCGGTCGCCCAGCATCGCCAGCCGCTCCATCACCTCGTCGATCTGGTCGAAGAGATCCGGGAACGGCTCCAGCGATCCGTTGCGGGCCAGCCAGGTTTCGCCTGTCATCTCGACCACGCCCAGCGCCGCCGTTTGGGCAATCGCTAGCGTCTCTGGGGCCAGGCCGTGGACGAACTCGGCACCCAGCTCGATCACGGCCGGCAGGCCTGGCCAGCGCCGGGTGAACACCCGCCCCCCGATGCGCTCGCGCGCCTCCAGCACCCGCACGGTAAGGCCCGCGCCCGACAGCGCCCGCGCCGCGGCCAGGCCGGCCATCCCAGCCCCGAGCACGAGTACGTCGGCGCGCTCCGGCCCGCGCCCGGCGCTCTCCGGGGGGACGGGGACGGCACAAGGAGCGTCGTGGGTGGGCTCGCTAGGCGTGCTCAAACGTCAGCCGTTCGCCATAGGCGGTGCTGGTAAACGCCTCCACCGCCTGCCGCAGGCTCAGCACCGGGAATTCCATCCGCTCCACGTCCGTCTCCCCCAGCCCGAGCCGATCCGCCTCCCAGAGATGACGCACCGCCTGGGGGGTGAAGCCCAGCAGCCGCGCGCCAACGACGTCCGCCGCCAGCGCGTCCGTACTCGCCAGCACCAGCCCGGTCTCCACCACGTGCCCGCCGAGCGGGCCGGTGCCGATCATCGCCGGGTGGCCGACAGTGATCGCCAGGTGGATCGGGAAGCGCTTCGCCATCGCCGCGATAAAGGAGTGCATGTCGGCGAAGAAGGAATTCTGGTGCCGCTGGCTCGCCCGCGGATGCCCATAGTAGTCCGCGGCGGGAAAGGACATCGCGACGTTCTTCAGTGCCAGCGTCACCGTCGCCGTTTCGTGCAGCTTGAGCTGGCTCAGGGCGATCAGCGTCTCGTACTCCAGCACGCGGGGATTGACCATCACCGACCGCTGCGGCCCGTCCACGTCCGCCTCTGGCGCGTACTGGAGCGCCACCTCGACGAACGGGGGACGGTTGTGATCGAAAAACTGAGCCCCTTCCTGCTCGACCACCTCCATCAGCCCGGCCAGGCGAAACACCTCGTCCGTCTCTGCGGCGCCCGCGCCGCCACTGACCACCAGCTCCCGCGGCTGAAACTGCCTGAGCTGCTGCAGCACCGCCCGCAGCGTATCCGGCTGGGTCACCCCGGTCGTGTCCCGTGGGGAAGCCCAGGTGTCATTCGGCTTGACCGCGACCCGTTTGCCGCGCACGAGCCGCTCCAGTGGCATATGCCGCAGCGCCGCCTCGATCGCCCGCTCGATCCGCTGCCTGTCCTGAGTGATGGCGACGACAACCATACGCTGTCCCTCGTGGTTCAAAGCGTGCTTCAGCAGCCATGAGCAGCCTGCGTTCCAGCAGCGCCCGTTCGGGTACAGCGGCTGGCTAGGAGGCGAGCCAGCCGCCGTCGACGTTGAGCATCTGGCCGGTGACGTAGCGCGAGGCGTCCGAGGCGAGGAAGATCGCTGCGCCGACCAGATCGCTCGGCTGGCCCCAGTACCCCATCGGGATCCGGCTGCGCACCCAGGCGTCGAAGCTCGGGTCCGCCTTCAGCGGCGCGGTGAGATCGGTCTCGATGTAGCCAGGGGAGAGGACGTTCACCCGCACCCCGTGCGGCGCCCATTCGGTCGCCAGCACTTTGGTGAGCCCCAGGATGCCGTGCTTGCTGGCAGCATAGGGGGCAATGCGCCGAATCCCGATCGTGCTGGTGAGGGAGCCGATGGTGATGATGCTCCCGCTGCGCTGGGCGAGCATCACCCGCCCGGCCGCCTGGCAGGCGAAGAAGACCGCCTTGAGATTGGTGTCAATGACCGCGTCCCAGTCCGCCTCGGTCAGATCGACTGCCGGGCCGCGCCGATTGATCCCGGCGACGTTGACGAGCACGTCCAGCCGACCGAAGGCATCCACCGTCCTGGTCACCATTGCCTGCACCTGGGCGATATCCGCGACGTCCGTGGGGAGCGCCAGCGCCCGGGTGCCGAGCTGCTCCGCCTCGGCCGCACAGGACTCCAATGCCTCCACAGTGCGGCTCGCCAGCGCCAGCGTCGCGCCGGCGCGGCCCAGCCCGAGCGCAATCGCCCGGCCGATCCCACGCGACGCCCCGGTGACCAGCGCCACCTTGCCCTCCAGTCGGAACTCGTCCACTGCTACGCTCCTACCACGCGGTTTCGCCCCTCGCGCTTGGCCCGGTAGACCGCCTGGTCCGCGCCTTCCAGCAGCCGCGGCTCGCCCTCATGGCGGCCATTGAAGCTCGCGACGCCAATGCTGGCGGTAACGCTGATCGGCTCGGCCAGCCCCTCGACCCGGATGCGCAGTCCGGCGATCGTCTGGCGGAGCGCCTCCGCGGCAGACAGCGCCCCCTCCTGCCGCGCCCCGGGCAGGAGCAGCACGAACTCCTCGCCGCCGTAGCGGGCGACCGTATCGAATGCTCGCACCCCGGTGCGCAGGGCGCGGGCGACCTCGCGCAGCACCGCGTCCCCAGCCGGGTGGCCATAGCGGTCGTTGATCCGCTTGAAGTGGTCGAGGTCCACCATCAGGCAGCTCAGCACCCCGCCCTCGCGTCGAGCCCGCGCGATCTCCTGGTGCAGCCGTTCCTCGAAGTGCCGCCGGTTGCCCAGTCCGGTCAATGGGTCAGTGAAGGAGAGCTGCTCGAGCTCTACACTACGCGAGCGCAGCTTGTCCAGCGTCGCTTTGGCGCGGAGCGCACCCGCCACGCGGGCCAGCAGCTCCGGGACAACGAACGGCTTGGTGACGTAATCCACCGCGCCCAGCTCCAGCCCAGCGACTTTGTCGCGAGTGGTGGAGAGCGCGGAGAGACAGATGACGGCGATCTCCGCGGCGTGCCCCCGAGCGTTCAGCTCGCGCAAGACGTCGTAGCCGGTCATGCCCGGCAAGTTGAGGTCGAGGAGCATAAGGTCGATGTCGTCTGCCTCGAGGCGCGCGAGCGCGGCCGGCCCGTCGGCGGCGTCCGCGACCTGGTAGCCGCAGTTCGAAAGCAGCTCGACCAGCAGGGCGCGGATATCTGCGTCGTCGTCGACGACCAGGATACGCGAGGACGGCGCGTCAGAGGTAGACACGCGCGCGCTTCAGGGGCGAGGTCGATATCCCCAGCATGGGCGTTCGGCGGCGGCATTGTACCGCGAGCCGCGAGCAGGAGACGAGAGGACGCCGCCGCCACGCCCCGAGCAGGGACCGTCCGCGCCGACAACGGCAATTATGAAAGAGCATTTTCACATCATGAGTAGTGCAGCGGATCAGGATGGGGTGCGCGAGCTGGAGCTGACCGAGCCGGCTGCGCTGCGGGCGCTGCGCATGCTGCCCACTGGCGCAGCCTCGGCCAGCCTCAGCGCCGAACAGGCGGGGCTGGTGCTGGCCGCCGGCGGCGTGGGCGGGCTGCTGGGAGCGGCGCTGGCCAGCCGCGCTGCCAGCAGCCTCAGCCCGGAGCGGGCGATCCTGGGCGCTGCCCTCGTCTTCCCATTCTCGCTGGCGCTGGTGCCGCTGGCGGGCGGCCCGCCGGCGCTCGCCCTGGCGATCCTCGCCGCCGGCGAATGCGTCGGCGGCCTGGCGGGAGCGATCTTCGACGTGAACGCCGCGGCGCTGCGGCAGGCCGCCACCCAGCCGCACCTGCTCGGCCGCACCAGCGCCTCGCTGACGTTCGTCACCCAGAGCGCCAAGCCGCTCGGAGCGTTCCTCGGCGGGGCGCTGGGCGAGGCGCTCGGCGAGGCGCTCGGGTTGCGCCCCACCCTCTGGATCGCCGCGGCCGGCGGCCTCGGGGTGCTCGCCTGGGTCTGGTTCTCGCCCCTGCGGGTGGCGCGCGCAGAGCGTCCAGGCCCGTACTCCGTGGCGCAGTCCCAGGAGCCCTAGGCTGGCTGATGCTTCACGCTGGGGAATGCGCCTCAGAAGACGCGGCCGCCCAGCGGCACCTCCCGCTCCGGCTCCAGCAGCACCACCGCGCCCTCGGCGTTGGGCACGCCCAGCACCAGTACCTCCGACTCGAAGCCGGCGATACGCCGCGGGGGGAAGTTCACTACCGCCACCACCAGCCGCCCCTCCAGCGCCCGCGGAGTATAGAGGGCGGTAAGCTGCGCGCTCGAGCGCTTGACCCCCAGCGGGCCAAAGTCGATCGTCAACTGATAGGCAGGCTTGCGCGCCTCGGGGAAGGGGCGCGCCTCGAGCACGCGGCCGACCCGCATGTCGATCTGCTGGAACTCGTCAATCGTCGCCATAGGCGGATTGTAGCGAGTGACCGGTCGAGATGGGTGGCTCCAAGCGCTCCTGGAGGGCGCGCTCGGGCTATCCTCCTCTCCACTGGCTGCGGGCCCAGCCAGCAGGGACAGGCCCGTGGCCAGGGATGTGCGGGGCGCCTGGGAGGTGGCGATGATGGACCTGGAGCAGATGTTGAACGACTGGATGGAGCAGCACCCGGACGAGCTGTTCCACTTGCTGGCGGAGGAGGCGGAGCGCTTCCGGGCGGCACACCCGGGGATGGACTACGAGGAGGAGCGGCTGAACGCGCAGGTAATGGCGAGCCGCCGCTACCTGGCCCGGGCGATCGGCCAGGTGCTGCCGCGCTACCTCGCGGCGCTCGGGCTCCCCGTCGCTGAGAGCAGGTGAGCAGGAAGGAATGATCGGGGCTCCCCGTGGGGAGCCCCGGGTGATTGCGGGGCGGCCGGCTAGTCGCCGACGAAGATCAGGGTGAAGTACTTCTTGCCGGCGATGCTCACCACCCCAATGCCGGCTCGGGTGTAGTCGGCGCTGAACAGGTTCTCCGCGTGGGGCGGGCTGGCGATCCAGCCATTGACGGCGGTCTGGGCACTGACATCGTCGCCATAGGTGTTCCAGGCGAGATTCTCCCCGGCGTAGGTGTAAGCGATGTGGCTATCGTCCAGCAGCCGCACGTAGAAGGCAGTGCCGTCCGGGGCGTAGTGCGAAAAGTAGTTGTGCGCGGCCATGTCGAAGGAGCGCTCGCGGGCGAGCTCGCCCAGCGAGGCATCGGCATACAGCGGCGCCAGGCCGCGAGCCATCCGGGCGGCATTGACATCCAGAATGGTCTGGACCTCCAGGTCGTCTCGAGCCGAGAGATTGGGTGCTTCCACCATCGGCTTGGCGAGCACCAGGCTCGGGCTCAGGGCGCTGAGAGCGGCGATGAACACTCCCAGCAGCAGGACCAGGCCGCGGCGTGAGGCGGGCATCCGGCGCACGGGTGTGCTCCCTTCTTCTCGAAGATTCACCATCTTTGTGATGGATCCGTAACATGTCGTCACAGATCGCAACCGGGCGCCAGTATGCCAGGGGGTCAGAAACAGCAACAAGAGCCATCCGGGCCGGGAGCTTTGCCCGGATGGCCCGCGGTGCCGTACAATGAGCCGTTCGCACGGGGCTGTAGCTCAGAGGGAGAGCACTTGCCTGGCAGGCAAGGGGCCAGGGGTTCGAATCCCCTCAGCTCCACCTCACCATCATTTCGGGAAGGGACGGGCGAGACGGCCCGTCCCTTCGGCATTTCTGCACGGCCACTGCTCTATGGGGCTTCCGCTCGAAGCGTGACCGAACTGTGACCGAGCCGCGCGGCAGCGCTCTGTGGAGCACCCCGGCCGCCACCAGGAGGGTACCGCGGAGCGCCTGCAGGGGGGACTCGGTCGGCCGGCTCCCCAGAGTTCTCACGGCGACGAATCGAAGCGGGTGAGGCGGATTCAGTCCACGGCCGGCAGCGGGATCGTGCCCTCCTGCGCTTCGCGTTGCACGAGGGGCGCCCACTCCTGCCGGGCATCGGGGATCGCGCGGGGAGCCACGACCGTACCGGCGGCCGAAGCTGACCTGCACCGTGTACCAGCTTCCCCGTCGAAACCCAAGAGGCTAGCTCTGCTGCCAGCTTCTATGGCCAAGTGGAGTTAGAAGAAGGTGCGGGCAAGCTCATAGAGCTCCAGGTCCACGCCTCGCGTCTGGCCGGCCACCGCGGCGAGGTCGACCGGGACGAGCTTGTTGCCCTGAACGCCGACCAGCACCCCGAAGCGGCCGTCGTGGGCGTAGTCCACTGCGGCCACGCCCAGGCGGGTGGCCATGACTCGATCCAGCGCGTTGGGCGGGCCGCCGCGCTGGATGTGACCCAGGACCGTGACCCGAGTCTCCAGCCCGGTCTTTGCCTCGATCTGGCGTGCCAGCGTGTCCCCGACGCTGCGCCGGTCCAGCCGCACGTGGCCGAACTCGTCCCGCTCGTGCACCGCCTCGGTGCTGACCAGGTTCGGCATCTCGACGCCTTCGGAGACGACGATGATGCTGAAATCCTTGCCGAGCTTGCGCCGGCGATCCAGGTGGGCGCAGACGTCGTCCAACGACACCGGCACCTCGGGGATCAGGATCATGTCCGCGCCGCCGGCCAGTCCGCCAGTCAGCGCCACCCAGCCGGCTTCGCGACCCATCACCTCCACCACCAGCACTCGGTGGTGGGCGCTAGCGGTGGTATGGAGCTTGTCGAGTGCTTCCGTGACGGTTTCCACCGCGGTGGGGAACCCGATGCAGTACTCCGTCCCTGGCAGGTCGTTGTCCATCGTCTTCGGAATGCCGATCACCGGGAAGCCCGCTGCATGGAGGGCGCTGGCGACCGACAGCGTGTCATCACCGCCGATCACGATCAGCACGTCGATCCCGCGCACGCGCAGGTTGCGCTGCACCTCGTCGATCCCACCCGGCCGCTTGAGCGGGTTGGTGCGGGAGGTGCCGAGGATCGTCCCACCGATGTGCAGAATCCCGGACACGGCCTGGGGGGTCAGCTCAATGCTGTCGCCCTCTCCCACCAGCCCCTGCCAGCCGTTGCGAATGCCTACCACGCTATCGCCGCGCTCGAACGCGCGCCGTCCCACCGCGCGAATCGCAGCGTTCAACCCGGGCGCGTCTCCGCCGCCCGTCATGACTGCCAGCCGCATCTCTCCTCCTCGCGGCCGCTCGTTCACGCCCCTGTGTGTCGCGCTGCCAGCCTCGCTGCCCAGCGCCTCTCTCGCGGCACACCATGCTGTCGTCACTCCTACTGTGCCACGGTCCGTCCGGGATTGGCGACGAATATCCTGCCTTCTGCGGGTGCGCGCTCTCCGTCTGCCGTACCACCTTGAGCCCTGTACCCTGTGTGCCGTAGGCTGTGCCCGTGCCCGGGGGCGCCAGCCGCGCGGCTTTCTCCAGCAAACGCTGCCCGGAGCCTGCTCGAAGATGCAAGGAGCCTGGCGTGAGACTACAGAACAAGGTCGCCATCGTCACCGGAGCGGCGTCGGGCATGGGCCGCGCCATTGCACTGCGCTACGCCAGGGAAGGAGCAAAGGTGGTCATAGCGGACGTCCAGAAGGACGCTGCCCAGCAGGTGGTGGACGAGATTACGCGAGGCGGCGGGACGGCGCTGGCCGTGCTCTGCGATGTCCGCAAGCAGGGCCAGGTTCAGGCGATGGTCGATAAGACCGTGGCCGCGTACGGCGGGCTGGACATCCTGGTGAACAACGCCGGTGTGGGCAAGATCATCCCCTTCCTCGAAATCACGGAAGCGGACTGGGACTGGATGTTCGACATCAACTGCAAGGGCCTGCTCTGGTGCAGCCAGGCGGCGGCGCGGCAGATGATCCAGCAAGGCCGGGGCGGGAAGATTATCAACTTCGCCTCGCAGGCCGGGCGGCGCGGCGAAGCGCTCGTGCTCGCCTACTGCGCCTCCAAAGCCGCGGTGATCAGCATGACACAGTCGATGGCACTGGCGCTGGCTCCCTACAAGATCAACGTCAACGGGATCGCGCCCGGCATCGTCGATACCCCGTTCTGGGACAAGGTGGACGAGCAGTTCGCGCAGTTGCTGGGGATGGAGCGGGGCGAGCCGAAGCGAAAGTTCAGCGCGAGCATCCCGCTGGGGCGGATCTCGGTCCCGGAAGACGTCACCGGCGCGGCAGTCTTCCTCGCCTCATCGGACTCGGACTACATCACCCAGCAGACGCTCAACGTGGACGGTGGGAACTGGCCCAGCTAGCCTCGCGCCCCGGCACGCAGCCCGCGCCCACGGCCGCCAGGGCCCAAGCCGGCCGAGCAGCGCGGACGCGGAGCGCCCCGGGGCGAGGGAGAGGAATCCGCCGCGGGCCCGGGAGCTGACCGGCTCCTGAAAGGGAAGCGCCCCGCGGGGAGTCGCTCTCCTGCGGGGCGCGGTGGTCTCTCCCAGCGCGTGCGCCGACTCAGGGCGCGGGCGCTTCGCCGAGCGTGACGCTGAGCTGGCGCTGGCTGCCGTTGCGCAGGATCACGGCGGAGACCGTATCCCCCGGGTTGTGTGCCGCCAGCACGTTCCGCAGGTCCGCCACCGATTTCAGCGGGGTATTGTCCAGGCTCAGCAGGATGTCGTTCGGGCGCATCCCCGCTTGCGCCGCCGGACTGTTCGGGTCGACCTGCGCCAGGATCACCCCTTGCTTCACGGGCAAGTGATACTGCGCCGCCAGCGCCGGGGTGATGGTGACGGGAACCACTCCGAGGAAGGCCCGGCGCACGTGGCCGGTGCTGGCGAGCTGCGCCAGGATCGGCTTAGCGCTGTTGATCGAGATGGCGAAGCCCACCCCGGCCGCCGGGACGCCCTGGTCGGTCACCGCGGCGGCGGTGTTGATCCCGACGATCTCCCCGCGCAGGTTCACCAGCGGCCCGCCGGAGTTGCCCGGGTTGATCGCCGCGTCCGTCTGGATCAGCTCCTGGAGCGTCGCCCCGTTCGGCTCCTGGATGCTCCGATGGAGTGCCCCGACCACGCCCGTGGTGACGGTGGGGCCGCCCTCCAGCCCGAGCGCGTTGCCGATCGCCACCACCCAGTCGCCGATCTGGAGCTGGTCGGAGTCGCCGAACGGCAGGACGGGGAGATTGTCGCCCTGGATGCGGACCACAGCCAGGTCGGTCTGAGGATCACGCCCCACGAGCTGGCCGTCGAAGCTGCGGCCATCCGGCAGGGTCACGGAGATCTGCTCGGCGTTCTCGACGACGTGGTTATTGGTGACGATCAGCCCGCTGGGATCGTAGATCGCCCCGGAGCCCACGCCCTCCACCGGGATAGGCAGGAGAGCGTTCCCCAGCGCAGTCCCCTTGACTCCGATGAATACAACGCCCGGCCGTGCCCGCTGCGCCACATCACGGATCGCCACCGCCAGATCCAGGCTCGCCTCCTGGTTGGGGGGTGCGGCGCCGCGACTGAAGTCCCGCAGCAGTGGGGCCGAGGCTGAGGGAACGGCGGTTGGGCTCGCCAGCTCGGCGCGGCTGGCGGGCGTTGGCGCGGGCGAGCCCGTGGCCTGATCGGGCGTGAAACCACCGGAAGGGCTGGGCGCGCAGCCGGCGCCAACGAGCAGGAGGCTCAGCAGAAGGGGCAGCAATCGTCTCATGGCAACACTCCACGGGCCTTGGGTCTCGCGATCCGTCTCTGGCAGGGTGCAGGAAGATGCCCGTTTCGTGCAATATGCGCGATGCGCGCAATCGTCTGCATTCGGGCTGTACCCGCGAGTATCCTGAGACGAGAGCATTGCCCATCTCCCGCGCCCGCTGTCGGCGGGCGCGCACGTAAAGGAACGTACTGTTTCGTGCGACCGGTTCACGTTTACGCCGTCTCCCCGGCCCTGCCGCCAGCGCTCGAGCCGCTCCGCGAGCTCGCTTACAACCTGCATTGGGCCTGGGACCACGATGCCGTCGACCTCTTTCGCCGCCTGGACCGGGTGCTCTGGGAGAGCACCGGCCACAACCCGGTTCGGCTGCTCGGAGCGATTCGCCAGGAGCGCTTGCTCGAAGCCGCCGCCGACGACGCCTTCCTCGCCTCTCTGGACCGTGTCTACAAGAGCTTCCGGGCCTACATGGACGCTCCCCAGCCAGCGGCGAACGCCCACGCGTTCGCGCGCGGGCCGATCGCCTACTTCTCCGCCGAGTTCGGCATCACGGAATGTCTGCCGATCTATTCTGGTGGGCTGGGGGTGCTCTCCGGCGATCACCTGAAGGCCGCCTCCGATCTGCGGCTACCGCTGGTGGGGGTAGGGCTGTTGTACCAGAAAGGGTACTTCCGCCAGCTTCTGAACTCCGACGGCTATCAGAGCGAGCAGTACCCGGACAATGATTTCTACAACCTGCCGTTGATCCCGGAGCTGGACCCGGCTGGGCGCCCGCGGCTGATCCAGGTGGAGTTCCCGGGCCGAACCTGCTGGGCCCGCGTCTGGCGGGCACAAGTTGGGCGTGTTCCGCTGTACATGCTCGATACCAACCTGCCGGAGAACACCCCGGCCGACCGCGACGTGACGGATTACTTGTATGGCGGCGACCGCGACATGCGCATCCGCCAGGAGATCCTGCTCGGCATTGGAGGGCTGCGCGCGCTCCAGGCGCTGGGGATCGAGCCGAGCGTGCTGCACATGAACGAGGGCCACTCGGCGTTCGTCGGCCTGGAGCGGATCCGCCAGCTCATCGCGGAGCACGAGCTGAGCTTCGACGAGGCCCGCCAGGTCGCCTCGGCCGGCATCGTCTTCACCACGCATACCCCGGTGCCAGCCGGCATCGACCTGTTTTCGGCTGACCTGGTGGAGACATACTTTGGTCGCTATCGCGAGGAGCTGCAGCTATCGCGCGAGGCATTCCTGGGCTTGGGCCGCCTGGAAGGGGCCGGCCCGGATGAGCCGTTCTCCATGGCGATTCTGGCGCTGCGGCTCTCCGGTGCGCGCAACGGCGTTAGCCAGTTGCACGGCGAAGTCTCGCGGCGGCTCTGGCAGTCGGTCTGGCCCGGGCTCCCACAGCAGGAGGTGCCGATCGGCTCGGTGACCAACGCGGTCCACCACCTCACCTGGGTCTCCCAGGAGATGGCCGAGCTCTATGACCGCTATCTCGGCCCGGGCTGGCGTACCAGCCCGGCCGATCCGAAGAGCTGGGAAGGGGTGCAGGACATCCCGGCCGAGGAGCTCTGGCGGATCCATGAGCGCTGCCGAGAGCGGCTGGTTGGCTTCGCCCGCAGCCGGCTCCGCTCGCAACTCGGCCGGCGCGGTGCCCCGCCCCGCGAGATCGAGGCCGCCGCCGAAGTGCTCGATCCGGAGGCGCTGACCATCGGCTTCGCCCGTCGCTTTGCCACCTACAAGCGGGCCGGCCTGCTGTTCCACGACCTCGATCGGCTGACACGGCTGCTCAACGACCGCGAGCGGCCGGTCCAGCTTATCTTCGCCGGCAAAGCGCATCCGGCCGACTTGCCGGGCAAAGAGGTGATCCGCCAGATCGTGCACGCCGCGCGCGCGGAGCAGCTCAGCCGGCAAATCGTGTTCATCGAAGATTACGACCTGACCGTCGCCCGCGCCCTAGTCCACGGAGTGGACCTCTGGCTCACCACGCCGCGCCGGCCGCTGGAGGCCAGCGGCACCAGCGGGATGAAGGTGGCGTTCAACGGCGGGCTCAACATGAGCGTGCTCGACGGCTGGTGGGTCGAGGGCTACCGGCCTGACGTCGGCTGGGCGATCGGGCGAGGCGAGGAATACTCGGATGAGCAGCTCCAGGATGAGGTGGAGTCGCGCGCGCTGTACAACCTGCTCGAACACGAAGTCATCCCGTTGTTCTACGAGCGCGGGCGCGATGGCCTGCCGCGTGGCTGGATCGCCAAGATGAAGGCCGCGGTCCGCCACCTCTGCCCGATCTTCAACACCGATCGCATGCTCCGCGAGTACCTGGGCCAGTACTACCTCCCCGCCGCCCAGCGCGCCGCAGCGCTCTCGGCGAACAACTTCGCTGTGGCGCGCGACCTGGCGGCCTGGGAGAACCGGGTGCGCGCTCACTGGCCGGGAGTGCGCGTGGAGGCAGTCCAGGTGCCATCACGCGACGGACTGCACGTGGGCGACCAGATGCCGGTGACCGCGTACGTTCGACTGGGCGACCTGCGTCCCGAGGATGTAGCAGTGGAGCTATATTACGGCCCGCTGAATACGGATCAGGAGATTCAGAACGGGACTGTCCAGCCGATCTCGTGCCTCGATTCGCCGGAGCCCGGGCTGTACCGCTACGGCGGGTCCGTGCCCTTGCAGAGCAGCGGGCTGCACGGCCTGGCAGTGCGGGTGCTGCCGCGCCACAGCGCCCTGGCCGTCCCGTACGACACCCGGCTGCTCACCTGGTCGAGCTGAGACGACACCGCAACGTGTTGTTTTCGCAGCTCTTTGCTAAGCTGGTGGCGCTTGCGCTCCGCCAGGGGCGCGTATCCGCATGCCCCCACACCTTACTCCGGAGGGTCCCGTGCGCCTGGCTCGCGTCGCCGTGCTCGTCGGCATTGTCTGCGCGCTGCTCGCCGTGCTTCCCGCCTTCGCCGATACCCCGTCGCTGCGCTACTTCGAGCAGACGGGGCACACGGTGTCGGGACCATTTCTGGCCTTCCTGGCCGCTCAAGGCGACCCCTCCCTGCTCGGGGCGCCGCTCAGCGAGGCGACCGTGCAAGGCACCACCGTGGTCCAGTGGTTCGAGCGCGGCGAGCTTCAGCTCAACGCCGATCTGACCACCTCGCTGGCGCCGCTGCCGCGCGCGCTTGTCCCCGGCCCGTTCCCGCGGGCGGCCGCGGCCGCGGCCAGCCAGTCGCCGCTCGTCCAGTACTTCCCGGAGACCGGCTTCAGCGTAGGGTTCGCGATCCTCGACTTCTACCGCGAGCACGGCGGGCAGGCGGTCTTCGGCCCGCCGGTCAGCCCCCAGATCGGCAACTCCCAGTGGTTCGAGCGCGCCCGGCTGGACTGGGACCCGGTTGCGCAGCGAGTGAGCCTTGCCCCGCTCGGCCGTGACCTGATGCAGCTCGCCGGGCTTAACCCGGACGATTTCGCCACCCAGTGGGTCGCCACGTTCGAGCCGACCAAGCTGCTCAGCGCCCCGGCGCCGGACGCGGACGGGACCGATGTCCCGCAGTTCCGCAGCTTCCTCCAGGTAGGCTCGCAGGGTGACTATCTGAAGGTGTGGGATCCGGCGCGCAACCAGTACGGCTGGATCGCCGGCTCGGTGGTTGGCCCGGCCAGCGCACCCTCCTGGCTGAGCGGGCTGGCGAACGCGGAGTACGTCGGCCTACCCGGCCGGATCGCCAAACCGCTCTTCGGGGAGTTCCCAGACCCCGCCCCGGAGCTGAAGCACAACGCCCCGGTCTGGATCACCGCGCGCCTGACCGGCAGCGACGCCGTTCGGTACGACCTGGATGATACGGGCAACGCTATTCCCCAGAGCATCGTCCGTCTGCCGCGCCCCCCGGCCCAGTTCCTGCCCGGCAGGTGGATCGACGCCGACCTGCGCGAGCCGGTCATGATCACCGCCTACGAAGGGAATCGCGCAGTGTACTCGGCGCTCGCGGTGAAGGGGACCGGCGGGCACCCGACCCAGATCGGCACCTTTGCCATCTGGCGCCGGGTGGCGAACGAGACGATGAGCTCGGATACCATCGGCATTCCGCTGGGAGCCCCCGGCAGCTACCACCTGACCGGGGTGCTGTTCACTCAGTACTTCACCCACGACGGCGCGGCGCTGCACTACAACTACTGGAAGTCGAGCTGGGGCTACGCCGGCTCGCACGGCTGCCTGGGAATGAACTACGATGACAGCAAGTGGTTCTGGGACTGGGCGACCATCGGGACCCCGGTGGTGACCCGAACGTAGGCGGCCAGCCACGGGGTGCGCTCTGGCCGCGCCTCCCTATGGCTCGCGCGTCTCAGCCGGCCGGGTGGCCAGCCAGACGCCGAGCAGCACCGCGGCGCCGCCGAGCAGTTCGGTGGTGGTGAGCGGCTCCGCCAGCACCAGCACGCCAACCGCGACGGCAACCACGGTGTTGAGCTGGAGCAGCGTTCCGGTCAGGCTGGCCTCCAGGTAGCGCAGCCCCAGGTTGAACGCCAGGTAGGCCAGCGCTCCGTTGAACAGCCCCAGGTGCGCCATCAGCAGCCAGGCCCGCGGCGAGATCGGCCCCTGGCCGTGCAGTAACAGCTCCACCGCCGTGAGCGGGACGATGATCGCCATGCCGGTGAGGGTGATCGCCGTGGTGACCACTGTCTGGGGCAGGCGCGGGTCCAGCCGCTTGCCGAGCAGCGTGTAGCTGCTCCAGGCGAGCACTCCCACCAGCATGAACGCCCCGCCGAGTAGCGGGTTCGGCGCCTCGCTGCCCGCTCCGGCCAGGGTAATAAAGGCGACGCCCGCCACCGAGAGCGCGATCCCTACCCAGCGGATCCGGGACACGCGCTCGCCGAGGAACAGCACCGCCAGCGCCGCGGTGAGCGCGGGGGAGACCGCGAAGATAAGCCCGGCCTCGACGGTGGAGGCGTAGAGCATCCCGAAGTTGTACGCGGCGTAGAACACGCCCACGCCGAGCAGCCCCATGGCCGCCACCCGCTTCCAGGGCATGGGCACCGCGGCCAAGGCGGCGCGGCGCTCACGCAGCGCCAGCGGGACGAGCACCAACAGCGTCACCAGGTTGCGCAGGGTGGCCTGGGTGAACGGTTGCACCTCGGCGAGTGTGAGCCGGGCGAACAGGTAGCCAGTGCCCCGCAGCATCACCGCGAAGCTCACCGCGAGCAGCGCCAGCAGCCGCTGGCAAGCGGTGGGCGCCGCTCGGGCGGCAGGGGGAGCAGCCGCGAGCCGCGTGGCCGAGGCGCGGCGGCCCAGCGTTCCGCTCACGGCAGTGCCAGCTCGCCGGCCAGGTGGTCGACGAACTGGCGCGCGGTACGGGCCGAGCGGCCGCCATGGCGGGCGGCCCAGCGCAGCGCCCGCTGCTGCAGCTCCTCCTCGGGCAGCTCCAGCCCGCGCCGGCTCGCCAGCGCCTGAACGATCGCCAGGTAGCGGGGCTGGTCGGGTGCCAGAAACCGCACCCGCAGCCCGAAACGATCGGAGAGCGACAGCTTCTCCTCGACCGTATCGCCAAGATGGATGTCGTCCGCGGCGGAGTCGCGATCGGCGAAGCGCTGGCGCACGAGGTGGCGCCGGTTGGAGGTGGCGTACAGCACCACATTCTCCGGCCGGGCTTCCAGGCTGCCTTCCAGGATCGCCTTCAGCGCCTTGTACTCCGTCTCGTGCTCTTCGAACGAGAGGTCGTCAACGAACACCAGGAAGCGCTCCCGCCGGCCGCGTAGCAGGCTGGCCAGGCGGGGGAAGTCACCCAGTGCCTCCTTGGGCACTTCCACCAGCCGCAGGCCGCGCGGAGCGAAGGCGGTGAGCAGCGCCTTGACCGTGGAGGACTTGCCGGTGCCGCGGTCGCCATACAGCAGCACGTTGTTGGCCGGCAGGCCGGCCACAAACCGCTCGGTATTGCGCACCACCGGCTCCCGCTCCGCCTCGTACCCCACCAGGTCCTCCAGCCGCACCGGGTCCGGGTGCGCCACGCCCTCCAGCACGCTCTCCCCGCCGCGGTGGACCCAGCGGAAGGCGAGGAAGCGGGCGAAGATGCCGGAGCCCGCGGCGGCGTAGTGCTCGGCGAGTACCTCCGCCAGCGCGCCCCAGTCCGTGCTCTCCCGCAGCCGCGTGACCACCTCCGGAGGGTCGGCCCACCCCAGCGGGCGCAGCTCGTCCCAGGAGGGAAACGGCCGCGGCTCCCCGCAGAGGCGCGCCGCCCGCTCCGCCAGCTCGGTCGGCGCCAGCGCAAAGAGCGTTTGCAACGCCCGCAGCTCCCGCCGCGCCTGCTCCAGCAGCGCTGCGCCCATCGCGGCCAGCGGCGCCGCCTGCGCTTTGCGACTGAACGGGTTGTCGTCGTGGAGCAGCCGGCGCAGCAGGTGCGCCTGCCAGGCGTCGCCCGGTAGCCCGGCCGGGTCCAGCTCGCGCTCCTCGGCCAGCAGCACAAACAGGTGGTTGTAGGCACGCCGCACCTCCGCCGGCTCAGGGCAGGCCGCGGCCAGCAGCCCGAGCAGCGCGCGCATCGCGCTCCCCACCGGGTCGTCCAGCACGCCCTGATACAGCGCCAGTCCGGCCGCGGCCTGGCAGGCTGCCTCGCTGGCAGCATCCTGTTGGGCCAACATGGCCGACACGACACAGGCGTCCTGGGGCATGGGGCTTCAGTCCGCGACGAGCATGGGGTGACGACGAGGCAGTATACCAGCGCGCCGGCCGTGGCCAGGGCGGCTACTGGGCAATCACGCTGCCCTGCATGCTCGGATGGATCGCGCAGTGGTAGGTGAAGCGGCCGGGCCGCTCGAAGACACGGCGGAAGGTGGCCCCGCTCATCAGGCTGCCCGAATCCCAATCTCCGCTGTCGCCGGTGACGGTGTGGGACTGGTCGTCGGCCTGCACCCAGACGACACTCTTGCCCACCGGCACGGTTACGCTCGCTGGGGAGAAGGTCGAGCCCTGGATCGTCACCACTAGCGCGTCGGGCGGGATGTTCACTCGGGCTGGTGGTGGCGCGCTACAGCCGG
This sequence comes from Pseudomonadota bacterium, assembly GCA_021325655.1. Lineage (GTDB taxonomy): Bacteria > Chloroflexota > UBA6077 > UBA6077 > JAJPGT01 > JAJPGT01. Next base: position 35,287 of record JAJPGT010000023.1, read on the forward strand.
CGACGAGCAGGGTCCCGCCGAGTACCAGGCTCCATCTCCGCACGCGCTCCTCCCTCCCTGCCTGTCATTCGGCCCGGCGCCTGGCGTGATAATAGTACCCGGGGCACCGTGGCGGGCCAGGGCGTTTCGCATGCAGGAGGATCGGCGAAGACGAAAGAGAAGCGGCCTCAACAGCAGGGCGGAAGCCGACATGATCCGTGAGATGCGAACAGACCATCGAGAAGGGGATTAAAAGCGAGACAGGCGGGGGGTGGCTGGCTGGCTCGACTCGGTCCCCGAATCGCACCCCCGCCCGTCACACTCGTAGCATACGTGCTGCCCCAACGCATCTGCCTGAAGATTGGCGATAATGTCTCTGAAAGCTGGGTTAAACCCGCGTCGGGGGTTGCGGCCCGGCCGGATGCAACCGGGCTATACTGCGGGCTCGGAGGACTGGTGACCGCGCGCATTCTCCTCGTTGAGGACGACGCTCTTCTTTCCGAGTCTCTGGCGTTCATTCTGCGCCAGGAAGGCTACCAGGTGGATGTGTCTGCCAGCGGGGGCGATGCGCTAGATCGGGCGACACGCGAGGAGCCGGATGTGGTCCTGCTGGACGTGGCGCTGCCCGACCTGAGCGGGGTGGAGGTGTGTCGCCGCCTGCGGGCTTTCTCCCAGGCGCCGGTGATCTTTCTGACGGCGCGACGCCAGGAGGCCGACAAGATCGTCGGCTTGGACGCGGGTGGGGACGACTACCTGACCAAGCCGGTGCAGACCGGCGAGCTCCTGGCCCGCATCCGGGCCCAGTTGCGCCGGGCTCGGATGAGCGCGGCGCGGCAAAGCCACGCGGTAGATGGCGATCTCGACCTGGGCGAGCTCTCCCTGAACCTGCCGGCGCGCCGGGTGACCGTCCGGGGCCAGGTGGTGGAGCTGTCTGCCCGCGAGTTCGACCTGCTCCGGATCCTTGCGATCAACGCTGGGCGGGTGGTCACCCGCCGAACCCTGTTCGACAGCGTCTGGGGGCCCGACTTCTTCGGCGACGAGCGCGCGCTAGACGTCTACATCCGCTTTCTGCGCCGGAAGATTGAGGCCGATCCGGATCGTCCGACTATCATCCATACTGTTCGCGGGGTGGGCTACCGCCTCGAGCCAACGAAGCATGCTGAAAACCCTCCGCGCTAAGCTGGTCTTCGCCTACACCGGGCTGTGCATCCTGGCCGTCATCTCGCTTGCCCTGTACGTGGACAATCGACTGCAGGCGCTGCTGCTCGAACGGTTGTCGGCCGACCTCGAGTCCCAGGCAGGGCTGGTGGCCGAGGCGGTGGGCACCGACCTGGCCAACGGCGATACCGCGCGCATCAGCCGCTATCTCAAGCGCGTCAGTAAATACGTCAACGCCCGCATTCTGATCGTCGGGGCCACGCCGGGCGTCGTTGCCGCCAGCGGCGAGGGGACGGTGCCGAGCTGGGATGAGGCGCGCCAGCGCGAAGGGGTCCAGGCCGCGCTCGGCAACCACGAGGCGGAGGAGACGAACCCCTCGCAGCCGCGCGGCGGGGAGCTGGTCTACGTTGCGATTCCGGTGACGCACGACGGCAAGGTCGTCGGCGCAGTCCGCGTCTCCTATTACCTGCGTGACGTCGAGAGTACCTTCCGCCGGGTGCAGTATGCGATCGGGGCCGGGGCGCTCGTCACCGCGCTCGCCGCCGCGGCGCTGGGGCTTCTGCTCGCGTCGCGTATCTCGGGGCCGCTGCGGGAGCTGAGCCGCGCCGCCCATGCGCTGGCCGAGGGCGATCTCAGCCAGCGGGTCACCAAGCGCTCCGACGACGAGGTGGGCGAGCTGGTGGACTCGTTCAATCGCATGGCCGCCCGCCTACGCGAGCACGACACGGCCCGTAACGAGTTCGCCAGCGACGTCTCGCACGAGCTGCACTCGCTCGCCTCGGCGATGCAAACGGCGGCCGAGGCGCTGGAGCGCGGGGCCCGGCGCGATCCGGCGCTGTTCGACCGGCTGTTGTCTGGCCTGATCCAGCACACCCGGCGGCTCGGCCGGCTCGCCGACGACCTGCTCGAACTGGCGCGCCTGGAGGGCAGCCGGATGCAGCTCGTGTTCGAGGCGACCGACCTGGCCGAGATCGCCCACCAGAGCGTGGCCGAGTTCATCGCCGAGGCGGAACGCAGCCGAATCCGCCTGATCGTCGATGCCCCCGAGCCACTGCCTACCGAAGCCGATCCCGTCCGCCTGGCACAGGCACTGGGGAACCTGGTGGAAAATGCGCTGAAATACTCCCCTGGCGGAACCGCGATCACCGTCCGCGCCCGGCGCGAGCCGCCGGCGGGCTTCGCGCTGGAGGTGATCGATCAGGGCGTCGGCATCCCGCCCGAGGTGCTCCCCCGCGTCTTCGAGCGCTACTACCGGGTGGAGGGGCGCGCCTCCGGTGGTCCCGGGGGAATGGGCCTGGGGCTCAGCATCGTCGCCGGCATCGCCCGAGCGCATGGCGGCACGGTGGAGGCGCGACCGCGCCCGGAGGGCGGAACCGTCTTCACCATCCATCTGCCCGAGCGGCCCGTCGAGCTGGTAGGGGAGGACGGCGCGCTCGAGTCCAGCGCTGGGGCGCTGGTCCGCCACCCGGCGAGCTGACAGCTCCGGTGGAACGTTCCTGGCCAGCGGCCAGCGCCTCCGCCATCTGAGCGGCGCGCTCCCCGAGCACGCGCCATGTCAGAGAAGCGGCGCGCGCCGCCCCAATTGACAGCCGGGAGGGCTGGCGGTAGAGTAGACGTTGTGGTCCGACCACATGATGACATGGACACTCTCCGTCTCTCGCCGATCCGCAAGCCCCCCTCCGTCCCCGAAGTCGTCGTGGCTGAGATCCAGCGCCTCGTCGCCGCCGGGGGCCTTCGTCTGGGCGACCGCCTGCCCCCCGAGCGTGAGCTGGCGGAGCTCCTCGGTGTCGGCCGCTCCTCGATCCGGGAGGCGATTCACGCCCTGGAGATGATGGGCCTCGTCGAGGTGCGCCATGGCACCGGCGCCTTCCTCGCGGGCGAGCCCGGGCGCTGGCTGCTGGAACCGCTCAAGTGGGCCAGCGACTCCCAGATGCGGCTGTTTCGGGACCTCATCGAGGCCCGCCTCTCCGTCGAGGTCACCCTTGCACAGCTTGCCGCGGAGCGAGCAACGGAGGAGGACCTTGCTGCGCTGCGCGAGGCGTCGCAGCGGCGCGCCGCTGCGACCGCTGGCCAGTACCTCGAGACCGGCTTTGCCTTTCACCAGGCCGTGGCCCAGGCGGCCCACAACCAGGTCCTCGCCTTCATGCTCAGCGCGGCCAAGCACCTCTACTTCGACGTCCTGGCCGGGCTCGAGCAAGCGCGAGAGCCGCTGACTGCGTTCCGCATGAGCCAGCAGGCTGGCCATGGGCGCATCCTCGCGGCGATCGAGCGCCACGACGTTCGGGCCGCGGGCGAGGCGATGCGGGAGCACCTCGCCGAAATCCTGGCGTACTACCCGCGCCTCGCCTCGGGCGACACCCAGAAAGGAGGCGCCACCACCGCAAGCGAACCGTGACCGGGCCAGCGAACTGTGCGATGGCGGCCGTCCAGGAAGGGCGTCCGCCCGGTAGCGTTGCTCACCAGTGGGGGATCGAAGAATGGAGCACTCCGCTCACGAGATCGGACGCCGGGCACTGTTGCGCGGATTCGCGCTGACGGGCGCGGCGGTGGCCTTGGCTGCCTGCAACACCGCGCCAGCGACAGGCGGCCAGCAGGGGAGCCAGTCGGCGCAAAGCTCCGGGGGCGCACAGCAATCCCAGGCGGCGCCGACCAACGATTTCGCCAAGACCGAGGGGATGAAGGTCGGGGCAGTGCTGGAGACGCTCTCCCACCCGCTTATCAAGGTGTGGGGGGACTACCTCGCCAGCGAGGGCAAGGGCTTCGGCATGGACGTCTCCGTTCAGGACGGCGAGCGCAACGTCCAGAAGCAGACCAGCCAGATGGAGGCGTTCATCACCCAGAAGGTGAACTTCATTGTTCTCCAGGCCACCGACGCCGCCGGCCTCTCGCCCGTTGTCAAGAAGGCAGAGGAGGCCGGCATCCCGGTCATCACCCTGAACCAGAACGTGGCCCAGGCCCACACGGGCTTTGTCGGCATGGGGCACTACGGGATGGGCGTCCAGGTGGCCGAGGGCATTGCCAAGCAGCTCGGCGGCAAGGGCAACATCGTCCTGCTGGAAGGTGTCGAGGGCACCGGGGCGAACATCGAGCGCGTCGCCGGATTCAAGGACACGCTCAAGAAGTACCCGGACCTCAAGATCGTGGCCGACCAGAGCGCCGCGTTCGACCGTAAGAAGGGCCATGACGTCTTCGAGACGATCCTGAAGGGCCAGCCGAAGATCGACGCGGTCTTCGGGGTGAACGACGAGATGGCGCTCGGGGCGGCGCAGGCGGCGATCGAGGCCGGCCGGCGCCAGGAGATGAAGTTCTGGGGCGCCGACGGCGAGCTGGATATGCTCAAGGGGATCAAGGATGGCACCGTGGACGGCGTCTCCGCGATCGACGTGCTGCTCATCCCGCGCACGGTGATGTACCTGGGCGCCTGGCTGATGACCGCCAGGATCAAGGGCAACCAGTTCGCGGGCAAGATCGAGATCCCGCCATACGCGGTGACCGCGGCGAACATCGACAAGGTTCCCTTCCCACCCGCCTAGCGGTGGCTTGGGTCTTCCTTCCGGCTGGGACGGCGTCCCAGCCGGAAGGGGGCGGGGAGATAGGTTGTGCTTCGCGTCCTGCGCAGCTACGGACTGCTGGTCGCGCTCCTTGTCCTGGGGCTGGTCTTCGCCCTGGCCGCGCCGGGCTTCGCCACCTTCGGCAACGTCGCCGACATGCTGCGCGATCTCTCGATCGTTGGGTTCATGGCGATCGGCGAAACGCTGGTCATCATCGGCGGCGGCATCGATCTTTCAATCGGCTCGATCCTGGTGCTGGCGGGCATCCTCTCGGATGACCTCCTGCGCGGCATGGGCTGGAATCCCTTCCTGGCCGTTCCGCTGGTGCTGGCAATCTGCACCCTGGTCGGGCTGGCCAACGGGATCATCGTCACCTGGTTTCGTATCCCCGCGTTCATTGTCACCCTGGCGGGGCTGTACGCGATTCGCGGCATCGCCCTGTCGCTCTATCGGCACGACGTGACCAGCGTCACGAACGCGCTCATCAGCGATCCAACCTTCCTGGTGCTCGGCCAGGGCGATCTCTTCGGGATCCCGGTCAGCCTGCTCCTGTTCCTGGTCGTCTTCGCCGCCGCGCTAGCGCTGCTGCAGCGGACGCGCTTCGGGCTGCACCTGTACGCCGTGGGTGGCAACGACCTGGCCGCCCGGCTCTCGGGGATCGACGTCGACCGCGTCCGCGTCGTCACCTACACCCTCTCGGGCTTCTGTGCCGGGCTGAGCGGTGTGGTGCTCGCTTCCCGATTACAGACCGGCGCGCCCGAAGCCGGGCTGGGCGCGGAGTTCGATGTGATCGGTGCGGTGGTGATCGGCGGCGCCAGCCTGCTCGGCGGCTCCGGCACGCTCGGCGGCACGCTCGTCGGTACGGCCTTCATCATCGTGCTTGCCAAGGGCCAGTCGCTGCTCGGGGTTCCGGCCAACTACCAGTCCTTTGCCCGTGGAGCGGTCATCCTGCTCGCGGTGGTGCTGGATGGCCTGGCCCAGCGCCGCCGGCTGCGAACTCGGGTGATCACGCGCGCCGCCAGCCTGCGCGAGGCCGGCCAGCCGACGGCCGCCGCGCCGCTGGGCCAGGCCAGGGGATGGCGGTGAGCGCCTCGCTGCTCGAGGTTGTCGGTCTCACGAAGGCGTTCCCGGGCGTGCAGGCCTTGGAAGACGTCTCGTTCACGATCAACCCGGGCGAGGTCCACGCGCTGGTCGGGGAGAACGGCGCTGGCAAGAGCACGCTCATCAAGATCCTGGCCGGGGTCTACCAGGCGGATGCTGGCGAGGTCCGCCTGGGCGGCAGCCCGGTCGCCATTCGCTCGGTCCACGAGGCGCAGCAGCTCGGCATCGCGGTCATCTACCAGGAGCCCGCGCTCGTCCCGGCGCTCACCGTAGCGGAGAATATCTTGCTGGGCCGCGAGCCCGGCGCCGGCCTGCCCGGCCTGGTGGACCGCCAAGCGTTGCTCGCCGAAGCGCAGCGGCTGCTCGATCGTCTCGACAGCCCGCTCGATCCCCGGGCGCGTGTCGGCGAGCTTGGCATCTCCTGGCAGCAGGTGGTGGAGATCGCCAAGGCGCTTTCGCTCGACGCTCGGCTCATCATCATGGATGAGCCGACCGCGGCGCTCACCCTCCAGGAGACCCAGCAACTGTTCCAGATTGTCCGGGAGCTGAGGGCGCAGGGACGCTCCGTGCTGTTCATCTCCCATGCCCTGGAGGAGGTGTTCGAGATCGCCGATCGGGTAACCGTGCTGCGCGATGGGCGGCTGGTGACCACCCGCAACGCGCGGGAGCTGACCCGCGCCGATCTGGTGCGCTTCATGATCGGCCGCGCAGTCGACGAGTCGGCCAGCCGGGCCCGACCGGTGGCGGGCCGCGAAGTGCTGCGGGTGCAGGGGCTCCGCCGCCAGGGGGTGCTGGACAACGTGAGCTTCACCCTCCACGAGGGCGAGATCCTTGGGATCGCCGGGCTGGTAGGTTCGGGCCGCACGGAGCTCGCTCGGGCCCTGTTCGGGGCCGACCCGATCGACGGCGGCGAGATCTGGCTGGCGGGCAAGCGCTTCGCGCCCCGTTCTCCCAAGGACGCCCTGCGGGCCGGGCTAGGGTTGGTGCCCGAAGATCGCAAGCGCGAGGGGCTGGTGGAGGCGTTTAGCACCGCCGCGAACATCTCCCTGGCCAACTTCGGCTTCATCAGCCGGCTGCTCGGCTGGATCGACCAGACCCGCGAGCGGCTGCTCGCAACCCGCCTGATCGATCGGCTCGCGGTGCAGCCGTCCTCTCCCACCTGGCGGGTTCGCAACCTGAGCGGCGGCAACCAGCAGAAAGTGGTCCTCGCCAGGTGGCTTGCCCGGAACGTCAAGGTGCTGCTGGTGGACGAGCCGACCCGCGGGGTGGATGTTGGGGCGAAGGACGAGATCTACCGGCTGATGGATGAGCTGGCCCGCTCCGGGATGGCGATCATGATGATCTCATCGTACCTGCCAGAGATCTTGCAGATGAGCGACCGCATCCTGGTCATGCGCGAGGGGCGGATCGTGCTCGAGCTGTCGCGCCAGCAGGCTTCGGAGGAGCGCCTGATGGAAGCCGCGACCGGAGGCGTTGGATGAGCCACGAAAGCGCGACGGTCGAGCAGCCTCGCGCTCCTGCCGCCCGCCGGCTGGCGGGGCGGCGGCTCAGTCTCGAAGCGGCGCTGGCGCAGTACGGCCTCTACCTGGCGCTGCTCCTGCTGGTGATCCTGTTCGGGGCCCTGTCGCCCGCGTTCTTGAGCGTGGACAATGGTCTGAGCGTCTTGCGCCAGGTCTCGACGGTTGGGATCATGGCGGTCGGGGAGGCCTTTGTGATCCTGGCCGGCGGGATCGACGTCTCGGTCGGCTCCGTCGTCGGGCTGGGGGGAATGGTTGCTGGGCTCGCGCTGCGCGACTACGGCGCCAGCCCTCTTGTCGCCGCCTTCCTGGGGCTGCTCGCCGGGCTGCTGGTCGGCCTGGTGAACGGGCTGGTGATTAGCTGGCTGCGGGTCAACCCGTTCATCACCACCCTCGCTACGCTCAGCGGGGTGCGGGGAATCGTCTACATCATCTCCAACCAGTACGATGTCCGCTTCCCCGCGCTGGATGCCTTCCTCTATTTTGGGCGTGGCTCTGTCGGGCCGATTCCGGTCCAGGTAGTCGTGCTCGTGCTGGTGGTCGCGATCGCCTGGCTGCTCGAAACGCGCACCACGTTCGGCCGCGCCATTCACGCCCTGGGCGGCAACGAGACGGCGGCCCGCCTCTCGGGCATCGCCGTCGAGCGGGTGCGGGTCGCTACCTACGCCATCTGCGGAGCCTGCGCCGGGCTGGCCGGGGTCCTCATCACGGCGCAGATCGCCATCGCGGTGCCCTACCAGGGCAGCGGGGCGGAGCTGGACGTGATCGCCGCGGTGGTGGTGGGCGGGGTTGCGCTGACCGGTGGGGTGGGGAGCGTGCTGCTGGCGGCGCTCGGGGCGTTGTTTATCGGTGTGCTCGCCAACGGGATGGCGCTGCTGGACATCCCCAGTATCTGGCAGATGGTCATCAAGGGAGTCGCGATTCTGGTCGCTGTTGGCCTCTACAACATCGCTCGCACCCGGCGAGCTTGAGAGGAGCACATGAGTCATACGGTTCGCGCCGCTCGGCCGCGACCTACCTTGCGCCGCCTGCTCCAGGGCGATGGCATCATCGTCGCTCCGGGCGCCTACGACATGCTCTCGGCGCTGCTGATCGAGCAGGCCGGCTTTCCGTGCCTGTACCTGACTGGCAATGGCCAGGCGGCCTCCGCGCTCGGACTGCCCGACCTGGGGATGATCACCCTGGCGGAGATGGCGGAGCGGCTGCGGCGCACCACGGCTACGGTTGGCATCCCGGTCATCGTGGATGCTGACGACGGGTACGGCAATCTGCTGATGCTGCAGCGCGCGGTGCGCGAGTTCGAGGCGGCCGGCGCGAGCGCGATCCAGCTCGAGGACCAGGCCAGCCCGAAGAAGTGCGGCCACGAGCTGGGGCGCGAGGTGGTCCCAGTTGAGGACATGATCGCCCGGCTGCGCGCGGCCGTCGACGCGCGTGCCGACCCGCATACGCTGCTCATCGCCCGCACTGATGCCCGCACCACGCATGGCCTGGTGGAGGCGATCCGCCGTGGCCGGATCTACGCCGAGCACGGGGCCGACGTCGTATTCGTGGAGTCACCCGAGAGCGAGGAGGAGTTTGCCGAGATCGCCCGCTCGATCGATGCACCGCTGCTGGCGAACATGGTGGAGACGAGCCGCAGCCCATACCTCCCCTGGCAGCGGCTTCAGCAGCTCGGCTTCAAGATCGCCATCTACCCCGGCAGCGCCTTCCTGGCCGCTGCCCGTGCCGTGCAGGACGTGCTCAGGGCGATCCACGACCACGGCTCGGCTGCGCCGCTGCTGGAGCGGATGATGACGCTGAAGCAGTACCACGACGTGCTCCATTTTCAGGAATACGCGGCGCTGGAACGCGGCTACCGCGCCCCGGCAGCGGACGCGAGCACGGGCGAGCGGCGGCGCTGAGCGCGCACCACAGAGGAGGAATTCGGATGGACGTCGAGCGTATCAGGGAGCAATACAAGCGTTCCGGGCTGGTGGGCCGGGTTGGCTTCGGCAGTCGGCCGGCAATCGTCGTGGTGGACTTCATCAAGGGGCTCACCGATCCAAGCTACCCGCTTGGGGCCCGGATGGATGCCGCGGTGCTGGCGACGCGCCGGCTCTTGGACGCCGCCCGCGCGGCTCGCGTCCTGATCATCTACACCACCATTGGCTACGAGCCGAGCCTGCTGGACGCGGGCGTGTTCGTGAAAAAGGCGCCCGGGCTGCGCCACCAGATCCTGGGCACCCCGGCGGTAGCAGTGGATGACCGGCTCGCCCCGCGCCCCGACGAGCCGGTGCTGGTGAAGAAGTACCAGAGCTCCTTCTTCGGCACCCCGCTCGCGAGCCTGCTCACCGCCGCTGGCGTCGACACCTGCATTGTCACCGGCTGCGTCACCAGCGGCTGTGTCCGTGCCACCGCGGTCGACTCGATGCAGCACGGCTTCCGCACGATCCTGCCACTGGAGTGTGTGGCCGACCGAGCCCCAGAGCCGCACGAGGCGAACCTGCTCGACATAGACAGCAAGGTGGCCGACGTGGTCAGCCTCGAGGAGGCGCTCGCCTACCTCGCCTCGCTGCCGACGGCCGCGGCGCGCCAGCCGGTGGCAGCGGACACGCGCCGGTGAGCGGGGCTCCCAAGGCACCCGCTCGGCCGCTGGCCGAGATGCGGGTGCTGGATCTGGCGACCTTCATCGCCGCACCCTTCTGTGGGACGCTGCTCGCGGAGTTCGGGGCGGATGTCATCAAGGTGGAGCTGCCCGGAGCGGGCGACTCGGCGCGCACCCTGGGCGACCAGGAGCAGGGCGTGTCGTTGCTCTGGCTGCAGGAGGCGCGGAACAAGCGGGCGCTCACCTGCGATCTGCGTGTTCCGGCCGGGCAGCAGATCATCCGCGAGCTGGTGGCGGCCGGCTACGATATCGTGCTGGAGAACTTCCGCCCCGGCACCCTGGAGCGCTGGAACCTGGGCTACCAGGACCTGGCGCAGGTGAACCCGAGAGTCATCCTGGTGCGCGTCAGCGGGTACGGCCAAACCGGCCCGGCGCGACACAAGCCCGGCTTCGGCCGCATCGCCCATGCCTTCGGCGGTCTCACCTACCTGGCCGGGTACCCCGACCGGCCGCCGGTCAATCCCGGCTCGGCGACCATCGCTGACTACGTTGCCGGCCTGTTCGCCGCCTTCGGTGTGATGGTCGCCCGCGAGTATCGTGCCCGCACCGGGCGCGGCCAGCAGATCGACGTCGCGCTCTACGAAGCGATCTTCCGCATCCTGGATAGCCTGGCGATCACGTACTCCGTCAAGGGAACGGTGCGCGAGCGGGTCGGCACGATCACCCCGCTTGCCGCGCCGCACAACCATTATCCGACGGCGGACGAGAAGTGGATCGCGATCGCCTGCACCAACGATCGTCTCTTCACCCGCCTGGCCAGAGTGATGGGGTGCCCGGAGCTGAGTACCGACCCTCGCTTCGCCGACGCGCGCTCCCGCGTCGAGCACCGCGAGGAGCTCGACACGCTGGTCAGCGCCTGGACCGCGCGCCACCCGCTCCGGAAGCTGGTGCAGCTCCTGGACGAAGCGGAGATTCCGTGTAGCCCGATCTACAGCATCGCCGACATCTTTCAGGATCCGCAGTACCGGGCTCGCCAGACGCTGCTCGAAGTCGTCCACCCGCTCCTGGGGCCACTCCAGATGCCGACCGTCATCCCGCGCCTGTCCGATTCGCCCGGCGCGGTCGAGTGGCTCGGCCCGGCGCTGGGCGAGCACACCGAGCAGGTGCTCCGCGAGGTGCTCGGCTACACGCCCGCGCGGATCGCGGCGCTACGCGCAGAGGGGGTGATCTGATGCCCGTGCGCCGTGGCAGTGGCAGGCGCGCAGCAACAGACACTGCGCTCGGGCAACGGAGGGACGAGCCGTCAGTCGTGGTCTACCGCGGCGGAGCGTGTGCACCTGAGCGCATGAGCGTATCGAGGAGGTGACGATGCCACGCGACCTGGTTGGCTATGGTCCGAATCCGCCCCGCGCCCGCTGGCCGGGCGATGCCCGGGTGGCACTCTCGATCGTGGTGAACTTCGAGGAGGGCTCCGAGCAGTCGGTGACCGACGGCGACCCGCGGGCGGAAGCGATCGGCGAGATCCCTTATCCGATGCCGCCCGGAATCGCTGACCTGACCAACGAGTCGATCTACGAGTACGGGATGCGGGTCGGGCTGTGGCGCGTGCTGGACGTCCTCGCCCGCCACGAGGTGAAGGCGACCTTCTTCCTGTGTGGGCAGGCGATGGAGCGCGCTCCGGACGCCGCCCGCGCCGTCCACCAGGCCGGCCACGAGCTGATCAGTCATGGCTACCGCTGGGAGGAGTATTTCCGGATGGACCGCGAGACGGAGCGGGAGCGAATCCAGCTCACCATCCGTGCCTTCGAACGGGTAGTCGGGCAGCGCCCGCTGGGCTGGTACTGTCGTTATGGCCCGAGCGTGAACACTCGCGACCTGCTCGTCGAGGAGGGCGGCTTCCTCTACGACTCGGACGCCTACAACGACGACCTGCCCTACTGGGTCACGGTGCGGGGGATGCAGCATCTGGTTGTCCCCTACAACCTGGACGTCAACGACATCCGCTTCTGGCTCGGCCCGGCGTTTGTCACCGGCTCGCAGTTCGACGCCTACTGCCGCGAGACACTGGACTGGCTCTACGACGAGGGTGCCAGCACCCCGCGGATCATGTCCGTCGGACTCCATCCGCGGATCATCGGCCGCCCTGGCCGGATCGGCGGACTGGACCGTTTCCTCGGCTATGCCCGCTCGCGACCCGGTGTCTGGTTCGCGACGCGGGGAGAGATCGCCCGCACCTGGCGTGAGCAGTTCCCGCCCGATGGGCCGCTCACCCCAGCCTGGCGGGTCCAGGGATAGAGGAGACTGAGATGCTCGACCTGCTCATCAGTGGCGGCGAGGTCGTGTCGCCCGACGCGACGACCAGGCTGGACGTCGCGGTCAAGGATGGCCGCGTGGTCGCGCTCGCCAGCCCGGGGACACTCCAGCAGGAGGCGCGGCGGACGATCGACGCCAGCGGCAGGTACGTTCTCCCTGGCGGAGTCGACGCGCACGTCCATTTCAGTCTCGATTTGAACGAGACCATGCGTGCGCAGTCCTCCACGGCGGGCAGCCGCGCCGCGGCCTATGGCGGCACGACGACCTTCATCGACTTCGCCTTCCAGGCCGGCAACGGCAGTCTGCTGGAAGCGATCCGGGTCAAGCAAGAGCGGCTGGCGACGGAGAAACCGAACGTCGACTACGCGCTCCATTCGTTCGTGACTGGAGCGTTCCCCTTCGAAGTAATCGAAGAGTTGAAGGACGCCATCGCTGAAGGGGTAATGTCCTTCAAGATGTTCACCACCTTCTCCGGCGCCTCCGCCTCCGGTTCTCTCTTTACCGATGACGGCCGGATCTGGGGAGTCATGGAGGAGCTGGCCAAACATGGCGGGATCGCCCAGGTCCACTGCGAGGACGACTGCATCATCGATTTCCACGTCCGCCGACTGTATCGCGAGGGGCGGGCCCAGGGGACGAATATCCACCTGGCGCGGCCGAACCTGGCCGAGGAGGCGGCGATCCGGCGCATGCTGCTCCTTTCCAAGCGCAGCGGCTGTCCGCTGTACGTGGTCCACGTCTCCACCCACGAGGGCATCGAGGCGATTGCCGCGGCGCACGGCGACGGCCAGCCCGTCTACGGCGAGATCCTACACAACTACCTCGTCTTCACCAGCGAGGCTTACTCCCGCCCGCGCGGGCTGACCTACCACAACTACCCGCCACTGAAATACGAGCAGGACCGCCAGGCGCTCTGGAGTGCGCTCGCCACAGGCCGCGGAGGCGACACCGTCGCCTCCGACGACTACACCATCCCGCTTGCCGCCAAGCTCTCCGGAACCAGGGTGGACAACGTTCCCGGTGGCCACAACGGGGTGGAGACGCGGCTGATGACCCTATTCTCCGAAGGGGTATCGACCGGGAAGATCAGCGTGAATACCCTGGTCGCCGCCGCCTGCACCAACCCGGCCAAGCTGTTCGGTCTGTTTCCGCGCAAGGGGATCATCGCGCCAGGCAGCGACGCGGATATCGTTGTGTTCGATCCGCGGATCGAACGAAGGATCAGCCTGGAGGACCTGCACTCCGATTGCGACTACAGCATCTGGGAAGGGCACGTCTTCCGCGGCATGCCGGTGATGACCATCCTCCGTGGCGAGGTGCTGGTGGAGAACGGCACCTGGGTCGGGCCGACCGGGATCGGCCAGTTCATTCCTGGAAAAGCGCAGATGTCCTGGCGCTAGCTTATCTCCCGAGCACCAAGGAGCAGCAGTAATGTCGTACACTCCCGCCCCCCGCTTCGCCCAGGCGAAGCAGCTCTACACCGAAAAAGGGATCGGCAGCCGCGTCGGCTTTGGCAGCCGGCCCTGCTTTCTGATCGTGGATTTCGCGAAGGGCTTTACCGATCCGAGCACTCCTGTTGGCGCCCCGCTGGACGCTGAGGTCGAGGCGACCGCCGCGGTGCTGGCGGCCGCCCGCACCGCCGGGGTGCTCATCGTGTTCCTCACCACGGGCTACCAGCCGGACCTCCGTGATGGGGGCCGCTTTGTCGAGAAGGTGCCGGCGCTGCGCTGCATGGTGCTGGGCAGCCGGTGGGTGGAGATCGACGACCGCCTCCGGCCACGCGAGGGCGAGCCGGTCATCCTGAAAAAGTTTTCCAGTGGCTTTCTGGGCACGAACCTGGGGCCGCTCCTGACCAGCCAGGGGATCGACACCGTCATCATCGCGGGCTGCTCGACCAGCGGCTGCGTGCGGGCGACGGCCCACGATGCCTGCAGCTACGGCTTCCGGACGATCATCGCCCGGGAGTGCGTGGGCGACCGCGCCCCGGAGCCGCATGAGGCGAACCTGTTCGACATCGACGCCAAGTACGGCGACGTCGTCGCCAAGGAGGCGGTCATCGCCTACTTCCACCAGCTCACCGGCCAGCAGCCACCCGGGGCGCTCGCTCCGAGCGGGCGCTAACGGGACCCAGCCGAACGAATAAGAGGCAGGCCCGGCGCTGCGCGCCCACCCGCGCAGCGTCCGTTGAGCCCGCTGGCTCTGTTCCCGCCACACCTGGAGACACTCGCCCGGCAGGTGCTGCGCTGCCACCCGCTGGGGCCCGCAGCTCTTGTCGCGGCTCGCGCCCTGGAATCGCTGGCGGGGCGCGCCGGCCATTGGTACACTGCAACCGAGTGTCTATGTCATCAGATCGTAGTCGTCGCTGCCTTGCATACGGCCACCGGATCCAGGCCCGAGGGATTCGGCCGGCGACGGGCGCCGGCTCAGCGCTCCCGCTGATCCGCTAGCGTCTGCCCCCGCGCTGCCCCCTCGCGTCTGGCGAGGGGGCTAGCCCTGGGGGCGCTATGGCCTTTGTTCTCCCCTTGATCGCCCGCCGGCTGGCGGCGCGCCGGCCGCCGGTGCGCGTCCGGCCCTGGCCAGCCCGGCCGCGGGGCTGGTCGCTCCGCCGCGTGCTCGGCGTCCTCGGCCCGGGGTTGATCGCCGCCGCGGCTGGCAACGACGCGGGCGGGATCGCCACCTACGCCTCGGTCGGGGCCGAGTTCGGCACCGCGCTGCTTTGGGCGCTGCTGCTGATCACGCTGAGCCTGGCGGTCGTCCAGGAGATGGCGGCTCGCATGGGCGCCGTCACCGGCAAGGGGCTGGCCGAGCTTATCCGGGAGGAGTTCGGCGTTCGCTGGGCCACCCTGGCGATGCTGACGCTGCTGGTTGCCAACGGCGGCACCACGATCGCTGAGTTCGCCGGCATCGCCGCCGCGGCGGAGCTGTTCGGGATCAGCAAGTACCTGGCAGTGCCTATCGCCACCGCGCTGGTCTGGTGGGTGGTGGTGGGTCCGTCCTATCGCGCCGCCGAGCGGGTATTCCTGGCGCTCTCCGCGGTGTTCCTCACCTACATCCTGGCAGCGTTCCTGGCTCGGCCAGACTGGGCGGCTGTCGGCTGGTCGCTGGTCACTCCGACCTTCCATCTCCAGCCGGATTTCCTGATGGCGTTCATCACCCTGGTGGGGACGACGATCACCCCCTACATGCAGTTCTTTCAGCAGTCCGCGGTGGTGGACAAGGCGGTGCGCATGGACGAGTATCCCCGAGAGCGGGTGGATGTGCTGCTAGGGGTGCTGTACAGCAACCTGGTGGCCGGGTTCATCATCGTCGCGACCGCGACGACGCTCTTTCCGGCCGGGATCACGGTAACGAGCGCGAGCGACGCGGCGCGGGCGCTGGCGCCGCTGGCGGGCCAGTACGCTGCGGCACTGTTCGGCGCCGGGCTGCTCGGCGCCTCACTCCTGGCGGCGAGCGTGCTGCCGCTGTCGACCGCCTATGCCATCTGCGGCGCGTTCGGCTGGGAGCGGAGCGTCTCCAGCGGGTTCCAGCGCGCCCGCGTGTTCAACGGGCTCTACACCGCGCTGGTCCTGCTCGGGGCGCTGGTGGCGCTTGTGCCAGGGCTCCCGCTCATCGGCGCGATCATCGCCAGCCAGTTCCTGGATGGGCTGCTGCTACCGATCGTGCTGCTGTTCATGTTGCGACTGGTGAACCGGCCGAGCGTCATGGGCCGCTATACCAATGGCCTGGTGCTGAACCTGATCGCCTGGGCGACGACGCTGCTGCTGATCGCGCTGTCGCTGGCGCTGCTTGCGAGCACGCTGTGGCCCGGGCTGCTGGGCGGCTGAGGCCAAAACCCCTCTTCGGCTGCGGTGGCCAGGCAGGTCCCGCGCGGCCTTCTCCACGTCGCCGCGGCTAGGCAGGGCATACTGCTTCTGCTGCGCATCCCTCGCGCCTGGCTCTGCAACCCCGGGAGGCTGAACGACGATGAAAGGCTCGTCTGTACCGCGCATGCGCGCGGTGCGCTACCGGGGGCCGCGGCAGGTGGCGCTGCTCCAGGTCTCGCGGCCACAGCCGGGTCCGGGCGAGGTGCTGCTGCGGGTGCGCGCGGCCGGGATCTGCGGCAGCGACCTGCACTGGTACCGGGGCGAGTGGGAGCAGCTACCGACGACGCCGGGGCACGAGGTGGGAGCCGTGGTGGCGGCACTGGGCGAAGGGGTGAGCAGCCTGGCGATCGGGCAGCCGGTCTGCCTGGAGCCGCTGGTGCGCTGCGGCCGGTGTCCCCAGTGCCGGGACGGCGCTTACAACTACTGCGAGCGGTTCACCCTGCTGGGCGGCATCCGCAACGGCGGGATGGCGGACTACGTCGTCGCGCCGGCCTACGCGGTCTACCCGCTGCCGCCCGAGGTGCCGCCTGAGCAGGGCAGCCTGGTCGAGCCGCTGGCGGTGGCGACCCACGCGCTGCGCCAGGCGCCGCCGGTTCCGGGCGAGGCGGTGCTGGTCATCGGGGCCGGGACGATCGGGCTCGCGGCTACCACGGTGGCCCACGACCTGGGCGCGCGGGTGAGCGTGATCGCGCGGCATCCCCACCAGGCGAGGGTGGCGCAGGCGCTGGGCGCCGAACACCTGGCTGCCCCCGGCGACGCCGTCCCGTTGGACCACTTCTCGGTCGTGGTCGAGACAGCGGGGACGGATCAGGCGCTGGCGCTGGCGACGAGCGCCTGCCGGCGGCGCGGGGCGATCCTCACGCTCGCCTCCGCCCCGGTGTCGTTCGACCTCACCCCGGTGGTACTCAAGGGGCTGCGGCTGCTCGGGAGCGTCTGCTACTGCGCCCACGGCGGCGAGCCGGATTTCGCCCGTGCCATGGCGCTGCTCGCCCGGCGTCCGGAGCTGGCGCGTCTGCTCATTACCCATCGCTTCCCGCTGGAGCAAGCGGCGGAGGCGTTTGCCATCGCCGACGACAAGCGCGCCGGAGGCATCAAGGTGGTGCTTGAGCCCTGACGGACAGGCCGTTACGGCGCGGTGGGGCGCTGGCGGCTGGTCTCCTCGGCGTCGTGGGCGTCGCCATTCCCCGAGCGGTCGTCGTGTTCTGGCTCGGGGGCGGGCGGCCAGATCCGCAGTTCAGCCACGCGCCGGCCGTCCAGCCGCTCCACCCGGGCGCGCCACCCTTCGCCCAACTCGAACTCGTCGCCGGGGACCGCCATCCGCCCCAGCCGCGCCAGCGCCAGCCCCCCCAGCGTGTCCACTTCGCTGCTGTCCAGGTGCGTTCCCTCGCGCTCGTTGAAGTCGTCCACCAACATCAAGCCGTCTGCCAGGACGCTGCCGTCGGGGAGGGTTCTCAGGCTGGGCGTCTCCGCCACGTACTCGTCGCCCACGTCGCCAACGATGCGCTCCACCAGGTCCTTCAGAGTCACGATCCCGTCCGTGCCCCCGTACTCGTCCAGTACCACCGCCAGCGGCGCACGGGTCTTCTTCATCCGCGCCAGCACCTCCAGCGCCGGCAGCGTGCTGGGGACAAACAGCGGCTCGCGCATCAGCCGGCGCAGCTCCACCGTGCCGCGGCGGCGCGGGGTGGCAATCACGTTCAGCAGGTCCTTGACCAGCAGCACTCCCACCACGTTGTCCAGCGAGCCTTCGTAGACGGGAAAGCGGCTGTAGCGGTGGCGGAGCGCAACGTCGAGTGCCTGCTCGAGCGTCGCCTCCACCGGAATGGCGGTCACCTCGGTGCGGGGCACCATCACCTCTGCCGCGGTCAGGTCGCCGAAGCCGAAGACCCGGTCGAGGATCTCGCGTTCGCCCGGCTCGATCGCGCCAGCGCGCTCACTGCGGGCAAAGATCAGCCGCAGCTCCTCCGGGGAATGGACCGCTGCCTCCTCGGAGCGGTACTCGAGCCCGAGCAGGCGGAGCACGAACGAGGTGCCCAGGTACAGCACAAGGATGAACGGCCGGGCGAGGCGGGTGAGCGCATCGATCGGGCGGATGGTGAACAGAATGATGCCCTCAGCACGCTGGAGCGCGATCATCTTGGGCACCAGTTCGCCTAGCATGACGTGGAGATAGGTGATGAGGATGAGCGCGACGATGGCGGAGACGGTGTGCGCCACGGCGGATGCCCATGGTTCGGGCAGCGCCGCCTGAAGCCCCCGGAGCAGGATCAGCGCCAGCGTCTCCTCGCCGATCCAGCCGAGCAGCAGGCTACAGACGGTGACGCCCACCTGCACCGTGGCGATGAACTGGCTCGGATTCTCGCGCGCCCGCCGCACCAGCAGCGCCACCCGGCTCCCGCGGCTCGCGAGCTGATCGATGCGGGTAGGCCGGACAGAGACGAGGGCGAACTCCGAGGCGACGAAGAACCCGTTGGCCAGGACCAGGACCAGGACGAGCCCGAGCCGCCAGAGGATGTCGAACGCGCTCACCAGCGCCCCACTCTCCTCAACGCGCCTGGATCATGTGTGGCGCCGCTCCCCGAGCCTACGCTGCCGTCGAACCGCCCGGCGCATTCCAGGTCAGGGCTGTTTCAGGCGCTGGTCGAGCAGACTCCGCGCCAACCGGGTGAACACCGGGGCCCGCGCGGCCAGCTCGTCGAGCGCCTGAAGCTCCGTGCGCCCCTGGGCCACGAGCGCCCGGCCTTCCTGGCGTACCACCCGGCCCAGCTCTTTCATCAACTCACCGTAGAGCCGCTCCCAGCGGCGGCGCTCAGCCGGGTCCTCCCCTCGGCCCCGGGCCGCCAGGTCGGCACGGTAGCGCGCGTAGGGGTAGGCCTGGCGCTCCACCTGGCGCAGGCGCTCTGCCAGCTCGGAGCGGGCGATCAGCGCGCGGTCCAGGTAGGCCACCACATCCCCCGTCGTCCGCAGCCCGCGCTCGCGCTTGAGCACCGCCAGAGCCGCCGGGCCGTCGAGCTCCGGCAGCTCCTCGGCAAACAGCCCGGCGCGCAGCTTGCGGAGCGCGCCCAGCACGCCCGCCCCCAGCCGATAGTAGTGTTCCGCCGTCTCCAGGCGAGTCAGCAGCGCCCCGTCCTGGCGCGCCAGAGCTTGGGCCACCTCCCAGCCGGGGAGGGGTGGGAAGAACTCCTGGGCGTCGACCTGGCAGAGCACCACCAGCTCGTGGGGCAGCGGCCCGCGCGGCTGGAGCTGGACCTGGTTGTCCTGGTGCGCCGGCGCCAGAAAGATTCCCTGCTGGTAGAGGCGTGGCGCATCCGGCGGGGCGCCGCTGGCGGCGATGGCGCGATCGAGCGCGGCCTGAAGGAGGGGGGGTGGCGGACTCAGCAGTGCCTCCAGTACCTCGGTCCCCACCTGGCGCGGCTCAGCGGTCTCCAGCGTCCACTTGAAGTCCACCGGCTCTAGCACCACCTGGCCGTCCATCAGCCCGATCAGGAGCGCATCGGCATGGGACTTTCCGTGGCGATGCACCGCATCCGCGAGCTCGGGGGTCTCGGTGATGATCACCGCCTGCACCGGCACGTACGGCGCGCCGTCTGGGCCGGCGCGCGGCTGCCCGAGCACCTCGGCGCGCAGCGCCCGTGCCCCTAGCGCTTCCCAGCGTCGCCCGATCGCCTCGCTCGCCCCGCCCCAGTCGCCGATCCGCCAGAGCTGGCGCCCCTCGAGCGGCGAACGGGGCGAGATCGGCCGCCGCTGGGGCCTGGATGGGCCTGGCGCCGGCCGCGGCGTCGTGGGAGCGCCCCGCTCCCTCACTCGTCCGCCTCGCGCAGGTCTGGCCCGCCGCCCAGCACGGACTTGAGATTCTTCAGATAGCCGGCCCAGGCGCGCGCACTGGCCACGTACAGCTCGTCCCAGTCGCCCCCGCGACCAAAGCCGTAGTGCTCTAGCTCCACCAGCGTGCTCTCGCCCCGCGCATGGAACAGCACCACCACCCAGGTTTCCGGGAAGGCGCCGCTGGGATCGGACCAGGAGGAGCGCAGCACCCGCTCGTGGGTCCGCTGCACTACGCGGCAGGCAACAGCCACGTCGCCCCAGCCCAGGCGTAGCTCGTCGCCCTCGATGCTCGCCTGCCGCGACAGCCAGCGCACGAGCAGCTCGGGCTCGGTGAAGGCGCGCCAGACCGCTTCCCGCGGCGCCGGCACCGTCACCCGAAACTCGAGCGGCGGCCAGGTCCGCTCGCTGCCGCCAGCTCCGCGCTCTGCCACCTCACGCATCTTTCGTCAGTGTACCCCAACGCGCCCCACAGGGAGAGCCGCAGCGTACAGGGCAGCACCTCACCACGCGGCGGGAACACCGGCGCGGACGAGCGCCAGCCGCGCGGTGCTCCGGCCTCCTCGGTCCCGCGTGGTGCACCGAGACGGACGCTGGGAAGGGAGCACTCTGCCGCTGGCTGCGTCAGTCCAATCCGATGAACGGAGAGCAGCCGCGGCACTCCTCGGGCGGCTCATCCCCGGGATCGGGTGCGCCGCGCTCGATCATGTACTGGCGGAACCGCTGCCAATTCGTATGATCTCGACCGCCGAGTACCCGGATGAACTGCCACTCCTGGTAGAGCTCCCGCAGGCTGGGCGTCTTGACGCTGCTGTCGCCGCGTTGGGCCATGCTCCTACTCCTCGTCGAGTCACTCCATACGGGCGCTCACCGGTGAGCGCCCCGCACACGCGGATCGGTCGGCCTCTAGTGTGCAGCCGCCGTGCCCAGTTGACAAGAGGCATGCCCCCGTGCAGCCGCGCTGGCGGCTGCTCGCCGGTGCCGGGCTGCTGGCCACTCGCAGTACAATAGCGGCCAGCGGGATGGTGGAACGGCGCCTGCTACCTTCTCCTTGCTCGGGGCAACACGCTCGCTTCTGGAGGAGTGTATGGCACCCACGGCGGCCGGGCTGGAAGACGTCGTCGTCGGCACTTCGCGTATCTCCGACGTGAATGGCCTCGAGGGCCGGCTCATTTACCGCGGCTACGACATCCACGACCTGGCCCAGTACTCGACGTTCGAGGAGGTCGTCTACCTGCTCTGGAACGGTGCCCTGCCCAGCCGGGCGCAGCTCCAGGAGCTGGACCGCGCGCTCCGGGGTGAACGGGCGCTGTCCGCGCGCGAGATCGCGCTGATCCGTGACGCTCTGGCCGACGCGCACCCGATGGAGGCGTTGCGCACCGCGGTGTCGGCGCTGTCGGCCAGCGACCCGCAGGCGGATGACATCAGCCCGGCCGGCCTCTGTCGGATCGCCACCCGGCTGACGGCGAAGTTCCCGACGATCGTCGCCACCTACCACCGCGCGCGGAGCGGGCAGGAGCCGCTGGCGCCGCGGGACGACCTGAGCCACGCGGCGAACTTCCTGTATCTGCTGACCGGCCAGGAGCCGGATGCCCTGGCCGCGCGGGCTCTGGACGTGAGCCTGATCCTGCACGCCGACCACGAGCTGAACGCCTCCACGTTTGCTGCCCGGGTGACGATCTCCACCCTGTCCGATATGTACTCGGCGATCGTCTCCGCCATCGGCACGCTCAAAGGGCCGCTGCACGGCGGGGCGAACGTGGACGTGATGAACATGCTCCGCGCCATCGGCGAGCCGGGCCGGGCCGAGGCGTACATCAAAGCGCAGCTCGCGCAGAAGAAGAAGATCCCTGGCTTCGGGCACCGGGTCTACAAGGTGGAGGATCCGCGGGCGCGGCACCTGCAGGCGCTGGCACGCGAGCTAGGGGCGCGCAGCGGCGAGCCGAAGTGGCTGGAGATCTCGGAGCAAGTGCGCCAGGTGGTCTGGGCAGAGAAACGGCTCAACCCGAACGTCGACTTCTACTCCGCCTCGGCCCACCACGCGCTGGGCATCCCGTCCGATCTGTTTACCCCGGTGTTCGCAATCAGCCGCGTCTCTGGCTGGACGGCGCACGTGATGGAGCAGCTGGCCGACAATCGCCTGATCCGGCCGCGAGCACAGTACGTGGGGGATCGAAACCTGCCGTATATTCCGATCGACCAGCGGTAGCGTTCGCCGTCTGAGAGTGCGGCCGGTGTCGCCGCGCAGGACAGACAGAGCGGTGAACGGACCCGTGGGGGGCGTATGTCTGGTAGCCACGAACACGCCCACGCCGATACGGCGATGCTGGCCACCGAGCGCGGCGTCTGGGCCGTCAAGCTCTCCATCGCCGGGCTGTTCCTCACCGCCTTGATCCAGCTCGTCGTGGTGCTGTTCAGTGGCAGCGCCGCGCTGCTGGCCGACACGCTGCACAACTTCGCCGACGCCGCCACTGGCATCCCGCTGCTGATCGCCTTCGGGCTGAGCCGGCGGATCGCCAACCGCCGCTACACCTATGGCTACCACCGCGCCGAGGACCTGGCCGGCATCGTTATCCTGCTGGTTATCCTCGCCAGCGCTGCCATCTCCACCTGGGAGTCGTACCAGAAGCTCATCCATCTGCAGCCGCCGCAGCATATGCTTGTCGCCATGGCGGCGGCGCTGGTCGGCTTTCTGGGCAACGAAGGGGTCGCTCGGCTCCGGATTCGTGTGGGACGGGAGATCGGCTCCGCGGCGCTAGTGGCCGACGGCCATCACGCCCGCAGCGACAGCTTGACCTCGCTCGGGGCGCTGCTGGGCATCCTGGGCGCCTACCTGGGCTTTCCGATCGCTGATCCGCTGGTCGGGCTCATCATCTCGGCGCTGATCTTGCTCATCGTGGTGCGCGAAGCCGGCCCGCCGGTGCTGGCGCGGCTGATGGACGCGATGGAGCCCGAGGTAATCGAGAGCCTAGAACGCCGAGCGCTGGCGGTGCCCGGCGTCGTCCGGGTTCACACGGTCCGCGCCCGCTGGCTGGGCCACCAGATCCGCGCCGAGCTGGAGGTGGACGTCGACGGCAGGCTCACCGTCGCTGCCGGCCACCAGATCGGCGAGCAGGTGCGCCACACGCTGCTACACGACGTGGATCGCCTGGCGGAGGTCATCGTCCACGTCGACCCGGCAGAGGACCACCAGGCGCACCAGCTCACCGCGCATCACTTCGATGGCAGCGGCTATGGGGATGGGCACGATCACGACGATCACGGGGATTACGACGAGCAGCCTGGCCATCACGACCATGATCATCAGCACGAGCACGAGCGCGCGGAACAGCATCCGCACTCCCACTGACGTGGGAACCGGCCGCACTCCATGGTGGGAGTGCGGCCGGTTCCCACGTCCGCCTGCTATTAACTTCGTGTGAGCGGTTCACCGGTGAGGGTGGCTGGCGCCAGGCCACCGGGCAGGCCGCGCTGAGAAGGAAGAGGCCGCGATGAGCGTGCTCCGCAAGCTAGGGCTCGTCCCCAAACAGGATGAGTTCTTCCGTCTGCTCAACAAGCAGGCAGCCAACAGCCGCGCCGGCGCCGACCGGCTGATTCGTCTGCTCGAGAACTACGATGACCCCGAGCTCGGTGAGAAGGAGCTCCACGCGATCGAGCACCATGGCGATGAGCTGGTCCACGACGTGATGAACCTGCTCAATGAGACCTTCCTTACCCCGATCGACCGCGAGGACATCCACGCGCTCGCCTCACGGCTGGACGACGTCATCGACCTGGTACACGAGGTGGCCGAGCACCTGGTGATGTACCGCATCCGGACCATTCGTCCTGAGGCGGTCCAGCTCGCGCGCCTGATCTGCGCGACCACGGAGCAGATCTGCGCCGCGGTCGCCAGCATCGGTGCGGGGCGCGACGTCGGGCGCCAATACTGGGTGGAGATCAACCGGCTGGAGAACGAAGGCGACCATATTAGCAAGAGCGCCATCGCCCGGCTGTTCGACGAGGACCTCCCGCCGCTCGACGTGATCAAGTGGAAGGATGTGCTCGAGCGGCTGGAAGCGGCGATCGATGCCTCGGAGGATGTCGCCAACGTCCTGGAAAGCATCGAGCTGAAGAACGGTTGATGTCGCTGCTGCTGCCGCTGTCCCGGGCGGCCCGCCTCGTTCCCGAGCCGGTCGGCGCGTTGCCAAGGGCGGGCTGGCCGTGCCCGCCCGGAGGGCCCTAACCCATGGACAGCGCCTTTGCGCTCCTGGTTGCGATCGTCGTGCTCGGCCTGGCGTTCGAGTTCGTCAACGGCTTTCACGACGCCGCCAATGCCATTGCCACCGTCGTCGGGACCCGGGTGCTCTCGCCGGCCGCGGCGGTGCTGATGGCCGGGCTGCTGAACTTCGCCGGGGCGGTCTCCGGGACGGCAGTGGCGACCACCGTGGGCAAGGGTATCGTCGACCCGTCTGCTGTCACCCAGGTGACGGTCATCTCCGGGCTGATTTCGGCGATTCTCTGGGACCTCATCACCTGGTACTACGGGCTGCCGTCCAGCTCCAGCCACGCGCTCATCTTCTCGGTCGTTGGCGCCGGCGTGGCCACCGCCGGCTGGAACGTCATCGTCTTTGCCGGCCTCAGCCGCACCATCCTCGGCATCGTCTACTCCCCGCTGGCTGGCTTCCTGTTTGCCAGCCTGCTGCTGATCGCGCTGTTCTGGGCGTTTCGGCGGACTCGGCGGGTGGTGGCGAGCACACTGTTCTCCCGGCTGCAGCTCGTCTCGTCGGCCTACATGGCGTTCTCCCACGGCGGCAACGACGGCCAGAAGACGATGGGGATCATTGCGCTGGCGCTGTTCAGCTACGGCGCACTGGGCCAGCAGTTCTTCATCCCCACCTGGGTGATGGTCGCCGCAGCGCTCGCAATCGCCCTGGGAACCGCTTCGGGTGGCTGGCGCATTGTCAAGACGATGGGCTTCAGTCTGGGCGAGCTCCAGCCGGTCCACGGCTTCGCCGCGGAGACCGCCGCCGGGACGGTGATCGAGATCGCCACCCGCTTCGGGGTACCGATCTCCACCACCCACGCCATCACCGGCGCCATCCTGGGGGTGGGCACGGCGCGCCGGGCCAAAGGGGTGCGCTGGGGGCTGGCAGGGCGGATCGTCGTCGGCTGGGTGCTGACGATTCCCGGCTGCTTCGGCCTCGGTTACGTCGTCAAGCTGGTTCTGACCGCGCTGCTCGGGATGTAGCCACCCGTTCGGGCCATGGCGTGGCCACCGCTCGTCCCTTGCCCCCTGGGGCCGATGCCTCCGTTATCCGGACCCTGTAGCGGTGCCCAGCACGGCCGAACCGCGCCAGCCCAACCGCGAAACAGCCACCGCCCGGCTGGCCAGGGATGGGGATGCGTTCCACCCTCGGCTCCTTGCTCGCGAGCTGGAGCGTGGCGCAGTTAAGCAGGACAAGCCCATGCCAGTGGCGAGCCCGAACCCAGTTGAGCCACGCCTCGTTCGCCTCCACCGGCGCGAACTCCTGGCCCTGGCTCTTCAGCAGCGCCCGGAGCGCGTAGTACTGATCGCCTGCGCCGGGGAGCTCATCCTGTGTGCGGGTGTCCAGCCGCAGCGGCTCACCGGGTTGGCGAATTGCGCGAACCCTTGCCGCCGCGGCATAGAGGACGGCTGTATGGCTCCCCCTGGCATCCACCGCGTGATAGTAGCTCGCCAGCGCCAGCAGCGACGGCACGGACAGGAGTGCGGCACCGGCCACAGCGGCGCCGCACGCGACGGCGGGAGCGCCGGGATGCATGAGCCGCATCCGCGCCAGCAGATCCGCCAGCAGGCCCCCCAGCGCCACGTCGACGAGTGCCCCCATCGGGACGAAATAGCGTCCATCCAGTGGCAGCGAGTAGCGATTGTTCAGCGCTGGGAGGGCCAGCAGCGCGGGCGCGGCGATGAGGAGCGGCAGGGGATTGCCCCGGCGGGCCTGCTGTCCGAGCGCAAGCGCTGCCAGGGTGAGCGCCGCCGCGCCGGCCGCTTGCTCCGATGCGCTCGGGCCTTCGAGGGATACGGTGCCGGCCAGCACCTGGCCAAGGGGAGGCGCGGCGTGCTGGAGATTGCGCAGGTATTCCGCCAGGCCAGGTGCGCCCGCATGGGTATCGCGCGTCCGGGCGAGCTGGATACCCCGGAGTGTCCCGAGGTTGGTCTGCGCGTTGTACACAAGGAACATGCTCGTCGCGGCAAGAAAGAGCGCCAGTCCAAGGGCAGCCCAGCGGGTCCGCAGCAGCGCGGGGTGGCGCCAGAGCAGCCAGGCGAGCGCGCCGGGAAATAGCAGCCCGGCCAGCAGGTGGATCTCAGCGGCCAGCCCGAACAGCAGCCCCGCCAACGCCAGCGCTGGGCCGCTCCCACGCCGGCCGACGCGCGCCAGCGCCGCGCAGCCGGCGAGGAGGAAGAAGACACTCCAGCAATACGCCCAGCCAACGTGCGAGATGACCAGAATGTGGAACCCGGAGCTGGCGAGCAGGAGCGCGCCAGCCAGACCCGCGGCCCGGCCATGCAGCTCTCGCCCAAGCAGGTAGAGCGCCGGAACAGTCGCGGCACCGAACAGCAGCGATAACACTCGCGGCAGCGCCGGGTCGACGCCCAGTATGCGCCAGACGGCGGCGACCAGGTACAGCGGCAGCGCCCCGACATAGGCGTCGTGGGCCACGAGCAGCGGTGTACCCTGGTACACCTGGCTGGCGAGGTCCAGCTCCCAGATCTCGTCACTCAGTTCGGGGGCAGCGGTGAGATAGGGCAGACGCAGCAGCAACGCCAGGCCGAACAGGCCGGCCAGGAGCAGCGTCTCCAGCCAGGCGGCCAGCAATGAGCGCTCGGCCCACGTCACGGTTGCTCGCCTCGCCATGCAGCCCCGGCGGGCTGGGAACAGCGTGGCGGCAAACCACCGGATCATCTGGTGTTTCCGCTCAGCCCGCTCCACGCATCCGCTCCGGCCCGATGTGCTGGCGCGGAGTATAGGCGCGGGACCGCTAGCAATGCCCGCGTCCGTCTTCACCAGCACCATGAGCACGTAGCACGCGCCAGGTTAGAGCTGATGCTCCCGTCGAAGGCCAGGTGCGCCCTTACGACGTTCGGTAAACGGCCGCCCCGCTCGTCAAGGGAGCGCTGCAGCTCATCCTGTCCTGCTACGTGCCCGCGGGTGGGCGATGCTCGCGGCCGTCTTTCAGAGTCAGGTGTGGCACCAGCCGGCGACTGAGACGCGCTTCGACGCCGAAGGAGTCGCGAACGCTGAAGTCGCCCTCCTCCCAGGCCAGCACCGCCACGTCGGCTGGGGCGCCGACCTGCAAGCTGCCCAGCCATGGCTCGCGCCCCAGCTTGCGGCCAGGGTTGCTTGTTACCAGCGGGATCAGCTCCCGGAGCGGCACTCCGAGCGCCAGGAGCTTGTTCAGGAAGCCGGGCAGATGGAAGGAGGGGTCTTGCTGCATCAGCGGGACCGTGACGTCGGTGCTCAGACCATTGGGCAGGAAGTCTTGATCCAGCAGCCGGCGCACGACCGGGAAGCTCACGTGCATCCGGCCGTGGGCGGCGTCGAAGTAGATGCCGTTTCGCTGCGCCTCGCGCACCGCCGGGTGGAGCTGCCCGGTGGGGTCCAGCGCCCCATTCGGCCAGCCGGTGAGGATGTGGGTGACCACGTCGCCGGGACGCAGCCACTCCAGGATCGTCGGGAGCGGCTCGCCGCTAGCACCGATGTGCACCATCACCGGCACCTGCGCCGCGTCGGCTGCCTGGCGCAGCAGCCGCAGCACCGGCAACGCCGACATCCCGACCGCGTAGTTGCTGAGCCGCGCCTTGATCCCGACGATCAGGTCACGGTTCGCCTCGATCGCCTGGACCACTGCGTCGATGTCGGCGTACGCGAGCTGCATCAGCTCACCGATACGAATGTCGATCAGCCCCTGGGTGGCCAGGTGGATCCAGGCGTACACCCGGGTCTGCACCCGCTCTATCACGTAGGCACGGAAAGCGTCGATGGTCGCCGCCCCGGCGCTGCCGCCGTCGGCTGCGGTGGTGGTGCCATACGGCAGACAGGAGCAGTCCGGGTCGGTGCCGATGCCCATGCGGGCGAAGACGTGCGCGTGCAGGTCGACCAGCCCCGGCAGGACCAGCATCCCCGCCACGTCGATCACCCGCTGTGCCGGCGCGGTGTCCAGGCTCGGGCCGATCTCGGCCACCCGCCCAGCGGTGATCGCCACGTCCAGCACGCCCTCGCGCCCTGAGGCTGGATCCATGACGGTGCCGCCCTTAAGCAGCAGATCGACGCTCATCGGCGCAGGCTCCTTTCCTCCACAAGCTGGGTGAGCGCCTCCTGGTGGGCACGCAGGGCGGCATCGTCGTACAGCACCAGCAGCAGCCGGCGGGGCGGCCGGCCAGTGGCGAGGTGCTCGGCGAGCGTGCTGAGCGCCACCCGCGCCGCCTCGTCCAACGGATAGCCGTACACCCCGGTGCTGATCGCCGGGAACGCCAGGCTGTTCAGGCCGTGGTCCCGCGCCAGCCGCAGCGCTGCGCGGTAGGTGCTGGCGAGCAGCCGCGCGCTCTCGGCCGGATTCCGCTGGCTGTAAACCGGCCCGACGCAGTGGATCACGTGCCGTTGCGGCAACCGACCGGCCCCGGTGATCCGCGCCTCGCCGGTCGGGCAGCCGCCCAGCGACCGGCACTCGGTCAGCAGCGCCGGCCCAGCGGCGCGATGGATCGCGCCATCCACCCCACCGCCGCCGAGCAGCGAGCTATTGGCGGCGTTGGCGATCGCCTCGATCTCCGGCCCGAACTGGGTAATGTCGCCCTGCCACAGCTCCAGGCTCCCGCCAGCCACGTCCACTCGATCGCGCTGCACTGGCTTCATCTCCCGTCCCTCCTGGTTGCCAGCGGCTGTGTCCCGGTCAATACTAGCGCGCCCGGCTCGCCCGGTGGCGGCGCGGACGGGGCTAGCAGAGGCCGAGCTGCACCACGTCCCACTCGCCTGCGCGCCCGGCCTGCAGCATTTCCGCCGCCGCGTCCACCTGGTCCAGCGGGTTTTGCCAGTCGCCCCCCTGCTGCCCGGTCGGCGTGGTGGAGAAGGTGCTGCGCAGGAACTGGAACGGGCCGAAGGCGCCACTCCCCCGGGCATTGGCGACGTTGCCCCAGCCACTCTCGTGGCTGGCGATGCAGTCTAGCCGCGGGGCAAGGTCTGGGTAGCGCGTATAGAGATAGTCGTGGGGCGGGAGCGCCCGGGCGCTGGCGTCCGGGCTCCCGACGTCGTCTCTCTGGGGCTGCGTCCAGAACGCGGCGATCTCCGCTTCGGTTGGACGGCGGCCGGGGCCCACGGCACTGGCCGGAATCCAGCCCCGCCCCTTTGTATAGGGGCTCCAGACCCAGAAGCGGCCGTTGAGCGCCTCGCGCGGGCCGTCGACGCGGTAGCTAGTCCACTGGGGGACGAGGCCGAGCACGGTGGAGGACTCGGCGCTGCTGTAGAGCGCGGTCTCAACCGTCGCCGTGACCCAGCGCTCCTTGAAAGCGCCAGCGCTGGGGGAGCGCGCGCCATCCGTCGGCATGGCGAGCGCCGGGGTCAGGCCGTGGAGGGCAACGGCAACGCCGAGCAGCAGGGCCGCGGAGGCCCCACGCGGAGAACGTTTCTGCACCTGTCACTCCATGGAATGGGTCCCGGCGAGGCGCGGCACACCGAAGGGGCCGCCGGCCGGTGAGATCGCAGCGGGGCGACGCGCAGTCGCCTGGACTGCCGTGGAATGGCCCACGCGCACTGTGTGGCCATGGTGCCGGGGAGGAGTAGCAGCCCTTCTAACCTGGCGGAGGCGCTCCCGGCACAAGACGGCGAGCAGCCTACCAGGGAACGTCAGGAAAAGGCAAGAAAGGAACGTCCGGGGGGAGCCAGCGCCGCGCGGCTGGCGGCCGCGCGCTCCGCCCGGCCAGTTGCCAGTTGACGCCGCGACGCCAGCGATGAATACTCGCCGTATCCCTTGCGGGCGATAGGGAGGCAACGATGGCAGCGCCAGGCGCCGCCCTGCCGCGTTTTGCTGATACCGTCGTGATCGGTGGCGGCACCGCGGGCGCGGTGGTCGCGGGGCGGCTGGCCGAGCGGTCGGACCGCTCGGTGCTGCTGCTGGAGGCCGGGCCGGACTATGGCCCCTACGAAGGGGGCGGCTGGCCGCCCGAGCTGCTGGATGGGCGCCATGTGCCCTGGCGCAGCCATAGCTGGGGCTACGTCAGCGCCGCGCGCTACGGCCAGCGCGACCTGGCGCTGGACCGCGCCCGGGTGCTGGGCGGCTGCTCGGCGCATAACGGCTGCGCCGCCGTCTGGGGGCATCGAGACGACTATGACGGCTGGGAGGCGCGGGGCAATCCGGGCTGGGGGATGGAGGCGCTGCTGCCGCTGTTTCGCCAGGTCAACGAGCGGCTGCGCGTCCGCACCCCGGCGCGGTCAGAGATCGGCCCCTGGCATGAAGCGGTCCTGGAAGCGGCCCCTGGAGCCGGGCTGCCGCTGATCGAGGATCTGAATGACGTCGATGGGACGCTGGGGATGGCGATCTCCCCGATCAACGTCTGGCACGGGGTGCGCTGGAACAGCGCCTTCGGCTACCTGGATCCGGTGCGCCAGCGACCCACCCTGGCGATCCGTGGCGGCATGCTCGCCGACCGGCTGATCGTGGAGTCCGGCCGGGTGCGGGCGGTCGAGGTGATCGGGCCGGAGGGGCCGGCGCGGATCGAGGCTGGAGAGGTGGTCGTGTGCGCCGGCGCCTATGGCTCGCCGGCGCTGCTGCTCCGCTCAGGCATCGGACCGCCAGAGCCCTTGCGCGCCCTCGGCATCGACCCCGTCCATCCGCTCCCCGGAGTGGGGGAGAACCTGCACGACCACCCCGCCCTCATGCTCACCTACCGCGGCACGCCGGCGCTCATCGCGGCACTCCAGGCCTTCATCGACAGTGGTGGCGCGCTCCGCGAGGAGGGGACGATCGCCAAGGGGCGCAGCACGTGGTGCGAGCGCGCCTTCGACCTGCACGTCTACCCGGTGGCCGGCCCCTACGGCTGGGAAGGGGAGGGCGAGTGGGTGTTCGCGATCCCGGTCGCCAACCTCACCCCGCGCTCGCGCGGGACGGTACGTCTGGTCAGCCGCGACCCGGAGCTGGCGCCGATCTTAGACCACGGCTATCTGACCGATCCGGATGACCGGGACCTGGCGGTACTGCTGGACGGGGTCGAACTCGTTCGCGCCCTGGCGGCGCAACCCCCACTGGCCGGGCTGATCGGCGCCGAGCTCACGCCTGGCCCCACGGTGCGCGGTCGGCAGGAGCTGACGGAGTACATCCGCGCCCAGAGCATCCACTATTACCACCCGGTCGGCACCTGCGCCATGGGACCGGCGAGCGACCCGCTCGCCGTGGTGGATGCCCACGGCCGGGTGCATGGGCTGCCCGGTCTGCGGGTGGCCGACGCCGCGATCATGCCGGTCGTCCCGCGGGCGAACACCAACCTGCCCGCGGCCGTGGTCGGGGAGAAGGTTGCTGCGCTCATGCTGGAGGGCGAGTCGGGCAGACAGTGAGCACGGGCGCGCTCACTTCGGCACGTGAAAGGGGGTGTGGCCAGGACCACACCCCCCTCTCGATAGCGGTGTCGCGCGGTTAGCTGGCGGCGATCATCTTCTGGAAGACGAACTTCCCGCCCTGTACCTGGCTGCCGCTCATGGTGGTCAGGGTAGTGTCGCCGTTCTCGTCGAAGCTCCAGGTGCCCAGCACCCCGTCGTAGTTCTGGGTGGCGAACAGCGCATCGCGGATCGCTCGGCGGTCCTTGACGTTGGCCCGGCTGATCGCATCCAGGCCGACCTTGCAGGCCTCGTAGCCGTAGGCGGCGTACGCCTCGGGCTCGGAGCCGTACTTGGCCTTGTAGCGCTGATACCAGTCGGCGCCCTTGCCGGTCAGCTTGTCCGGGGGCACGCCACCAAAGGTGATGTAGGTGCCTTCAGCCGCGTCGCCAGCGTCATCCAGGAACGCCTGCTCGAAGATGCCGTCCGGGCCCATCATCTTCATGTTGGGGGCAACGGACTTGATGTCCTTCCAGAGCTTGCCGGCGTTGTTCTGGGTGATCCCACCAAAATAGACCATGTCCGCACCGGTGTCGCGGATCTTGGTCGCCAGCGCCCGGTAGTCGGTCGCCTTGGTGTCGATCCCTTCCGGGCCCGCCGCCACGGTCAGGCCGATCTTCTGCGCGGTGTTGGCGAAGACGACGGCGATGCCGTGGCCATAGAGTTCGGTGTCGTCCAGCACGTACACCTTGGTCGCCCCGAGCTCCTTGGCCCAGTTGGCCCCTACCGCCCCCTGCAGGTCGTCCGCTGGCACCACCCGGGTGTAGTTGCGGATACCCGTCGGGTAGTAGACGTCCGGCTCATTGGCCTCGCCCTTGCCGGGCTTGGTCAGGCCGGGGTAGGTGTTGGCCGGCGAGATCATCGCCAGCGGCCCGGCCTGGTTCAGGATCGGGATCGCCACCTTCGCTGCGCCGGAGTTGAAGGTGCCGATGTACAGCATCACGTCCGGGTCGGCGGCGGCGGCGTTGGCGTTCTCCGCCTCCTTGGCCGCATCCCAGGCGCCCTTGGCCGCGGTCGCGTCGTCCATGTCCGTGTACTGGATCGTCGCACCGTTCACCTGGTAGTTCGCCTCTTCCAGGCACATGAGGATCGAGTTGACGACCGTGTCCGTCTGCCCCTTCGACGAGCCCGTGCGCGGCAGGCTGGAGACGATCTTGATCGTTTGCCCCGCGAGATCGTTATGCGGTAGTCCGGCCGGTGCGGCGGCGACTGGCGCGGCCACCAGGGCGCCTGCCGCGAGCAGGAGCCACGCCGTCGTGGCGAGCCGGGTACCGAGGGTTCGTCGGATACGCACGAGTTCTGCCTCCTCAGGCGGAAGTTAGCGACGCGATACTACACCCTTTGTTCGATTCCGTCTACAGATTCGCACGAGATTCTGCTGTGCACGTCGATTCCTTCCGATTCCCTTAGCCGCCGGGCTCGCCATCGCCACCGCCTCGCGGTCGGTGGGCCGATCCCGCCTGGGCGATCCAGCCCGCCCCGTCCCTGCCTCCCATTGCGCCCGGGACGAACGGCCAGGCCGATCCGGCCCGCGTGGCGGCTGAAGAGCCCGCCACTCTGGCCAGACAATGCCAGTAGGCGCGAGGCCCGTGTCGGAGCGCTCCGTTGCCCCGGCGGGACCGGGGTGTGGAGGGCTGCGACCCGGCGAAGATGGGCTGGGCTCGTACCGGGAAGGTCTACCATGCGTGTGCTGATCGCGGAAGATGACGCGGACGTACGGCTGCTCCTGCAGCGCGCGGTGGCGTCGCTTGGACACCAGTTCCTGGTGGCCGCCAGCGGCGACGTTGCTCTGGAGCTGTTCCGAACCCACCAGCCCGATGTGGTGGTGAGCGACTGGCGGATGCCAGGGCTGGATGGAATCGAGCTATGCCGCTACGTGCGCGAGCAGGCCGACGCGCCGTACACCTACTTCATCCTGCTGACAGCGCTGAGCGACAAGCAGCATATGCTCCAGGGGGTCCGGGCGGGGGCCGATGACTACCTGGTCAAGCCGTTCAGCTACGACAGCCTCCGCGCCCGGCTGACCACCGCCGAGCGCATCACCTCGCTCCACCGCCAGGCATGCCACGCGGTGGCCCGCCGCGAGGAGCTCTTGCGGGTGGTGAGCCGCGTGGCGACCGAGATCAACCCATCGCGCCTAGTGCAGGACGTGCTCGCCGAGGCCGTCGATCTGCTCGGCGCCTCCGTTGGGGTGGTCTACCGCTGGAGCGAAAGCCCGGGCAAGCTGGAGCCGGTCTGGGATGCCAGCCGCGCGGAGCGGTCCGTGCCGTTCCACCTTGGCCAGGCGGCGAGCTTGCGCGCGGTGGAGCGCCGGGCGCCCGTGCGGCTGGATGCTCTGCACCACGCTGGTGAGACACCACCGGACGCGAGCGGAGTCAACCTGGTGCTCGCGGTGCCGTTGCTCCATCGCGGACAGCTTCTCGGCGCCCTGGCGGTGGGCAGCGACGGGCACACCACCGGCTTCGACGCGGGGGACGTGGAGCTCCTTGAGTTGCTGGCGAGCAGTGCCGCGGCGGAGCTGGCCGGGCTGGAGCGGGCCCGGCTGTCCGGGGCGCTGATCGCCGCCTCCACCATGGCGCACCATTTGAATAACCAGCTTGCGCTCACCGTCGGCTACGGCGAGCTGCTGGCGAACGACCCTCGCCTCCCCGCCGAGCTGCGCCGCCACGCGATCGAGGCGATGAACGGCGCGCAGGCGGCGAGCGAGACGCTCGCCAAGCTCCAGCGTATTACCCGGCTCGAGCACGCCCCCGGCCCATTGGGAGATGCCGAGGCGCACCCGCTGCTCGATCTGGAGCGGAGCAGCCGGCCGGTGCTGTAGCCCCGCCGCCTCGCCGCCTGAGGGGAGAGCGGGGAAAACGCGCTCGCGTCAGGCAGGCGCTTCCACCGGGGCTAGCGGCAGCGTCATCCGGAAGGTGCTCCCCCGGCCCGGGGTGCTGCGAGCGGTTAGCCAGCCGCCGTGGTGCTGAACGATCTCCCGGCTGATCGGCAATCCCAACCCTGCTCCCTCCGGCTTGGCCGTGAGCGTATCGCCCACCTGGCGGAAGCGCTCGAAGATCGTCTCGAGCTGGTCAGGCGGGATGCCCAGCCCGGTGTCCTTCACCTCCACCACTGCCTGGGCATCCTTGAGGAACGCTCGGACCGCCACCCGGCCGCCGCTGGGAGTGAACTTCGCGGCGTTGGACAGCAGGTTGGTCAGCACCTGGATGATCTTGTCCCGGTCGGCCACCACCGGGATCGGGGCCCGCGCGAGCTGGATCGCCAGCGCGATCTGCTTGCCGTCAAACAGCGCGCGGTTCGTCCGCACCGCCTGTGCCACGACCTCGGCCAGGTCCAGGGGCTCCATCCGCCACTCCACCTTGCCGGCCTCGATCCGCGAGAGGTCCAAAAGCTGGTTGATCATCCGCGACAGCCGCTGGCTCTCCTGAGTGATGATCGCTAGGAACTGCTCCTGCGTCTCGCGTGGGATGTCGCCGCCGGCCGCTAGCAGGCTCTCCGAGAGGGAGCGGATGGAGGTGAGCGGGGTGCGGAGCTCATGGGAGACTGTGGAGACGAAGTCGCTCTTCAGCCGGTCCAGCTCCGTGAGCCGGCGGTTCGCCTCTTCGAGTTCGGCGGTGCGCTGCTGAACCTTGCGCTCGAGCATGCGCGACAGGTCCTCCAGCTCGCGGTACAGCCGGGCGTTCTGCAGCCCGAGCCCGAGCTGCACGGCCAGGGTGCGGAAGAACTGGAGAAATTCGGGCGCGAAGTAGACCCGGGCGGTGGACGAGTAGGCGGACAGCACCCCCACCGGGCGATCCTCGACCACGAGCGGGGCGTGGACGAACGAGCGCGAGCCGGGCGCTTCGGGGATCGAGCGGGCATCCCAGCTCTGGAGCGCGGTGGTGTCCTCCACTACGATCAGCCGGTTATCCAGGAAGCACTCCCCCACGTAGGTCTCCCGGCTCGGCAGGTCGCTCCGCGGCAGGTCGGCGCCCGAGAACGTTCCGGTGGCGCTCTGCACCCGTAGCAGCCCTTCGGAATCCAGCAGCCGCACGGTGAGCAGGTCGAACTCGAACTCGCGGTGGAGCAGCTCGACCACCCCGTCCGTCATCTGCCGGGGATCCAGGGTGGAGGCGATCCGGCGCGTCGCCTCGTACAGCAGCGATTGCTCTCGAGCCAGCCGCTGCAGCTCCTCGCGGCTCTGCTCGAGTGACTGGGAGACGGTGCCGACAACGTCGAAAATCGCCTCGAAGCGCCCGGTGACGACCTGCCCGAGCCCTTCCATGATCGCCTGTGCCGAGGCCGGCCCCACCGCGCCCGACAGCATCCGCTCGACGAACGCCGCCAGCTCGCGGCGATCGGCCTCCGTGAGCGCCCGCGGCTCCTGGATTCCCCGTGCCTCGAGGAAGGAGGTGAATGCTTCCTGCGCCTTGTCCCGTCCCATGAACTGCGCGACCAGCTCCTCCAGCCGGCTGATCGTCAGCTCCTGCCCGCCCATCAGCACCGGTGGGCGCGCCGGCTCACGGCGAAATCCACCCACGAAGCGCTCTGCCTGAGTCTGCTCCAGCGGCGTGGGCCGGGTGTACAGTGAGACGAGCGCGAAGGTGGCCAGGTTCGGCGCCAGCGACCAGAAGGTGATCCCGGCCCAGAAGCCCATCCCGCTCAGGCCGAATAGCTGCTCCGGCCGCAGCCAGCCGATCCCCAGCGGGCCGGCGCTGACGAAGCTCTGCGGCCACCAGCCGACCCGGACGAACGATGGCAGCAGCAGTGTGTAGCACCAGACGAGAAAGCCGGCGCACAGACCGGCCAGCGCCCCCTGGCGGGTGGCACCGCGCCAGTACAGTCCGCCGAGGAACGCCGGGGCGAGCTGCGCCACTGCGGCAAACGAGATCAGTCCAATGTTCGCCAGCGTGAACGACTCGTCGATCAAGTGGAAGTAGGCGTAGCCGAAGAAGATGGTCAGGACGATCGCCAACCGTTTGCAGTTGATCAGCAGCGCGGAGATGTCGCGGGTCATCCCCAGGCGCACCAGCCAGGGGACGACCAGCGTGTTCAGAATCATGGTCGATAGGGCGATCGACTCGACGACGACCATGCCCGTGGCGGCGGAGATCCCGCCAATGAAGGCGAACAGCGCCAGCACGGGCTGCTGGTGGAGCATCGGCAGCGTCAGCACGAAGTAGTCCGCCGCGGTCGCCGGTACCCCGGGGAAGCTCAGCAGGCCGCCGAAGGCGATCGGCAGGACGAACAGATTGATCAGCAGCAGATAGGCGGGGAACATCCACATCGCAGTCTTGAGGTGCGACTCGCGGGTGTTCGCCACCACCGCCATGTGGAACTGGCGCGGCAGGAAGAGGATCGCCAGCATCGAGAGCAGCGTCAGCGCCACCCAATCGCCGTAGGAGAAGGCAGGGTCGCCGCCCAGCAGCCGCGCCAGGTCTGGGTGCTGGGCGGCGCGGGCGAAGACGTCGCCGAAGCCGCCGAACACCCCGTAGGTGACAAACACCCCCACCGCCAGGAACGCTAGCAGCTTGACCAGCGACTCGAAGGCGATGGTGGCCACCAGCCCCTCGTGGCGCTGCGAGGAGTCCAGGTCGCGGGCACCGAACATGATCGCAAATAGCGCCAGCAGCACCGCGGCGCCAAACGCGGTGTCGGTGTAGATCGGCCGCGGCGCCGAGGGCGCCAGCTCGGTCGTGACCAGCGGGTAGCGCAGCAGCACCTCGAACGTCTGCGAGATCGCCTTGAGCTGGAGGGCGATGTAGGGCGTCAGCCCCACTACGGTAATGAAGGCCACCAGCGCCCCGAGCGCCGTCGACTGGCCGTAGCGGGCGCTAAGGAAGTCGGCGATCGAGGTGATATTGTTCGCCCGGGCAATGCGCAGCGTCTTGCGGAGCACCAGGGGCCAGAGCAGCGCGATGAGCGTCGGGCCAAGGTAGATCGGCAGAAACCCGACCCCAGCGGCAGCGGCCCGCCCCACGCTGCCGTAGAACGTCCACGAGGTGCAGTAGACCGCCAGCGAGAGCGCGTAGATGAGCGGGTGGCCGCTGGGACTGCGCCCTTCGCGCGCCCGGCGATCCACATAGTAGGCGATGCCAAACAGCCCCAGCACGTAGGCGAGCGCGGCCAGCGGAATCGTCCAGGCGTTCAGCACCGCACTACTCCTGGTCGTCCCACCGGACGCGGCTCAGCAGCGCCAGCGCCGCGATCCCCAGCAGCCAGACGGCAAAGAGGTACACGTACAGCAGCGGGATGCCGCCCACCCAGACCGGGCGGTTGAACACCGCCAGGAACGGGAACGTGAGCAGCAGGACACCGAGCGCGAAGAACACGACGAGCCGCTGGTGGATGCTGTCACCGCCCCGCACCTGTTGCCCTCCTGTTGCCCAGTGGTAACACCCGCGCCGCCAGTTCCCTGGCTGAGCCCGCCCTGTCTGCTACGGCGGCTCGGCTAAGATAGAGCGAATGGTTTCGATGATCTCGGCGTTGCCAAACGGCTTTGTAACGTAGGCGCTCGCCCCCAGTGCTCGCCCCCGCGCCACGTCGCTCTCCTGCCCCTTGGCGGTGAGCAGGATGACCGGGATCGCGCCTAGCTCCGGATCGGCCTTGATCGCCTGGCAGACCTCGTAGCCATTGCGCTTCGGCATCATGATGTCGAGCAGGACTACATCTGGCCGGAATTCGCGCACGAGCTGTAGCCCCTGCTCGCCGTCAGCGGCAGAAGCCGTGGCAAAGCCCGCCCGATTGAGCAGGAATTCGAGCGACAGGACGATCGGCGGCTCGTCGTCGACGATCAGTACGCGCGGCTTCCGCATGGCAAAGCCTCGGCGCAGATTATAGAGCCCGGCCCGCGAGCGATCCGCACGATGCCTCAGCCTGGTGGGCTCGGTGAAGTCTCCGCCCATCGTGTAACAATCCCACGGTACGTGGCCTTTTTCTTTCTCAAATCAGTTACATAATTCACAAAGAAGAGTTCGCTTAGCGCGGCAATTCGTCGCCCTGATGCCTCAGTCACAGGCTCAGATCGTTCACACAATCGCAACTCTTGGCACGCGTTTTGCGTGTGCCTAGGCAACCCGTCCTCCGGCTGCCAGGAGCTGGCCGCCCGAGCAGCCAGAGCGGGAGCAGCGGCGCTCGTGCTCTCCCACGCGACCTCTGAGCGCTACACGCCGTCGGCGTCCTGCGCATAGCGCCGGCAGCGTGCTGGTCGCCTATCCCCGCCCTGTTGGAGGCCGCGACGACACCTCGGGGTGTGACAATAATATGTACAGAACTTACATAAAAATTTGCCACATTATGGCAGATCAATTGCTCAACCACACACGCAAGCGAGCTCTGTTCGGATCGCTGCTCGGGGCGCTGCTCATCGCCGCTGCGGGCCTGCCGGGCGCTGCTCCAGCGGATGCAGGCGGCAGAAGGCCCCAGGCGCCGCTGGGCGATGCGCGGCAGAAGCTGAAGCACCTGGTGTTCATTGTCCAGGAGAACCGCTCCTTCGACCACTACTTCGGCACTTACCCCGGGGCCAATGGCATCCCG
>JAJPGT010000071.1 GCA_021325655.1 Pseudomonadota bacterium
TCCAGTTCGGTCCTCTTGATCCGGTACGCCCGCCCCACCTTCACGGCGGGCAGCATCCCTTCGCGACACCAGCGACGAACGGTCATGAGGTGGACGCGCAGGTAGCCGGCAACCTCCTCGGCGGTCAAGACTTCTTCCACTGGCGCTGCCTCGGGATCTGACCGGATGCCGCCAGTGTAGACTTGCCAGCCGGCCATTACAAGACGTTACTTAGCACCAGGACACATGAGCGAGTCTGTCGGTGTCCCCCTGGCCCATGCTCCGGGTCTGCGCCAGCGGCGTCGATAGGCCGCCCGCATAACCGCAGCCCGGCAACGGCAGCCGCGGCTGGGCCTGACTCGTTCCAGCTCCTCGTTCAGGTCGCCGAAGGTATCCAGACGAAAGACGTTTCGATCACCGGATAGCGGCGGCCTATTCTCCGCGTGCGGGCCGAGAGCTACCTCTTTCACCAACTCCGCCGCGAGCAACAGACCTGGCAAGGCGACTACGAAACCAATGGTGGCCAGAGGCAGGTCCCGAGCGCGGTCAAGTCCCCAATTCCCTGTAAAATGGCCGGCGTTGCGGTGTCGCAGATTATGCCACCGTGGCCGCTTCCCTGGCCTTGGCCTCCGCCGCGCTGGACGCCGTCCTCCCCCGGCGCGCCGGGTACTCCTGATGCAACTGCTCCCACAAGACCTTCAGGCGCGTCCGGTCGAACTCGCTGATGGTCACCCGCTGCCACCGCTGGCTGGCCCGCAGCAGCGCCGCATAGCACAGCTTCAGACCGCCCCTCTCATTGAAGAAGTGCGGGATGGTCTTGGTCCGCCGTCGCTCCTCCTCGATGGCCCGCTCCGCCAGGTTGGTGGTCCGGATGTACTTGTGGTGGGCCGGCGGGCAGCGCAGGTAGGCGATACACGCCTCGAAATCCTCCAGGAAGCTGCTCACCGCTCCCGGGTACCTGGGTTGCCACCGCTGCACTACTGCCTCCGCCAGCAGCCGCGCCGTCTCCGGCGTCGAGGCGTAGTAAGCGGACTGCACGTCGGCCTTTACCTGGGCGTGGTCGGCCGCACTGACCTTGGCGGTGACGTTGCGGACCTTATGGGCCAGACACCGTTGCCGCAACGCCTCCGGAAAGGTCGCTTCCAGGGCGGCAATCAGGACGGGCGAGCCATCACTGGCCATCAGCACCGGCGCACTCAGCCCCCGCCGCACCAGGTCCCGCAGGCTCTCCAGCCAGGCGTCCTGGGACTCGGTGTTGCCCACCACCACGTCGAGCAGGCGTTTGCGGCCATCGCCACAGATGGCCCACAGGCAGAGGATGGCTTCGCGGCGGTCGCCCGTCCCCCGCAGCGCCTCGTACAGCCCGTCGGCGAACAGATAGAGAATCTCGACCCCGTCCCAGCGCTGCTCCCGGAACGCCTGGTATTCCTGCCACAACCGCGCCGTGACCTCGCTCACGGCGCTCTTGCTCAGCAGACAGCCGCCGGTGGCGTCGGTGAAGGCCAGTTCGATGTCCCGGGTGGACAGACCGTGGGCATACATCTCGCTGACCAGCCGCTCCACTGTCTCGGTCCGCCCCTGCAAAAACCCGAGCAGCCGCGACTGGAAGGGCTGGGCGCTGCCCCGTACCTGGGGGCGTGCAGTTCAATGCGCCCTTCTGCCGTCTCGATATGGGCCGGTCCGTAGCCATTACGCTGGCCCTGGCGCTGCAGCCCCGCTGGTAGCGGTCGGCCCCCAGGAAGTCCCGCTGCTCGGCCTCCAACAACTCCTGCAGCACCCGCTGGACCCCCAGTCGCACCAGCAGACCGCGCAGCTCCGCCGAATTCAGTTGCTCCGGCACGCCGCCGGTCAGCAGGCCAGCCAGTTCTTCCCCCACGCGCTGAGAAGGTGCTATCCTCTGCATGGCGTTTCGGTATCCTTTCTGCCCTGTTGGCGACGGGACGGCGGTTATGACTCACCGCTAGGGTACCGCAACGCCTCTCCTTTTTACAGGAAGTGTAGGACATCACCCTGGCGCCGCCGCGCACGCACGGCCGATCTATGTTCTGCTCTGAAACTTACTAGGGTTATGGAGGAATTGGTAGAGTGGCCGCACTAACTACCTGAGGGTCTTACATGTCGCGCTTGAAGGACCGAGGCGGACGGCGACAGCCGCTGCCACCAGCGACCGTGGTGCTCCACTGCGACGGATGTCAGTGCATCATCGCTGAGCTCAGCGTCAACATCCTCCATCTCGCCGGCGAACTGTCTCGGTTGCGGCGCGAGCACGCCATGATCGCACATGCGTGGCCGACCTGAATCGGAGAGCAGAGCCGCCATGGATCAGACGGGATTTGGCTCCTTCTTCGCGCGCTGTGAGAAGCATGGTCACACCCCATACCGCTACCAGGAGCGGGTGGCTATGCACCTATACGGAGGTCGCCACGTCGAGGTCTGGGCTCCGACCGGCTCTGGGAAGACGCTGGCGGTCCTGGTGCCGTTTCTCTGGCAGATGGAGCAGGGCAGCCCGCACCGCTGGGATCGGCTGATCTACACGCTCCCCCTGCGCGCGCTGGTGGAGAGCATCGCAGCGGAAGCAGAAGAAGTCGTTACGCGCCGCCTGGGTTGGCCGAACGTGAGGGTCACCGTGCAAACGGGAGAGCGGCCGGACGATCCGTTCTTCGACCGTGGCGACGTGATTGTTACGACCTACGATCAACTGCTGAGCGGGGCGCTGGAGGGTCCGTACGGCCTACCCGCCAAGCTGCACAACGTGAACACCGCCGCCATCGCTGGCGCACTCGTCGTGTTCGATGAGTATCACCTGATGGGACCCAAGGAGGCATTCCTCACCGCAGTTGCCCACCTGGCGCTGTACCGGCGGCTGTGCCAGTCGGTCTGGATGACCGCGACAGCAACCACGTCGCGCCGGGGACAGCTCACCGAGGCGCTTGAGGTTGAGCAGGTGCGCGTGGACGACGACGAGCTTGCGCGAGTCCCTGCCGTGGCGGCGGTGGAGCGGCGGGTGTTCGTTGAGTCGACCCCACTGACTGCGGACGCAGTGCTGGAGCGACATCGGCATCGCTCGATCGCCCTCTGCAACACGGTGGAACGGGCCAATGCGCTGTACGACAAGCTTGTCCAGGCGCTGGATCAACGTTCCTCGCGAGGCGAGGAGGCTGAGCGATTCGGCGGCCTGCGCGTGCTACTGCTGCATGCGCGGTTCTTACCGAACGACCGCAAGCGGATCGAGGAGGAGGTCCGACGGATCTTCGCCGAGGGTAGCCAGGAGCGCGCGATCCTGGTGTGCACCCAGGTGATCGAAGCCGGGATGAACATCAGTTGCGAGGTACTGCACACTGAGGTGGCGCCCTTGAGTGCCCTGGCACAGCGGGCCGGCCGCTGCGCTCGCTTCCCAGGCGAGGTCGGCGAGGTACGTGTCTACCCACTGCCCGAAGATATCTCCCAGCCCTGGCTCCCCTACGAGCGCGATGAGGTGGCTAACTCATTCGCGGCACTGGCGCCCATTGCATCCAGCCGATTTGGCCCAACGCTGATCTGTGAGCTGGTGGAGCAAATCCATGGCCTGGTGGACGCGGAACGTCTGGCCGATGGCTGGTGGAAACGGCAGGGCGAGGTGCTCCAACGCGCGTATCGCACCGCGGTGCTGCGGAAGCCCGAGCCGGTAGCTGACCTGATCCGGGCGGACGACGGGCAGACGATTCGGGTGGTCATCGCGCACCAGCCGGATTCGCTCAACCCCTATGAGGTAGAGGGTTTCGGGCTGCGACGCTGGACGCTGGCGCGGCT
This sequence comes from Pseudomonadota bacterium, assembly GCA_021325655.1. GTDB lineage: Bacteria > Chloroflexota > UBA6077 > UBA6077 > JAJPGT01 > JAJPGT01. Next base: position 3,769 of record JAJPGT010000071.1, read on the forward strand.
GTTCGAGCAGCGGACCCGCCCGATCGGCTGGCGCTGGACACCGGACCAGGATCGGGAGTGGACGCTACTGGAGACCACGGACGACCTCAAGATGGCCTTCGCGGTCTGCCTGCACCCGGCGGTCGCCGACTACAGTGCGACGACCGGGCTGCGGCTCGGCCGGACAGGTCGGTTCGAGAGCCCACCGCGCAAGCGGCCGGAACGGCAGCAGAGTGGCCGCTTGCGCCGTGAGAGCTGGGCGCATCATGCCAGTCAGGTCGCGGCTAGAGCAGCGGCCGGAGCTGGACGCGCAGGCACGGTGCTCGTCACAGGGCTGGCGGGCGATCCCTGGCACCTCGATCCCGGCCAGCTTCTGGAGGCCGCGCGGGCGGCTGGCCTACTGCATGATGTTGGCAAGCTGCAGATTGGCTGGCAGCGTTGGGCGGAGCGCGCCATGCTGAGCCGCGATCCCAGCTATGTCCACCGGGAGCCGCTGGCGCACACCGACTACGATCCGCAGAACCCGAACGACCGGGTCCGTGAGCGTGAGCTGACGCAGCGTGAGGGATCACGCCCACCCCACGCAGCCGCTAGTGTCTACTACGGTTTTCATGCAGCGCTGGCCCTGCTCAAGGAAGCCCGGAGCCCTGTCCCAGGGCAGCTACTGGCTGCCTGCCTGGCGGCGATCCTCGGCCACCACGGCGGCTGGCTATCCGAGCGACAGGGCGACAGCCTGAACATCGAGCCACTCATCGCCGAGGCTGACCAGGCCCTCGCCACGGCGTGGACGACGCATCCGCCACTCGCGCTCAGACCGCTGCCAAGCCAACAGGCGCCGCGCTACGCGCTGCGGAAGGTGCTGGACCACGCGGTTGGGGATGATGCCTGGCCTGACTGGTGGCCGATCGTCGCCTATCTCACCCGGATCCTACGGCTCGCGGACCAGCGCGCAACATCCGAGTACGGCCAGGAGGAGTAGATGTCAACCGCTACCATAGCGCTTGAGTCCACCGCCAGCTTCTCGGAGATCAGGCTTCCCCGCCAGACCGGAACCCACGCCGACGTGCTGGCCGCGGTCGGTCTGGCCGAGCTGCTGTACGACGCCACCCATGACCGCGGTGTCCGTATCGTGGACGAGGGAACCGCGTTTCGGGTGGTGCTGAGTCGACCCCGGCCCTGGTCCGCGTCGTTCACCATCCCCCATACCCCCGGCTATCGGTACCTGCTCGTGGCGACCAAGAAGCAGCCCAACCCGCCGATCCCGAGGGACGTACGGGCGTCCGATGCACTTCACTACCAACACACGAAGGAGCGCGTCGACGCCCTCCGGGCGCAGGAGCAGGCGCTCTTTGAAGCAGCGCGAAAGGCCGGCCAGAAGGTCAATCAGGAGGCCCTGCAAGCGGTTCGCGAGCAGTGGCCGCTGCCGCGCGACATCTGGCGGCGTCTGGTTGCCCTGCTAGTGCTGCAAGGTCACGAGACCGCGAACAGCATTTACGCCACCATTGTCCAGATGTCGCCCGAGCAGTTCCGAGCCGCGGTTCAGTCGGCCCTACAAGCGCTGGCGGAGGGACGCCCCAGCGGGCTCAAATGGCCGGTCAGCACGGTGCAGCTCTTCGCGCCACTGGCAGCCAAGGGCTACGCCCGGCTGAAGCCGGACAGCACGGCGCGCGGGGACAAGACGAAAGACGCCTGGGCCGACCCGTTCATGGAGTGGCTGCGCTACCGAGGCTACTTTTCGGCGGCGGTCCCGGTCTTCTACGGCTCGAAGGGGGAGCACATCCGCCTGCTCTGCCCGGTGCCCGGCGATATCACCTTCACCGCCTACGAGCGGGTTGTGGCGGAGCTGCCACCGCCTCCGGCCGGCGCCGGGCCGCCGAAGATTGACATCCTGGCGACGCTCGCCCTCGCCCGGCTGCTGGTCGAGCGCTCTCCGGAGTTCGCCGCAGCGGGGGTAGAGCCGATCGAAGGATTGGTGATGATGGGCCGCACGCCGGCTGAGGTGATCAGCGGGGTGGCGGTCAGCAATTTCCAGTCGCTTGGCCAGGCACGGGCGGTGTCGGCACTGACGGAGCTCGCGCTGCCCGGCTGGTTCGCACTCGGCACGCAGCAAGACGCGGACGATTGGCTCCGCATTCTGGACGAGCACCGAGCCATTATTCGCGGATTGCGGGACGACCGCTCTGACGAGTTCGCGCTGCTCCAGGGCTACCGACGCTTTCTGGAGCGACGGGGTGAGCGAGCGCTCGACGCGCTGCTGGACTTTGCCGGCGCCTATGGCCAGTTCGTGCTACGCGCCCGTGAGGCCAAGCGCCAAGTACGGCAATTCGGACGGGAGGACTTTAGGAGGATTGTGGTCGCGATGAACAAGCGCTATGCCGCCATTCTGGACGACGAGGGCTTCAAGGCGGTGGCCGCCGCAGTACGCCGGGCAACAGTCGGGGCGCAGAGCCTGAAGGCCCAGGGCAAGGATCACCGCGAGATCCGCTACGGCCTGCTACCGGAGCTTCGCCGCACCCGCGAGCTACCGGGAGACGAGCCGTTCCTGACCGCAGTGGCCGACTTCGTCAGTCTGTACAACAGCGAGAACGCCCGACGCTTCGAGCTTACCCGACAGCGGGGCGCACCGCGGGTTTCAACCGAGGAGTTTGCCGCGTTCGCCCGGCTGGTCGACACGTATCACGCCGACGTCGTCGGAGCGCTCCTTTGTGCGTATGGCACATGCACCGAACGTCGCGAGCAGTTGCCTGGCGGCCCGGAGCCGGACACGGACCTGGAGCCAGGCGGCGTCGAGAGCACGGAGGGCGAGGAGTCCGAGACAGAGTGATTCCGGCGTCGCGCACACACGATGAATTCATTGCGGAGGAGGAACGACAGTGCCACTGATCCACTCTCTAGCGATTTCGGCCCGGTTGACGCTGAACCTGCACAACCTCAACAGCGAGGGCACTGAGGGCAATCAGCAGCAGACGCGCATGGTCCATGTCGTCGATGCACAGGGCGCTCGCCGGGCGGTCAACGCCGTGAGCGGCGACATGTTCAAGCACATCCTCGTGGGCCACCTCACCCCGCTGCTCGAGGCCGAGAATCAACCACTCTCGCCAGCCGCGCGACAGCTCAACCCAGATCGGATCGTCGCCGGCTACCAGCCGCTGGCTGATCTTGCCGCAAATAAGATGACCCCGAACAGCGAAATCATGACAACGATGATCCGAGACTGTGCTGTGACCGACCTAGCCGGGGCGCTGCTCACGGGCACGCGGGCAGTCGGCCGCAAGTCGGTAGTCGAATTTGGCTGGGTGGTCGGCTTGCCGGCGGCCACACACACCGAGCAGTACCTGCACGTGAAGTACGCGCCCGAGACGCGCGCGACAGCGACCGGCGGCGAGACAGTGGCCGGGACCCAAGCACTGTTCCACCGACCCACCTCGTCCGGAGTGTACGCACTGGTCTGCAATCTGGACCTGTACCGCATCGGGCTGAACGACATCACCCGGCAGTACGTGGTAGACGAGAACAGCCGCCGGGTACGGGCGCGGGCGCTGCTGCGGGCGCTGGCGGCGACACTACTGAAGCCGGTTGGGGCCCAGCGCAACACGCAGAATCCGCATATCGCCGGCTGTGAGGGCGTTATCGCGGTGTCCGAGTGTAGCCTGCCGGCACCAATGCTGAGCCCGCTGGACGATGCGTTCTGCGACGAGATCGACCGCTGCGCAGCGGCACTGAACCGCGTTCAGCCAGATGCGGTGCGGACACTGCGGTTCGGGTCCGCCTCCCAGGCGGTCGACATCCTCGCGCGGCTGTCGGCCGAGCTGGAGCTACCGGCTGCGGTGGTGCGACCGTGAGCCAGCGGGGCGGACGACAGCCCGATCCTGACCCCTCGCTCGCGCGAGCGCTGCGCGCTGAAACCCTCGCCAGTCCGCGGCTCGTCGCCGGCCTGCCCGGGCCGGGGCGGTGGCTGCTAGTCGAGTTTGCACCAGTCGCTCTGTTCTCGCTCAAGACGAGCCAGGCGACCAGCTCGGTCGGGCGGTCACTGGTAGTGCCAACGCCGTATGCAATTAAGATGGCATGCGTCGACGCGGCTTTCCGCGCCGGCTGGCCTGACCAAGACTGCGAGGCGTTCCTCGAATCGCTAATCGGTGTAGAGGTTCGGATCCGCCCGCCGGGCGCAGCCGTGGTGACCCACACGATCGTCAAGATCCGCCAGGAGCCCAAGAAGTCGAGCCCGGGCGAGCCCTATACCTCTAACATCGCCTACCGAGAGGTGGTGTATCACCGTGGCACCTGGCACTGGGCCTTCGACCTCGCGGCTGGGGACGACCTCCTCGCGGAGCGGCTGGCCGGGGCGCTGCCGCGCGTTCGCTACATCGGCAAGCGTGGCTCGTTCGTGCAGTTCCTTGGCTTGAGCCGGACTGAGCGACTCGGCCCGGAGTACACCGCAGCAATCGACCCGACACGCAGCTTCGAGGTCCCGGATGCCTGGCAGCTCCAGCAGCTCGATGACTTCGGCCCAGAGGCAACGTTCGAGCGATTGAGCAGCTTCAGCACCGCTCGGGCGGAGCGCGGACGGCATCGGGTCTTCGCCACCACTATCATTCCACTCGGTCTGACCAGCGCGGGCCCTGGCTTCAGTGAGTACCGAGATCGGCGGTGACGGCGTGACACCGGAGCCGTTAGCCGTTGTCAAGGTTGAGCACGGCGCGGATCGCCTCGGCTACTCGGGACAGCAGGGCGGGGGAAAGCTGAGCTAGCGGCCCGTGGACCAGGCGGCGATGGTCTATCGCGCGGAGCTGATCGATGAGCAGGTCCACGCTCTGGTGCAGGCGCCTGGCACGCCGATGCGCAGCGGCTCAGCAATGTGTGCGCCTGCGCGCCTCGCCTGAGCAGGACAGGCGCGGGGCACCTGGCGGCCGCGGTCCCCGTCCTCATCCCTGCCGCGTGGGGTGGCGAGTGAGCCTGGGGCAAATGGCTTAGAGGCGCAGCTCGGCGACGAAGCGGCTGCGGTCGCCGCGGTAGATGTCCTTGGCGTATTCGACCGCCCGCCCCTGCGCGTCCCACGCGGTGCGTTCGACCAGCATGACCGGCGCGCCAACCGGGATCTGGAGCAGCTCCGCCTCGAACTCGCGGGCGGGCACCGGCTCCAGTGACTGGATCGCCCGCACCGGCCGGGCCTGGTAGCGCTCCATCAGGCGGTAGATGGAGGAGCGCTCCAGGTCCTGCTCCAGCAGCCCGGGCACCAGCCGGGCTGGGAAGAAGGAGGTTTCCAGGACCAGCGGCACGCCGCCGCCGGAGCGGAGCCGCACGACTTTGTAGAGCGGCTCGCCGATGCGCAGCCCGAGCACCTGGGCGACGGCGCGGCTGGCGAGCACCTCCTCGCGGCTGAGCAGGCGGGAGGTGGGGATAATCCCCTGGCTCAGCATCTGCTCGAAGAAGCCGCTCAGCGTGGAGAGGCTCTGGTTGAGCTTGGGCTCGCTGACGAAGGTGCCGCGTCCTTGCTCGCGCCGCAGCAGCCCGCGATCGGCCAGGCGACCCAGCGCCTGGCGGACGGTCATGCGGCTGACCCCCATCTGCTCCGCCAGCTCGCGCTCCGGCGGGAGGAGGCTGCCTGCGGGGAGCTCGCCGGTGCGGATGCGCTCGGCCAGCTCCTCCTCGATCTGGACATACGCCGCCGGGGCCGGGCCGCGGCGCGGCGCGGGCAGCGGGGCAACGACCGCCTGGGCGGGGGCGCGCTGGGCTGGATCGGGCTGGGGCGACGGAGGCGGCATCACGGCTCCTGGGCTTCGCGGGTACTACTGAGATTGTGTCGGATGCGGGCAGGGATTCCCAACCGGGCGGCCGGCAGTGGAGCATAGGCGAAAATTGGTCTAGACATCTAGCATTCTCTGCGGTATGCTAGGTGGCGCTCGAGGATGCAGCGGATGCAGCCAGTGCTCGCTCAGCCCCCTGTGGCGACCAGCCCGGGCGCCCCGGTCCAGGTGGTCGATCTGTTCAAGGCCTATGGCGAGGTGCGCGCCGTGGACGGGGTATCGCTGGACGTGCGCGCCGGCGAGTTCCTGGCGCTGCTCGGCCCCAGCGGCTCCGGCAAGACCACCATCTTGATGACCATCGCCGGCTTCGAGCAGCCCACCCGGGGCGACGTGCTGATCGGTGGCCGCCTAGTGACGAACGTCCCGCCCAACCGGCGCGACATCGGGATGGTCTTCCAGCGCTACGCCCTGTTCCCGCACATGAGCGTGCACGACAACATCGCCTACCCGCTGCTCATGCGTCGGGTGCCGCGCGCCGAGATCGGCCGGCGGGTGCAGGCGGCGCTGGAGCTGGTTCGCCTGGCCGGCTACGGCCGGCGGATGCCGCACCAGCTCTCCGGTGGGGAGCAACAGCGGGTGGCGCTCGCCCGGGCCATCGTCTACCGCCCGCCGCTGCTGCTGATGGACGAGCCGCTGGGAGCACTGGACAAGAAGCTGCGGGCGCAATTGCAGCTCGAGATCAAGCATCTGCAGCGCCAGCTCGGCGCGACCGTGATCTACGTGACCCACGACCAGGAAGAGGCGCTGACGATGGCAGACCGGGTCGCGGTCCTGCACCGCGGTCGGCTCCAGCAGATCGGGACGCCCGAGGCGCTCTACGAGCAGCCGGCCAACAGCTTCGTCGCCGACTTCGTCGGGGAGACCAATTTCCTGGACGGTCGGCTGCTCGCCTGCCGGGATGGCGTCTGCACGGTGGCGCTCGCCGCAGACCTGACGGTCCGGGCGGCCCTCCCCGACGCCACCTATCCAGCGCTCGCACCTGGCGCGGCGGTGCGGGTAGCGATCCGACCGGAACGGGTGCGGCTTGCCCGACTGGGGCCGGCAGCCGCGGAGGCGACGAGCTGCTCCGGGGTGCTGCTGGAGCGGATCTACGCCGGGCCATCCGTCGCCTGCGTGGTGCGCCTGGCGAACGACATCACCATCACCGCCCGGGTTCCGAGCGACCAGGATCCGTCGCGCTGGTTCGTGGGGGACCCGCTGCTGGTGTCCTGGCGGGCGGAGGATGCGCGCGTCTACCCGGCCGAGCGGTGAGCTGTCCGTGCCGTGGGCAACGGTCGCCTGGCGAGGCGCACCATCGCGCGAGGGAGGTGTGAGGGGATCGGCTCGATGGCGTTGACCTGGATCGGATTCGGCTCCCGGCTGTCCGCACCCTATATGGAGAGGAGAGGAACGATGTCTGCCCAGCGACCTGGCATGTTCTCACGGTTCGGGCTGCTCGCCCTGGCGCTGGCCGCGGTGAGCGCCTGCGCCCCGGCCGCGCCGACGGCGCCCGCCTCAACCACCGCCCCGGCCGCTGCCCCAACGGCGGCCCCGACCAGGGCCCCGGCGGCCGCTCCGACGACGGCCCCGGCCGCGGCGGCGACACCCGCGCCCGCCCCGACCGCCGCGCCGGCGGCAACCCGGGCTCCCAGCGCTCCCACTGCTGCTGCCACGCCCGCCAGCGCCTCCGCCGCCCCGACCCCAGCCGCGCCCTCGGCCAAGCCGAATTTCGCCGGCCGTACCCTGGTGATCCAGACTTGGGGCGGGCGGCTGGCCGAAGCGGAGAAGGCCGCCTTCTACGCCCCCTTCGAGGCGGAGACCGGCGCGAAGATCAAGCTGGTGGAGTCCACCGGCGAGTCGGCGGCCCAGCTCAAGGCGCAGGTCACCTCCGGCAACATCGAGTGGGACCTGATCACCGGCTGGAACGAGGCCGACATGCGCCGTTTCGCCAACGAGGGGCTGCTGGAGAAGATCGATCTGAGCAAGGTGCCCGGGGTGAAGAACCTGGCTCCAGGGACGTACTTCGAGTACGGCGTGGCCGACGAGATCGACGCTGTCGTCGCCACCTTCTCGACCAAGTCGGGCGTCAAGCCGCTCACGTCGTTCAAGGACTTCTTCGACGTGGAGCACTTCCCCGGCCCGCGGGCCGCGCCCGGCACCGACTGGGGCGGCGAGTCGATCAACCTGATGATCGCGCTGCTGGCCGATGGAGTCCCGCGCGACAAGCTCTTCCCGCTCGATGTCGACCGGGCGCTGAAGGTCTGGGACCGGGTCAAGCCCTCGCTCGAGGTGCACTACAACTCCGGCAACGAAATGGCCCAGGCGCTGATCGACGATCGGGTGGTGTACTGCTTCTGCTTCGACGGCCGCGTCCAGCAGGCGCGCAAGTCCAACCCCAACTGGAACTACGTGTACGACGGCGGCGAGACGCACAACAGCTTCATCGGGGTGGTCAAGGGCACCAAGAACCTGGACATGGCGCTCGCCTTCCTGGACTTCACCACCGACCCGCAGCGGCAGGCGATCTTCGTCGAGCAGATCGGCTACAGCGCCCCCAACCCCAAAGCGCTCGACTACCTGCCGGACACGCTGAAGCCCTACCTCAGCGTCCTGCCGCAGAACCGCGCCAAGCTCCTGTTCCTCACCCCAGAGGAGAACGAGCAGGTCGCCAAGAGCGCCGCCGAGTACACCAAGCGCTGGGTCGCCTGGCTCAGCCAGTAGGCAGCGAGCGGGACGGATGCTGATCGCGAGGGGCGAGACGCGCCAGCGGGAGCGGCCAGCGGCCAGGCCGGCCACCTCGGTGGTCGACCTGCCGGACCGGCTGGCGCTGCTGCTCGTCTCGCCCCTGCTCCTGCTCCTGCTGCTCGCCTACCTGGCGCCGCTGGCGCTGCTGATCCCGCAGAGCCTTTCGGCGCCCGCGGTCAGCCTCGCCAAGTACACCGACCTCGCCACCGACCCGTTGGCGCGCGCGGTGTTTTTGCGCACCTTCCGCGTCGCCGCTGAGGTCACAGTGCTGGTGACCCTGCTCGGCTACCCGACCGCCTACCTGATCTGGCGCGCCGACCCTCGCCGCGGCGTGGTACTGCTGGTGCTGGTGCTGTTCCCGCTCTGGACCAGCGTGCTGGTGCGCAATTACGCCTGGACGGCGCTGCTCGCCCGCAACGGGATAGTGAACGAGCTGCTGCTCGCGGCTGGGGTGATCCGGGAGCCGCTGCGGCTGCTCAACACCGAGCTGGCAGTGCTGATCGGGATGGTCCACGTGCTGGTGCCCTACGCTATCCTCCCGATCTACACCTCGCTGCGCCGCATCGACCCGCTCTACCTCCAGGCCTCGGCCATCCTGGGCGCGCCGCGGTTAGAGACGTTCCGCCGGGTGGTGCTGCCGCTGAGCCTGCCGGGGGCCATCGCCGCCGCGGTGCTTGTCTTCGTGCTCTCGCTCGGCTTCTACATCACCCCGGCGATCCTGGGCGGGCCGCAGTCGCTGATGGTGGCCAACCTGATCGACAAGCAGGTCAACTATCTGCTGGACTTCGGGGCCGGGGCGGCGCTGGCGCTGGTGCTGCTGGCGCTCGCGGTGGCGCTGATGGCGGCCGCGTACCGCTTCTTCGACGTCGACCGGCTGCTGCGGGAGGGGACGTGAGCGCTGAGAGGCTGCTCCGATTCGGAACAGGGGTCTGGATCGCGCTGGTGTTCGGTTACCTGATCCTGCCGACGCTGATCGTCGCCGCGATGTCGTTCGGCCGCGACGACGTGCTGCGCTTCCCCCCGTCGCTGTTCTCGGCGCGCTGGTACGTCGCGTTCGCCACCAGCGAGGAGTGGACGCTGGCGGCGCTGCGCAGCGTGGCGGTGGGCCTGGCAACGGCGGCGTGCGCCACGGTGATCGGGACGGCGGCGGCGCTGGCGCTCGTGCGCGGGCGGCTGCCGTTCCGGCGCGCGCTGGAACTGCTGGCGATCTCGCCGATGATTGTCCCACCGGTGGTGATCGCCGTCGGCGGCTACGGGCTGTTCGTCCGCCTGAAGCTGGTCGGCTCGCTGGCCGGGCTGGTCGCGGTCCACACGCTGCTGGCGGAGCCGTTCGTGGTGCTGGTGGTCTCCGCGGCGCTGTACCGCACCGACCGCTCGCTGGAGCTGGCCTCGCTCAGCCTGGGCGCCGGCCGCTGGATGACGCTGCGCGCGATCACCCTGCCGCTGGTCGCCCCGGCGATCGTCACCGCGGCGCTGTTCGCCTTTCTGACCTCGTTCGACGAGGTGGTGCTGGCCCTGTTCCTGGTGGGCACGGTGGCGACGACACTGCCGATCAAAATCTTCTCCGGACTGACCTTTGGGGTGACCCCGATCGTCGCCGCGGTCTCGACGTTGCTGGTGGTCGTCTCGCTGGCAGTGATCGCCGCGACCGGCTGGCTGGCCGCCTGGCAGCGGCGGCGGCACCTGCGGGCGGTGGCATGAGGGTGCGCGCCGCGGGCTCACGGGCAGGTTGGAGTCGATGAAGCTGTACATCAGCGCGGACATGGAAGGGATTGCCGGGGTGGTGAGCGGCCCCGAGACGGAGCCGCTCAGTCCCGAATGGGCGCGCACTCGGCGGCTGATGCTGGGCGAGGTGAACGCGGCCATCGAGGGGGCGCTGGAGGCCGGAGCGACCGAGGTGCTGGTCAACGACGCCCACTGGTCCAAGCAAAATCTCATCCTGGAGGAGCTGCACCCGGCGGCGACCCTGCTGAGCGGCGACATCAAGATGGGGGCGATGATGGCCGGCCTGGACGCCAGTTTTCAGGCGGTGTTCTTCATCGGCTACCACGCCCGGGCTGGCTCGTCGCCCGCGATCCTCGACCACACGTTCTACGGCCCGGAGGTGGTCCAGGGGGTCTGGCTGAACGGGATGGAGGTGGGTGAAGCAGGGATCAACGCCGCCCTCGCTGGGTACTACGGGGTGCCGGTGGCGCTGATCAGCGGCGACCAGACCACCTGCGTCCAGGCGCGGGAGCTGCTGGGCGACCACCTGGAAACGGTGGTGGTCAAAGAGGCGGTGTCGCGGGTGGCAGCGCGGAGCCTGCATCCCAGCCGCGCCCGTCGGCTGCTACGCGAGGCGGCGCGGCGGGCGCTCGCCGCACCCCATCCGCCGTTCGTGCTCCCACCGCCAATCACCCTGCGGGTGCGGTTCGCCCGCGCCGCGCAGGCGGACCGGGCGGAGTACCTCCCCGCGGCACGGCGCGTCGACCCGACCACGCTGGAGTACCGAGACGATGACTACCTGCAGGTCTTCCGCGCCTTCTACTGCCTCATCATGCTCGGCAATGTCCAGGCGTGAGCGGGTCCAGTCCCCGCCCGTGGGAGGGAGCGATGGCCCGGGGCGCTGAGCGGGTGCAGGCGCTCGTCATCGGAGGCGGGGTGGTGGGCTGCGCTGTCCTGCGGGAGCTGGCCCGCCACGGGATCGGCGCGCTCCTGGTGGAGGCCGAGCCGGACGTCTGCGAGGGGACAAGCAAGGCGAACAGCGCCATCGTCCACACTGGCTTCGACGCTCGCCCGGGGACGCTGGAGGCGACCATGCTCCGCCGCGCCGCCGCCCTCTGGCCGGCGCTGATCGACGAGCTGGGCGTCCCGTATCTGGAGACCGGGGCGCTGGTGCTGGCGCTCAGCCCCGCGGAGGCGGAGCGGCTGGCGAGCGAGACCCGGCCCAACGCCGAGGCGCTGGGGGTTGCCACCGAGCTGCTGGACCGGGCGGCGTTGCGCGCCCTCGCTCCCTACGTGACGGATCAGGCGGTGGCGGCGCTCCTGGTCCCTGGAGAGGGGGTGATCGACCCGTTCTGGCTGACGCGCGGCTACGCCGAGGCAGCGCTGGCGGCCGGGGCCAGGCTGGTGCTGAGCCGGCGTGTCGTCGGGCTGGCGGTGGGCGACGACGGGGTAGCGGTCGAGCTGGACGACGGCTCGCGCCTGTGGGCAGAGCAGGTGTTCAACTGTGCCGGCCTCTGGGCGGACGAGGTCGCGCGGCTAGCGGGCGATGACAGCTTCGCGCTGTCCCCGCGCAAAGGGCAGTTTCTGGTGAGCGAAGAGCCGTTCGGGGTGGAGCAGATCGTGCTGCCGCTCCCTGGGCCAATGGGGAAGGGCGTGCTGGTTACACCGATCGTCTTCGGCGGGGTGCTGCTGGGCCCCACCGCGGAGGACCTGCGCGACAAGCACGACCGCGGGGTGGACGCGGCGGCACGGGCGCGGATTCTGGAAGGGTGCCGGCGCCTGGTGCCCGCGGTGGAAGCGATGGTCCCGATCCGCCAGTTCGCCGGACTGCGCGCGGTCTCGAGCACCGGCGACTACATTCTGCGTCCTTCCACGCGTGGCGACCGGCTTTTCCACGTGGCCGGCATCCGCTCGACCGGGATCAGCACCTCGCCTGCTCTTGCCGAGCACGTGGTCGCGCGCGCCGCCGAGCGCCGCGGCTGGCGGCTCCGGCCGGGGTCCCCAGCCGGTCTTTCGACTGGCTGGGATGCCCCGACATCCCGCCCCCAGTCTGCGGCAGGAGCTGCCTTCGTCGAGCAGAGCGGCGAGGTAGTTTGCCTCTGCCGCTCGATCAGCCGCGGGGAGGTGCTCGCTGCGCTGCGGTCCCCCTCCACGCCGGCGACGCTCGATGCGCTCAAGCGCCGCTGTGGGGTCACCTTTGGCGACTGCCAGGGCAACCTGTGCACGGTGGAGGTGGCGCTGCTGGCGGCGGCGGAGCGCGGGCAGCCCCCGAGCAGCATGCTGAAGCACCGCCTCGGCTCCTGGCTGTTTGTTCCGGGTCCGGAATTCGGGGGTCGGAATTCGGGGTTCGGAATTCGGGGTTCGAATTCTCAATTCCCGATTCCGAATTCCGAACCCGCCGACCTGCCATCCGGGGTTGCGGAGCTGGTCGTCATCGGAGGCGGTCTGGCCGGGATCGGCTGTGCGCTGGCGGCGCACGCGGTCGGCCTGCGCCCGCTCGTGCTGGAGCGCGCGGAGCGGCTGGGGGGAGCGCTGCGCGCCTGCCTGCGCTCGATCGGCAGCGCCGCCGAGCGCGAGGCGCTGGCGCAGGCAGAGCACCTGGCTGAGCGGGGCGAGATCGGCCTGTGGCTGGGAGCCACCGCCATCGGGCTGCTGCCAGGGGAGCAGGGATGGCGGCTCATGGTGCAGGGTGCGCGGGGGACGGGCGAGCTCGTGGCCCAGCAGGTGGTGGTGGCGAGCGGCGGCTACGTCCAGCCGCGCGAGCACCTGCCGATTGCCGGGCCGCGCGGGAGCGGGGTGGTGACTGCCGACCTGGTCCACCGCGCGCTGGATCGCGGGCTGCTGCCCGGTCGGGTCGCGGTGGTGGTGGGCAGCGGTCGCTATGCCCGCGCCACGGCTGAGCGTCTCGGCGCCGCTGGCGCCGAGGTGCGCGCGCACCTCGGCGGAGCGGAGGCGCCGCTGAGAGTGGAGGCGGTACGCGGCGACCGGCGGCTGGAGGCGGTGCGGATCGGCGACCGCTGGTGCGAAGCGGACCTGCTGGTCCTGGCGCACCGGCTGCTCCCGGCCGCGTTCCTGCTGCGCGGGGCCGGCCTGCTGGACGGGCGGCCGGGCATCCCGGTGCCCGTAGATGGGCGGGGCGCCACGCCGCTTGAAGGCGTCTGGGCCGTTGGCACCTGTGTCGCCCCGGATGTGGACCATGTGGCTTCGCTGGAGGCCGGGATGCGCCTGGGGAAGCTGGTAGCGGAGCGGAGGGCGTGATGGCCACGGGCGCGCGTGGCGCTGGCCGAGGGCCGACGGTGCGGGCCAGAATGGCCGCGGCGCAGCCGGGAGGATGCCCGTGACCCGGCTGCTGGCGGACCAGGTGTGGGTGCGCGCCGCCCCGGATCGGATCTGGGAGCTGGTGCGCGATCCCGAACGTCTGGCGCAGGTGCTGCCGGGCTGCGAGACGCTGCGGGCAAGCGGGCCGGAGCGCTACGAGGGCACCTTCGCCACCCGGCTCCAGTTCCTGACGCTGCGGGCCCAGGTGGTGGCGCAGCTCCTGGAGCTGGAGCCGCCGCGGCACCTGCGGCTGGAGCTCAACGGGCGGCCGCTCGGACTGGCGGGCTCGTTCGTCGTCTCCGTCCCGGTCGACCTCGCGCCGGATGCTGAGGGGACGCTGGTTCGCTACATGGTGGACCTGCAGGTCTCCGGGCGGCTGGCCGCGTTCGGCCTGCCCCTGCTGCGTGATACGCTGCGGCGCCAGGTGGCCCAACTGGTGGCGAACCTGGAGCGCGAGCTCGCCACCCCACCCGCCGCGCCGGAGCCGAGATGAGCGAGCTGCTACTCGCCATCGACCAGGGCACTTCCAGCACCCGGGCGGTCGCTTTCGATCGGTCGCTGCGCCCGGTGGCGTTTGCTCGCCGCGAGCTGGCAGTGCGCCATCCACGCCCTGGCTGGGTGGAGGAGGACCCGCATGAGATCCTGGATTCGGTCGTCCAGAGCGTGGCCGAGGTGCTGGAGCGGTGCGGCGGGGCGGCGCGGATCGCAGCAGTAGGACTGGATAACCAGGGGGAGACGGTCGTCGCCTGGGATGCCGAGAGTGGCGAGGCGCTGGCCCCGGCGATCGTCTGGCAGTGCAAGCGGAGCGGGCCGATCGTCGAGCGGCAGCGGCTGCTGGGACGTGAGCCGGCGATCCGGTCCCGGACCGGCCTGCCGCTGGACCCCTACTTCTCTGCCGGCAAGCTGACCTGGCTACTGGAGGAGGTGCCACGGGTGCGAGCGGCGCGCGATGCCAGGACGCTCCGCCTCGGCACGGTGGACGCCTGGCTCACCTGGCGGCTGGTGGGAGCGTCGCTCACCGACACCTCCACCGCCTCGCGGACTCAGCTCTTCGACATCCAGGCGCTGCGCTGGGATGAGCAACTGCTGGAGTGGTTCGGGGTGCCCGCCTGGACACTCCCACGAGTGGTGCCAACCACCGGGGCGCTGGCTCTGCTGCGGCACCCGCGCTGGCGCGGCGAGCTGCCGCTGGCGGCGATGGTGTGTGACCAGCAGGCGGCGCTCGCCGGCCATGCCTGCTTCGATCCCGGCGACCTCAAGGCGACCTACGGCACCGGGGTGTTCGTGCTCGCCAACGCCGGCCAGCACCCGCCCGCCCCGCGCGACCTGCTGGCAACGATTGCGTGGACCCTGAACGATGGCGCGACCCGGTACGCACTGGACGGCGGGGTGTTCGCCGCCGGGACGCTCATCACCTGGCTCCGCGAGGGGCTAGGCATTATCGCACGGGCAGAGGAGGTGGAGCCACTGGCGCGCAGTGTTCCAAACAGCGCCGGGGTGCAGATACTCCCGGCCCTGGCCGGGCTGGGGGCGCCCTGGTGGCGTCCCGAGGCGCGCGGGGTGATCGCCGGGCTCACCCCAGCCGCCAGCGCCGCTCACGTTGCGCGCGCGGCGCTTGACGGTATCGCCCACCGGGTCTGCGACGTGGTGGAGGCGATGCTGCCGCACCTGCCCGCCCCGCCCGGAGCGCTGCGGGTGGATGGGGGGCTGACTGCCAACGGCTACCTGCTCCAGCGGCAGGCCGACCTGCTGGGGCTCCCGCTGGACGTCTCTGCTACCGAGGAGGCGACCGCCCTGGGTACGGCGGTGCTGGCGGCCCTGGGCGCCGGACTGCTTGGGATCGAGGCGGCGCGGGCCGCGGCGGCACCCGCTCGGCGGATCACGCCCCTGCTCGCCCCGGCCGAGCGAGAGCGGGAACGGGAACGCTGGAGGCGCTTCCTGGCCGCGGCCGCGGCGATCCCCCCTCTGGACGCGCCCAGCGAGTGAGTCTGCCCCTGCGATCAGAGAGTCGGGATTCGGAATTCGGGGCTGGGAATTCGAATTCCGAATCCCGAATGCTGCTCTGGGCCTGACTGGCAACACTGGCCCGGCTCCCGTGGCGCTCTGCCACTGGTAGACGCGGCCCGGGTACGGGCTCGCAGGACGTCGCACTTGTACCCTCCGGCGCGGAAGAGGAATGGGAGGATTGGACACAGTGGGGCGGTGTCTGCTGGTGTACGACATCCCGAACGATCGGATCCGGACGAAGGTGGCGGACTTCTGCCTGGATTACGGGCTGAGCCGCATCCAGTACTCGGCGTTCCTGGGCGATCTGGCCCGCAGCAAGCAGGACGAGCTGCTGCAGCGCATCCGGCGCAAGCTGGGGGGCGAGCCGGGGCGGATCGCGCTGTTCCCGGTGTGCGACACGGACTTCAAAGGGCGGCGGGAGGTGTCGAACGGATGATGCCGCCAGGGGCGTCACGGCTGTTACCGCTGACGGTGAGCGATGTGCGGCAGTTCGTGTATTGCCCGCGCATTCCGTACTTTCGGCTTGGGCTGCGGCTGTTGCACCGGTTCGTCACGAGCGCGATGCGGGAAGGGCAGGCGGAGCATGCTCGGACGGAGGCGCTGGAGGAGCGACGGAGCCTGCGCGCTTATGGCTTGACGGACGGGGAGCGGCACTTTGACGTGGCGCTGCACTCGGAGGGGCTAGCGCTGGGCGGACGGCTGGACATGGCCATTGTCCGGGCAGGCGAGGTGGTGCCGGTGGAGTTCAAGAACAGCCGCGAGGGGTTGGGGCTGAACCACAAGTACCAGTTGACGGCCTATGCCATGCTGGCGGAGGAGCGGTTCGAGCGGCCGGCACGGCGGGCCTTTGTGTACTTCATCCCGCTGAAGCGGGCGCAGCAGGTGGAGATTACCCCGGCGATGCGGGGGTACACCCGGCGTGTGCTGGGGGCGATTCGGGACGCGGTGGCGCAGGAGCGGATGCCGGCGGGAACGCGAGCGTTGAACCGGTGTCGGGTGTGCGAGTTTCTCCCCTACTGCAACGATCGCTGGTGAGGAGGCGCGATGTACTTTGCCTCGGCCGAGGAGCAACGGTACGTGCAGCGAGCGCTGCTGCCGGCGAGCCGCCGCCACCGGGTAGCGGAGGAGCTGCGGGGCTGGAACTGGTACCAGCCGCCGCTGCAGCCGATCTACGCGCAGCGATTGGACGTGTCTGAAGTGGCGAGCAGGGTCTGCCCAAGCAGCCGCGAGCTGTATCTGCGCCGGGTGGCGGGAATCACGCCGCCAACGTCGGCCGCGCTCGTCGCGGACGGGTTCCTTCGGGCGACGGTGGCCAGGGCGCTGGTGGAGGGGAAGCGGCTGCTGTACCAGTACGGGAATGCGTGCCTGCCACGGCTGGCAGAACTGGGGCAACAGCCGCCCGGTGCGCCGGATACGGGGGCGCTGACACCGGAGGGTCGAAGACACCTGGAGGTGGAGATGGCAGCGCTGCACGCCTTCGAGATGCGCCGGGTGATGGAGCGGGTGGAGGTGGCGCTGGCGCGCTTCCCCTGGCTGGGGTGTGACGGGCTGGCGCTGCTGGCGCTGCCGGTGAGCGTGGACGTTCGGCTGGACGGTCGCTTCCTGGGATTGAGCGAGCAGGTCTGCATCGATGCGCTCTCCTTACCGGAGGCGCAGGTGCAGCATCTGCGGTTCGACGCGAAGGAGGAATGGCATCGGCTGATGACCACGGGGCAGGCGCTGGTGCTGGAAAGCCTGTACGAGGCGCCGGTGGATGTTGGGTGTGTGGTGTATGCGCGGTTGGTGGAAGGTCGGGTGACGGTAGAGCGGGACTTCCACCTGATCGACGACGAGCTCCGCCAGATGTTCATTGAGGAGCGGGATGATAGGATGCGGCTGGTGGCGTCGGAGGTCGACCCTGGGCTTCCAGCCGAGTGTCCGCCGGTGTGCCCGTATCTGGCGACGTGCCATCGAGCAGCAGCGATCCCGGAGACAAGTGGAGCAAGCGCTCGAGCAGGGATGGGCGCGGGGGTGTCCCCGATGGTACCATAGGGTCCGTGAGGCGGGTGAGGGCTTGAGTGCGAAGAGAGAGCATGGCCGCCGGCGGGAGGTCAGGGCATGGGAGGGCGGCTCGGCTCGGGGCGCAGTGGTGCTACGAGTCCGAGCGCGGCAATCCCTACGAACTGGCCCGAGGAGCCCTAGTGTCGCAAACCGGGTCGAGAGCCGGGGGCAGAGTGTGGCCGGAAGGGAGCGGTCGGTGAGCCGGGACGCGCCGTCCAGGTATTCCCCAGGCGAGGGAAGTGGCAGGATGGCTCGCAAAAGGGATGGCCAGAGGCGCAAAACTGGGACTTGCGCCGGAATGCCGGTGGAGAGCAGGATAGGGGGCGGAGACGGTGCTGAGAGTGGCACGAGAAGGGGGCGGTAGAGCGGCAAAGGGTGCGAGAAGGGGTCGCGGGGAGGGTCCCCGCGGGCGGATGCAGCCATTCGATCCGACGAAGGGATACTGAAAGGCGGCAGCGGCAGCACGTAGAACCCGTCCTCCGGGTCCGATGCAGCCATTCGATCCGACGAAGGGATACTGAAAGCCGCCCGCACCCGCAGGTTGAGATGCAGTCGGCAGAACGATGCAGCCATTCGATCCGACGAAGGGATACTGAAAGCTCCGCTATCTCACCCTGAACGGCCGGGTGACGCTGTATGATGCAGCCATTCGATCCGACGAAGGGATACTGAAAGGGGCTGTGCCATACTCCGCGCACGCGGAGGAGCACGCATGATGCAGCCATTCGATCCGACGAAGGGATACTGAAAGAAGCGTTATGCGACGCGCTCCAATGCGCGTCGCATTCTAGGGATGCAGCCATTCGATCCGACGAAGGGATACTGAAAGGCTGGTTACCGTCTACGCCTGCGTCAGCCTGATCGCGGAGATGCAGCCATTCGATCCGACGAAGGGATACTGAAAGCCTCCGCCGCGGTCGGGGCGAACTCGGCGATGAAGACCGGCGATGCAGCCATTCGATCCGACGAAGGGATACTGAAAGAGTCGGCGTACTCGACGATTCCGGTTCCGGCCCCGAGCTGATGCAGCCATTCGATCCGACGAAGGGATACTGAAAGGGCCATCGCGACGCACGAGGCACCGCCCGAGTGCCCAGGATGCAGCCATTCGATCCGACGAAGGGATACTGAAAGTCTGCCGCAGCGGGTGGGTGCTGGGGGTTCCCGCCGGGTGATGCAGCCATTCGATCCGACGAAGGGATACTGAAAGAGCCAGGCGAGCTGGGCGCTCGACCGGCACGAGCGGGGATGCAGCCATTCGATCCGACGAAGGGATACTGAAAGCTTGTTCTGCCAGGCGCTGTAGTCCTGGTAGTGGTGGAGATGCAGCCATTCGATCCGACGAAGGGATACTGAAAGCCACCAGCCGGCCGGTCACGATCACCGTGCCGGGACTGGGATGCAGCCATTCGATCCGACGAAGGGATACTGAAAGCCACATCCTGCCGGCGCTGGGCGACGTGCGCCTGGCGATGCAGCCATTCGATCCGACGAAGGGATACTGAAAGGAGCCGGCGTTTGGTGTTGGTAGTGACGATCATCACCGATGCAGCCATTCGATCCGACGAAGGGATACTGAAAGGCGGCTATGCGCACGCTCATCGAGCTACTGGACGCGCAGCGATGCAGCCATTCGATCCGACGAAGGGATACTGAAAGCCTCGGGAGATTCGGTCGGGGCGCTGGCCGAGTCGAGCGATGCAGCCATTCGATCCGACGAAGGGATACTGAAAGGCTGCATGAGCTGCTCCGCTTTGGAGAGCCGATCCTGGGCGGATGCAGCCATTCGATCCGACGAAGGGATACTGAAAGGGTTCAGCCCGGCCGCGGTGCGCGGGGCGCTGCACCTGCGATGCAGCCATTCGATCCGACGAAGGGATACTGAAAGCTGCATCTCCCTCTGCCCCCTGCGACGAAGTCATTGAGATGCAGCCATTCGATCCGACGAAGGGATACTGAAAGCGCCAACCGGATCAAAGCGGCGACGGGCAAGGCCGGCTGGAGATGCAGCCATTCGATCCGACGAAGGGATACTGAAAGCTCGGTGCGCGCCGCAATCTGCTCCGGCGGAATCCAGCGTCGATGCAGCCATTCGATCCGACGAAGGGATACTGAAAGGGTTGAGCGCCGCCTCGTAGGCGGCGGCATCCACGGTGATGCAGCCATTCGATCCGACGAAGGGATACTGAAAGAGCGAAGTCTGGGCGTCGAACTCAAGTTCGACTGCGTCGGATGCAGCCATTCGATCCGACGAAGGGATACTGAAAGTCGGTCCGGGTGCGCAAGGCGGACGACACGGCGGATATCGGATGCAGCCATTCGATCCGACGAAGGGATACTGAAAGCTGTACCAGACGCCGCTGCCGCCGGCGGTGGAGGGAGCCGATGCAGCCATTCGATCCGACGAAGGGATACTGGTACGAGAGGCAGGCCCTACCCCATCCATGCTACGATCGTCCGCCGATCTGACACTCGCGTTTCGGGCAGGGAGACGAGAGGATGCAGGCAGCGGAATGGAGGAGCCGGGGCTTCGGCGGACAGACGGAGATCCAGGTACAGCCATGGAGCAAGCGGCTCTTCGATCTCGTGGTCGCCACCGCGCTGCTCGTGGCGCTGGCGCCGCTGCTGGCGCTGTGCGCGCTGGCCGTGGCCCTGGACTCGCCCGGGCCAGTCCTGTTTCGCCAGCAGCGACTGGGGCAAGGCGGCAAACCGTTTACCGTCCTGAAGTTCCGAACCATGTTCGCCGACGCCGATCAGGACATGCACCGCCAGTACGCTACCGCATTCATCCAGGGCCGGGCCGCGGCCCAGCCCTCGGGAGCGGCCCAGGTGTACAAGCTGGTGCGCGACCCACGGGTGACGCGGGTGGGCCGCTGGCTGCGGAGCACCAGTCTGGACGAGCTGCCACAGCTCTGGAACGTCGTGCGCGGGGAGATGAGCCTGGTCGGTCCGCGGCCGCCAATCCCGTACGAGATCGAGCAGTACGAGCCGGGCGATCTGCGCCGGCTGGCGGTGCGCCCCGGCATCACCGGGCTGTGGCAGGTGAGCGGGCGCAGTCGAATGACCTTCCGCCAGATGGTCGCGCTCGACCTGGAGTACATCCGCACTCAATCGCTCTGGCTGGACATCCGCATCCTATTGCGGACCATTCCGGCAGTGCTGTCACGCAAGGGTGCATGCTAAGCCCGCTCAAACTGCGCTGCGATCCAGGGGCTTGACAGAGCGGGACGCGATGAGTATCTTTTCGGCAGCCGCCTGACAGAGTAGCCGAACTGCGGCGGCGCCTGATCGCCGGGCATGGCTCTCCGGGCAGGGAGCCACCGGGTATTTGCTCGAGTCCCCTTCGCTCGTACGCAGCGGCAAGCGCTGGCCACGCCACACGCTCGCCGCATGCTCGGGCCGTGCTCGGCGCAAGGGGACGCGAGCAGCGAGGCGCGCTCAGCGCGCGAGCCACGAGCGGCGCGAGGGGGAAGCGACAATGAAGGTAGGCGTGATCGGGTTCGGGTACTGGGGGCCGAAGCTGGCGCGGAACCTGCTCGAGCTGCCGGGCGCCATGCTGGAGTGGGTGGTCGACCTCGATCCGGCGCGGCTGGCGCGGGTGAAGGCCCAGTATCCCTCCCTGCACGTGACCCACTGCCTTGAAGACCTGCTGCTGTCCGACGTGGACGCGGTTGTCGTCGCCACGCCCATTCGAACCCACTACCAGCTTGCCAGGAAGGCACTCCTGGCCGGCAAGCACGTCATGGTGGAAAAGCCGCTGGCAGCCTCCAGTGGCGAGGCCGAAGAGCTCGTGGCGCTGGCGGACCGGCTCGGGCTCACCCTCATGGTTGGCCACACCTTCGAGTACAACCCGGCTGTCCACGCCCTGCGCGACATCGTCGCCAGCGGCGAGCTCGGCCAGGTGTACTATGTCGACACCGCGCGCCTGAACCTCGGGCTGTTCCAGCCCGACATCAACGTGCTCTGGGATCTCGCCCCGCACGACCTCTCCATCCTGCTGTACGTGCTGCAGCGCGAGCCGCTGGCGATCAGCGCCCGGGGCAGCGCGCACGTGACCCCGGGCATTCACGACGTGGCGTACGTCGAGCTCCGCTTCCCGGACAACGTGATCGCTAACGTCCACGTGAGCTGGCTGGACCCCTGTAAGGTGCGCCGGGTGACGATCGTCGGGAGCAAGAAGATGGTCGTCTACAACGACGTTCAGGAGTCCGAGAAGATCCGCATCTACGACAAAGGGGTTGAGCGGCCCTTCGAGGCGGACCGCCTGGGCGAGTATCGGCTGACCTATCGCTACGGGAGCATCGTGGTACCGTACATTCCCCTGTCCGAGCCCCTGCGGGCGCAGTGCGAGCACTTTCTGGACTGCATTCGGACCGGCACCCGGCCGCGGAGTGATGGCCGCGTCGGCGCCAGGGTTGTACGCATCCTGGAACAGGCTGAGCGCTCCCTCGTTGAAGACGGGGCACGGCTCCCCATCACTTCGAACAGCACCGGTGCCCGGTCTGGCCCGCCGTTGCGGGAGCGTCCCGCGGCGTACCACGTCCAGACGCACGGCCCCAACGGCCGTTCGGCGCTTGCCGCCTGGGATTAAGCAGGCCAGCGAGCAGATGCGAGGCCCTGGCAGGGTGTTCAAGCATCCGCTGGCGCTGGTCGAATCGGAGCAGATCGGCGCCGGGACGCGGATCTGGGCCTTCGCCCACGTTGCCGCTGGCGCCCGGATCGGCCGCGACTGCAACATCGGCGACCACTGCTACGTGGAGAGCGGGACCGTCGTGGGCGACGAGGTCACGCTGAAGAACGGCGTCAGCCTCTGGCAGGGCGTCATTCTGCATGACCGCGTCTTCGTCGGGCCGAACGTCGCCTTTACCAACGACCGGTTCCCCCGCAGCCGCGACCGAGGTTGGAACGTGGTCGAAACCGTGGTGGAGGAGGGGGCGAGCATCGGCGCCAACGTGACGATCGTCTGCGGCGTCCGCATCGGCCGCTACGCGATGATCGGCGCCGGCGCGGTCGTAACGCGCGACGTCATCCCGCACGGCCTCGTCTACGGCAACCCGGCGCGGCTGCGTGGGCTGGTCTGCCGCTGTGGCCACCCGCTCCCCCCACGGGCACGCTTCCCCTGCTCCTGCCAGCGGTGCGGGTTCACCCTGGAGGTGGCGCCCGGACCCACCGGGCCTTGGTGACCTATGGCGGCGAGGCCAGGCGCCACCCGCTCCCTGCGGCTGAGGCGCGCCGCTCGGTACCATAGAGACCCGACACGAAGACCCATTGTCGGCACCCCGTCGACAGAGAGCAGACCTGTGATCGCAGCTCCCTTCTGGCGCGGCATCGTGTTCATCGTCCTGGCCACCACGCTGTGGGGCGCCAGTGGGCTGTTCGTCCGCGCCCTCTACGGCTACCAGCTTGCGCCGCTCCAGGTGGTGTACTTCGCCAACCTCATCTCGGGCGTAGCCCTCACCGCCGCGCTGGCGCTGGTCGCGCCACGCTACATCCGCCTGCGCTGGCGGGCGATGCCGGGCGTGGTCGCGCTCGGGCTCGTCGGCAACGGGCTGTCGTTCGTCTGCTACGCCAACGCGGTCGCCCTCACTGGGATCAGTCTGGCCACCCTGCTGCTGTACACCTCTCCGGCCTGGGTGATCGTGCTGGCCTGGCGCTTCCTGGGCGAGGGGATCGGGCCACGGCGGGTCCTGGCGGTAGGCGCCGCGTTCGCCGGCTGCGCGCTCGTCGCCCGGGTGTACAACCCGGAGGCGGTGCG
Source organism: Pseudomonadota bacterium (assembly GCA_021325655.1). GTDB lineage: Bacteria > Chloroflexota > UBA6077 > UBA6077 > JAJPGT01 > JAJPGT01. The sequence goes on from JAJPGT010000071.1 coordinate 27,100, forward strand.
GGCCAGCCTGGCGGGGCTGCTGTGGGGACTGGGGAGCGGGTTGGGCTACGGGCTGTACAACGTGGTGGGCAAGCGGGTGCTGGAGGACACCCACCCGCTCACCGTCACCTGCTACGGCCTGCTGAGCGGCGCCCTGCTCCTGCTCCCATTCCAGCCTAGCCTGCTCCCGCTCGACGTGCAGGGCCCGGCCTGGCCCTGGCTCATCGCGTATGTGGTCGGGCCAGCCCTGACCGCGCCGCTGTTCTTCAATGCCAGCCTGCGGCTCCTGGAGGCCGGCCTGGTAAGCTTGCTGTCCCTCTGGGAGCTGCTCGTGGCGCTCGTGCTGGCAGCGCTGCTGCTCGGCGAAGCGCTGGAGGTCCCCCAGGCGCTCGGCGCGCTGCTGGTCATATCCAGCGTCCTGCTGCTGCGCCCCGGCCCCGCGCCGGCAGCAGTGCCGCAGACCGGCTAACGCCACGCTTGGCCGCGGCGCCGCGGATCAGTCAGCCAGGACCACCCAGCGCTCCTCGGCATGGCTCTGCAGCACCGCTTCCACGAAGCGCATCGCGCGATGGCCGACGGAGAAATCCGGATAGTCTGTGCCCGCCATGGGCGCGCCCTCTCGAATCTGGCGATAGGCGGGCTCGAAGCAGGCGCGGAGCGCATCCGGCCAGCCTTCCGGGTGTCCGATCGGCAGCCGTGCCGCCCAGCGCGCCGTGGGCGCGAGTCGGTTCGGGTCGCGGAACAGGATCTGGTTCGGCCGGTCCCGCCGGCCGATCCAGCACTGGTCGGGCTGCTCCTGGTTCCAGAAGACCGAGCCCTGCGAGCCGTTCACCTCAATGTTCAGCATGCACTTCCGACCCGCGCTCACCTGGGAGATCAGGCCGGTCGCCAGCGCCCCGTTAGCCAGCTCCAGCCAGAGCATGCCACAGTCCTCGGTGGTGACCGGCACCTCCTCGGTCTCCACCCCCTCCACCCTCTGAAAGGCGAGCGCTCCGCCGCGCGGGCGCTGTCGGGTGGGCAGAAACGTCTTCAGCCGCGCCATCACCCGCCGGACCCGCAGCCCGGTGACGTATTCCACCAGGGTAAACCAGTGGGTGCCAATGTCCGCGATCGCCCGCGACGCCCCGCTCAGCTCCGCCTCGACGCGCCAGTTGTAGTCGGTGGGGAACAGCAGCCAGTCCTGCAGGTAGCCACCATGGACGAGCTGCACCTCGCCCAGGTCGCCCCGTGCCACCATGGCCCGCGCCTCCTTGACCAGCGGATAGCCCAGGTAGGTGAAGGCGACCGCGTTGACCCGTCCCCGCTCGCGAGCGAGCGCAACCAGCTCCGCGGACTGTCGGCTGTCCATGGCGAGCGGCTTCTCGCAGACGACGTGCTTGCCGGCTAGGAGCGCCGCGCGGGCGATCGGGTAGTGCGTGTCGTTTGGAGTGCAGACGTGCACCACCTGCACCTCGGGGTCGTCCACGAGCGCTCGCCAGTCGCCGTACCCGCGCGCCACCGCGAGTCGCTCGGCAGCCTGCCGCCCTTTCGCCTCCGACGAGCCGCACACGGCGACGACCTCCGCGTAGCCGAGCCGCCGCACCGCGTCGATGTGAAACGGCCCGATGAAGCCCAACCCCACGACGCCAACGCCAATTCGCTCAGACACCGTCGCCTCCCACGTACGCCCGCCCATTGTAGCGCCGCGCAGCAGCGGCCGCGCTCCCCGTGTGCCCTGCACCGAGCACGTCGCGAGACGGAAAGAGGATGCGGCGGGTGGGGCTAGCCGCTAGACTTCCGAGCGCCGCACGCCGAGGCCGGTGAGAGCCCGCCAAGCTGGGCAGAGCGGCGTACAGTGTGAGAGGGATGGCCCTGCGGGTAGAGCGTCTATCTCTCCGCTACCTCGACGAGCAGACCCGGATCGGCTGGGAGGCGCTGCTGGCCCGTGGTGGCCGGCAGGCGCTGTTCGTGACCCCCGAGTGGCTGGGCGCCTGGGCAGACGAGCTGGGGCAGGGCTGGGCGCCGCTCTTGCTGGGTGTCTGGGATGATGGCGTGCTGGTGGGTGTCACCCCGTTCGCCATTCGGCGGCGCCCCGCCGCGCCCTTCGCCACCGTCTCCTGGCTCGGCATCGGCTGCAGCGATTACCTGGGTCCGCTGGTCGCCGAGCGCCAGGGCGAGGCCGCGGTCTACGCCGCGCTCTCGGCGCTGCTAGAGGCCGAGCCGAGCTGGGGCCTGCTCGATCTACCACGCCTGCCCGCGGAGTCTCCCGCGACGAGCTGGCTGGTGGAGGCGGCGCGCGCGCACGGGATGGCGGTACGGCTGCTGCCAGACTACGCCTGCCCGGAGATTCGCCTTCAGGGTGACTGGTCCGCGTACCTTCAGGTTCGCGGACAGCACTTCCGCCACTGGCTGCGGAGCAAGCGGCGGAAGCTGGAGCGCCAGGGCACAGTACAGTACCTGCATCTGAACGACCCGGTAGCGGTAGAGCGGGCGCTCGAGTGTGCCGCGGGGTTGCACGCGGCGCGCTGGCAGGGTCGCTACAACAGCAGCCTGTTCTCTGGCTCGCAGCCCGGGCAGCGCTTCTACCGCCGCGCCGTCACCGCCCTCGCCCGGCGAGGCTGGACGGACCTGGCGTTTCTGGAGCTCAACGGCGAGGCGATCGCCTTCGCCCTGGGGTTTCAGTCCGGCGGCTGCTACGCCTACTACACCCCGGCGCACGCTCCAGCGTTCGACAAGCTCTCGCCCGGCGGGCTGCTGCTAGCGCACCTGGTGGAGCGCGCCTATGAGCTCGGGCTGGAGGAGTTCGACTTCATGCTCGGCGACGAGGAGTACAAGGTATCCTGGGCGACCGGCATGCACCACACCGCGCGGCTGCTCGCCGGCCGGCCCGGGCCAGCCGGCCGGCTGGCCCTCGAGGTGAGCCTGGCGCGAGCCCGCCTTCGGGCCATGCTGCGGCGAAGCCAGCTCGCCCATTGGTTGCGCGACCGCCTCGCCGGCCTGGGCTGAATGGCAGTGGGCTATACTCCACGCCGTGTCTGAGCTCCTCTTTGGGCGCGACCCCACTCTGGGGATCGTCTCTGTTACCGCCGGGCGCGACGGTTCAGCGCAGGTCTGGCGGCGCGTAGACGGGCAGATCCACCACGAGCGGGCACGATTCCCGAACTGGTTCCTGGTGGACGACCTGGACCTGCTCGGCGGAAGCGTCTACCACTGGCTGAGCCTGGACGACCTGCGCCTCGGTCGGCTCGATCCCCCCGGTGGCCTGGCGGTGGTCCGGCTCGCCGGTGAGCATCCCTTTCGCTACCTGGTGCTGACAACGCGCCTGGCCGAGCTCGAAGCAAGTATTGTGAGCTACCACACCAAGCGCTCCGGAGAGCCGCCGGTGCGCAGCCTGCAAGATCTGCGCGGCCGGGTCTACTGGCGCCCACCAGCCGAGCAGTACCTGATCCTCAGCGGCCGGACCTACTTCAAAGGCCTCACCTACTCCGAGCTGGTGCGGCTCCAGTTCGACCTGGAGACGACCGGGCTGGACGAGCGGACCGACCGCATCTTCATGATCAACATCTCCGACAGCCGCGGCTTCCGCGTGTGCCTGGATATCGCGACGTTGGATGAGCGCGAGCTGATTGAGGAGTTCGTCCGCATCGTCCGCGAGCGCGACCCGGACGTCATCGAGAACCACAATATCTTCGAGTTCGACATCCCCTTCCTGATGCGGCGCGCCGCGGCGCTGGGCGTGAAGCTGGCCCTGGGGCGCGACGGCTCCAGCTTCACCAGCAGCCCGGACTCGCTGAAGGTCGGCGACCGCAGCGAGCCCTTCACCCGCTACAGCCTGGTGGGGCGGGAGATCATCGACACGCTGCACGCGGTCAAGCGCTACGGGGCGATCGTGCGCGAGATGCGCGACCGAGGCCTCAAGCAGGCGGCGCGCTACTTCGGCGTCGCCCGCGAGGACCGGGAGTACGTCCACGGCCCAGAGATTTGGCAGACCTTCCAGTCCGATCCGGACCGTGTCCGCCGCTACGGTGGCGACGACGTGGACGAGGTGAACGAGCTGTCCAAGCTGCTGCTGGGCGCATCGTTCGCGCTCGCGTCGCTGGTGCCCAAGCCGTACGAACGGATCGCCACCTCGGGGACCGGCCAGGGGCTGATCGAGCCGCTGCTGGTGCGCGCTTACCTGTCTGCTGGCCACTCTCTACCGCGCGGCCAGAGCAGCGGCGGCACCTACGCGGGTGGACGCACCGAGCTGTTCACCAGCGGAGTGATCCAGCGGGTGGTGAAGGTGGACGTCGCCTCGCTGTACCCGAGCCTGATGCTCGCCCATGGGATCAAGCCGCGGAGCGACGACCTGGGCGTGTTCCCCACCCTGCTGCGGGCGCTCACCGAGCGGCGCCTGGAGCACAAAGCCGCGGCGCGGCGCCTGCCTCTGGGCAGTTCCGAGCAGGTGTATCACCAGGCGCTCCAGCAAGCGATGAAACAGCTCATCAACTCCTTCTACGGTAGCCTGGGCACCTCGTTCGCGCTGTTTGGCGACCTGGAGGCTGCGGCAGAGGTGACGCGACTGGGCCGCGAGGTGCTCGGAGCGATGCTCGCCGCGTTGGAGCAGCGCGGCGTGACACTGATCGAGGCCGATACCGATGGCGTCTTCTTCGGTGTCCCGGAAGGCTGGACCGAGGCGGACGAGGAGCGGCTGGTGGCGGAGGTCGCCGCCAGTCTGCCCTATGGGATCAGCGTGGAGCTGGAAGGGCGCTACGCGGCGATGTACTCCTACGCGGAAAAGAACTACGTCCTGCAGGGCTACGACGGGAGCATCAAGATCGTCGGCGGCTCCTTTCGCTCGGCCAAGATCGAACGCTACGGCGAGCAGTTCCTGGCCGCGGCCATGCCGCTGCTGTTTCGCGGCGACGTGGCCGGCATCCGAGCGCTCTACCAGGACACCGTTGCTCGGCTGCGGGCCCGCCAGGTCCCCACCGAGGATCTATGTGTGTCGGTGATCCTGTCCAAGACGCCCCAGGCCTACCGCAAGGCGCGGCGCAAAGAGGAGCAGTACGAAGTGCTGCTGGCCGCCGGCCAGCAGACGTGGCGTCCCGGGCAGCGCGTCCGCTACTACCAGACTCGAACCGGCAAGCGGCTATTGGATGACCACCAGGGCGACTACGACCCGGAGTACTATGTCCAGAAGCTCCGCGACGTGTACTGTGCCCGGCTCGCCCGGGCCTTCACACCCCAGGACTTCCAGGCGCTGTTCGAGGCCAGCCCCACGCTGTTCGAGCCTGACCTGAGCGCGATCAAGCCGATCTGCAGCCGCGAGCGGGTGCTGGAGCGCGCCTAGCCGCCGCTCGCCGCTCCACCAGGCCGCGCCCACCCTCGGCTCACGGGATCAGAGCCGGAGTCGTTCACCCTCTTGCGCAATCTCGTCCACGATCTCGTCCAACCGAGCGAGCGCGTCGGCACCAAGGTGCGTCAGGATGAGCCGGCGGCACCCCAGGCGGGCCCGGTGTGCACGAATGGCGGCGTACGAGAGGTGGAACTTGACCTGGCGCTCAACGGTGTAGCACTCGCAGAGGAACAGGTCTGCGCCATGCGCCGCCTCCACCAGCGCCTCCGTCCACTCGGTATCCCCTGAATAAGCCAGCACCTTGTCCTGATACGCCAGCCGAAACGCATAGGCAGGGGCGCCGCTGGGATGCACCACGGGGAAGGCCGTCACCACCAGCGAGCCAAGGTGGACCGCCTGGCGCTCGGGCAGCCCCAGCCACTGGACCGCGAAGCGGCGCTGGACGCCGGAAGAGCCAGGAAACAGCACCTCCATCGCTTGCAGCACCCGCTCCTGGAGCCCCGGCGGCCCGGCCACCAGCAGGGGCCGCTCGCAGCGGCCGAACTGGCCGTCCAGGACGAGGAAGGGGATACCGCCGAAGTGATCCCCGTGCAGGTGGCTGACGAGCACGCTGTCGACCGCGCCCGGGTCCATCCCCAGCCGCTTCAGGGCGACCAGCGACGAGGCGCCACAGTCGAGCAGCAAACGCGTCGAAGCCGCCTGCACGAAGGTGCAGGCCTGGAAACGCCCACCGCTGCCAAAGGCATCCCCACCCCCAACAAAGCGAACGCCGATCCCGCCCTGTTCGTCGTGCATCATCCTTTTCCCTCGCACCAGCCTGCGCCCGGATCTCTGTGAGGCGCTTCCATTGACTTTCACTTTGCGACCCGCTCGTGTATCGTGCCTCTAGGCGCGGCTACCGGCCGCGACGAACGATAGAGGAGCGCTGGCGATGCCAGACAAGGGACCAGGGTCCAGGGGTGGGAACAAGAAGCCCAAGGCTGACAAGAGTGGGGCCAAGGGGAGCAAGAAGAAGTAAGCCACCAGACTGAGCGCCACGGGGCTGGGTGGAACGGGACCAGGCTCCCCCGGTCCGGAGCACAGCAGGGCACCAGAGTATCCTGGGGCGCCTCCCCCCGACAGGGCTGGATCGCTCGGGTGAGATCGCTCACCGGCTGGATGTGGCGCACGCCACTGCCGCACCGCCGCGAATTCGGCATAGTGGCATCCAGCCGGTGAGATTCCTCGCCGAGCGGGAGGCACTCATGTTGGATGGGCAGGCGACCTGGATTACGGAAGCCGCGCTCAGCGTGCTCAGCGAGACGCTTCGCTGGCGCGTGCAGCTCCTGATGCAGGGCTTCGAGGATGGCGAAGTCGACTATCTGTCGTACCTGCGCTGGCTGCACGATCGAGGCCGCGTCGGCGGTCCCTGGGACGGGGCCCGGCGCGACTAGGGCCCGGGACCGCCCCGGCACCTTGATGTGCGCGGCGCTGAGGGCTCAGGCGATGCCCAGATAGGCCTTCTGCACCTGGGGATTCTGCTGGAGGTTCTTGCCCGTGTCGGCCAGCACGATGGTGCCGGTTTCGATCACGTAGCCGCGGTGCGCAATGGCCAGCGCCATGAGCGCATTCTGCTCCACCAGCAGCACCGTGGTGCCCTGCCTGTTGATCTGAACAATGGTCTCGAAGATGGTCTCCACCAGCAGCGGCGCCAGCCCCATGGAGGGCTCGTCCAGCAGCAGGATCTTCGGCCGCGCCATCAGTGCCCGCCCAATCGCCAGCATCTGCTGCTCACCGCCGGACAGCGTCCCACCCTTCTGGTTGTAGCGTTCCCGCAGGCGGGGGAAGAGATTCATCACCCGCTCCATGTCGGCCGCGATCTCCCCATCCTTGCGGGCGAAGGCGCCCATCTCCAGGTTCTCGCGGACCGTCATCCGGGGGAAGATTCGCCGTCCCTCGGGCGCCTGGCAGATCCCGCGCGCCACGATCTCGTGCGGCTCGAGGCGGTCGATTCGCTCCCCGGCCAGGACGATCGTCCCCTGGCGGGGATGCACGATGCCGGAGATCGTCTTCAGAGTCGTCGTCTTGCCGGCGCCGTTGGCACCGATCAGGGTGACGATCTCGCCCCGGTCAACCGCGAGGCTCACCCCCTTGAGTGCGTGGATCTGTCCATAGTAGGTGTGGATGTCGTTAACCTCGAGGAGCGCCATCGATTCCTGCTTCATTCAGAAGTTTCGGGCTAGGCTTCGGCGCGCGCCACCGCGGCGCGTCCCAGGTACGCCTCGATCACCGCCGGGTTGGTCTGCACCTCGTGGGGAGAGCCCTCCGCGATCTTCGTCCCGTGGTCGAGCACCGTCACCCGGTCCGAGATGCCCATCACTACCTTCATGTCGTGCTCGATCAGCAGGATGGTCAGGCCCAGCTCGCTCCGCAGCCGCCCGATCAAGCGGGTGAGCGCGGCTGTCTCCTGCGGGTTCATCCCCGCGGTCGGCTCATCCAGCAGCAGCAGCGAGGGCTTGCTGGCCAGCGCCCGGGCGAGCTCCAGCCGGCGCTGATCGCCGTAGGGGAGATTCTTCGCCCAGACAAGGTCGCGGCCCTGCAACCCGACGAATCGGAGCAGCTCACGCGCCTGTACCCGGGCGGCGCGCTCCTCGGCGACGACGCTCGGCAGCCGGAGCACCGCCCCGAGGGGTGTGGACTTCAGCCGCGTGTGCATCCCCACGAGCACGTTGTCCAGCGCGCTCATGTTGTTAAACAGACGGATATTCTGGAACGTGCGAGCGATACCCAGCCGGGTGATCTCGTGAGGCGGCTGGCCGGCGATGATCGTGTTCTTGAAGCGAATCGTCCCCGAGGTTGGCTTGTAGAGACCGGCGATGACATTGAAGAACGTCGTCTTGCCGGCGCCATTGGGACCGATCAAGCTCACGATACTATGCTCTTCGATTGTAAAGTCAACGGCGTTGACGGCCACCAGGCCGCCGAACCGCTTGGTTACCTGTCGGGCCTCCAGAATCAGCGCCATTAGACGCGCTCCCCTGTCTTCGCAATCTGCTCTTCTGAAAGCGCCTCACCCGGCATCTCGGTTTCCATGCCCTCCTCTTCGCTCGCGTGCAGCTCAGCCGCGTGCTCAGCGCTCGGGAACAGCCCCTCTGGCTTCCAGAGCATCATCACGACCAGGAGCAGGCCGAAGATGAACAGCTTCTTGTCGCTCAGGTCGATGGCCAGAAACGGCATACCGACTGTGACACTCAACGCCTTCAGCCAGCTCGTGATGCGGTCGACCACGACGAAGTTGAAGATCCCGAACATCAGCCCGCCGGCGAGCACGCCGAAGATGTTGCCCATGCCGCCGAGGATGATCATGGACAGCACCATGATCGAGATGTCGAAGCGGAACTGGGCCGGGTCGATGAACTGGAGCATCGAGGCGAACAGCGAGCCGGCGAAGCCGGAGAACGAAGCACCCATCCCGAACGCCAGCAGCTTGGTACGGACCAGATCGATCCCCATGCTGGCGGCGGCGATCTCGTCCTCGCGCATCGCCATCCAGGCGCGGCCCAGCCGCGAGTCGTGCAGCCGGATGACCAGGAACACCGAGATCGCGGTGACAATGACGATCAGGTAGTACCAGTGCACCTGGTCGGTGGCGAGCAGCTCCGGCTTGATCCCAAGCGTGCCGTCCGCGGTGATGGTGGGAATCGGCCCGTGGGGACGCCCGATCGGGTTGATCCCCTTAGAGCCGCCGGTCAGCTTCTCGAGGTTCAGGAACGCGGTCGGGACGATCTCGCCAAAGGCGAGGGTGACGATGGCGAGGTAGTCGCCCCGCAGACGCAGGGTAGGGGCGCCGAGGATGACGCCGAAGATCGCCGCGACGAAGAAGCTGATGATCACCGCGATCCAGAAATCGGTCCGGAAGGGCAGAGGGCTCTGGGGCGAGGTGAGCAGCGCGGCGGTGTACCCCCCGATAGCGAAGAACGCGGCGTAGCCGAGGTCCAGCAGCCCGGCGAAGCCGACCACGATGTTCAAGCCGAGCGCGAGCATCACGAAGATCAGGATCGGGTTCAGGCTCCCCAGGAAGTTCTGGCCGAGGTACGGTCCCAGGACCAGCCGGTCGATCGCCGGGTAGATGAGCACGACGGCGACCAGGATCCCGAACGCGATGGCTCCACGTCGTCGCTGCTGGGGGGCGCGGGCCACGATGCCCTGCTGGGCAGCCGTCTGTCGTACCGCCACGACAGCCTCCTTAATCCCATTCCAATCCCATTCCTAGGCCCGCTCGGGCGTCTCCTCGCCCAGCAGCCCGGTCGGCCGAAACACCAGGATGAGCACCAGTGTCGCAAAGACGATCGCCTGAGTCCACCGAGGGTCGAACATGAAGTCGCTGGCAGCGGAGACAATCCCAATAACGATCGCCCCGAGCACCGCGCCGTAGATGTTGCCGATACCGCCGAGCACCGCGGCGGTGAAGGCGAGCAGCCCGCCCCGGAAGCCCTGGAAGTACCAGGCGGTGTTGTTGTACAGCCCCGAGATGAGACCAGCGGCGCCGGCGAGCGAGCCGCCCAGCAGGAAGGTCAGGGAGATGGTGAGATTGATGTCGATCCCCATCATCGCCGCGGCGTCACGATCCTGAGCGGTGGCACGCATCGCCTTGCCGAGCTTGGTGCGGGTGACGAACAGGTGCAGCGCCAGCATGAGCGGAATGGTGATCGCGATGACCGCGATGTCCTTGATGGTGAAGAAGACGTTAGTCTGAATGCCCAGCACGTCGCGGAAGATATCCGTGGGCGGGATCAGGTTGGGGAAGTTCAACGGCGAGGCGCCCTTCCAGGCCAGCCCCACGTTCACCAGCATGAAGGAGACACCGATCGCCGAGATCAGTGGCGCCAGACGTGGCGCGTGGCGGAGGCGGCGATAGGCCAGCCGCTCAATCGTGGCGTTCAGCGTTGCGCAGAACACCATCGCCAGCACCAGCGTCACCACCAGTAGCGCAGCCAACGGCACCGTGGGCAGGGCCCGCGCTTGCGCCACACCAAAGATCGCCTTCGGGGCCCAGGTGATCAGGGTGAGCGAGAGCATCGTCCCCAGCATGAAGACGTCGCCGTGAGCGAAGTTGATCAGCTCGATGATGCCGTAGACCAGAGTGTAGCCCAGGGCGATTAACGCGATGATCGCTCCGTTAGAGATGCCGATCAGGAAGATCTGGAGCAGCGTCGCGGGGTTGAGCACGGATGGGCCGTTTTGGAGCACGCCAAGAATCAGGATGAACACCAGAATGGCGAGCAGGAACAGGAAGGTTCCTAACCTGCCCAGGGCATCGCGCACACTCTCCACGTCAGCAGCTCCTATCCACAGGACTGGCCTGAAACCAGATACAGCGGAGCGCAGACGCCCGGCGCCTGCGCTCCGCGAGTCTACCCGATTTCCGGCGGGCTGAACAGACTTACGTCTTGGGCGCCTCGATCATCTTGACGAACTCGAACTTCCCGTTCTTCACCTGATTGCCGCTCATCGTCGTCAAGGTGGTGTCACCGTTCTGGTCGAAGCTCCAGGTGCCCAGCACCCCATTGTAGTTCTTGGTAGCGAACAGGGCGTCCACAATCGCTGCGCGATCCTTCTTCCCCGCCCGCTGGATCGCGTCCACACCGACCTTGCAGGCTTCGTAGCCATAGGCGGCGTACGCCTCGGGCTCGGAATGGAACTGGTTCTTGTAGCGCTGGTACCACTCGGCGCCCTTGCCGGTCAGCTTGTCCGGGGGCACCCCACCGAAGGTGATGTAGCTGCCTTCGGCCGCATCGCCAGCGTCATCCAGGAACGCCTGCTCGAAGATGCCGTCCGGGCCCATCAGCTTGAGGTCGGGCATCACCGCCCTCAGGTCTTTCCAGAGCTTGCCGGCATTGTTCTGGGTGATCCCGCCAAAGTAGACGAAATCGGCCCCCGTACCCCGGATCTTGGTCGCCAGCGCCCGGTAGTCGGTCGCCTTGGTGTCGATCCCCTCCGGGCCACCCACAACGTTGAGCCCGATCTTCTTTGCCGTATCCGCGAAGACGACGGCGATGCCGTGGCCATAGAGCTCGGTGTCATCCAGCACGTACACCTTGGTCGCCCCGAGCTCCTTGGCCCAGTTGGCCCCTACCGCCCCCTGCAGGTCGTCCGCTGGCACCACCCGGGTGTAGTTACGCTTTCCGGTTGGGTAGTAGACGTCCGGCTCATTGGCCTCGCCCTTGCCAGGCTTGGTCAGGCCGGGGTAGGTGTTGGCCGGCGAGATCATCGCCAGCGGCCCGGCCCGGTTCAGGATGGGAATGGAGATTTTCGCTGCGCCGGAGTTGAAGGTGCCGATGTACAGCATCACGTCCGGGTCGGCGGCGGCGGCGTTGGCGTTCTCCGCCTCCTTGGCCGCATCCCACGACCCCTTGGCCGCGGTCGCGTCGTCCATGTCTGTGTACTGGATCGTCGCGTTACCGACCTTGAAGTTCGTGTCCTGCAGGCACATATTGATCGCGTTGACGATCGTGTCCGTCTGCCCCTTCGACGAGCCCGTGCGCGGCAGGCTGGAGACGATCTTGACAGTGCCGGTCAGCCCACCTCCAGCAGCAGCGGCCGCGCCCGGGGTGGCGGCGCCCGCGACAACAGGGGAGGCGACCGGAGAGGCGGCTGCCACGCGTGGTGTGGGCACCGCGGGCGCAGTAGCGGCCGCGGAGGGAGTGGCAGCGGCCGCAGCGGTCGTCGGAGCCGCCGCGGTGGTAGGCGCCGCGGCCGCCCGAGTCGGCGCGGCAGCAGTCGTGGGCGCCGCGGGAGCAGTCGGCGCAGCAGGTGCTGCCGGCTGCTGCGTCGACGAGCATGCGGAAAGCAGCAGCGCCACGCCCGTGGCGACGCTGGCCAGAACCGAGGGTTGCTTGCCGTACGGCATAGACCTTAGTCCTCCAAGAAGAAGACGCACTAGGCAGGCTGCGTGACCCGACCGAGCTCCGGCTGCGAGGCACGCCAACACCAACGCGGGACCGCGACATGCCCCGCGGGCACGACGATCTGGGCGCTTCAATGGTTCGCGCAGGGGTTACCAACTCAGCGCACACCAGCCAGTTCGGCGAATCACCCGTGGCTTGGGCCTCGCCGTTTGGCGCCGGGGTTCGCGCTCAACGGTCACACGGAAGGCCGGCTCGTTTTGCAGGCACCAGCATGGCAGCGCACCAAAACTGGGCGCCCTGCCACCTCCAACAACCCCACGCATCCCACTTGAGGTCACTATACGAACGCCTCGGCGAAGCGTCAACGTTTCCCGGTGCCCGCCCGGCTGCACAGAGGTTCAGCGTTCCGATCGGTTAGCCTCCACATCACCAGGATCGCCCATTTCAAGGGACATGCCCTAGACCATCGCCGCGCCGCGGGCCGCGGCGACTGTCGAAGCACCTCGGTGGGCAATCGCCGTACCAGCCTCCTGGAGTGGGGTGCCGACTGAGCGGAACGGCGCGGGGAGGGGGCGAAGCCGAGTGGCCGCTCCGCCGCCAAGGGAGTAGTATTCACGTCGTCTGGCAGGGCCGCGTTCGCACTCGCACCCCGTGCTCGGGACCCGCGAACGACTCCGCGAGCCCGTCCGCCCGGATTGAGTGGCTGGGTTGGGGCTTAGTGGTGCGGGTGCTCGACCGACTCCACTGTGGGCGGATTGGGTGCGCGGCGCGACAGATACGCCGCCCCGCCCAGAATGCAGGCGGCGATGGCGAGCGCGACGAACGGCGCCACCGTCTTCGACAGGGACAGCAGGATGGTCCGCATGATGAACATGTAGAGCGCGTTGAAGATGATGATGCCGAGAGGGATCGCCAGGAAGCGCAACTGTTCCATGTGGTCACCTCGACGTGCTACGCTCCAAGAGCGTACACCGTGAGCAGGGCTCGCCACCAGCGGGGAGTGTCCCGGTCCCCGGCCGCCTCGGCGAGCGCGTTGACACCTCATGACAGCCTCTGTTAGCGTCCAGAACACTCGCCTCCGCGAGATCCAGGGAGCACCGGTGAGCATGACCTGTCTGCCTCCCGCCGGCGCCGCGCCGCGCGGGCTTCCCTCTGTCTCCGCCGCCGCTCGGCCGGAGCGACCGCGCGCCCGCCGTGTGGTGCTGCTGGCCGGCCTGCTTGCGCTGCTCGGCCTGACCGCGCTGCTAGCTGGCTGCGCCTCGCAGTATCCGCAGACGACGCTCGATCCGCACTCCACGGATTTCGGCCCCGACATCCAGAACCTGTTTGTGCTGATCTTCTGGCCGGCGGTACTGGTGTTCGTGGTGGTCGAGGGCGCGCTGCTGTACACGATCGTGCGCTATCGCCAGCGTCCTGGGCATGGTCGCCCCAGGCAGATCCACGGCAACACCCGGCTCGAGATCGCCTGGACCATCGCCCCGGCCGTGGTGCTGGCGTTCATCGCCGTCCCCACGGTGAAGACGATCTTCGTGACCCAGGCCAACGTGGCCCCCGGCTCGGTGCAGATTCACGTCATCGGCCATCAATGGTGGTGGGAGTTCCAGTACCCGGAGCTCGGGGTCGTGACCGCCAATGAGTTCCACGTTCCGGCCGGGCAGACGGTCGGCTTCACCGAGACGTCGGCCGACGTCATCCACTCGTTCTGGGTGCCAGCCATGGGCGGCAAGCGCGACGTCGTCCCCAACCACCAGAACTACCTCTGGTTCACCCCGGCGCAGACGGGGACGTTCCTTGGCCAGTGCGCCGAGTACTGCCTGGACGCGCACGCGGACATGCGGCTGCGGATGATCGTCGACACGCCGCAGGACTTCCAGGCGTGGGTCGACAGGCAGAAGCAGAATGCGCAGCCCCAGCCGGATGCTCAGACGAACATGGACCTGCTGAAGAAGGGCGAGCAGCTCGTCACTACCGGCGCCTGCGTTGGCTGCCACACCATCCAGGGAACCCCGGCCAACGGCAAGGTGGGGCCGAACCTGACGCACGTGGGCAGTCGGCAGACCATCGCTGCTGGTATCCTAGAAAACAACCGCGACAACATCGCCCGCTGGGTGCGCAACCCGCCGGCGATCAAGCCTGGAGCGAAGATGCCCGCGAACCTGGTGAGCGAAGACGATGCCAGGGCCGTCGCGGAATACCTGTACAGCTTGAAATAGTCCGGCGGGCCATCCGGCGCGCGGAGCCACCGGATCGTATCCTGGAGGCTGAGATGGCGACAGTGGTAGACGTTCACGCCCCGCCCGCGACGTACCGGGTGCCGGGCTGGTGGTCGTGGCTCACGACCGTCGATCACAAGCGAATTGGCATCCTCTATGGCACCACCGCGTTCATCTTCTTTCTGATCGGTGGGCTCGAAGCGCTCCTGATTCGCATCCAACTGTTCGTGCCGAACAACACCTTCCTGAGCGCTCAGGCCTACAACGAGATGTTCACCATGCACGGCACGACCATGATCTTCCTGGTCGTGATGCCGATGAGTGCCGCCTTCTTCAACTTCATGGTGCCGCTGCTGATCGGCGCCCGCGACGTGGCCTTCCCGCGTCTGAACGCCTTCAGCTACTGGACTTTCCTGAGCGGCGGCGTGCTGCTCCATCTCAGCTTCCTGTCCGGCGGCGCGCCGGAAGTGGGTTGGTTCGGCTACGCCCCGCTCACCTCGCCGCAGTACACCCCTGGCCACTCGACGGACTTTTGGATGCTATCGCTGCAGGTGCTGGGCGTGGCCTCGCTCGCCGCGGCGTTCAACTTCCTGGTGACGATCATCAACCTGCGCGCGCCCGGCATGACGATGATGCGCATGCCGGTCTTCGCCTGGATGACGCTGGTCACCTCGTTCCTGATGGTGCTCGCCTTCCCGGCGATCACCGTCGGACTGATCCTGGTGATGTTCGACCGCTACATGCACGCGAACTTCTTCAACGTGGCGCAGGGCGGCGATCCGATCCTCTGGCAGCACCTGTTCTGGGTGTTCGGCCATCCTGAGGTCTACATCCTGATTCTCCCCGCCATGGGCATCGTCTCCGAGGTACTGCCCACGTTCTCACGCAAGCCGCTGTTTGGCTACCCGGTGGTGGTGTTCTCCGGAATCGCCATTGGGGTGATGTCGTTCGGCGTCTGGGCCCACCACATGTTCTCCACCGGCATGGGTCCGGTAGCGGACGCTGTGTTTGCGATCAACACGATGCTCATCGCTGTCCCCACTGGCGTGAAGATCTTCAACTGGATTGCCACGATGTGGGGCGGCTCGCTGAACCTGAAGACGGCGATGCTGTTCGCCATTGGGTTCATTGCGATGTTCATCATCGGCGGGCTGAGCGGGGTGATGCACTCCTCCCCGCCAGCCGACCTGCAGCAGACCGACACGTACTTCATCGTCGCACACTTCCACTACGTGCTGTTCGGCGGGGCGATCATGGGGCTGACCGCCGGCGCCTACTACTGGTTCCCGAAGATCACCGGCCGCTTCCTGAGCGAGAAGCTCGGCAAGTGGCACTTCTGGCTCACGCTGATCGCGTTCAACCTCACGTTCTTCCCGATGCACTTCACCGGCCTGCTTGGGATGCCGCGCCGCACCTATACCTACGGCGACTATCTGAACCTGACCCTGCTCAACCAGCTCTCGACGATTGGAGCGCTCCTGCTCGGCCTGTCGGTGCTCCTCTTCGCCTGGAACATCCTCTGGAGCCTCAAGTACGGGGAGCCAGCCGGCGACAATCCCTGGGACGGGGCGACGCTCGAGTGGGCGATCCCCTCGCCGCCCCCGCCGTACAACTTTGCGGTGGTTCCCACGGTCCACAGCAGCTTGCCGCTCTGGGACCAGAAGTACGGGATGCCGGAGCACGCCCAGAGCCATCGCCTGGGCGATGAGCTGCTCGGGACCAGTCCGGCAAGCGAGCTGGGCTTGCCGGAAGCGGGCCCGGCGGTGGCGCAGCGGAGGCGCCTGGAGATTCACATGCCGCGACCCTCGATCTTCCCACCGCTGACCGGCTTCGGGCTGGGCCTGATGGCGGCCGGGCTGATCTACAGCCCGATCATCAGCGTGGTGGGGCTGCTCTGGCTGTTCATGGGCATCTACGGCTGGTGCTATGAGCCAGCCGCGGGCGAACCGGCGGTCGTGGAACTATGAGCGACGTGACGGTCCTTACCCCGCCCGCGGGCGGCGGCGTAGCCGCCGAGCACGGCCACGGAGGCGGTGACCACGAAACCGCCACCGGGCTCAACAGCCGCAAGATGTTGATGTGGGCCTTCCTGGGCTCCGACTGCATCTTCTTCGGCTCGCTGATCGCCACCTACCTGGTGTACCGCGGCAAAAGCATCGTCGGGCCGTACCCACACGAGGTGTACGATATCCCATACACCTCGGTGTCCAGCTTCGTGCTGCTGATGAGCAGCCTGACCATGGTGCTGACACTGGCGGCGCTGAGACGCGGTGACCTGATTCGCTTCCGCATCTGGATCGTCGCCACCGCGCTCCTCGGGCTCGTCTTCCTCGGCGGCCAGGCCTATGAGTTCACCTCGTTCTACAACGAGGGCTTGTGGTTCCAGACGAACCTGTTCGGCTCGTCGTTCTTTACGCTGACCGGCTTCCACGGAACCCACGTCTTCATCGGCGTCATCTGGCTGCTGTCGCTGTTCATCTCGTCGATCAATGGGAAGCTGAACCATGCGGACAGCCTGACGGTCGAGATCGCCGGGCTGTACTGGCACTTCGTCGACGTGGTCTGGATCGTGATCTTCACGCTCGTGTACCTGCTGGAAGTCACCTAGGGACAGCAGCGGGAAAGGGGGTACGATGAGCTCACCCGTGGTCCACCAGAGAACCGCCCATGAGCGGCCGCACCCGAGCCCATTCGCCTACGTGGCGATCGCGGTATTCCTGGCAGTCATCACCAGCATCGAAGTGGCAGTGTACTACATTCACGAGCTGCGACCGCTGCTCGCACCGATCCTGCTGACGCTCTCTGCCACGAAGTTTGCTACTGTCGCCGCCTTCTACATGCACCTGCGGTTCGATAGCAAGCTGTTCACCTACTTCTTTGTCGGCGGGCTGTTGCTTGCTGGCACGCTCGCGATCTCGTTCATGCTCCTGATGTCGAGCGGTATCAACGGCTACATCTCGCCACCGAAGGTAGGCTAGTGCGTGCTTGGCGGGGCGAGGCGCCTCGCTCCGGCTCTGGATGGCCCATCATGACCGCCTGGAACGCCGACCCCAGTATCGTTCTCGGGATTGTCGGCCTTGCGACGGTGTATCTGCTGGCGGCCAGCCGCTGGCGCCGCCGCCTCGGCGGTCCGGCTGAGCCGGACCGGCCCCGGTTGCTCCTATTCCTAGCCGGTATGCTCGTACTGGTATTTGCGCTGCTGTCCCCGCTGGACCGCATCGCGGACGACGAGCTGTTCAGTGTTCATACAGTCCAGCACCTGCTGCTCACGCTGGTGCTGCCGCCACTGCTGCTCGCCGGCACCCCGGGCTGGATGCTCCGGCCGCTGCTGCGCTGGCCGGGCGTGCTGGCGGCGGCGCGGGCGATCACCCGGCCGGTCCCGGCGTACCTGCTGTTCAACGTGGTGTTCGCGCTGTCGCATGTACCGGTTGTCTTCAACCTGTTCCAGAGCTCAGAAACCCTGCACGCCTTCGAGCACCTGGTCTACATCGGCACCGCGGTGATCATGTGGTGGCCGGTGCTGAGCCCGCTCCCCGAGGTGCCCCGCATCCCGTATCCGGCTCAGATGCTCTACCTGTTCCTGCAGACGATCGTCGGCGGCGTCGCGGTCGGCTCACTCATCACCCTGTCGGGTCGGCCACTGTACGACAAGTACGCCCACGCGGCCGGGCTGTGGGGGCTCACCCCGCTATTCGACCAGCAGGCGGGCGGGCTGATCATGTGGGTTGGCGGTGGGATGTATTATCTGGGAGCGCTCGCGGTGGTGTTCTTTCGCTGGGCGGCCCAGGATGCGGCCGCCACACGCCCAGCCGCCCCTGGCTCAGCGCAGCGCCCCGCCGGCAGCCGCCACTAACCGACAAGGCTTCGTCCCCGTGTCGCACACCCGCTGGGCGAGGCGGATGGCATTGGCGCCTGCTCAGCCTGTCCTATCGGCAGCTTAGCCGTTGCCGCCCAGACCCGTTTGCCAGGCCAGGAAGGCGAGCGCGTCTGCCTGCTCCTCCACCAGCTTGGCGACCGGCTTGCCCGCCCCGTGGCCCGCCTGGCGCTCCACCCGCAGCAGCACCGGCCGGCCCGGGGCCGCTTCGGCCTGAAGCCGCGCCGCCATCTTGCGCGCGTGCAGTGGGTCCACCCGGCTGTCCTGCTCGCCGGTGGTGAGCAGCACCGCGGGATAGCGCTCGCCCGGGCGCACGCGGTGGTAGGGAGAGTAGGCGTATAGCCAGGAGAACTGTCGCGGGTCCTCCGCCGAGCCGTACTCGGGGATCCACAGGCGCGCAATGCGGAAGTGGTGATAGCGCACCATGTCCAGCAACGGCACCATGCAGAGCACGGCGCGGAACAGCTCGGGCCGCTGGGTCATCGCGGCGCCCACCAGCAGCCCGCCGTTGCTGCCTCCCGCGATGGCGAGCTGCGCCGGGGTGGTGAGGCCCTGGCTGATGAGCCATCCGGCGGCGGCGATGAAGTCGTCGAACACGTTCTGCTTGCGGTCTAGCATCCCCGCCCGATGCCAGGCCTCGCCGTACTCGCCGCCGCCGCGGAGGTTCGCCAGCGCCCACACCCCGCCCTGCTCGATCCAGGCCAAGGCCATCGGGGTGAAGGCCGGGGTGTGGCTGACGTTGAACCCGCCATAGCCGGTGAGGAGAGTTGGCCGCGGCCCCTCCTGGCGTTGCTCGGCGCCACGGAGGAGGAAGAGCGAGACGCGCGTGCCGTCTTTGGACGGGTAGCGCACCTGCTCCACGTGCGGCTGGAATGCCGCCAGCCACGCGGGCGCCCGCGGCGCGGCAACCACCCGGACCTCCTGCTCGCCGGGGCGGAAGGCGTAGGCCGCGGGCGGAGTGGTGAACGAGGTGTAGCCGAAGTAGATGGTCTCGCCGTCGGGCCGGCCGTCGATGCCGGTCACCGTGCCGCTCCCGGGCAGAGGGATCGTCCCCCGCAGGGCGCCGTCGAGCGTCCGCAGCTCCAGCCGCGATGTGGCGTGCACCAGCCGGTGGAGCACCAGGTGGCCGGCCGCCACGGTGAAGCTGCTGAGCACGGTGTCGGACTCCGCCACGAGCTCCCGCCAGGCGGCGCGCTCAGGCCGTCGCGGATCGAGCGCGATCAGGCGGTAGTTCGGTGCGCCGAGATTGGTGCGCAGGTACAGCACCCCATCGACCACCTCGCCGTCGAAGTAGGCCTGCTCGCCGACGACGATCGGGCGGAGAGCGGGAGCGGGCTCGGACCGGTCGAGCAGGTAGACGTCGCTGCGCGACCAGCCATGCAGCACCAGAATCAGCAGGTAGCGGCCGTCCGGCGAGAGCGCCAGATGGGGCCAGGCTTCGGGTTGGGCAGGGGCAAAGATCAGCGCGTCACGTCCCTGCTCGTCGCCCAGCCGGTGCAGGAATACCCGGCGGTGGTACTGCTCCTCGCCAGATGGGACCTCGCCCGGGAAGGGCAGCCGGGTGTAGTAGAAGCCGCTGCCGTCGGGCAGCCAGGCTACGCTGGCAGCCCGGGTGCGCTCCAGCCGGTCCGGCAGGTCCCGCCGCGAGCGCACCTGTCGCACATAGAGCGTGCTCAGTTCGTCGCCGCCGGACGACAGGCCATAGGCGACCAGGGTGCCATCCTCGGACGGATACCACCAGTCCAGAGCGATGGTGCCGTCCGGGCTGAGCCGGTTCGGGTTGATGAGAACCTCATCACGGGCGCCGGAGCGCACCCGGACCACGGCCTGGTTCTGGCCGGCACGCAGGCTGGTGTAGAAGAGCCGCCCGCCGCGCTCCACCGGCGCCCCCACGCTGCCAACATTGAGCAGTTGGCGGAGCCGGCGCCGGAAGGCGGCGCGCCCCGGCAGCCGCCGCAGCACCGCCGCGCTGTACGCGTCCTGCGCCTCAACCCATGCCTGCACGGCAGGATCGCTCTCGTCCTCGAGCCAGCGATACGGATCATGGATCTCCACGCCGTGGATGACGTCGACGTGGTCATTGCGACGGGTCGGCGGCGGCGGCCCGGGGGGCGTGGGCCTGCTGGGACGCGGGGCAGGCATGCCATGCTCCTTGAAATCGGCTCAGAGCTGAAGGAGAGAGACGGCTCAAGCACGGGCGCTTCCAGACGAATGATCAGAGTACTGGCGGGGCTTCCCGGTGAGCCACGTTACCTAGCAGGATACCGCACGCGCAGGGTGAGAGCGGTTTTCGCCCGGTTGCGAGTGGGTCGAGTGCTCCGGGGCAGCCAGTGTGGAGGTACGCGTGGACTGGCCCCAGGCCGGGGCTAGCGCGATCCGCGCCGGCGCGGTCGACGTCCTCACCAAGCAGCGGCTGGTCTCGCTGGTCCGAGCCAGCCAGCTCATCAACTCTAGCCTCGTACTCGAGGAGGTGCTTCAGCGTGTCTTGGACGCACTCATCGAGGTCACCGGGGCGGAGCGTGGCTTCCTGGTGCTGGCCGACCAGCCCGGCGGTGAGCTGACCGTGAAGGTAGCGCGGAACTACGAGCGGCGCACACTGGCCGAAGAGACCTTCCAGATCAGTCAGACGCTCCTGACGCGCGTCATCCAGACCGGCCAGGCGATCCACTGCGTCGACGCGCTCGCTGATCCCACGTACTCCCGCTTCGCCAGCGTGACCGACCTCCAGCTCCGCTCGATCCTGGCCGCGCCACTGAAGTCGCGCGACAAGACACTGGGCGCGGTGTACGTCGACAGCCGCCTGCGGGCGGGGGTGTTCGACGATGACGATCTGGAGCTGATGGCTGCCTTCGCCAGCCAGGCCGCGGCAGCGATCGAGAACGCCCGCCTGTATCAGGATCTACGCTTGCAAATCGCCGAGGTGGCAGCGCTGCGGGACTACCAGGAGAACGTCCTGCGGAGCACCGCGAACGCGATCATCACGCTCGACCCCGATGGCCTGATCACGGTGTTCAACGGCGCGGCGGAGACGATCTTTGGCATCTCGAGCGATGACGCGATCGGCCGGCCCTATCACGAAGTGCTCGGGCTGACGGTCACCACCCGGCTGCTCAGCCGGATGGCGCGGGTGATGAGCCGCGGGGAGCGGGTGGCAGAGATCGAGATCGACGGCCCGCTGAACGGGCGCGAGCGGGCGGTGCTGCGTATCAGCCTCAGCCCGCTCAAGTCGAGCATCGACGGCGGCCAGCGCGGTCTGGGCGTGGTACTGGTGGCCGATGACGTGACCGAGGCGCGGCTGGCGGCCGAGGCCAGCGCCCGCGAGGCCGCCGAGAAGGAGCGCATCCGGGCGCTGTTTGGGCACTACGTCGCCCCGAGCGTCGTGGAGCACCTGCTGGCCTCGACTGAGCAGCTCCGGCTGGGCGGATCCCGCCAGCAGGTCAGCGTCCTGTTTGCCGACATCCGCGGCTTTAGCGCGATGGCAGAGACACTCCCGCCCGAGGAGGTCGTCGCGCTCCTCAACCGCTACCTCGGGGTAGCGACGAATTCCATCCTGTGCGATGGCGGAACGCTGGACAAGTACATCGGCGACGCCGTCATGGCGTTTTTCAACGCGCCGCTGCCGCAGGAAGACCATGCGCTCCAGGCAGTGCGAGCCGCGGCGCTGCTGCAGCGCGCGGTCCGGGCGGAGGCAGCGGCTGGCGGCCCCGCTGTCGGCTTCGGCGTGGGAGTCAATACCGGCGAGGCGATTGTCGGCAATATCGGGACACCGCAGCTCATGAACTACACCGTCATCGGCGACGCGGTGAACGTGGCGCAGCGCCTCCAGTCGGTGGCGTGCGCCGGCGAGGTCCTGCTGTCCGAGAGTACCTACGAGGCGGTGAAGGATCACGTGGATGCCGAAGAGCTACCGCCGATCGAGGTAAAAGGACGTCGCGCCCCAGTGCGCGCTTACCGTTTACGGGACGTCGAGCTATGAACGCGGAAGCACTCTCCCTGGAAGGCACCACGCTCGGCCAGTACGCGCTGCGCGAGCGGATCGGCAGTGGCGGAATGGCCACCGTCTATCGCGCTGTTCAGCCAGCGCTCAACCGCGATGTCGCGGTCAAGGTGCTGCCGCTGCGGCTCTCGAGCGACGCGACGTTCGTCGAGCGCTTCAAGCAGGAAGCGGTCGCCATCGCCCGGCTCCGCCATCCCAACATCCTGGCGGTGTTCGACTTCGGGGAGCAGGACGGGGTGATGTACATGGTCACCGAGTTCGTTGGCGGCGGCACCCTCGCCGACAAGCTCGGCCGGCCCTGGCCGCCCAGCCAGGTGCTCGCCCTGGCCACGCCGCTCGCCGCCGCGCTGGACTACGCCCACGTCCACGGGATCGTTCACCGCGATCTGAAGCCGGCCAACGTGCTGCTCACTCCGAGCGGCGAGCCGATCCTGTCGGACTTCGGGCTGGCCCGGCTGCTCCAGAGCGCCCAGCGGCTGACCGCTTCCGGCGCGGCGCTCGGAACCCCGGAGTACATGGCGCCGGAACAGGCGATGGGCGAAGCAGTAGGCCCGGCGGCGGACATTTACGCCTTCGGGGTGATCCTGTACGAGATGCTCACTGGCGCGGTGCCCTTCCCCGGCGAAACCCCGGTCGCCATTATCCTGGCCCACCTGCATCAGCCGCCCCCACCGCTGCGCCGCGCCAACCCCTCGCTCTCAGAAGCAACCGAGGCGGTGGTGATGCAATGCCTGGCGAAGGAGCCGACCGATCGCTTCCCCAGCGCGACCGCCGCCATCCAGGCGCTGGAGGCAGAGTGGGGAGAGCGCGTTGGACCCCAGGGTAACTCCTTCGAGCTGCCCCCGTCCTTCACCTCGGGCGTGTACACGCTGTCACCCAGCGCCACCGACACGCCGCCAGCCACGCCCGTCGTCGAGATGGCCCGGCCGGCCAGCCAGTGGCTGGAGCAGACGGTGGAGTACGGAGAGCTACGGGTGGACCTCGGTGGCGAGCGCCTGCTGTGGAATGGGCAGGGCATGGAACGGGCGCGTGAGCTGCTACGGCAGAAGCTGGAGCGGCTCCGCGCCGAGGGCTGGGAGCCGGCCGGGTCGCTGCGCGATCCGGGCGTGCTCCGACAGGGAATGAGCCTGCGTGGTCCAACCATCCGCGCTGCGGTGCTGCCCGTGCGCCGGATCCGCCCCCAACCACAGCCGTCCGACTAACCGGTGTTCAGCAGCGATAACGAGGCGTACCCTGCCACGAACGCGTTGCAGCCCCCTCCTCACCATCGTGCCCTGCATTCGCTCCGGTCACCGCTCGCTGGCGTTACGGGCCGCGCGGCGCCCACTGGCCGGTTCTGGCACACAGCCGTTACCCTGTCGGCTGAAGATGAGCCCCCAGTGGACCGAGCGCGTTGCCAGCGGCAACGATGAACGAGCCAGAAGCGCAGTACCTCTACCTCACCACGACGGGCTGGCGGAGCGGCCAACCGCACCAGATCGAGATCTGGTTCACCACCCTAGACGGCCGCTGGTACGTGCTGGCCGAGCACGGCGACCGGGCGCACTGGGTGCAGAACCTGCGCCGCCAGCCAGCCGTCTCGTTCCGCGTCGCCGGCCACGAGTATCAGGGATGGGCGCGGGTCATCGACGACGCCGCGGAGCCCTCGCTGGCCGAGCAGGTTCGGGCGCGCTCGCGCGAGAAGTACGGCTGGGGCGGCGGGCTGATCGTCCAGCTTGAAGCGGATTCGGACCCGCCAGCGCGGTCGCCGTAACGTCTCGCTCGCCCACCCGCCGCCGCGGCACGCCAGCCAGCCCGAATTGCTGAACGCCGCCATCTGAAAGTTTCCGTAAAGGTCCTGTTTCCCACTGCGCGGTTATTGTTTCCGTTCGACACATTGGGTATAGTGGCCTGCTGCGCTTTTCTACAAAAGCGTGGCTAGCTCCTTCAGCGCTCCTGCCTGCCGCGACGAGGCGGCGGGGCGCGCAGAAAGCAGTTATGGCCTTTACCCAGCGGCGATCCGTTCCCTCCTTCACCTCTCTCAAGGACAGCCAGCCCACTTCCCGTTCCTCAGGTCTCTCCAGCCAGGCCTCCCTCCCCCCCCGTAACGCCGGGCCCCGGCCGAGCCGCCAGCCGCGCAGGCTGCAGCAGGCCGCTCGCGCCCTGCTGCTCGCCTCAGCACTGTTCGGCGGCACCGCTCCCCTCACCGGAGAGCGATCCAGCATCCAGGAGGTCTGGGCGGCGCCCGCCGGCTTCGTGGCGGGCTCCCAGGAGCTGGCACTGAGCGCCCAGCCCTTCTCCATCCCGCTGTCGGCAGGCGGGGAGCGGACACCCGACCCGCGCAAGCCCGTTCAGCGCGCACCGCGTCCCACTGCGAAGCCCACGCCGGCACCATCACCCACACCCCCGTCCCCGACACCGGCGCCGCAGCAGGCCGTTTCCTCGTCACAGGACCTGGGCCATCAGATGCAGCACCTGCCCGCCTGGGTACAGGTCGACGATACCGCCGGGCTGTACTCCGGCTACGACGACCGCGCTATTGTGCTCACCCGGCTGCCGCAAGACACCTTCCTGCGGGTGCTCGGGGCGCGGGGCGGGCGGCTGTTCGTCCGCTTCGCGGGGGACGCAGACCATCCCGCCGGGGTTGGCTGGGTCGCCCCCAATGCCGTGGTGCCCTCCGAGCCCGGAGACGGCTGGATGACGAGCATCCGGGCGACGCCGATGTTCAGCGGGCCGGACCCGGCGCTGAAGCCCTTCCTTCAGCTCGACAGTGGAACGCTGGTGCGGGTGCTGGGGCCGGCGCAGCAGGGCCGGACGCCAGTGCGGCTGTACGCCGACGACTTCAGCAAAGTGATGAATGACGGCTGGGTGAAGTCAGACGACCTGCAGGCAGCGCCGGCTCCAAGCGCGCGCGTCCGCGAGGTCGACAACCATCCAGCGAAGCCGAACCCTTTCAAGAACAATCCGGGCGGGTTCATCGAGGCGGTGGGCCGAGCGGCGCAGGAGTCGCAGCGCAAGACGGCTGTCCCGGCGGCGGTGACCGTGGCCCAGGCGATCCTCGAATCTGACTGGGGCGATAGCCTGCTGGCGCGCGAGGCGAACAACCTGTTCGGGATCAAGGCGCTGGGCGGCTTCGGCAACGACGGCGCGGTCTGGATGAAGACCACGGAGTACGACGACAACGGGGATGCCTACGTTACCGTCGCCCCGTTCCGAGCGTACAAGTCCGTGATTGACGCAATCGCTGACCACGACCAGCTCTTCCGTCGGCTCCCGCGCTACCAGCCGGCGTTTGACACCAGCGACCCGCAGGAGTTCGCGCGCCGGATTATGGAAGGCGGATACAGCACCGATCCGGAGTACGCGGACAAGCTGATTGCGCTGATGGACCGCTACAACCTGTATCGCTTCGACAGCTAGCCCGAGCGGGAGGCCGAGCCGCCCGGCCTCCCCGCGCCTCGGCGTTACGATAGCGTCGCCACCTCCAGCTCCTCCACCACGTCGCGGACCCCTGGGACGCGCCAGGCGACGGATTCCACGTTCTCCACGTCCTCCACGCCGGGGACGCAGCCACGCAGCCGCACCACTCCCTGCTGCACGTCCACGTCGATCAGCAAGTCCGTCGTGGCGGCATCCTCGCGCAGCTCGCGGCGGATCGCCTCAGCGATTGCTTCGTCGCCAAGCCGGTTGTCCTCGGCCGAAGCCGGCACTTCCACGCTATCCATGGAGGTCGTGCCGAAGCCGCCCAGCACCTCCGCCTGGGCCTCGTCCCCAGTCGTGACCACCGGGTCGGTTGGCGGAACGTAGACATCATCCCCTTCCTGGACGAGATCCTCGTAGTCCGAGCTGGGCCCGGACGCCGCAGTCGGATCGTCCAGAATCGCCTGGGCGGTGAAGTCGGGCTCGACGTCGGCGCCCAGCGCGGTAATGTCCGCCGCAGATTTCGGCAGGTTGGGTAACCCCTGGTCCTCGGACGGGTAGCCCTCGACCGTCGTCGGGACCACCATCTCGACCTCCAGGTTGTTGTCGATGCGGTAGCCGGGGGCTACCTGGCGAGCGATCTCCTCCGCCGCCTCACGGTCGTCGGTCGACTCAACCAGGCCGCTGAGCGTCAGGGTCTTGTGATGCTCCTCCACGGCCACGTGCAGGCCGGCCTGCTCGCGCAACGCTGTGGCGACGCGCTCTGCGAGCATCTCCTGGCCCATGACTCCCTCTCCTTCGGCGTCAAGCTGATCCATCCGGGCCACGCGCGCTAGCGATGCTGGCGCGCCGGCCAGCACCGTTCTCTGCAATGCGGGTGCCATCCACAGACGGAACGGCTCTTGCAGGCCCGGCGATCAGGGCAGAGGCCTCAGGGAGGAGTCAGTGGCGCGCAAGGACGACCGAACCCAGACGACACGCGAGCAGGCAACTGAGCGGCCCGGCATGGGTGGTGCGGACGACACCGACTACGGCTCGGACATCGGCGGGGTAGGGGCAGAGACGAGGACGATTGAAGGCGACCAGGCGCTGGTCGGCGGCAGTGCCCTGGGCGGAGAGGAAGAGAGCACGCGGGAGGGCGGCGCGCGACAGACCGGCACCGTGGGTGGGACCGGCCGCGAGCGCGTGGGCCAGGACAGCGGCAGCCGCGGCGCCAGCTACGGCGGGACGAGCGACGCCAGCAGCGCCCGGCCACGCGGCCAGGGCGCCAAGCGGCTGGAGCGGGGCGGAACGAATCTCGGCCAGGAGGCCGCCGAGGACCGCGGCGACCTGCGGGGCGAGTAGCGGCGCGACGACCCGCGGTCGTCCGCTGCCGCGCGCCGCGTTCAGCGGCGACGTCTGATCGACCGAGCCATCCCTCGGTGCTCGTGGGCGAGAAGCTGGTCGCGCTGGAGCAGGCCAGGGCCTTCTCATCACCGAACCCGTGCGTGAATGGAAGATTCGACGCGGCCGTCGTGCCGCTGCGGCGAAGCCGGGGAACCGCTTCCCTGAAGCAGTGTCCCTCAGCGCGCCTCGGAACGAGTCGCCGTGTTCCAGGGCGCAGAGACGCCTGCTCGGCCTCGCCGCCCAGGCCTTCGCACTGCTCGGCACGCTGATTGGCGTCTTCACCATTGCCGTCGGCGTCGGTCCCCGCACCACGCCCAACATCGCCTACCACCTCGCTATGCTGGTCGTGCTGGCATGGGGCCTGGCCGACGCTGCGCGGACGCCGGCCACATCCGGGCTCGCTCACCGAGGGCTGCCGTGAAGCTGGGACGCCAGCTCGCCTCAACGAGCTGGGAGTGCGGCGCGCGCTGTCTCGGTGCGACCCTGATCGAGGTCGTCGAGGCCGCCGAGGCCGCGGGGTTCGACGCGATCGATGTGTCGGACCATCTCTGGCAGCACCCGATCCTGGGCGGGCCGGAGGCGAGCCAGCTCGAAGCGTATACGACCCTGGGCTTCATCGCCGCCCGCACTCGGCGAGTACGCCTGCTGGCCCTCGCAACGGCGGTCTCGTACCGCCACGCCGGTCTGCTGGCCAAGATCGTCACGACGCTGGACGTGCTCTCGGGCGGTCGGACGATGCTCGGCCTCGGCGCTGGCGACTATCCCGACGAGGCGCGGGGGCTAGGTTTGCCATTTCCACCGCTCCGCGAGCGCTTCGCGCTGCTCGAAGAAACGGTCCGGGCCTGCTTGCGGATGTGGGCGGGCGAGCGGGGTGACGAGCGCCCGTTGCGTGGCCAGTATGTCCACCTGGAGCGTCCGCTGAACCTGCCCCAAAGCTTGAGTCGGCCACACCCGCCGATCCTGATCGCCGGCAGGGCGAGCAACGGACACTGCCGCTGGTCGCCCGCTACGCCGACGCCTGCAACCTACGCCCCTCGCCCGAGATCCCGCGGCAGTTGGAGCTGCTGCGCCGCCTCTGTGAGCAGGAGGGCCGCGACTACGAGGCGATCGAGAGGACGGCCCCCTTCGGCTTCGACGTCGGCCCGGGCGGGTCGAAGGTCGGCGAGCTGATCGGCCAGCTCCGCTGGCTGGCGAGCATGGGCATCCAGACGGTGTTCGGCTGGGTCGTGGGCGCGGAGCAGCTCACACCGCTCGAGATCATCGGGCGCGAGGTCATCCCTGCCGTCGCCAACTTTTGAGCCAGCGGATATCTCATCAGGGGAGTTAGCGGACAGAGGCAGCCAAAGTCTGCCGCTGCTCCTCCGAGGATGGCCGAAACAGCTCACACTGCACGGTTGGGCAACGGAAGTCAGCCTCATGTCACCCGACACGAGGTAGGGTCGATCCCGCGGACAGGCCCTAGCCCGGGGCGGGCACCCAGGCGATGCCGCCGTACCCGCCGTTCTGATTCAGCGTCCAGGTTTCGCCGCTCTGCGCGTCGACCAGGAACTCGTTGTATTCGGCGCGGGCGAGCAGCCAGCGGCCATCCGGCGACCAGGCCGGGAAGGGGCTGTCCTGGCGGAAATTGGTCAGACGCTTGGGAGGTGACGAGCCGTCGACCGGCAGCACATACAGGTCCCAGGGCACGCCGTGCGCCAGGGCGCTGGGAACCAGCCAGTTGCCAAGAGCCGCCAGCGGATCCGCTGCCGCGGCCGAGGGGGTGCTATCGACGAAGCCCACCACGATCTGGTGGCCGTCGGGGGAGACGATCGGGGAGACCATCCCCTCGAACGCCTGCGAGGGCACCAGGTCACGCACCGGCCCGGCCGCCCCGTTCGCCAAGATCGGAGCACTGGACAGCGCGAGGCGCTGGCCGTCGTCACGCAGGAACACCAGCGTCTGGCCATCTGGCGTCGGATCCGGGGCGCTCG
Source organism: Pseudomonadota bacterium (assembly GCA_021325655.1). GTDB lineage: Bacteria > Chloroflexota > UBA6077 > UBA6077 > JAJPGT01 > JAJPGT01. The sequence continues at coordinate 56,122 of JAJPGT010000071.1, forward strand.
CGTTGTCCACCACCACGGTCCGCTTCCCACTGGTGACGTCGAGCCGCTCGATACGCTGCTTGGGCTCGCCAGGGTTCGGCTTGCGGGTCAAACGGCGGGTAAAGAACACCGAAGCGCCATCGGGCGACCAGCGGGGCTCGGCGAAGAACTCGTCCTTGTCCGGCTTGGCCAGCACTCTGGCCGTCCCACTGCCCCCACTGCCCTCCGCGACGACCAGGCTGGAGATGCCGATACTGCCCTCCTGCGGGGGCTCATACACCTGCGCCACGATCCGCCGGCCGTCGCGCGTCGCGTCCACCGCCCCGACCCAGCCGTCCGGCGGAGCCGGGATGAGCACGTTCTGCACTCCGTTGGCCAGGTTGTACGCCGCCGCGCCCCGAGCCTCCGGGATGAGCGCGAGGCCGGTCACGCTCGGCGCGCCGCGGAGTGTCCGCAGGGTATCACTCAGCGCTCCGGTCAGCGCCAGGCCGACCAGTCCGAGCAACAGCAGGCCGGCCAGGGCAGCCGTGACGTAGAGTAGTCCGCGGCGGGTAGAGCTACGTCGTGGCGCGGTGGAACTCATGGAGCGGGACTGGCTCGGCTCGCGTGTCGAGGGCGGTTTCGTACTCGTGCTCATCCGTCGATCATCCCGGGTTTGGCGCCGTCCCCGGGTCGGGCTCGGCCGCCTGGGTGGCGAAGGTGCGAATGTAGTTGATCACGTGCCAGCGATCCTCCTCGGAGAGCTTGTCCTTCCAGGCAGGCATAGCCGTGCCCGGCACGCCATTGGTGATCCAGTTGAAGAGCTGGCCATCGGTATGGCCCGCCGCCATATGGACGCGCAGGTCCGCCGGCGGTGGGCGCAACGTAGCAGCGGCCGGGCCGTCGCCACGGCCGCTTTCGCCATGGCAGACGGCGCAGTTCGTGTCGTAGATCTGCTTGCCCCTTGCCAGTGAGGCTTGATCCGGCGGATACGGATTGCGCAGATTCGCGGTAGCAATGGTCGGCGCCCCGCTCAGGGAGTTGACCCCAACGTATACTCCGATGACGACCACCAGCAGGCTAGCCGCCAGCCCTGGCGCTGCGCGCCGGGGCCGGCCGCGGGCGTTGCTCCAGGTGTACCAGGCGAGCGCCAGGCCGCCGAGCGCGGTGAGGAGCGCCAGCCCGGTCCGTATATCTGGAGCCGGCAGGCCGGCCAGCGGAGCCGGCGGATTGGCGTTGCCGCCGGCCGGGGTCAGGTCGAAGCGCACCGCGGTGCGGGCATCCTCCATCCCCTGTCGGCGCACCAGCAGCACCGCCTGCCAGCGGCCCGCCACGCCCAGCTCGTTGCCCTGCGCCTGGTAGCGGCCATCGCCAGCCGGCTGGAGCGGCACCTCGACCTCGCCCAGGTCCTGGTCCAGGAAGGTGAAGCGCAGCACCGCCTTCTGCACGTTCGCCGCCGGCTGGCCGCTGCTGTCCAGCACCGCCAGGGTGTAGTTGTTCTGGCCCGGGTGCCCGGGCGAGATGGTCAGCGCGAGCTGCAGGTCGGCGGCCGTCGCCCGCTGCTCCAGCGGCCGGCTGGCAACCTCCTGGGCATAGGTCTGCCAGCCTGGCGCCAGGCTGGTGAGCAGTCCAGCCGCGATGAGAGCGAGCACCCCGAGCCCGGCCTCGACCGCCAGCGTGACGCGGAAACGACTCGTGGCGCCCGAGGTCTTCCCGCGGGCCAGGCGTGGCTGCACTACCAGGAAGTGGAAGGCGCCGAGCAGGAGCATGCAGACAAACAGCGCGATCTTGAGCAGCAGCGTCTGGCCATAGACCGTCTCGAGCAGCGCGCCCCAGCTCCCGACCTGGAGCAGCGATTGATAGATCCCGCTCAGGACGAGCAGCGGAACGCTGGCCAGCGCCAGTCCCGAGAAGCGGGGGAGGCAGCTCCCGATGGCCTGCACTCGGCTCTGGCCGGCCGGAGCCCAGTCGAACCGCCAGAGCAGCGCCGCCAGCGCGAACAGGCCGCCGACCCAGAGGGAGACCGCCGCAAGGTGCAGCCAGTCGGCCACGACCGCCAGCTCCGGGACCTCGGTGCTGGCAGCGCCGTGGCTGTTGAGCGCGTTGACCAGCAGCAGTCCCGCGCCCAGCAGCGCGCCGATCTGCCAGGCACGGCGGTGGCCGAGCCCCTTCCAGACCACTGCCCCGAGGGCCAGCGTAAGCGCCAGCCGCGCCAGCCAGAGCACGCCGTAGCGGGTGCCGAACAGCAGCGGCCCGAGCGAGGCGCCGAGCGCGGTGGTAAGCCCCTGGCCACTGGCGACGGCAGCCTGCAGCACCAGCGAGACGAGCGCGGCGATGAGCAGAACCGCCACCGCGGCGAGCCCGGGCGGGCGGAAGGCGCGGCTGAACGCGGAGGCGAGCGCGCCGCGCAGCACCAGGCCGGCGAGCAGGAAGCCGCCCAGCAGCAACGTCTGCGCCAGGTAGCTCACGGCGCGGGGGAGCGCTTCGAGGACGGTGAGGCCGGTTACCTCGGGGGCGGGCGCCGCGGGCGCTAGCGTGGCGGCGGTGCCGACCCCGAACGTAAACAACCCGCGGATCGCGTGGCCATCGACCGCGGAAAGCGTTTTCCAGGAGACCGTGTACGCGCCGTCCGGCAGGTTCGGCGGCAGCGAGACGACCATCGAGGTTGGGTCATCGGGCGTCACCTGGCTGTCGCCGTTGTCCACCGGTTTGCCGCTGGCGTCGAGCACCTGGACCGAGGAGAAGCCCGGCTCAAGTGCCTCGCTGAACCAGACCCGCACTCGCCCCGGAGCGCGATCCAGCCGCATGCCTGGAGGCGGTTCGGCGCGCACGAGCTGCGCGTGGGCCAGCGCCTGCGCTGGGAGCGCCAGCACCACCAGCAGGAGCCCGACGGCGAGGGCGCGCGTACGCTTCATGGCGTCTCCCCGGCGGGATCATGGCCGGCGCCGGCCGGCGCCGGCTCGACTGGCGGCTGGGACTCGCCCTCGTCCGCCTCGTCATCGTCTTCAGGACGCTTGCGTCCAGAAAAGAACACCACGCCGACACCGATGAGCAGCGCGATGCCGACCATGATCGCCTCGTCCCAGCCGCCGGCGTGCAGCAGCCCCGCTACCTGCATCCCGATCATCTCCCGCTCCCCCTCCATTCGCGGCTCTGCCGCGGCGATAGCTCCTGGGGGAGGCCGGAGGCCAGCGCGCGCCGCGGCTGTGTTTGCACAAGGCGCGAGAATGGCACATCTGCCAGGCTGGCCGGCTCCGCCACCACCAGGCTCTTTCCAAAAGAAGCACGGAGGAAATGCACAAACGGGCTCCCTAACATGCTGCATTCAATCCAACGCAGACAGGGCAGACGACGCCCTGACCCCAGGAACGAAGGGGAAGCTGCGGCGCCCGGCTAGCGCGGCGGCCCTGGCGGCGGCGAGAGCGCAACCGGGGTGAGACACGGATCGGCAGCCGGCGCCAGCCGCCCGGAAAGCTGGAGCAGACAGCCGAGCAGCAGCGTAACCACCAGGCTGTCAAACCCAGCCACCAGGCTCAGCGCCACGCCCGGACCGTCGCTATGGCGGAGCTGCGGCACAGCCAGCTCCCGCGCCAGGGTGACAGGAGAGAGCAGCGCCGATGGAGGAACACTCCACTGATTCAGATGGACATGGGGGAAAACGAAGTGCAGGCTCTGGCCGAGATGCTCGTCGCCTACGCAGACACAGCGCACCGGAACCACCAGCGCGAGCGTAACAACCAGCAGACATAGTAGGAGCGAGACGCCTCGCCCCGGTGCCCCGATGTACAGGGACACGGCAGATACCGCTCCGGGTGGAGCCGAGCGCCGGCTCCGCGAAAGCCTAACCAGGCTGCTCTCCCACCGTCAAATTTCCGCCGCCCGGGCGGCGGAAAGACGAGGCCATTGTACTCGTAGCGCGTGACAGCCCTGGCTATTCTGGCGAAACGAGGCGTGACCACGAGTGCCGCTGCCACCAGCGTTGCCGCTGGTCGTAGTGGCCGCCTCCGGGTTGGCAGTGGCGCCGTGACGGGGCGACAGCTACCCCGCGGCGGCGCGCCAGGGGGTTGACGCGCAGCGCGGCGGCGCCTAGAATGCCCCACAGGCAGAAGTTGAGTAAGTCGCTTCAGTAACTCGACTTTCTGCTCGGGGAGCGGCGCCCGCTGGCGCCTGCTGGAGGCAACATGGACCGGTCCACCACTCCGCCCACGGGGGTGCGCGAGGCGCCCACCTGGGACCTGGTGCTCAAGCGCAACGCTATCGAGCGGCTCAAGCAGGAGCGCTTCCCGCTCGAGATCCGCGACGACTTCCCGCGCCTCATCGCTCAGGGGTACGAGACGCTTCCGGAGGAGGACGTCGTCCGTTTGCAGTGGTACGGCCTGTACCACGACAAGCCGAAGACCGGCTACTTCATGCTCCGGGTCAAGGTGCCGGGGGGTGTGCTGGGTCCGGCCCGGCTGCGGGTGCTGGGCGAGCTGACGCAGCGGTTCAGCCGCGGCCAGGCGGAGCTATCTACCCGCCAGAACCTGCAGCTCCACTGGATCCGGCTGGAGCACCTGCCCGAGATCTTCGCCACGCTGGACGCGGCCGGCTTCAACAATGCCGGTGGCTGCGGCGACACCGTGCGCAACATCACCGCCTGCCCCGTGGCCGGGCTGACCCCGGCGGAGGCGTTCGACGTCTCGCCGCTTGTCCGGCAGGCGGCCGAGTTCTTCTATGGCCACCGGGTGTACAGCGACCTGCCGCGCAAGCACAAGATCACCATCGCCGCCTGCGACGGACAGTGCAACGCTCCCGAGATGCACGACATCGCACTGATCGGTGCGGTGCGCCCGGACGGCCGGCGCGGCTTCGGGGTGACCGTGGGCGGCGGGCTCTCCTCCACCCCGCGCATCGCTCAAGACATGGGCATCTTCGTCCCCGAAGATCAGGCACTCGAGGTGCTCTGCGCGCTGTTAGACGTTTGGCGCGAGGATCTGAAGTACCGCGTCTCGCGGGTAAAGGCGCGGATGAAGTTCATGGTGGACGACCACGGCGCGGCCGGGATGCGCCGCCTGGTGGAAGCGCGGCTGGGCCGCTCGTTCGAGGACTTTCCGGCACCGAAGCCGACCGCGGAGGCGGACCACATCGGCATACACCCGCAGAAGCAGCCGGGTCGGGTCTACGTCGGCTTCCCGGTCCACCTGGGGCTGATCAGCGGCGCGCAGCTCCTGGCGCTTGCCGATCTGGCGGAGGAGCTCGGCGGCGACCTCCGCATCACCCGGCAGCAGAACTTCATCCTGGCCGGCATCCCCGAGTCTCGCCTGGAGGCCGTGCTCCAGCGGGTGGAGGAGATCGGCTTCACCCTGAACGTCAACCGCATCCGCGCCAACGGCATCGGCTGCACCGGGCAGCCGCTGTGCAACTACGCGGTCGCCGAGACAAAGAGCAAGCTGGGGGAGATCGTCGAGCGGCTCGAAGCCCGCTTCGGGTCCGCGGTCGCCCCCTTGAAGATCCACGTGGACGGCTGCCCGCATTCCTGTGCCCATCACTGGACGGCAGACATTGGGCTGCAGGGAACCACCGCCCGGCATGAGCCGGGGCAAGAGGGCAAGCAGGAGGCGTACGAGGTCTACCTGCGCGGCGGCTACGGTCGTGACGCCGCCATCGGTCGCCCTGTCCTGCGCCGGGTGCCGGCAGAGGCGGTGGTGGACCAGGTGGAGCGCCTGGTCGCCCGCTACCTGGCCGAGCGCCACCCGGACGAGACCTTCCGTGCCTACGTGACCCGCAAGACTGACGAGGAGCTGCAGCAGATCGTGGCAAGCGAGCTGGTAGGAGCGCACGCATGAGCCTGACACGCCGGTACCTGGACGAGTGGGAAGCGGGTGAGCTGGCCGTCGAGTACGACGACCAGGAGCCCCAGGAGGTAATCCGCTGGGCGCTGGAGACGTTCGGCTCTGGCGCGGCAGTTTGCACCAGCTTCCAAGCGGAGGGGATGGCGATCCTGGACATGGCGGTGAAGATCGACCCGCGCGTGCGGGTCTTCACCATCGACACCCTGCGGATGCCGAAAGAGACCTACGAGCTGATCGAGCGGGTGGAAGCGAAGTATGGCATCACGGTAGAGCGCTACCGGCCCGATCCGGACGAGGTGCGGGCGATGGTAACGCGGCACGGCGAGAACCTGTTCTACCGCTCCGTGCCGCTGCGCTTGCACTGCTGCGACGTCCGCAAGGTGCGCCCGCTGCGGCGTGTGCTGAGCGGTCTGGACGCCTGGATCACCGGGCTCCGGCGCGAGCAGTGGGCCAGCCGGGCGAACATCCGCAAGATCGAGCTGGACCACGACCACGGCGGGATCGTCAAGGTGAACCCACTGGCCGACTGGTCGCTCGAAGAGGTCTGGGACTACCTCCGCGACAACGACGTCCCGGTCCACGCGCTGTACGCGCGCGGCTATGCCTCCATCGGCTGCGATCCCTGCACGCGTCCGGTTGCGCCCGGCGAAGACCCGCGCGCCGGCCGCTGGTGGTGGGAGAAGAACGCTCCCAAGGAGTGCGGGATGCACTGCTCGATCGAGACCGGCGGCTTCGAGCACGAGATGGAGGGCATCCTGCACGACGACCGACTGGCCGGGGCGCGGTCGTGAGTACTCCGGCCACCGACCCCGCGACCACGGAGCGCGAGCCGACGGAGCTCCGGCTGTCCGAGTCGGACCGTGACATCGTCGCCCCTGAGGCGCGCGCAGTCGCGGCGGCGCTGCAGGACCGCCAGCGGCGAGCGGCCTACCAGCAGCTCGCCGCCGAGGCAGACGAGGGCGTCATCCCGCCAGCGCTTGTCGGCGACCTGGAGCGACTCCTGGAAATGGGGCTCCAGACGGGCCGCTTCCGCGGTCGCTACGGCCCGGGTGGTGAGACGGCAATGGCGCGGCTGTTCGCCCGCACCCCACGCGGCGCGGAGATCAGCCAGCGGGTCGCCCAGGCCAACGCCGCGCTGGCCGCGCTCGTCGGCCAGACGCTGGAGCAGATCAGCTTCTCCCTCGCCGGCTGGAACGCCTACGCCATCCAGCTCAAGACCGACCGCTACGCGCTGCGCATCCGCGTGGACGGCAGCGGGGTGCAGGCCGAGAGCCTGGAGATCGACGCGTGACCGCGCCGGCGGTCGGCGCGGTCATCATCCCAGGCTAGCGGAGCCAGCGGCCGACGGTTTTGAGGACCGCGCCAGTGGCGCCGCGCAGCAGGGTAGCGAGCTTGTACTCGGCGGCGAGTTGCTGGGTCGCCATGCTGTAGCTGGGGTAGACGTGAATAACGCTGGCGAGGTCGTCCAGCTTCAGCCCGCGCTCCAGCGCCAGAGCGTACTCGTGGATCATCTCGCCGGCGCGCGCCGCGACGATAGTGGCGCCGAGGATCACCCCGTCGCGACTGTGGAGCACCTTGAGCAGCCCGCGGGCTTCCCCGGCGGCCTGGGCGCGGTCGATCCGCTCCACGGGCCAGCGGCTGACAACCAGCTCCTGGCCGTGCTTCGCCCGTGCCTCCGGCTCGCTCAGCCCCGCCTGGGCGAGCTCGGGGTCGGTGAATACGCCCCAGGGAACGCTGGCGCGAGTGCCTGGGCTGGCGCCGGGCAGGAGCGCGTTCCGCGCGGCCAGGAACCCCTGCCAGCCGGCGTAATGGGTGAGCTGGAAGCCGCCGGTGACGTCACCGGCGGCAAAGATGTGGCGCTGGCTGGTGCACAGGTGCTCGTCCACGGCCACGCCGGCCTGGCTGTACGCCACGCCGGCCGCGTCGAGGCCGAGGCCCTCGACCCGGGGCCGGCGGCCGGCGGCAACAAGCAGCGCCTCCGCCTCCAGCACCTCCCCAGCTACTCGGACCACCACCCCACCCTCGCGCGGCCGGACCATCTCGACCGCGGCGCCCAGGCGCAGCGCCACGCCATCCTCGGCTAGCTGCTCCCCCAGCACCGCGCTCGCCTCGGGATCGACCCCGGGCAGGATCCGCTCGGCCTGCTCGACCAGCGTCACCGCCGCGCCGAGTCGCTGGAACGCCTGGCTGAGCTCGACCCCAGTAGCCCCCGCCCCGAGCACCAGCAGCCGCCGCGGCAGCGTGGCGAGGTCGAACACCTGCTCGTAGGTCAGGTGGGGCGTCTGGGCCAGGTCCGGGATCGAAGGAACCACCGACGCGGCGCCGGTGCAGATGACGAAGCGCTCGCTGCGCACCTCCCGGCCGGCAACGTCCAGGAGATGCGGATCGACGAAGCGCGCCGCGCCGAAGAGCACCTGAACGCCCTGGCGGCGCAGCGCCTCGGCCGACTCGAACGCAGCGACCCGCTGGCTGGCCGCCCGCACTCGCGCCATCACCCGGGCCAGATCGACCCGGGTCTCGGTCGGGACGAGGCCGAAGCGATCGGCGTGGCGCAACTCGTGCGCCGCCTGGGCTGCCCGCAGCAGCGCCTTGCTCGGGATGCAGCCGGTCCAGGTGCAGTCGCCTCCGAGGCGCTCCCGCTCCACCAGAGCCACTCGGGCACCCAGTTGCGCCGCGAAGCGCGCGGCGGTCAGCCCCGCAGAGCCGCCGCCGATCACCACCAAGTCGAAGGCTGCTTCTACCATGCTCATCCCTGGCCGCCACTTCGGAACACGAGCGGCCGCGTCAGGCGAGCATGATACTCCGGTCGCTGCGCTACGTCAGGCGGCGTCTCCTGGCGGCGAGCAGCCCGGGGTGCACGAGTCCTCGGAGCGGGGGAGGCGCTGAGGAGGACTGCCGCCGATCCCCGCTCGGAACAGCGCGCCGGCCACGATCAGCTCGGGCAGCAGGTCGGTGAACAGCGCGACCATGAGCCGCAGATTCTCCAGCGCCGCCGACGAGCCGGTGGCGGCGCGCAGCGCCGGTTCATCCAGCCGGACCGCCGGTCGGACTCGGGCGGCCGCCTCGTCGCCCAGCCACGCCAGCTCCAGCCGGAGCGAGCGGTACTCGGGTCGCTCGCGCCAGCGCTTCACGTCCTCCCAGGCCGATTGGAGGAGCTCGGGCCACTTGGCCAACGCCCGATACTCGGCGCTCACGAGCGGCAGCCCCAGCGTCCGCTTGATCTCCTGGTACAGGCGTTTGACCGGCTCGGGCGCCGATCGCTCGTTCACGAGGCGAATCTCCGGCTGGCGATAGGCGCTCGGCCGGCGCCGCTCACCGCCTGTGCCACGGCCGACCACTTCACCGCGCAGCGCGCGGCTGAGCACCGCCTGCTGAATCAGCAGTTGCGGGGCGCCAAACTCGAAGGCGTCCAGCTCCCACGCAAGCTGCTCGCGGTCCTCTCGCGCCAGCCGCGGGGTGTACTCGGGCTGGTACCAGCCGCTAACGTCGCGATAGGCGCGCTCCGCTATTCCCAGCGCGTCGCGGAGGAAGCGGTCCCTCTCCGTGGCTGGGCGAAGCTGCTCCCAGAACAGCCGCAGCATCTCGGGATACGTGGCGTAGGCCCGCCAGTTATCCGGCGACCAGGGCAGGCCCATCACGTCCTGGATCTCGTCCAGGCGCGCCCGTACCTCTGGCGGCACCTCCTCCTTGTCGATGGGCTGAACCTGGGGTTGGCGGGCCATGCGGCAGCTCCACGCGGTCTCGACTTCGCGCTGAGCGACCGCAGGGGGCGTGCCAGCACTCCTGGCGGCTTCAAGGACGCCGCGACGCTGCGCTACACTGGCCGAGTGGAACCAAGGCGACGCTGGCCGCTGCGGAGCCTGGCTATCCTTGAGATGCACTGGACACTGGGCGCTGAGGTGAGCGGTGAACCGCACCCGAGCCAGCCCCAACGGCCCCCTCCGCACCAGCCGGCCGCGTGGGCGCCGGCTGCTCCCCACCAGCCTGCTCGCGCTCGCGCTCATCGCCACTGCCTGCGCCCCGAGCGGTCCACCAGGCGCCCCAGCGGGTGGAGCACCGAGCGTCACGCCTGCGCCCCCGGCGGCGACCACGAGCGCGGGTCCGGCCACGTCGGCCGCGCCAACCAGGGCGCCCAGCGGAGCGCCGAGCCCGGCCCCGGCGCGCACGCCGCTGGCCACCCCGGACCTCAGCCGGGTGGGCTTTAGCCTGGCTGGTTGGAAGACCGACTTCAGCAAGCACAGCGTCCCACTCGAGGAGATCACCTCGGGTGGCCCGCCGCGCGACGGCATTCCGCCGCTGGACCATCCGACATTCGAGTCGGTGTCGCAGGTGGATGCCTGGCTGGCGCCCAGGGAGCCGGTCGTTTTCGTGCAGGTGCGGGACCAGGCGCGCGCCTATCCGCTGCAGATCCTGGTCTGGCACGAGATCGTCAACGACGTGCTCGGCGACGTCCCCGTGGCCATCACCTACTGCCCGCTGTGTAACAGCGCGATCGCCTTCGACCGGCGCCTCGGGGAGCGGGTGCTGGACTTCGGGACGAGCGGCAATCTCCGCAACTCGGACCTGGTGATGTGGGACCGCCAGACGGAATCCTGGTGGCAGCAGTTGACCGGGGAGGCGATCGTCGGGGAGCTGACCGGCGCCCGGTTGCAGCCGCTGCCCGCGCTCGTTGTCCCGTGGAGCGAGTTCCGGGCGCGCTTCCCGCAGGGCCAGGTACTCTCCCGCAACACCGGCTACCGCCGCGACTACGGCCGCAACCCCTACCTGGGCTACGACGAGCTCACGCGCTCGCCGTTCCTGTTCGCTGGCACGCCCGACGGCCGGCTGCCGCCCATGGAGCGGGTGGTGGCGCTACACCTGGGCGGTGAAGACGTGGCCTACCCCTTCTCGGCGCTCAGCGCCCGCCACGTGGTGGCCGACCGGGTCGGCGGCGAGCCGATCGTCGTGCTCTATCAGCCCGGCACGCTCTCGCCGCTCGACTCCGGCGCGATCGCCCAGGGCCGCGACGTGGGCGCGGCGGCCGTCTATCGCCCGCGGGTCCAGGGCCGCTCGCTCACCTTTGCCTGGCAGCAGGAGGCGTTCGTCGACGCCGAAACCGGCAGCCGCTGGGACCTGTTCGGCCAGGCGGTCGCCGGCCCGCTGGCGGGGCAGCGCCTGGAGCCCGTCGTCCACGGCACCTACTTCTGGTTCGCCTGGGCGGCGTTCAAGCCCCAGACGCGGGTCTGGACCCCCTAGTCAGCGCGCCCCCCACTGGGACACGACGCCATCGGTCGGCCGCGCCTGCAGGCGCGGCCGACCCTCCGCGTCAGCGGGTGTCGAACGAGTCCAGCCCGATCTGGGGTGCGGCCGAGGCCGGGTTCTTGGCGCCACTGGCGGAGACTTTGACGGTGTGCGAGCCGAATGGCATTCCGGTCTTGCTGAACACAACCTGCTGGAACTGGAGCTCCGGGGCGTACAGGTCGACGACGACCAGTGCCCCGTCGACCACCACGTAGGCCTTGCCCATCTGCGGCCCCTTGGTCATCACCACGTTCACGTCCGTGCCATTCCAGGTGAGGCTGGCGTTGCCGTTCGGGTCGGTCGATTCCTTGCAGGTGCCACTGCTACAGCCTGCGTTGCGCACGTCCTTCCAGATACCCGTATACCGGACGTTGATCGAGCTGTTCTCGTTGCGGCTGTACGTCTTGACGGTCACCTCATTCGAGTAGCTGGAGCTGGCGTTGCCGTTGACCGCCTTGACCCGGTAGGTGTAGGTGGTGAAGGGGGCCACGGTGGTGTCGGTGAAGGCGGTGGCGCTGGCTGGCAGGGTGCTGCCCATCTGGGCGTAGCTGCCGCTGCCCGCTCTGCGCTCCACCACGTAGCCGGTGGCGTTGCCGGTGTTATCGGTCCAGGACAGCTCCACGCTCCCGTACACCACGGTCCCCGTGGCAAGGTTAGTCGGCGCGGCGGGCCCGGTGGTGACGGCGACCGGGCTGGAGTACGGCGAGTCGCCCGCGGTGCTGGTCGCCTTCACCCGGTAGCTGTAGCCCGTCTCCGGCTGCACGGTGGTGTCGGTGAACGTCTTGGCGGTCGGCGGGAGGGTAGAGCCCACCTGGGCGAAGGCGCCGTTGCCGAGGGCGCGCTCCACCACGTAGCCGCTGACGTTGGCCGCGGCGTCGCTCCAGGAGAGCGCCACGCTGGCGCTGGTCACCGCGCCGACCGCGACGCTGGTGGGCGCCGGCGGTGGGCCCAGCGGCGGGGTATCCGAGACCTGGTTCGAGTAGTCGGAGCTGCCAGCGGCGTTGACCGCCTTGACCCGGTACACGTAGCTGACCAGCGGAGAGATCGCGGTGTCGGTGAAGCTTGTGGTTCCGGCCGGCAGGGTGGCGCCGATCTGAGCGAAAGAGTTCGTGCCCTGCTTGCGCTCGACGACGTAGCCCGTCTCCGTGTGGGCGTTGTCGTGCCAGCTCAGGACGACCTGGCTGGCGGTGTTCTGGACGACGGTCAGGCTGGTGGGGGCGGCCGGGATGGTCGTCACGGCCAGCTCGTTCGAGGCATCCGAGCTGCCACTGCCGTTGGTCGCCCTGACCCGGTAGGTGTAGACGGTATCGATCTGGACCGTCTTGTCGGTATACGCCTGGGTCTGAGGCGGGAGGGTTGACCCGATCTGGGCGTACGCGCCCGCGCCCGTTTTGCGCTCGACGACGTAGCCCGTCTCGCTGGTCGCGGTGTCCGTCCAGGCCAGGCTCACCTGGGTGCTCCCCTGGCTGGTGAGCCGCAGGCCCGCCGGCGCCGAAGGCAGGGTGACGGCGGTGACCTCGTTGGAGTAGGGCGAGCTCCCCGTGCCGTTGGTCGCCTTGACCCGGTACATGTAGGTAGTGTCGAGCGCGGTGGTGGTGTCGGTGAACGAGGCGGTGCCCGCGGGCAGCGGATTCCCCACCGGCGCGTACGTCCCGTTCACGCCGGTCTTCCGCTCCACCACAATGCTCGACCCGTCATTCGCATTGTTCGTCCAGGAGAGGCTGACGCCGCCGGTGGTGATCGCCGCCACGGCCAGGTTCGACGGGGCGACCGGGGTGGCCAGGTTGGGGAAGACCCCGATCCCGACGTTGGCGGCAGCGGAGGCCATCGCCCGGTTCTTCGTGTCGTAGGCCTTGGCCCAGATGGTGTGCAGCGATCCGGCCGGCAGGGTGGAGGTGTCCCACGTCGCGGTGTACGGCGCAGCGGTGTCGGTGGCCACCAGCGCGCCGTCGACGTAGAACTCCACCTTGGTCACCGCGTTGTTCGAGGAGGCATCCGCCTGGAGGGTGACCTTGCCCTGCACCGCGGCGCCGTCGGCGGGGTTCGCAAGCGTCACGCTGGGGTTGCCCCCCGAGTTCTCGGTGACGACGATCGTCGGGGAGGTGGTGACGTTCCAGGCACCATCGTAGACCTTGGCGTAGACGGTGTGCGTCGAGTTCTGCGGGTAGGACGAGGCGTCCCACTGGTAGGTGTAGGGCGGGTTCAGATCAGAGGCGGCGAGCGCGCCGTCGACGTAGATCTCCACCTTGGCGACGGCATTGTCATCCGCGGCGGCCACGGTAATGGTGGACTGTCGCCCGATTGCTGCGCCGTTGGCGGGAGCGCTGACACTGACCGTTGGTGCAATGGAATCGACCCGGGTGAGCAGGTCCTGGTAAGTGCTCCACGCCTGCTTCTTGACCAGTGTGGCGTTGCCAGGAGCCGGCCCGGCGGCGTTGCACTGATAGCCGGGGGTCCAGGTGAGTCCGTCGGTGCAGAACTGCGGACTGGGGTCGGTCGCAATGTCGTTGGCGTAGTACCAGAACACCTTCTGGGCGCCGATGTCCGGCGACAGCATGTAGGACAGCACGTCATTCAGGAACGCCGCCTGGCCGGCCTCGCCGAACGGATACGTGGCGGGCGACAGGTTCTGGCGGCTCGGGTCCGATGGGTAGCCCACTTCCGTAATCCAGACCGGCTTGCTCGCCCCAACGTCCGCCAGGTCGCTCTGGATGCTGGCCATCTTTGCCCGAACGTCGACCTTGCCACCGTAGGAGTGGAAGTTGGCGATGTCGAAGTACTGTGCCCCGGGGTAGGTGGGGTCGTGCAGCACGTCGTGGAAGAAGCCGAGCCGATTGATCCGCGGATCGCCAGACAGGTTCAGCGCCAGCCCGCCGAACACCACCTGGGCAGTGGGGTCGGCGGACTTGATCGCGTGCCAGGCGTGGTACAGGAGCTCCGCGTAGACAGAGGCGGCGGAGGACTCGGGCATCGAAGGGGGAAGGATGAAGGAGCCCTTGATGTCCGGCTCGTTGCCCACTTCCCAGGAGTGCACCACGTTCTGCCCGTAGCCGGGTCCGCCGTCGGTATAGCCGTTGGCCTTCGGCCCGTAGCGACTCACCAGGTGCTTGAGGAAGTCCTCGTACTGGTCGTAATCGCAGGGCGGGTAATAGGAGATGGTGCTGACCGGGAGCCCGGGATCCGGGGCCGTGGTGCACCAGGGCACCGAGTACTGGAAGGTCATCAGCGGGTTGAGCCCGGCGCTCACCGTATCGGAGATCAGGCTGTCGCACGCGGCCCAGGTCCACGTCCCCGGCGCTGGCTCGACCGTCGCCCAGCCGCAGCCCTCGCGCGCCCAGCCCACGCCAATACCATTCTTCCCCGCCAGGGCGAGCGCCTGCCCGCGGAGCGGGTCGAACGAGCCGGGGCCCAGGTTGACGCCGAATTTGTCTGCCTGGCCACTTGACCCAGCGGCCGGAGCCGATTCCGTTGCTGCCTGAAGCGGATGCGCGTGAGCAGTGAAAGGAGCCACCGGGGCAACCAGTGCCAGAGCAAGCAGGAAGCTCACGAGGAGAACAGGGATACGCGCGATCAAAAAATGACTCCAAAGATCCGTGTGGTAGGGAGGCTACCAGGATATTTGCGTGAAATAGAAGGGAAATTGCGGGACAAAGGGACATTCTGGGAGAGTCGATGGTCCCACCAGGTTAAGTGGCATAAGGGCACCGAGACGCAAGGTGGTGAAATATTTCACTTCTATCCCAGCATCGCTGCGAGCAGCTCAAATACTGAAGTGATCCGTGTCCGCTCGGGCCAAATGGCATAGACCATTCTGACGTGCAAGCACAACAATCCAGGCCCTTTAGTGCCCTGCGAAGGGTCCTTCGGTCCACGTCGGCGAGGACTCGCAAGCGTTGCTGACGGGACGAGCGACCCTCCGGTACGACACGCGCCATCGTGAATCATGTAGCTATGACGATCTGCACACTCTAGATCTCACCAGGGATACCGGATCGTCAGAACACGAGGCTCTATTCCGAGTCATAGGAAGTTGAGGTACCCACCCCTGCATCCCTCCTCTATCGAACTGTCTGGCCAGGACGTAACCACTCGCCGCCGCTCCCACCCACCGCGCCTGGCGCATCTGGCCGCGCTCGGCGCGCTGGCCGCGGGCCTGCTCCTGGCGCCGCTCCCGCTGCGCGCGGCGCCCGCGCCGGCCACCCCCAGCAGCGGCTTCCAGTATGGTGCCCACGCCCCCA
>JAJPGT010000024.1 GCA_021325655.1 Pseudomonadota bacterium
ACCCGCTGGAGCAGATCAACGAGGCCTACCAGGCGCTGCTGTCCGGCGAGGTCGCCCGCTCGGTGGTGATCCCCGGCGGGATCGGGTCGGCCGCGGTCTGACCGAGCCGGCTCTCCTCTCCCTTGAGGTGACGACCGCGGTGAGGGCCAGCTCTGGAAGCGGGTATCATCAGAGGCCCTCCCGCAGCACGTGATGCATAGGAGACGACGATGAAGATCACCGCGGTCGAGTCGCTACATGCCGATGGGGGCGGGCGCGCGTTCGACTTCCTGAAGGTTTCGACCGATGAAGGGCTGGTCGGCTGGAGCGAGTACAACGAGGCCTTCGGTGGGCTCGGCGTCGCCCAGGTGATCGAGCGGCTCGCACCGACCGTGATCGGCAAGGACCCGCGCAGCGTCGAGGCCCACGTCACCCTGATGCAGGCGCTGCGGCGGACCGCGCCAGGCGGCGTCAACCAGCAGGCGATCGGCGCCATCGAGAACGCCTTGGTCGATCTCAAGGCGAAGGCCCTGGGAATCCCCGTCTACGAGCTGCTGGGCGGGCCGATCCGCGACCGCATCCGGCTCTACTGGTCGCACTGCGCAACCTATCGTTGCATGCGGCCCGACGTCATGCAGATCCCGCCGGTCCGGACCCTGGGCGACGTCGTCGCGCTGGGCCGGGAGGTCGTCGAGAAGGGGTTCACCGCCCTGAAGACGAACGTGCTGCTGCTGGGCGACAACCCGCGCGCTCACGTGCCCGGTCTGGCGCACGGCGACAGCTACCCTGAGCTCAACCCGGAGCGCTTCGTGCTCGACGCGGTCAAGGAGCAGCTCGCGGCGTTTCGCCAGGGCGCCGGCCCGAACGTCGACATCATGGTCGACCTGAACTTCAACTACAAGACCGAGGGCTTCCTGAAGGTCGCCCGGGCGATGGAGCCGTACGACCTGTTCTGGGTCGAGATCGACACCCGCGATCCGCAGGCGCTGCGCTATATCCGCGAGGGCACCACGATTCCGGTCGCGTCCGGCGAGCTGCTGTTCGGGCGGCGGCAGTACCGGCCGTTCTTCGAGCACGGTGCGCTGGACACGGTGATCGTCGACGTGCCGTGGAACGGCATCCTGGAGTCGGTGAAGATCGCCTGGATGGCGGACACCTACGAGATCAACGTCGCACCGCACAACTTCTACAGCCCGCTGGCCACAGCGATGAGCGCGCACTTCGTCGCCTCGATCCCGAATCTCCGGATCATGGAGATCGATCTCGATGTCGTGCCCTGGTACTACGATCTGGTGACGGTGCCGCCGAAGATCGACCGCGGCTATCTGCTGTTGCCGACCGGTCCCGGCTGGGGCACCGAGGTGAATGAGGAGGCCGTCCGCGCCCACCCGTTCCGCGCGCCGGTCAACTCCGTGGTCTGAGAGGCGCGGCCTGCTGCCCGATCGGCCACCTGGACGGGCCGCTGGGACGGGAAGAGGGCGGGGACGGCGGCGGGTCAGCCGCCGGTGAACGACCAGCGGGTGGCGGTCTGCGGGAAGTCGCGCTCGAGCCAGGCGTAGGCGGTGCGTGGCCGCAAGCGGTAGATGCCCGGCCCGCCGGCGCTGACGTCCGGCCGGACGTGGTACTTCGCGTCGTAGGCGTCCACGAACCGCTGCAGCAGGGCCGGATCGCGCACCTGCTCGGCGGCACCTTCCAGGATCACCACCTCGTCCCCGCTCTCCAGGTGGATGACGACCTCCGGGTTGGCAGCGAGGTTGCGCCCCTTGCGCGAGGCCGGGTCGGTGCCGAAATAGATGGCGCCGTCCAGCCACAGGCCCCACACCGGCGCGGCGTGCGGCCGGCCGTCCGGGCGGGTCGTCGCCACCCAGTAGTTGCGTGCACTCGTTAGCCGCTCCACCGCCGCGCTCCAGGGGATGAGCCCGTCGCTGTCGCGGTGAATGCCGTACCCGGCCGGTATGGAAGGCCGCTCCGCGGCCGGCTCGGCGCGCACGTCTGCCCAGTCAGTCACGCTCCGCTCCTTGTCGGCATCTCGCCATGGGCGAGGATACTGTACGACCCACAGCCCCGGCGCGTACATTCAGAGTGTATGAGCCACGACGCGACCCTCGCCTGGACCGACTTCACCGGGCCGAACCTGGCGTACCTGCTGGAGCTGTACGACCGCTATCGGACCGACGCGGTGGCAGTAGACCCGGCGACGCGGGCGCTGCTGGAGCGGCTCGGCCCGCCGCCCGCCGCGCTGGAGGTAGCGCCCGCGGTGCCGCGCCTGGAGGCGCCTGCGGCGCCGGCCATCGAGATCGCGCACGTGGCCGGCGCCGTCGCGCTGGCGAACGCGATCCGCGCCTACGGCCATCGCGCCGCCCGGCTCGATCCGCTGGGGAGCGAGCCGCCGGGCGACGCCGACCTGCGCGCGGAGACGCATGGCCTGCGTGAAGAGGACCTGGCAGCGCTGCCGGCCTGGATCGTCGGGGGCCCGGCCGCGGAGGGCGCCGGCAACGCGCTGGCGGCGATCCGGGCGCTGCGGGCGATCTACCAGGACACCACCGGCTACGAGTTCGACCACGTCTCGAACGACGACGAGCGCGCCTGGCTGCGCGAGGCGGTTGAGTCGGGCCGCTTCTCCCCGCCCAAGGATCCGATCGACGAGCGGCAGCTCCTGGCGCGACTGACCGAGGTGGGAGCGTTCGAGCGCTTCCTGCAGCGCGCCTTCCCGGGCCAGACGCGCTTCTCGCTCGAGGGCCTGGGGATGATGGTCCCGATGCTCGACGAGCTGATCGGGGCAGCCGCCGAGGTGGGCACGCGGGCGGTAGTGCTCGGGATGGCCCACCGCGGCCGGCTGAACGTGCTGGTCCACGTGCTGGGCAAGCCGTACGAGGAGAGCATCGCCGAGTTCCTCGGCCGCTATCGCCGGCCCAACGTCTCGCCGAGCGATAGCGGCGGCGAGGGCTGGACGGGCGACGTGAAATACCACCTGGGGGCACGCAAAGCGTATCGCGGCGGCGAGCAGGTGGAGGTAATGGTGATGCTCGCCCCGAACCCCAGCCACCTGGAGTTCGTCGATCCGGTGGTCGAGGGGATGGCACGCGCCGTGGGCGAGGTGCGCAACCGGGCCGGGGCGCCGGAGCGCGACGAGCGCGCGGTGCTGCCGGTGCTGATCCACGGCGACGCCTCATTCCCTGGCCAGGGCGTCGTCGCCGAGACGCTCAACCTGCTGGGCTTGCCAGGGTACCGCACCGGCGGAACGCTGCACCTGATCGCCAACAACCAGCTCGGCTTCACCACCCCGCCGGAGCTGGGCCGCTCGACGCTGTACGCCAGCGACCTGGCCAAAGGCTTCGAAATCCCGATCATCCACGTCAACGCCGACGACCCCGAGGCCTGCATCGCCGCGATCCGCCTGGCCCACGCCTACCGCGAGCGCTTCCGCAAGGACGTGCTGGTGGACCTGATCGGGTATCGCCGCTGGGGCCACAACGAGGGCGACGAGCCCTCGTTTACCCAGCCGAGGATGTACGCGACGATCGCCCAGCACCCGACCGTGCGCGAGCTGTGGGCGCAGGAGATGGTTCGGCGCGGGCTGGTGACCCAGGACGAGGTCCAGGCGATGCTCCAGGAGGCGATCGAGCGGCTGCACGCGATCCGCCGCTCGCTCCCGGAAGGCGCCGCCGACGCGAACCAGACGACGGCAGGGCTGGAGGCCGGCGGCCCGGCCGGCGGCCTGGGCCACGCCGGGGTGGCCGAGACGATCGAGACGGCGGTACCGGCCGAGACACTGGCGCGGCTCAATGAGCAGCTCCTCGCCCTCCCGGAGGGCTTTCACCTGCACCCGAAGCTAGAGCGCCCGTTCTCCCGCCGCCGGGCGGTGTTCTCGGGCTTGTCCAGCGACGGGGAGGAGGCGCGGGTGGACTGGGCGCACGCTGAGGCGCTCGCCTTCGCCTCGATCCTGGCCGACGGCACCCCCATCCGCCTGACCGGCCAGGACACCTCGCGCGGCACCTTCAGCCAGCGCCACCTGACCCTGCACGACTACCAGACCGGGGCCACGTTCACCCCGCTCCAGGCTCTGCCGGCGGCGAAGGCCTCCTTCGAGGTCTGGGATAGCCCGCTGTCTGAACAGGCAGTGCTCGGCTTCGAGTTCGGCTACAGCGTTCAGGCGCTCGACGCGCTGGTGCTGTGGGAGGCGCAGTACGGCGACTTCGTCAACGGGGCACAGGTGATCATCGACCAGTTCATCACCTCGGCCCGCTCCAAGTGGGGCCAGGAGCCGGCGCTGGTGCTGCTGCTGCCGCACGGCTACGAGGGGCAGGGGCCAGAGCACTCGAGCGCCCGGCTGGAGCGCTTTCTGCAGCAAGCGGCGGAGGACAACCTGCGCATCGCGAACTGCAGCACCGCGGCGCAGTACTTCCACATTCTGCGACGCCAGGCCAAGCTGCTCGCGGCCGATCGCCGGCCCCTGGTGCTGCTGACACCCAAGAGCCTGCTCCGCCATCCACTGGCGGCCTCGCCACTGGACGAGCTCACCCATGGTCGCTTCCACCCGGTGCTGGACGACCCGCGTCGGCTAGAGGTCACCGCGGTGCGGCGGCTGATCCTGTGCAGTGGCAAGGTGTACGTCGACCTCGTCTCCAGCGGGAAGCTGGCGCCAGAGTCCGAACCTGGCCGCGCGGTCGCGGTGGTGCGGGTGGAGGAGCTGTACCCATTCCCGGCCGCGGAGATCGCCGCCATCGTCCAGCGCTACCCTCGCCTGGAGGAGGTCGTCTGGCTGCAGGAGGAGCCGCGCAACATGGGCGCCTGGACGTTCGTCGCGCCGCGGCTGCGCGACCTGCTCGGGCCGCGGCTGCCGCTCCGCTACGACGGCCGCACCCGGCGCGCGAGCCCCGCCGAAGGGTCGCACGAGTGGCACGCCCGGGAGCAGGCGCGGCTGGTGGAGGCGGCGTTCCGCTTCGACGCGGTTCCGACCTAGAGTGGGGTGAGGCACAGCATGGCGGTGGAGATTCGCGTCCCGACGCTCGGCGAATCAGTAGTGGAGGCCACCGTTGGCCGCTGGTACAAGCGCGAAGGCGACCCGGTCGCGGTGGGCGAGCTGCTGGTCGGGCTGGAGACGGAGAAGGTCAACACCGAAGTTTCGGCCGAGGAGGCCGGGGTATTGGAGCGGATCGAGCACCGGGAGGGCGAGACGGTCCACCCCGGCGACGTGCTCGGCGTCATCGCCACCACCGCCACCCAGCCGGCTCGGCCAGCCCCGACCGAGCCGGCCGCCGCGACGGCGCCGAGCGCCCCGCAGCCGACGGAGGATGGCGGACACCCGCGCGCCTCGTCCGTCGCGCAGCGGATGGCCCAGGAGCTGGGCGTGGACCTGAGCCGCGTCCCTGGCAGCGGGCCGGGCGGCCGGGTGACCAGGGAAGACGTGGAGGCCTACGCCCGGCAGGCCGGGGCGCAGCCGGCCGCCCAGCCTCCGGCCGCACCCACCGCGCCCGCCCCCAGCCCGGCGCCAGCCCCGACCCAGGCTCCGCCGCCGGCTGCTCCGCCGCCGGCTGCTCCGCCGCCCCCAGCCGCGCCCACCCCCCGGCCCGCTGGCTTGGGTGAGCGCCCCGAGACCCGGCAGCGGCTCTCCCGCCGCCGGCTGACCATCGCCCGCCGCCTGGTGGAGGCGCAGCACACTGCGGCGATGCTGACCACGTTCAACGAGATCGACCTGAGCGCGGTGCAGGCGCTACGGCAGCGCTGGCGGGAGCGGTTCAGGGAGCAGCACGGGGTGAGCCTCGGCTTCATGCCGTTCTTCGTCAAGGCCACGGTGGGGGCGCTGAAGGCGTTCCCAGCGCTCAACGCCGAGCTGCAGGGCGAGGAGCTGGTGCTGAAGCACTACTACGACATCGGGATCGCGGTGGCAGACCCGGAGGGCCTGGTAGTGCCCGTGCTGCACGACGCCGACCGGCTGAGCTTCGCCGAGATCGAGCAGGCGATCCGCAGCTTCGTGGAGAAGGCGCGCGCGAAGACGCTGACGCTGGAGGATCTGCGCGGTGGCACCTTCACCATCACCAACGGCGGGGTGTTCGGCTCGCTGCTCTCCACCCCCATCCTGAACCCGCCCCAGGTCGGCATCCTCGGTATGCACAAGGTGGAGGAGCGGCCGATCGCCCTCAACGGCCAGGTGGTGATCCGGCCGATGATGTACGTGGCGCTGAGCTACGACCACCGCGTGGTCGACGGCCAGCAGGCAGTGCTGTTCCTGGTGCGGATCAAGGAGCTGCTCGAAGACCCGGAGCGGTTGCTGCTCGAGGGCTAAAGCCGGCCAGCCCGATACCCTTGTCCCTCCACGCGAGGCCCCGGCCAGGCCGGTGCATCCGACTGTGCCTGTTGCCCGGAGGAACGGTGGCCCGGGGACAGCCGCTTGGCGGCGCGCCTGTTCCTGCAATCGGTACAATTTGTGCCAGCCGCTGCGAGCAGCGGCTGGTAAGCAGCAGCCAGCAAGCAGATCTTCCGCGCTCGTGCCTGCTCGGGTGCTGCTGGCCGGCCGCTGACAGCCACCCTGGAGTCACGATGCCCGAGAAGTACGAGCCGCAGACGTTCGAGGCGCGCTGGCGGGCGAGGTGGGAGGCGGACCGTCTGTATCAGGCGGAGCCCCGCTCGGACAAGCCGAAGTACTACGCGCTGGTGATGTTCCCGTACACCTCGGGCGATCTGCACATCGGCCACTGGTACAACTTCGCCCCGGCCGACGTCCACGCCCGCTACAAGCGGATGCGCGGCTTCAACGTGCTCATGCCGGCCGGCTTCGACGCCTTCGGCCTGCCGGCCGAGAACGCCGCGATTCGCCACGGCATCCACCCACGCATCTGGACGCTAGACAACATCAAGAAGATGGAGCACCAGTGGCGCACCATTGGCGGGGTGTATGACTGGTCCAAGGAGCTGGCCACCTGCCTGCCCGAGTACTACCGTTGGAACCAGTGGTTCTTCATCCAGTTCTTCAAGCGCGGGCTGGCCTACCGGCGCCTGGCCCCGGTGAACTGGTGCCCCAAGGACCAGGTGGTCCTGGCGCGCGAGCAGGTGGTCAACGGCCGCTGCTGGCGCTGCGGCACCCTGGTGATCCAGCGCGACCTGGAGCAGTGGTTCCTGAAGATCACCGCCTACGCCGACGAATTGCTGGCCGATCTGGAGCGGATCGACTGGCCCGAGCGCGTCAAGCTAATGCAGCGCAACTGGATCGGCCGCAGCGAGGGCGTGGAGTTCCGCCTGCCGGTGGACGGCCATCCCGGCGTCGAGATTCCCGTCTACACCACCCGCCACGATACGGTGTTCGGAATGACCTACGCGGTGCTGGCGCCCGAGCACCCGCTGGTGGACACGCTGACCACCCCGGAGCATCGCGCCGCGGTGGCCGCCTACCAGGAGCAGGCGCGCCGCGAGACGGAGATCGAGCGGCTGTCCACCGAGAAGGACAAGACCGGCGTCCCCATCGGCGCCTACGCGATCAACCCGATGACCGGGGAGCGGGTGCCGATCTGGATCGCCGACTACGTCCTGCTCTCCTACGGGACCGGCGCGATCCAGGCGGTGCCAGGACACGACGAGCGCGACTTCGCCTTCGCCAAGCGCTACGGGCTGCCGATCCGGGAGGTGATCTGCCCCGGCGAGGCCTGGGGCCACGACCCGGCGCGCGGCCTCCACCCGGAGCTGCCGCTGGCCTACGTCGGCGAAGGGGTGATGGTCCGCTCCGGCGAGTTCGACGGCCTGTGGTCTGTCGAAGGGCGCGAGCGAGTCGCCGACGCAATGGAAGCGCGCGGCATCGGCCAACGGCGGGTGAACTATCGCCTCCGCGACTGGCTGATCAGCCGCCAGCGCTACTGGGGCACGCCGATTCCGATAGTCTACTGCCAGCGCGGCTGCGGGATCGTCCCGGTGAACGAGGAGGACCTGCCGGTGCTGCTCCCGGACGAGGCCGACTTCGGCGCGACCGGCGAGTCGCCGCTCCTGAAGAACGAGGCGTTCGTCAACACCACCTGCCCACAGTGCGGCGGGCCGGGCCGGCGCGAGACGGACACGATGGATACCTTTGTCGACTCCTCGTGGTACTTCCTGCGCTACAGCGACCCCGGCTACCAGGCGCCGCCGGGCTTCGACCCGGACAAGACCCGCTACTGGATGCCGGTGGACCAGTACATGGGCGGCGTCGAGCACGCGGTGATGCACCTGCTGTACTCGCGCTTCTTCGTCAAGGCGCTGCGGGACATGGGGCTGCTGGAGGTGGACGAGCCGTTCCTGCGGCTGTTCAACCAGGGCATCATCCTGGGCGCCGACGGCCACCGCATGTCCAAGAGCCGCGGCAACGTGGTGAACCCGGACGAGTACGTCGAGCGCTACGGGACGGACACGGTTCGCTGCTTCCTGATGTTCATCGGCCCCTGGGACCAGGGCGGCCCCTGGAGCCCCGAGGGCATCGCCGGAATCTTCAAGTTCCTCGGCCGCGTCTGGGACACGGTGCTGGCTGGGCAGGAGACGACGTTCCCGGCTGAGGGCACGCAGGCGGCCGATCGCGAACTGCGCCGGGCGCTCCACCAGACGATCCGTGGCGTCACGGAGGACCTGGAGGGCTTCCGCTTCAACGTGATGCTCGCCAAGCTGATGCCGTTCAGCACCCAGTTGGAGCGGCTACGCGGCCAGGTGTCGCGCGCCGCCTGGGACGAGGCGGTCACGGGGCTACTGCTACTGCTGGCCCCCAGCGCGCCGCACCTGGCGGAAGAGCTCTGGGCCCGGCTCGGCAAGCCCTACAGCATCCACCAGCAGGCCTGGCCGACGTGGGACGCGGCGCTGGCCGCCGAAGAGCGGCTGACGCTGGTGGTGACAGTGAACGGGAAGCCGCGGGATGAGATC
Organism: Pseudomonadota bacterium; assembly: GCA_021325655.1. GTDB lineage: Bacteria > Chloroflexota > UBA6077 > UBA6077 > JAJPGT01 > JAJPGT01. The sequence goes on from JAJPGT010000024.1 coordinate 8,854, forward strand.
GAGATCGACGCGGCGCAGCGCGATGAGGAATCTACTGTCATCGCCCTGGCGCTCCAGCGGCCGCGGGTGAAGTCGCTGCTGGACGGCAAGCAGCTCAAGAAGTCGATCTACGTCCCCGGGCGGCTGGTCAACCTGGTGGTCGCCTAACGCGGGCTGCCGCGGGTCGAGGCAGCGGCGGGAACCGCGTCCCGACCCGCGGCGGCCCGCTGTGCTACGCGTAGGCGCGCCGAACCCGGCGGACATCGCGCTCCACGCGTCGTCGCGCCGCCCGGGGCAGCGGCGGGGTGGCAAACGTCCGCTCAATCGCCTGTGCGAATTCCGCCAGGCTCTCCACCTGAATCGCTGCCAGGAGGCGACGCTCGCCGTCGCTCAGATTGTAGCTCCGCAGCGCGCTCTCGGGGCGGGCCAGCAGCTCCAGGCAGAAGGCTCGGTCCACGAGGGCGCGGCCGACCGCTTGTTCGATAGCATCTCGGGACATCATGTTCTCCAAGAGGGCGGAGCGCTCGGTACGCTCGCGCCGATCGTGGCTCAGCATCTCATGCGTATCCCCCTCACCAGGCTGAGCATGCACTCAAGGAGCACGAGTTGCTCAGCTATGAGCCTCCAGCGCGCCACAGCCGCTGGCTCGGACCCGAGCCGGTGCTGTCATGGGCGCGAAGCGGGACACGGCACGGGGTTTGGGAGAGGCTGGGGTGTTACCAGGTAGCTACGCTGGCCTAGGGCGAATAGCTCTCCGCCGCGCCGCTCGAGACGATCAGGCCGACAACCGTCAGGGCGAAGAGGGTAACGCGGACGAGCAGGCTGCGAGTGAGGGACATGGCGGAGCCTCCAGTTAGGATGACTCCAAGCTTAGAAACAGCACCTCACAAAAACCTCACAGCAAGATGCCAGGGCTCGATTCGCAGCGAGCGCTCGCCGCGGGCGATGAGAGACGACTGGTGGGCTCAGTTCTGAGCCCGGGAATCACGCAGCAGGGCCTGGTAGGCGGCCCGGACGCGCGGGCTCGGCTCTTCGCCTAGCTCGTCCTGGAGCAGGCTCACGTAGCGCTGGTAGTGGCGCGTGCCGCCCACCCGGTCACCGAGCAGACGATGGAGCTCAATGACCTGATGGTGCGCGTCTTCGTGGAACTGGTCCACGGCGAGAATGCGCTGGGCGTAGTCGAGCGCAGCGTGGTACTCGCCACGCGCCAGCTCGTAGCGGACGAGCCGGTTCAGTGCAAGCAGATAGCCTGTTTCGAGCACGGTCCGGCGATGCAGGCACCAGTCGGCGTAGATGCCATCCAGATACGGCCCCCGGTAGAGGCCGATGGCAGCGCGGAGCAGCTCGGCCTGCTCGTCACCCTGGGCGGTCTCCGCCTGAGCCAGCAGCCGCTCCAGCTCGCTCGCGTCCTCCCAGACGGGCAGCTCCGGGTTCAGGGAGTAGACCCCGCGTCGTCGCGAGATCGCGTCCGAATGGATCGCCCGACGCAGCCGGTACACGCTCGTCCAGAGATTACTCTGGCCCCGGGCAGGGCTAGACTCTGGCCATAACGCGGCGATGATCTGCTCGGTTGGCACCTCGCCGTTCGAGGCAGCCAGCAGGTAGAAGAACAGCTCCACCGCCTTTCCGGACTCCCACTGTGCGCCAGAGACGAGCACGCCGTTGCATTCCACACGCGGCGGGCCCAGGGCGTAGGCGCGCACCTCTGGCCAGCGGGGGCGCTCGATCTGCCGCAAGGGCGCAGGCGCCGGCGCGGGCTCAGCGGCCCTGAGCTGAACAGACAGGGTGAGCAGGCGGGTGAGCTCAGGGGCGCCCTGCGCCGCGATCGCGCGGAGGACCGCCGGCTGCTCGGCTGCCTCCGGCGCCACCAAGCCGTAGAGGCCGCCCCGGCGCAGCGCCTGCGCCAGCTTGCTGGCCTCGCGCTGCGCCAGCGCCTCCTCGCCGAGCGCCCAGTGCGCTTGGATCAGGCGCAGCCGCAGCCGCACCAGGTCGCGCGAAGCGCCGGCGCGCTGGAGCAGCGCCCGGGCGCTGCGGAACCGGGCGAGCGCCTGGCGGGGATCGCCCCGGGCCAGGTCGATCGCCCCCAGGGTGAGCTGGGCCGCCCCCCGCTCTGCCAGCGAGTCGTAGGTCTCCGCGATCTGCTGGGCCTGCTTGGCCAGGGTGGTCGCCTTGTCCAGGTCGGAGAAACGGCGCCAGATATTCGCCAGGCTATCCAGGAGAATCGCGAGGATGGACGTCTCGCCCAGGCGCCGGGCCAGCTCGAGCGCCTCCTCGCCGTGGCCGAGCGCACCGGTCAGATCGCCCAGGGCGCGCTTGACCGCGGCGAGACTTTCCAGGATGTAGGCCTGAACGCGGACGTAGCCCACCTTCCGGGCCAGGGCGAGCGCCTGGTCGAGCGTCTCCAGCGCCTGGGCGTAGTCACCCCGCAGGTACTGGAGCATGCCGAGGCTGTTGAGCACCTCGGCGGTGGAGAAGGCGTTGCCCAGCCGCTCCCAGGTGTCCAGCGCCGCGCGATAGTGCCGCTCCGCCTCCGCCAGATCGCCCCGGCGGGCGCTGGTCACGCCCAGGTTGTAGCGGGCGAGGGCGAGATTGCGGGCGTCGCCGTGCGCTTCGTACAGGCGATGCGCCTGACTGAGGTGCTGCACGCTCGTGTCCAGGTCGCCCCGGGTACCGTGGAACAGCCCGAGCATCAATTGAACCTGGGCCAGCAGCGCCGGGTCGTCGCGCGCGAGCTGAGCCGCCCGCTCCAGGTCGCAGGCCGCATCGGCGAGCTGGCCGCGTAGGCGACGAGCGGTGCCGCGCACCAGCAGAGCCCGGGCGAGGTCGGCCCCGGCGGCGGAGCTGGCGATCTGGGTGCCAATCTGCTCGGCGCTGTCGACCTCGCCGAGCCAGCAGGCAGCCTCGCCACGCGCCAGGAGCAGGCTCGGATGCGCCGCGCGGATCGATTCGGACAGTCCGTCGACCAGATCGGCCAGCAGGCGCCAGGTTCCGCTGGCGACAAGCGAGCCGAGCCGAGATTCGACCAGCAGCGCTCCGCGCTCCTCCTGGTCAGCGCGGCGGTAGTGGTCGAGCGCGGTCGCCAGCTCGCCCCGGGCCCCAGCCAGGTCGCCCGCGCGCGCGTGCAACGCCGCGAACCGCGCCGGGTCCTGCGCCGCGAAGCGTTGCTGAAGGAAGTCGCGGAAGAGGTGATGGTAACGATACCAGGTCTGCTCGCCTTGCAGCCGCGACAGGAACAGCCCGTCGGCCTCGGCGCGCTCCAGCAAGGCGGCCCACGGGCCCTCGCCGACGAGCGCTTCCAGTTCGGACGCGTTAGTCAGCGCCTGGACGCTGGAGATGGTGAGGAAGTCCACCATCTCCAGCGGCTGCTCGCGCAGCACGTCGTCGGCCAGGTATTCATAGACGAAGCCGCCGTCGTCCTTGGCGCGGGTGAGGGTCTCCAGCAGTCCGCGCCAGAGGCTGTGCGTAGTCAGGAGGATACCGGTGATCCAGCCCTCGGCTTCGCTGGCGAGCTGCTCTGCCTGGTCGGGGAGCAGCAAGACCCGATGCCGCTCCTTGAGCAGTTTACGGACTTCCTCGCCACTGAAGCGCAGCTCGCTGGTGCCGAGGCCGGCCACCTGGAGCCGCGCCGCCAGCGAGGTGTAGGTGAGGCGCGGAACGGTGCGCGAGGCGATCAGGATGCGGCAGTTATCCGGCAGGTAGCGGAGCAGCTCGTCCATCGCCCGGCTGATCGTCGGGCTGTCATCCACTGCGTGGAAGTCGTCGAAGGCAATGGCGAACAGCTCGGGAACATCCGAGGCGATCTCGTTGATCAGCGTGGCCACCAGCGTGGGGAGCTCGCGCTGGACATCCTGCACGCTGTCCAGCAGCGTCTGGATCTGGGCGCCGAACCCGGGGAAGCGCGAGCGGATGGAGGCGACCAGGTGCGCGAGGAACACCTTGAGGTCGCGGTCTTCGGGCCCAAGGGTGTACCAGCAGATCGGGAACGCGGCATCTTCCGCGAAGTCGACCAGCAAGGTGGTCTTCCCGTAGCCGGCGGGGCGACGATCAGGAAGAGCTTACGATCGATGTCCTGGTGGATCAGGTCCAGCAGCCGGCGGCGGGAGAGCGTGCCGGCAGGGCGGCGCGGCGGAACGATCTTCGGCAGAACGATCAGCGCGGACATCACGCACCCAGCAGGACCGGGGCGAGTATACCGCCCTCTCCTGAGCGCCGCATAGGGCCACGCCCGGCGCCGTGAGGTTTCTGTAAGGTCTGACGACTACTCTGTGAGGCGATGATTCATGAGCCCCCGATCACGGTGCTGCTACTGGACGAGTCGGCGTCTATCCGGTTGCTGCTGCGTCGGACCTTAGAAGCTCGCCCCTACCGAATCGTCGAAGCTGAGACCGTGGATGAGGCCTGGGCGCAGATCGCCCTCGAGCGGCCAGCGCTCATTATTATGGAAATTCGCTTGCCCGGGACCAACCCCCTGGAGCTCTGCCGCGCGGTGCGCCGCGACGAGCGCCGCGCCGCCACCCGCATCCTCGTGCTCACCACCATGGCGGGCGAGGACGACCAGACGCGGGCGCTGGCCGCGGGCGCGGACGCGGTGATGGCCAAGCCGTTCCGACCAGCGCAACTACTGGCCCTCATCGACCGCCTGCTGGGGACGCAGACCAATGGCCGAGGGGTCACTACCCGCGGCTCCCACAGCCCCTAACCGCGCTGGCCGCCCGCCTGCTCTGGCCGCCCCGAGCCGGGCCGGTTCTGCCCGGCGCCGGGCTGAGTGAAGCGAATCTTCAGCGTGTCCCCCTCGAATCTGGCCCCGGCGCTCTCCAGGCCGAGCAGAATGCGCGGGAGCTGGATGTTCCGCTTGTGCGCGCCCACCGTCACCACCAGCTCGTCGCCCACCTGGAGCAGGTCGACGTCACCCTTCTCGACGAACGGCAGCGGAATACTGAGGGTATAGCCACCGTCGGCCCGCTCCACGCTGTGGGTCCGCCCGCGGAAGAAGAGCCGGGTTGGGTCCTGCTCGCCGAAGAGCGCGCGCGCCAGCTCACCCAGCCGCTCCATGCCAACGATCTCGTGCTGGAACAGCGGCGCGGTGAAGATTGGCAGGGGATCGAAACGCTCGTGCACCATCTCCAGGTAGCGGCCCTGCGCCTCGCGCCACTCGGCGAAGTAGCTGTCCTGCACCGCCTCCGGCAGAACCCGGTTGCAGATCACCAGGTCCGACGGGTAGCCGAACAGGTTCATGTAAGTGAACGTGCGCTGTGCCTCCTTAATGACCATCTTCTCCGGATTCAGCACCAGCCGCAGCGAGGTCATCTCGGGCTGGATGAGCATACGGTGCAGGGTGTCGAGCTGCCGAAACAGGTCCTGCACCGCGTCGTACACCGCGTCCTCGGGCATCGGCAGCCCGGTCATTCCGGTCACGAAGGGGCGGGCGATCCGAGCCGCCGCCCGGTGGATCGGCAGGATCTTCTCGATCCACCAGCGGCCGATCTCGGGGAAGCTGAGCAGGCGGAACGTCTCGCCGGTCGGGGCGCAGTCCACCACGATCACGTCGTAGTCGCCGCTTTCCCGGTGGCGGTTGATCCAGAGCAGGTTCGCTAGCTCCTCCATGCCGGGCAGGACGCTCACCTCGTCGGCGACGATCTCGTCGACCCGGCGCCAGGCGAGCAGCGCGGTCAGCCATTCCTGAATGCGGCCCCAGTAGGTGCGCAGGTTGTAGTAGATATCGGTCTCCTGCGCCCACAGGTTGGGGGCGATCTGCCGCGGCTCCGGCCCCAGCCTGACGTCCAGGCTGTCCGCCAGGCTGTGCGCCAGGTCCGTGCTCATCACCACCACCCGGTGGCCCAACTCCGCGGCGCGCACCGCCGTCGCCGCCGCTACCGACGTCTTCCCAACTCCGCCCTTGCCGGTGTACAGAATGATCCGCATCCTCTGTGGCTCCTCGTGGTCCCGCTGGCAGCTTACACGGGCCGGACCGCCTGGCACGAAAAAAGGTGGCTTCCGCCGCTGGAGCGCGGTAGGCTGAAGAATGAGAGCCGGACTTCGCCGCGCTGGGTCTTGACGGCGAGCGAGCGAAGCACTACCGTGTACACAGTTTGGCCAGCAATCCCGCCCTCTCGCCTCGCTTGAGCGCTGGAACGTAGCGTTCTCCGCGGAGACAGGCGCGTGCTGCTGCGCGTCTGGGGAGCAGCGAGACATGGTCGCGCCACGTGCCGAACAGGCCCGCGCCCGGCGGCTCGCCGCAGCCGCGATTCCCGTGCGTCGGCGGATCGACCTGGGGCCCGATGCGCTGCTGGGCTACGCGCTGCTGTCGCCGGCCGCACTGTACATGCTCGGGCTGGTGGGCTATCCCTTTGTCCTGGCGCTCTACTTCAGCGTCAGCACCGTCACCGTGGCCGCCGGCCCGAGCCACTTCGTCGGGCTAGCCAATTTCGCCAGCCTGCTGGATGACCCTGTCTTTCAGCGCGGCCTGCTCAACTCGCTGATCTTCACCTCGGTCTCCGAGGCTGCCAAGAGCATCCTCGGGATCGGGCTGGCGTTCCTGCTGCTGCGCAACCTCCCCGGCAAGAAGGTGATCCGGGGCTTCCTGATGCTGCCCTGGACGCTTCCGATCTCGCTGTCGGTCCTGGGCTGGAAGTGGATGTTCGATCCCCAGTTCAGCGTGATCAACTACCTGGGCAATCAGCTCGGGCTGCTGCACAACTGGAACCCGGACTGGCTCGGCGATCCAACGTACGCGTTTCTCGCGGTGCTCGTCACCAACATCTGGCGGGGCTTTCCCTTCGCGGCGGTTGTGGTGCTGGCCGGCTTGACCTCGATTCCGCAGGATATTTTCGATGCCGCCAAGGTGGACGGGGCCGGCTTTTTCACCCGCTGGCACTACATCATCACCCCGATGATTGCCCCGATCCTCTTCATCGGGATGATCTTCGACGTCGTCTTCACCCTGGGCGATCTCACCATTGTTCATCTGCTCACGAACGGTGGCCCGGTCAACGCAACCGACATTCTCCCCACGCTGGCGTTCCGCAACGGGATTCTGGGCGGGGACCTGGCGCGGGGCGCGGCAACGGCGCTGTTCCTGTTCCCGGTGCTGTTCGCCGGGGTGATCGTCTTCTTGCGGATCCTGCGCCGGCGCGAGGTGTAGATGCTAGTTTCGCGGCGAAAGCTGGTTGACGTCACCCTGTACTATCTCGCGCTGCTCTTCTACCTCGTCCTCGCCGTCTTCCCGATCTACTGGATGGCGATGGCGACGCTGAAGGACGACTACGACCTGGTCGATCCAGACGTCAGCCCCTTCTGGTTCCGCCGCCCGCTCGGGCTCAACCACTTTACCTACCTCTTCACGCAGACGAACTTCCTCGTCTGGCTCCAGAACACGTTTATCATCGCTGCCTGTGTACTGGTCATCACGCTGGCGATCTGCATCCCCGGCGCCTACGCGCTGGCCCGGCTGCGTTTCCTCGGCGCGGAGCAGATTGGCATCGGCATCTTCCTAACCTACCTCATCCCTCCCAGCCTCCTTTTCCTGCCGCTCTCGCAGATCGTCTCGGCGCAGTTGCACCTGGTGAACACGAAGTGGGCGCTGGTGCTGGTCTACCCCACCTTCACCATTCCGTTCTGCATATGGCTCCTGATGGGCTTCTTCAAACGGGTGCCGCTCGAGATCGAGGAGGCGGCGCTGGTGGACGGCTGCAACCGGCTGCAGGCGATTGTACGGGTGGTGCTGCCGGTCAGCGTGGCCGGGATTCTCACCGCGGCGATCTTCGCCTTCACCCTCTCCATGCAGGACTTCATCTACGCGCTGACGTTCGTCTCGTCGTCCGACGAGAAGCCGCTGACGCTGGGCGTGCCGAGCGAGCTGATTCGCGGCGACGTCTTCTTCTGGGGGGAGCTGATGGCCGGCGCGCTCATCGCCGGGCTGCCGGTCGCAGCTATCTACAACTTTTTCCTGGATTACTTCGTCGAAGGTATTACCGGCGGGGCGGTGAAGTAGGGCCTGCGCGGTGGATGCCACCGCCACGCTGGCCCTAAGCGCGGCGCCGGGAGGGGGGGTCAGAGGGGGCAAAGGGACGGAGCAGCGCGCGAGGGGCTTCGTCGCGTTTCGACCGCGCGGCGGAGCGGGCACTGACTCAAGAGTAGCAGGCGGTGTCCTGCGCCCGAGGGGCGCGGGAGCGGTGTATGCGCGGGAGAGCGAGGAGAGGAGCGCAATGCCACAGGAGAGGCTCGTAACGCGACGTCAGCTCTTGAGAATCGCTGGGGCGGGTGTGGTAGGGCTCGCCGGGCTGCCGCTGCTGGCAGCCTGCTCGTCGTCGCCGGCGGCGACGCCGGCGCCGACCACCGCGCCAGCAGGTGGCGCCGCCAGCACCCCGGCCGCCGCGGCAGCCACGCAAGGGACGGCGGCGAGCTCGGGTCAGAAGATGCAGTTGCGGATTCTTCAGTGGAGCCACTTTGTCCCCGCCTGGGACAAGTGGTACGACCAGTTCGCCAAGGACTGGGGCGCGAAGAACAACGTGGACGTCTCGGTCGACCACATGCCTACCGCGGAGATGCCGGCGCGGTTGGCGGCGGAGGTGGCGGCGAAAGCTGGCCACGACCTGATCGAGATGAATGGCCAGATCCTCACCTATCGCTACACCGACCAGATGGCCGATGTCGGCGACATCGTCGACTACGCCGTCAAGAAGTGGGGCGAGGTCGAGCCGATCGGCAAGAAGCTGGGCAACGTCGGCGGCAAGTGGGTGGGCGTGCCCCACTACTACATCATGATCACCCCCTTCGTGCGGACCGACCTGTTCCAGGAGGCGGGCTACGACTGGCAGAAGGTGGAAACCTGGGACCAGTACCGTGAGGTCGGCGCCAAGCTCAAGGCCAACAAACATGCCGCCGGGCTGGCGATCTCGCACTGCAACGACGCCAACCACAATTGGCGCGCGATCATGTGGTGCTTCGGGGCGAGCGAGGTGGCGGAAGATGGCAAGACCGTCACCATCGACACCCCCGAGATGCGCGAGTTCCTGAAGTTCGCCAAGGCGTTCTACACCGAAGCGAATACCCCGGAGGTCTTCGCCTGGGACGACGCCTCTGACAACCGCTGGCTCGCCTCGGGCGTGGGCGGCTATATCCACGACGCCCTCAGCTCCTACCGCAGCATCGAGGGACAGAACAAGGAGCTGTTCGAGAAGCTGGCCATCGCCCACGTGGTCAAGGGGCCGAAGGCGCAGATCGCCATGCCCGATTCGAACATCTTCTCAATCTGGAACTTCGCCCCCAAGCAGAACCAGGAGGCGGCCAAGGCGTTCCTGAAATACCTGTTCGACAATTACAAGGAGGACTTCGTCCAGTCCACCGGCTACAACATGCCGATGTACGCCAACCTCTTCCAGAAGCCGATGCCGATCCTGGGGGAGGACCCGCACCTGCAGATCGTGCAGGACTATCGCGGCTCGCTGCTGGACACCTTCGGCCACCCCGGCCCGCCGACCACCGAGGCGACGCTGGTGCTCAACAACTACATCATCCCGGACATGGTCGGCATCGCCGTCCGCGGCGCTACCGAGGACTCGGTGGGCGACGCGATCAACTGGGCCAAAGACCAGCTCTCCAGGATCTACAAGTAACCCCGCGGCTTGGGGCTGGCCCTGTGCAGCGACCCGCATGGGGCCAGCCCGCGGTCCCCGGCCTCTCAGCCCGGGGGCGTGCCGCCCTGCTCACGCCCCTTCGACCAGCGCTGCGCGCAGGCCGCGCACGTAGTACGGGCTCAGCGCGGCGCAGGCGACGATGATCGGCAGCGACGACAGCAGGATCGCGGCGTTCACCGGGGCCCATTCGTCCAGCTCCACCGCGATCAGGCCCAGCCCAGCCGGCAGCGTCTTGGTCGCGTTGCTCAGGGAGAAAGTGCTGGCGTATAGCACGTCCGAGCCCATCATTCCGATCGCGAACAGCCCGGCCGCGATCACCACCGGCCAGCTCATCGGCAAGACGATCCGCAGGAACACCTGCACTCGGCTGCCATCCAGCAGTGCGTGCTCCTCCACGTCCGTCGCCAGCCCCTGGAAGTACAGGTAGAACAGCCAGGTAGAGAACGGCACCGCCAGCGTCAGGTAGAGCAGGATGATCCCGAGAATTGTGTCGTCCAGGTGCAGCAGCAGGAAGAGCTGATAGACGGGGACCACGACGGCCATCTGGGGAATGAAGTAGCTCAGGAACAGCAGCCGGGCCAGCCAGCGGGCGCCCGGGAGCTGGAAGCGGGCCAGCGCGTACCCCGCCAGCAGCGCCGCGGCCAGCCCGAGCAGGAGCACGCTCCCGAACACCAGCAGCGTGTTCCAGCCCCATTGCCAGATCACCGGGTCCTGCAGCACCTCCTCCACGTCTTCGAAGGTGGGATCGTAGACCCAGAACGGATTGCCGAGGGCGTACTCCTCGACCGAGCGGAACGCCTGCACCGCGGTGTAGTAGACTGGGAAAAGGTGGAAGGCCATCAGCGCCAGCGCCGCGGCGACGCCGGCGACGGTGAGCGCGAGGCGTCGCGCTCGCCAGTACCCCCCGGAGCGCCCGCTGGCTGGCCGCGTCCCCCCGCGCGAGCGGAGGCGGGTGACGTGCCAGCGCTGGGCGAGCGGCGCGGCGGACTCGGGCGCGGGGCGGGGACGCTCCCGTCCCTCCACCAGGTGCAGGCAGGCGAGCGCGAGCGCGATCACCACCGGGAGCTGGATCAGCGCCAGCGCCGCGCCCAGCCCGGTATCGCCCTCCTGGATCGCGGCGCGGAAGGCGAGCGTCCCAACCACCGGCACGGTGATCCGCCCGCCCGTCTCCACGTACATGGACACGTACTCCGTGTAGGTGATCACCAGGGCCACCAGGATCGCCAGCACCAGGAAGCGGCGCGACAACGGCACCACCACCTGCCAGAAGCTCTGCCACCAGCCGCGCGCCTCCAGCCGGGCGTAGTCCAGCAGCTCCTCCGGAATCGCGTTCAGGCCGGCCAGGACGAACACGCCGATGATCGACGAGCCGCGCCAGACGTTCATGACAGCAATGCTCAGCACCTGCCAGGCGCCCATCCCGAACAGCCCTTCCAGCCACCAGCGCGCCGCCAGCACATCCAGGGTGTAGAACGCGTGGAACGGCGGCATCAGCAGCCAGTACCAGGCGAAGGCGGAGAAGGAGGCCGGAAACGCCCAGGGCACGAACACTGCCAGGAACAGCGCCGAGCGCCCCCAGAAGCGCCACCACAGCAGCAGCGCGGTGAGCACCCCGACGGCGAGCTCCACCAGCGTGGTCAGGCCGACCAGGAACGCCGTGTTGGCGGCAGCTTGCCAGAAGCCGGGGTCGCGCAGGAGCGCGGCGAAATTGGCCAGGCCGACGAACGCGCCCGGCCCCTGGAAATGGTGGGCGTCGGTGAGCGAGAGCCAGAGCGCGTAGACCAGCGGGTACAGCAGCAGGCCGGCCACGGAAAGCAGCGCCGGCACCAGCAGCAGATAGCCGACCCAGCGCGGCGGGGTGATGGGCGAGCGCTCCCGGGCCGGCTGCCGGGGCGCCGCCATCGCCCCGGGCAGCCGGCCCAGCCGACCAGTCCCGGAGGAGAGCAAGATGCGCATCCAGCCTCGCGACTCAGTTATGCACAGCGTAGGGAGGCGGCTGGCCAGGCGCAACACTTCCTGCGCACGGGCGGCTGAGCCACTGCCGCGGCCCCGGCAGGCCTCTGGCGTGCCGCCCCTCTCCGCGCTCTCGCTCCACCCTCAGGGAAGCGAGGGGCGGCTGCCCAGGCCCGGCTTAGCGTGCGGCGAGCGAGGCGGTTAAGTAATCTTCCCTCCTGCGATTGAGGAAAGGCGATCTAGAGCGTACTGGGCATAAGCATGAGTACGAGATATTAGGCGACTGACTTCTACGAGAAGAACGGCAACGGAAGCCGCTGTTCCTAGCTGGTGGGAGAAAAGGTGAGGGAGAGTCTGTCTGGCCCTTGACGGCGATGATGACGCGCTGGATGGCGAGACGCTGCTGCGGCGTCGGCTCGGCGCAGCGCCGGATCGCCTCGACCCGCGCCGGGCGGACGCCGTCCCGCGGGTCCGGGCCGCCCGCCGCACCGCCACCAGTGGGCTGCGTTCAGACTAGCAGCACCCTGCGCCTCCACGCTGGCGCCGGGCAGCCCCGGCTGCCTCGGCAGTGCGGCCGCACGGCAATCACAGACCCGATAGAATTGCCGTCGGCTGGAGAGAACCGGGGAGAGAACGATGGCCGAGCGGATGTCCAAGCGCGAGCGGATCGAGGCAGCGATTGCCGGCGAGCAGCCGGATCGGGTCCCCTGGAGCCTGTGGCGGCACTTCTACGCCAGCGAGAGCACCGCCGAGCAGCTCGCCGAGGCGATGGTCGAGTGGGAGCGCCGCTACCAGTTCGACCTGCTGAAGGTAAATCCCCGGGCACACTATCACGTGGAGGACTGGGGGGCGCGCTACCACTACAGCGGCGACCCGCACCAGCGGCCCGAGCGGCTGGACTACGTGATCAAGTCCACCGATGACTGGCAGCGCCTGGCGCCCCTGTCCCCGACCGAGGGGGCGCTGGGCGAGCAGCTCGCCGCGCTGCGGCTGATCCGGCAGCGGCTGGGCCAGGACGTCCCGATGGTCGAGACGGTGTTCCTGCCGCTCATGGTCGCGGAGTACCTGGCCGAGTCGCCCGAGGCGCTGCGGCGGGACATCGAGGCGGCGCCCGGCGCGGTGCACCACGCCCTCGGGGTGATCGTTGAAACGTTCGCCGCGTTCACCGCCCGGGCGCTCGAGGCGGGGGTGGATGGCTTCTTCTTTGCGACGACCTGGGGGACCCCGGCCAAGCTGCCGGCGGAGCTGTACGCGGAGTTCGGCCGACCGTACGATCTCCAGGTCATCGAGGCGGCGCGGGCGGCCGGGGCGCGGCTGAACGTGCTGCACGTCTGTGGCGACGGGGCGCGCGTCTTCGACTTTGCCGATTACCCGGTCTCGCTGTTCAGCTACGCCGCGACCTCGCCCGCCAACCCCAGCCTGAGCCAGACTGTGGGGAGGCTGCCGGGCGCCGTCATCGGCGGGCTCAGCGCCGAGGCGGTTACCGCCGCCGACCCCGCCCAGACGCGGGCTGAGGCCGAGCAGGCGCTGGCGGCGACCGGCGGCCGGCGCTGGGTGCTCGGCGGCCCCTGCTCGCTCCCCACCCAGGCGCGCGACGAGAACCTGCGCGCCGCGGCCCAGGCGGTTGGGATCGACCTCGGCCGCTGATGCCGGGCCTGGGCGAGCTGGCCGGGCTGGTCGCGGCGCTGTGCTGGAGTCTGACCAGCCTGCTGATGCGGGTGGAGGCGCGGCGGGCGGACGTGATCGTGCTCAACGCGTTGCGCACCACCGCCGCGGCCGGCTACCTGCTGGTGCTGCTCGGCGCGCTCGGCTGGCTCGGGCTGCACGCGGTGACTCTGGGTGAGCGCCCGGCGCTTGGCCTGGCGCTCCTGCTGGTGTCGGTCACCTTCGCCATCGGCATCGGCGATAGCTCGTACTTTCTGTCGATGCAGCGGATCGGGATTGCCCGGGCGATGCCGCTCTCCATGAGCTACCCGCTGCTCACCACCCTGCTGGCCGTGCCACTGCTGGGCGAGCCGGTGACGCCCGGCCTGGTCGCGGCGCTGGTGCTCATCCCCATCGGGCTGTACCTGGTGGTCATGCCCGCGCCTGGCCGGGTGGTGCTGCAGAAAGCGGATGCCCGCGCGCTGCGGGCCGGCCTGGGCCTGGCGATGGTCGCCGCGGTCTGCTGGGCGGTGTCAGCGGTGACGGTCCGGCCAGCGCTGAACCAGATCGATCTCCTCACCGCCACCACCATCCGCATCACCTTCGCCGCCGGCCTGGTCTGGCTCATCTCCTGGCGGGGCGGTCGGCTGAAGCGCCCGGGGCAGATCAGCCGGACTCGCATCGGGATGGCGCTGCTGGGCGGCACCCTCTCCGCCGGCTCGATGCTGCTGTACCTCTTCGCCACCCAGCAGGCCGGCGCCGCCCGGGCCGCTACCATCGGCGCTACCTCCCCGCTATACGCCGTCCCGCTCTCCGCGCTCTTCCTGGGCGAGCACGTGACCCGGCGCGTGGTCACCGGTACCCTGCTCACCGTGCTCGGAGTGGCGCTGCTCGTGAGCCTGTAGCCTCCGCCAACGGCTGTGCGCCGGGCTCGGTGCTGTCGCGGACGTCCCGCGGCCAGGGGGAACTGGTCCCTCGCCAGAGGCGGGTGGGCTCACGCCAGGTGGACCACCAGGTTCTCCCCTACCCGGCGCTGAGCGCGCACCCGAAACACCCGGCCGAGGCGGTGGAGCCGCTCCGGGAGGCGGCGGTCGACGAACAGGTTCACTACCAGCGGGGCGCCTGGTGTTAGCAGCGCCCGCAGCCGGCGCAGGAACGGCCGGCCGAACATGGCGCGCGGCGTCTCCCCGCCGCGAAAGAGGTCCACCGCAACGTAGTCGAACCGCCCCACCGTCCCCTGCACGTAGGCCAGCGCGTCCAGACAGACCAGCTCGACGCAGGCGGGCACCTCCAGCAAGGCCGGGGCGAGCGCGAGCACCCGCGGGTCGTCGTCCACGCCGACGATCGGCAGCGGCCCGAAGCGCCGGAGCAGCAGGTGCGCCAGCGTTCCGCCGCCGTAGCCGAGCAGCAGGGCGCGACTGGGTCGCGTGTCGGGCAGCATCGCCGCCCAGTACCCCGCCTCGGCCGCGCCGTGGTCGAGCGCAATAGATTGCACCACCCCGTCCACCAGAATCGCGCGGCGCCCATCGTCCTCGCCCAGGCGGACCGGCGGCACAGGCGGCTCGGCCAGCGGTGCGGAGCGCGTCACAGCAGCGGCTCCTGCTCCGGCCGGGAGCGGCGGGGCTGGGGGAGAGGTAGCGGCGCCAGGTCCAGCCGCTGCCGGAGCTGGTTGACCGAGGCCGGCGAATGGCCGGCGTAGTGGTTGTTGTAATAGCCGTAGATCCGGCCGACCTGGTGCGCCAGGTTATGCAGCGCCGCGGCCCACTCGGCCGTCTCCTGGTCGCGGTCGAGCTGGATCCGATCGTAGCGCTCGATCCGCCGCCGGTCGCCCAGCCAGCGGACGTAGGCGAACGGGGCGGTGGCCTCGACCCGGCGCGGCATGGAGACCAGGTCGATGGCGGTGAACGCCACCCCTCGCTCGTGCAGCAGCTCCAGCACCTCATCTGCCAGCCAGGAGCGATGGCGGAACTCGACCGCCCACTGGTAGCCGCTGGGTAGCTCCGCCAGGAAGGCGCGCAGGTCCTGCCACGTCTGCTCGTCGCGGTGGAGCTGGGGCGGAAGCTGGATGAGCAGCGGTCCCAGCCGGTCGCCCAGGCGGTCCATCACGGAGAGGAACGCCGCCAGCTCCGCCTGGGCGTCGCGCAGCGCCAGCTCGTGGGTAATGCGCTGGGGCAGCTTGGCGGCGAACTGGAAGCCGGGCGGGGTAGACTCTGCCCAGGCCTGCACCGTCGTGGGGCGGGGCGCGCCGTAGAAGGTCGAATCGATCTCCACGGTGTCGAACACGCTGGCGTACAGCGCCAGGAACTCCTGGGCGCGGGTGCCGAGCGGGTAGAAGCTGCCCACCCAGTCCGGGTAGTTCCAGCCCTGGGTGCCGAGCCGTAGCTCGCAGGATGGGGACAGGGATACAGCCATAGCGCGAGGGTAGCACGCCGGGGTCGCCGGAGCCAGGCGTACTCCTTGCATCAGGAGGGTGTCAGCATGCAGGTCCGCGTCACGCTGCGGGGCGAGGTGGTGGAAGGCGCTGGCGAGACCGAGCAGGTGCAGCTCGCGGAGGGCGCGAGCCTGGACGACCTGCTGGCCGAGCTGGCGATCGCGCCGCAATCGGTAGTGCTGGCGTTGGTGAACGAGACCCCGGCGGCGCGGGCGACGCGACTGCGTGATGGCGACCACGTGACGCTGGGTGTGACCTCATAAGGAGGAAGGACAGAACGATGCGGTGGTGGAACCTGCTGCGCTCGGGGCGGATCGGCCAGCTCATCTCAGACGGCCGGCTGGCGCTGCTCCTGCTCCGCGACCCGCGTGTGCCGCTGTGGACCAAGGCGGTAGCGCTCGGGGTGGCGCTCTACATCCTCTCCCCGCTGGACCTGATCCCCGACTTCATCCCGGTGCTGGGGGAGCTGGACGACGTGGCGGTGCTGCTGTTCGGGATCGAGCTGCTGATCCAGCTCTCTCCGCCGCACGTGGTGGCGGAGCACCGCGCCAGCCTGGGCCAGAGCGTGTAATCGCCCGCTCCGCGCCGCTGCCCGCTCGGGATCAGCCGTCGCACTCGCCGCAGGGGAAGTCCTGCAGCTCGGCCGCGGTCAGGCGCGGCCGGCTCGGCGGTGGAGGCGAGGCTACCTGGCCGGGGCGAGGCCGAGCGCCGCGGCGCAGCGCCAGGCCGAGTAGAGTGGTGGCGGCCAGCGTGGCCGGGACGAGCCAGCGGGGCGCGGACCCGAACAGCGGTCGGGCGGGAGCGCGCTCGCTCACGCGGCCACCGTGGCGCCGGCCAGCGCGGCCGGAAGGGCGCCGCGCACGCTCGGGAGCTCGGGCAGCGCCGCGACCAGGTCGATCAGCGCCGAGGCGCTGCGCTCGAACGGGGTGCCGGCGAGCATGCCGCGGAACTTGGTCTCGGCTTCGGCCGGGCTGAGCGGGTTCTCCGGATCGCCCTTAGGGTTGGCGACACGGGCGCTCGCCCGGCGCCCGTCGCGCAGCGTCACCGTTACCTGGCTGGGCCACTCGGCCGGGTAGCGCGCCTCGGCGGCCGGGTCCAGGCGGGCGACAGTGCGCGCGATCAGCGCCCGGACCGGCGCGTCGTGCAGCCGCTCGGGCTCGAAGTCGGCCAGGACAAGGTTCCCTTGCAGCAGCGCCCGGGCAACGGTGTAGTGCAGGCTGAACTTGGCCTGGTAGGGGTTGACCGGCGCCGGGTTGTCGCACAGGTCTAGCGCCGCCTGGTAGGTGTCGATCTCCACCCGCTCTATCTCGTCAAGCGTCCCGCCGAGGCGAGCGCGCACCACCAGCGCCGCGTCGACCGCCGGGTGGGTGTGGCGGCAGGAGGGGTATGGCTTGAAGGAGACACCGGGGAGCTTGTACCGCGCCATTCCCGGCTCCAGGCCGGCGACGACCAGCTCGGGGCGGGCATCCGGCGCGGTGGCGGCGAAGAAGCCGCGCTCGCCCTCCAGGATACGGCGCGGCCCGGTGAACCCAAGCGCGGCTAGCTCGGCGGCGAGCAGCCCGCCCGCGGCGGCGTGGCCAGCGTGCAGGTGCTTGGACATCGCGCCATCCGAGAGGAACTGCCAGAGCCCGGCCGACTGGGTGCCAGCGTTGCCGAGCGCCCAGACGAAGCGCTCCCGCGACAGGCCGAGCAGCGCCCCGGCCGCGGCAGCGGCGCCGTAGACGCCACAGGTGGCGGTGTTGTGCCAGTACCAGTAATGCCGCTTGCCCACCGCCTCGCCGATCCGGATCGCCACCTCGTAGCCGAGCACCACCGCCGCCAGCAGTTCCCGGCCGCTGGTGCCACGCGTCTCGGCCAGCGCCAGTGCCGCCGGGATGACGACGCAGCCCGGGTGGAGCACCGAGGCGCGGTCCAGATCGTCCATCTCCAGGATGTGCGAGACGGCGCCGTTGTGCAGCGCCGCGACCCCCGGGCTGCGCCCCTGGTCGAGCCCGAGGCAGGTGGCCCCGGCCGCGGGCTGCTGCTCAGCATAGCGATGCAGCAGCGTGCCCACCGCGGAGCAGGAGCCGGCGAGCGCGGAGCCGAGCCAGTCCAGCACGTACAGCGGCGCCACCCGCAGGACGTTGGTCGGGATCGCCTCCGCCGGGGTGGCGGCGAGGAACGCCGCGAGCTGCTCGGTCAGGGAGCGTTCAGTCGTCTCGGCCACGCGGGCATTATAGGGCCGGCGCGGCCCGGGCGGCGCCTGGCCGCCAGCTAGCTCGCGGCGAGCTCCGGGGCGGCATGCTTGTCGCCCCGGCTAGGCGCGGCGTCGCGGGGCTGGAGCCCGCGATCCAGGTAGTCGCCGATCTGCCCGAGCAGCCGGGTGAGCTCCATCGGGATGACGAAGGTGCTCCCGGGGCTCGCCCCGAGCGCCTTCAGCCCGTCGATCACCTGGAGCGTCATTGTCTTGGCGTCTACCTGCTGCGCGGCGGCGAAGACGGTCTGGAGCGCCTGGGCGTAGCCCTCCGCCTTCAGGATCGCCGCCTGCTTCTCGCCCTCCGCCCGCAGCACCTGGGCCTGCTTCTCGCCCTCGGCGACGGTAATGGTCGCCTGGCGCCGCCCCTCCGCTTCGGTGACGATCGCCCGGCGGGAGCGTTCCGCCGACATCTGGCGGTTCATCGCGTCCTGCACCTCGCGCGGCGGCAGGATCTCGCGGATCTCCACCGCGGTCACCTTCACCCCCCAGCGCTCGGTCACCTCGTCCAGCTTACGGCGCAGGTCCTCGTTGATCTGCTCGCGCCGCGCCAGCACGTCGTCCAGCAGGATGTCGCCAATCACCGCCCGCAGCGTGGTGGCAGCGATCCCCTGCGAGGCGCCGGCGAAGTTCGTCACCGCCAGCACGCTGGCCAGTGGGTCGATCACCTGGCGGTAGATCAGGAAGTCGATCTGGATCGGGACGTTGTCCTTAGTGATGCACGACTGGTGCGGCACCTCGATGTACAGCTCGCGCAGGTCCACGGTAACCGGGCGATCGACGAAGGGGATAAGCAGCACTGGCCCCGGCCCCTTGGCGCCGATGCACTTGCCCAGCCGAAACACCACCAGCCGCCGGTACTCGCGGACGACCCGAATGGTCTGGCTCAGGATGCCGACCACAGCGAGCAGGACGATCACAAGGATGGCCAGGGTGGTCGCGGTGGCGATCATGGCGGCGCCTCCTGTTCTCCACGGACCCCGGCAGGCTCCACCTCCAGGGTCAACCCGTTGCGGACCAGCACCCGGACCGGCTCGCCCGGGCCGAGCCTCCCGCTGCGCAGCCGCGCCGACCAGAGCTGTCCGCCAACGTACACCACTCCAGTCGGGTCGAGCGCGCTGCGGGTCACCCCGGTCGCTCCCACCAGGCGGTCCACCTCGCTGATCGCCGGCCGGCGCCCCACCCGGATCGCTGCCCCGAGCACCAGCAGGCTGAGCAGCACCCCCGTCCCGGCGGCGACGAGCAGCACCGGCAGCGCCACCCGCGCGTCGGGCAGGGTGGGCGAGCGCGGCCCGGTGGGGGTGTACAGCAGCAGCGAGCCGAGGACGAAGCAGACGAGTCCGGCCACCGTCAGCACCCCGTGCGTCGCCGCCTTCACATCCAGCACGAACAGCCCGACGGCGACGAGCAGGAGCAGCACCCCACCCCAGTTCATCGGCAGGGTGGACAGGGCGACGAACGCCAGGACCAGGCAGACTGCGCCGGTGACGCCCGGGGCGACCGAGCCGGGATGGAACAGCTCGATCAGGATCGCGTAGAAGCCGAGCGTCAGCAGCAGGTAGGCGACGTTCGGGTCGAAGATCGCCTGGAAGGCCCGCTCCACGGGGGTCATCGGGAGGCTGGTGATCGCGGCGTCCCGGGTCTGAAGCGTCACTGCACCGGCGGCCGTCTGCACCGTCCGGCCGTCCACCGCGTCGAGCAGCGCTGGCAGGTCGGGAGCGAGCAGGTCGGCGACGTGCTGGTCCACCGCCGACATCGCGGCCAGCGACAGGCTCTGGCGCACCGCGTCCTGCACCCAGGCGTCGTTCCGGCCGCGCTGCCGAGTGATACTGGCCAGGTACGCCGCGGCGTCGTTGGTGATCTTGTCGCGCAGGTCGGCCTCGAGCGTCTCGCCACCGCCCGCGACCGGGTGCGCCGCCCCGATGTTCGTCCCCGGGGCCATCGCCAGCACGTTGGCCGCTTCCGCGATGAACACCCCGGCCGAGGCGGCCCGCGCCCCGGAGGGAGCGACGAAGACAACCGTGGGGACGGTGCTGCCGAGCAGGTCCTGCACCATCTGGCGCATAGAGCTGTCCAGCCCGCCGGGCGTGTCCAGCCGAATCACCAGCGCGGTGGCGTGCTCCTGCTCGGCCCGGTCCAGCACCCAGTGCAGGTACTCGGCCGTGACGGGATTGATGGTGCCCTCGACCCCGGCCACGAACACCGTCGGGCGGGGCTCGTCAGCCCCCGCGCCAGCAGCGAGCAGGATCGCGGCGACGACCGCGCCGAACAGCAGGCCGCAAGCGCGGAGACAGCGCGCGACAGCAGGCCCTGCCAGGCGCATGCTCGATCCTCTCTCGGAGCCGCGAGCCCAGCCCTCGGACGCCGCGAGCGTCCGTTGCCCGCATCCTACCCCGCGCCCGGCGAGATCGCAATAGCCCAGGCGGCAGCATCCCCCCTCGCCCCCCAGGGCCTAGCCGCGACGGACAGGCTTACGTGCCGAGCCGCAGCGCTAGGTTATGCAAGCTGCCCGCGCTGATCGCAATCACGCCGCTCAAGCCCCGCACCTGTACGGCCGTCAAGCGGCAATGGCAGGGCAGATCGCCCGTCGTCCTATCACCTAGCTCCCCATAGGTGTTGTCGCCCCAACCCCAGACGGTCCCGTCGTCGTGGAGCGCCAGGCTGTGCGCTCCGCCTGCGGCAATGGCAATCGCCCCCGCCCCAAACGCGCTAGATGAAGATCGGGGTGTCGCCCCCGTGCACCGGGCGGTGCTCCGCCGGCCAGCGGGCGGCATTGCGGGCTTCTGGGTAGCGCGGGATCTGGTTCATCCGGCCCTCCACGCTGTGGCGTGGGCGGCTGCAGCCGCGTCAGAAGTAGTGTAGCCTGGCGCGGGAGGTTCCGCTGATGCGACTGGTCGACCTGACGCAGCCCTGGGGCGCGCAGATGCCCACCTGGCCCCAGTTCGAGCCAATTGAGGTAAAGGCGATCCACAGCCATCACCGCCACGCCAAGAGCACCCTGTCTGTCAAGCTGAACATGCACACCGGCACGCACCTGGACGCCCCGATCCACTACTGGCCGACCGGCAAGCACCTGGGCCAGATCCCTCTGGAGGACCTGGTAGGCACCGGCCTGGTGATCGATTTGAGCCCGCTCTGCCGCCCCTGGACGCTATACACGCTGGAGCAGGTGCTCCAGGCGGCGCCGGAGCCGATCCGCGAGGGCGACATTGTCGTGCTATACACCGGCTGGCACCGCTACAACTGGGCCGAGGGCAGCCCGGACGAGGTGTGCTACTTCGACAAGCATCCCGGGCCGCACCCGGAGGTGATCGACGAGCTGGTGAGCAAGCGGGCGAAGTGGATCGGGACGGACACTCCGTCGCTGGATCACTCGCTCGACACCGCGATCCGGGCGATGCGGCCGGACCTGGTGGAGGAGTACGAGGTGCTCACCGGCCAGCCGATCGAGGCGACGCTGCCGCGGAAGTGGCTGGAGTACTCGCACGTCACCACCGCGAAGGCGAACATCCCGCTGGTGGAGAATCTGGCCGGCGACATTCGCCAGGTGCTGGGCCGGCGGGTCACCCTTGGCGCCTTCCCCTGGCGCTGGGAGGGCGGCGAGGCATGCGTCTGCCGCGTGGTCGCCTTTCTCGATGAGGGATAGCCAGGCGGCGGGCGGGATGGGGAGCAGGTCAGTCGTCGGCGCCGCTGTCCGTTCTCGCCTGGCGGCTCTAGAATACCGCGAGGCGTGGGTCCGGGCGGGGACAGGAGGAGCGCTGATGGCTGAGCAAGGAACCAGCAAGCCCAGGCGCGTGGTGCTGATCCACACGGTGGATGCCAACCGCGCCGCGTTCGATAAGCTCTGCGCCGAGCTGCTGCCCGGGGTGCAGGTGGAGCACGTCGTCGACGAGTCGCTCCTGGAGGACACGATCCGGCTGGGCGAGCTGACCGACGACGTCCGGCAGCGCTTCGCCCGGCGGGCGGAGCAGGCGCTCGCCTCGCGGCCGGACGCGGTGGTGCTCACCTGCTCGTCGGTGGGGCCGGCTGCCGATCCGCTCGGGGTGCAGCGGATCGACCAGGCGATGGCGGAGCGCGCGGTGGCGCTGGGGAGCAAGATCGGCGTCGCGGCAACCCTGCCCACCACCCTCGGCCCGACCTCGGACCTGATCCGCGCTGCCGCGGCCCGAGCCGGCACGTCGGTGGAGGTCCGCACCGGGCTGGCCGAGGGCGCCTTCGCGCTGCTGGCCGCCGGCGACACCGCCGAGCACGACCGGCGGGTCCGCGAGACGCTGGAGCGCCTGGCCGAGTGGGCGGATGTCATCGTGCTGGCCCAGGCGTCGATGGCCCGCGCCACCGGCGGCGCCGACCACCTGGAGGTGGGCGGGCGCCACGTCCCCATCCTCACCAGCCCCCGCCTGGGCCTCGAGCGCTTGAAGGAGACGCTGGGTGTCTGAGGCGCGGGCGATGGCGAGCGAGGCGCTCGACTTCTACTGGCGGCCGACCTGAAGTACCTGCCGGCAGGCGCGGCAGGTGCTCGCGCGCAAGGGGGTGCCGCTCCGCGAGCGGGACTTCTTCACGCAGCGCTTCACCGTGGAGGAGCTGCGGGCGCTGCTGGGCGGCCGCTCCCCGAGCGAGCTGTTCTCCTGGAAGTCGGTCCTCGCCCGCCAGCGCGGCTACCAGCCGGGCGCGCTGTCCGACGAGGCGCTGCTGCGGCTGATGGCTGAGGAGCCGACGCTGATCCGCCGCCCCTTCGCCCGCGTCGGCGACCGGCTGCTGATCGGGGCGGAGGCGGTGAAGGGGTGGGAGGGGTAGCGCGCGGCCTGCTACGATGCCAGCGCAGATACTCGCGGGAGGATTCCGATGCCGTTCGTCCGCGTCTCCATGCTTGAGGGCCGCACTGACGATCAGAAGAAGCGGCTGGCCAAGGCGATCACCGACGCGCTGGTGGAGATCGCCAACGCCCGGCTCGAAGCGTGCGAAGTGGTCATCGACGAGGTGCCGCGCAAGCACTGGATGACCGCCGGCAAGCTGATGTCGGAGTCGTAGCCGGGTGAACGCGGCACAGACGCTGGAGCAGCTCGGCCGGGCCGGGGTGCTGGCGATCGTCCGGCTGGACAGCGCCGAGCAGCTCCTGCGGGTCGCGGAGGCGGTCGCCGAGGGCGGGGTGACCGCGCTGGAGTTCACCCTGACCACGCCCGGGGCGCTGGAGGCGCTGCGCCAGTCGATCCGGCGACTGCCGAGCAGTATGCTCCTTGGCGCTGGCACCGTGCTGGACGCCGCCTCCGCCCGCGCCGCCATCCAGGCTGGGGCGCAGCTCATCGTCTCCCCGACCCTGGTCCCTGAGGTCGCCGCCGTCTGCCGCGAGGCCGACGTGCTCTGCCTCCCGGCCGGGCTCACGCCCACCGAGCTGCAGGCGGCCTGGGCGCTCGGGACCGGGCTGGTGAAGCTATTCCCGGCCAGCGTCGGCGGGCCGTCCTACCTGCGCGAGGTGCGCGCCCCGCTCCCGCACCTGCGGCTGGTACCAACTGGTGGGGTGAGCGTGGACAACGCCGCGGCGTTCATGCAGGCGGGCGCCTTCGCCCTCGGCGTGGGCAGTGCGCTGGTGGACCGCGCGCTCGTCGCCGCCGGCGCCTGGGCGGCGCTGACCGACCGCGCCCGCCGCCTGGCCGACGCGGTGGGGAGCGCCCGCTAGCGGCCCGCGGTCGCCCGAGCGGAGCCGTGGGAGAGGCGCTGGCGCTCGGCGCCGCCGTGGCGTCTCGGCATCCGCTGGCGCCTGCCAGCGTGCCGAACGGAGAGGAGGGAGATGGGCAGCCAGGCGTTCTCGGTGACGGCCGAGTCGGCGGCGCCGCCGGAGCGTGTCTTCCAGGTCCTGGCCGATACGCAGCAGTGGGCGCGCTGGGCGCCGTTCGACGAATCCGGGCTCGAGCGCAAGGGGGATCCCGCGCCGAACGGCCTGGGCGCAGTGCGGCGCTTCCGCCGGGGGCGGATCCGCACCCGCGAGGAGGTGGTGGCGTACGAGCCGCCGCGCCATTTCGCCTACACGCTCCTATCCGGGCTGCCGATCCACGGTTACCGGGCCGACGTGACGCTGGAGCGGCGCGGGTGCGGGACGGTGATTACCTGGGCCTCGTCGTTCGACCCGGCCGTTCCCGGCACCGGCTGGCTGCTCCGCCGCATCCTGCGCAACTTCGTGGCGCAGGTCGCCGTTCGGCTGGCACGCCGGGCGGAGGCCGAGGCAACGGAGCGATGACGCGCCCAGGCGCCCGGCGGTGCTCCCAGGCAAGGACGCTCTGCCCTCGTGCCGCGGGCAACCGAGCGCCCCGCGGGCTGCTGACGGTTCGCGATGGCGGAGCTGCCTGACGTCTTCAAGCCCCCCGAGCCCGCGGAGCAGCCGCCGGCAGAGCCGGGCGAGCTCTGGACCCCGCTGCTGGACGTGGCGGACGAGGCGCGGCCGATCTTCGCCCGCGCCGAGCGGCGCTACTGGAGCGTGGCCCGCTTCCACGCGGTGCAGCCGGTCTCCGGCGGGGCACAGTTCGAGGTCGAAGGGGACGGCGGCCAGCGGATGCGGGTGGCGGTGACATTCGTCGACCCCCACGTGGTCCGGGTCCGGCTCGACACCGGGTCCGGCTGGTACTCGGCCGACCCGATCCTGTTCTCCACCCCACCCGTCCCGCTTGCCGAGGTCCGTCTGGAGCAGGGGGCGGACGAGGCGCTGGTCTGCTCCGAGGCGCTGGCGGTGCGGGTGCACCATGAGCCGTGGCGGCTCTCGATCGAGGACGGCGCCGGCCGGACGCTGTTCGCCGAGCAGACGGACGATCGCACCTTCTTCGCCCGTGTCGCCTATCCGCTGGGGTACAGCGAGGCGGAGCAGGGTGGGCGGCGGGTGCACGAGAGCGTCGCGCTCGGCCGCCAGGAGGCCCTGTACGGGCTGGGGCAGCAGTACGGGCCGCTGAACAAGCGCGGGCAGCGGCTGGTCGCCTGGTCGCGCGACACCAAGGGGACCAACACCACCGACGTCACCTACCTGAACGTCCCGTTCCTGCTCTCCAGCGCCGGCTACGGCCTGTTCCTGGCCCACACGGAGCCGATTGTCTGGGAGCTGGGCGCGCCGTCCGCGCCCACCGCCTCCTTCCAGGTGGAGGCCGAGGCGCTGGACTACTTCGTCATCCACGGCCCGAGCCCCAAGGAGGTTCTCGGCCGCTACACCGCGCTGACCGGCCGGCCGCCGCTGCCGCCGCTATGGTCGTTCGGCGTCTGGTTCTCGCGCTGCATGTACGAGTCGCGGGCGCAGGTGGAGGAGGTCGTCACGCGGGCGCGCCAGGAGGGGTTCCCGCTGGACGTGATCCACCTGGACCCGCTCTGGCTGCGCGATCGCCGGCGGCACAAGCTGGACGCCTGCGACTTCGAGTGGTGCGAGGAGCGCTTCCCGGACCCGGCCGGGCTGATCGCCTGGCTGCGCGAGCGCGGGGTGCGGCTCTCGCTCTGGGAGAACCCCTATGTCTGGTTCGAGAGCGACCTGTTCCGCCAGGGCGCTCCGCGCGGCTACTTCGTCCGCGCCCGCGACGGCGCCTGGGCGCGGGCGCTGGACAACCCGGACGCGGCGCTGGTCGACTACACCAACCCGGAGGCGGTTGCCTGGATCAAAGAGCAGCACCGCCGCTGGCACGCGCTGGGCGTGGCTAGCTTCAAGAGCGACTACGGTGAGGGGCTGCCGCCCGACGCGGTGCTGCACGACGGACGCAGCGGCCGCCAGGCGCACAATGTCTACCCGCTCTATTTCAACCGGGCGGTGTTCGAGGCGGCGCGGGAGACATTGGGAGAGGCGGTCGTCTTCGGCCGCTCCGGCTGGGCCGGCTCGCAGCGCTACCCGCTGAACTGGTCGGGCGACGCCCAGTCCACCTGGGAAGGGCTGGCCGGGGCGCTCCGCGGCGGCCTGAGCCTGGCGCTGTCCGGCTTCGCCTACTGGACCAGCGACGTCGGCGGCTTCTGGGACGTACGCCACTTCCAGCTCCCGGACCCGGAGCTGTACCTCCGCTGGGCACAGCTCGCGCTCCTCTGCTCGCACACCCGCTTCCACGGCGTCCTGCCCCGCGAGCCGTGGGAGTTTGGCCCCGAGGTGCTGCGGATCGTCCGCGACTTCGCCCGCCTCCGCTACCGGCTCCTCCCTTACCTCTGGTCGCTGGCACACCAGGCCGCCGCGACGGGGCTGCCGCTGCTGCGGCCGCTGCTGCTGGAGTACCCGGACGACCGCGTCGCCCGCGAGGTGGACGACCAGTTCCTGCTCGGCCCCTGGCTGCTGGTGGCGCCGCTGCTGGCACCGGCCCGCGAGCGGGAGGTCTACCTGCCCCCCGGCCGCTGGTACGACTTCTGGACCAACGAGGAGCACGACGGCGGCCGCTGGCTCACCTGCCCGGCGCCGCTGGAGCGCGTGCCGCTGTTCGTCCGCGATGACTCGCTGCTCCCCTTCGGGCCCGAGATGGACTACGTCGGGCAGCGGCCCTGGGACACGCTCCAGCTCGACGCGCGGGTCGGCCAGCGGGCGGAGCTGCGGCTGCCGCTGCCCGAGGGCGGGGAGCTGTGGGCCGAGGCGTGGCGACGGGGGACGCGCCTGACGCTTGGGCTCCGCACCCCGCGGCCGCTGCGCCTGGCGATCCGTGTCCCGTCCCCCGACGCCCGCGCGGTCTGGCAGGGCGAGGTCCAGGCCGCCGAGTCACGCCGGGAAGGCGCCTGGCTGCTCGCCGCGGCGATCGTCTCCGGTGCCGCGGAGCTGCTGATCGGCTAAGAACTCCTAACAGAATGAGCTACGCGGCGGTGGGTGGTCCGAACCAGGTGGTTAGCGCGTCATGGAGCCCGATGGGGGTTCCGTCTCCCACCCAGGCGACGTACCCGTCGGGCCGAACTAACACGGCGGTGGGGGCAGCGACCGCGCCGAGGACCGGAAGCTCCCACGGACCAACGTACTTGGCGTCGATCAACTGAACGCGATCCGCCCATGGTGGGATGTCGAGGCCGCCGGGCTCGCCGAGGTTGAGCAGCACCGGGCGGGCATCGTGCAGCAGGGTGAACACCCGCCGCGGGCCGTCGGCGGCGACCAGGTCGAGATCAGGCATACGGCGTCCGAGCAGCGGGTGCCCCTCACCGAGGTCGTAATGAATGTCCAAACCGGACATCATCGCGGCGATCCGCTTACGCGGCTCGTCCATGCCCAGCAGCTCAGACATGGTGTCGCGCAACGCCTCGGTCCGCTCGTCGGCGCGCAGGAGCGCGGTTTGTGCCATCGTGTTGCGCAACACGCGGGCGGCGACCGGGTGCCGCTCGGCATGGTAGGTGTCCAGGAGGCTTTGCGGCGACGTCCCGTTGACCACCTGGGCCAGCTTCCACCCCAGGTTCACCGCATCCTGCACGCCGATGTTGAGGCCCTGCCCACCCACCGGGAAATGCACGTGCGCGGCGTCGCCGGCCAGCAGCACCCGTCCCTTGCGGTAGGAAGCTGCCTGCCGAGCCATATCGGTGAATCTCGAAATCCAGGTGGGACTGTGGATCCCGAAATCGGTCCCGTAGACGGCGACGAGCGCCTCGCTGAG
This sequence comes from Pseudomonadota bacterium, assembly GCA_021325655.1. GTDB lineage: Bacteria > Chloroflexota > UBA6077 > UBA6077 > JAJPGT01 > JAJPGT01. The sequence continues at coordinate 36,295 of JAJPGT010000024.1, forward strand.
GTCGCGCAGGGTGGGGTCGCCGGTCCGGCCGAGGCGCTGTTCGGTCACCATGACCCGCACCGGTCCGTCCTCCAACCTGCTCAAGGAATGGATACCGAGGGCGTCGCGGCGTAAGCCCCATACCGGCTCCTCGGCCACCTCGACCTCGGCGATCAGGCAGCTCATAGTCGGGTCCCACCCCGGGAATCCGATGCCGGCCGCCTTGCGGACCAGGCTGCGCCCTCCGTCGCACCCGACGAGGTATGCCGCCTGCAGCGGCCCGCCGTCGGCCAGCTCGACGTCGACGCCGGTGTCGTGTTGGGCGAAACCGGTCACCTCACGTCCGCGGTAGATCGGCACCGCCAGCTCGCCGACCCAGTCGGCCAGGATGCGCTCGATGCGGTTCTGCCACAGTGCGAGGCCGTAGTTGTGCCGGGTGGGGAAGTCGCTGATGTCCAGACGGATCCAGGCAAACCCCGCGACCTGCGCCACCTGCCCCTGCGACAGGAACCGATCGGCGATTCCACGCTGATCGAGCACCTCGATGGTGCGGGAGTGCAGACCGCCCCCGCGCGCGCCGACGAGGTCTTGGGTGGCGCGCCGCTCGACGATGGCGACGTCCGCGCCCGCCAACGCCAACTCGGCCCCCAACATCAACCCGGTCGGACCTCCTCCGACGATCACCACCGCATGCTCCGTCATCGCCACCCTCCTCCGCCGTAGGTTCGCGCCCCGGCCGGGGATTCTGCGGCACGACCCGGGTCTTGCGGCAATCCCCCAGGTGAGCGGTACACTTAGAATGGAGAGGATGGGGGCTTGCCCCCTTACTCGTCCCCTGCGGACGGACAACGTCCTCGCGAAGCGGCGCCGCGTACGGCCGCTGGTGGCGCGCTGCTGTACTGGTGCCGCCGCCTGCGCATCCGCTGGGAGATGCGCGACGAGATCCACGAGGCGTTCCTCAGCCTTGCCGCCGCCCTCATCTGCTGGCGACGACTCACCTGCTGATTCTGTTAAGAGCTAAGGCCCGATCTCCGTGATTAGTCAGGCCGGGCTGGACGCGAGGGGTGATCGGCGCTCGCGCTGGCCACGTATGTCAGGATCACGTATGTCAGGATGAGGAGCACCGGGCGGTCAGCGCCGCCCGGTGCTGGAGGGAGGCGACCATGCCAGCAGGCTCTCTGGCCCCGGAGCGCGGGGCCGGCTCCGGCTTCGTGCGCTTTGCCGGGCTCTGCGCCATCCTGGCCGGCCTGGCTGGCTTCCTGTACGCGGTCGCCTTCGTCATCCTCGCCCGCGGCACGCCCGCCCTGGGCGGGCTGCTGAGCGCGCTGTTCCTGCTGCTGCTCGGGCTGCTCGCCACCCCGGCGCTGGTCGCGCTGTACGAGCGGCTGCGGGAGACGGACGCGCCGTTCGCGCTCTGGGGCACGCTGCTGGCGCTGGTCGGCGCCGCCGGAGCGGCTATCCATGGCGGCTACGACCTGGCCAACGCGATCCACCCACCCACCACGCTGGATCCCAACGCGCCGAGCCAGATCGATCCGCGCGGGCTGCTGACCTTCGGGGTGGAGAGTATCGGGCTGCTGGTGCTCTCCTGGCTGATCGGGCGCACCCCCGGCTGGCCGCGGGGTCTGGCCTGGCTCGGCTATCTCTCCGCCATCCTGCTGCTGGCGCTGTACCTGGGCCGGCTGATTGTGCTCGATCCGGCCAACCCGATCATCCTGGTCCCGGCCATCGCCAACGGCTTCGTGGTCGAGCCGTTCTGGTACGTCTGGCTGGGGCTCACGCTGGCCCGAGCGCGCGACTAGCACGGGCGTCCCCGACCCGTCCACACCTGTAAGCCTGGGCTTGCCTGTTCGCGTTACCCTTGTGGTGTCAGGGGTGCAGGTGCGGGTTGTCCTGAGCAACGTCGGCTCGACTGGAGACGTGCAGCCGTTCCTGGCGCTGGCGGTCGAGTTCCAGCGCCACGGGCACCGGCCGCTGCTGGCGCTGCCGTCGCTGTTCGCCGAGCGCGCCGCGCGGCTGGGGCTGGAGTTCACCCCCATCGGCCCGCCGCTCACGGTCACGGACGCCCAGCGGATCATGGCGGCGATGCTCTCCGCGGCGACCCCGATGGGGCAGATGCGCCACTTTCTGGCCGCGACGATGCCCTGGATTCCCCAGATGTACCAGGAACTGCGCCAGGCGTGTCGCGACGCTGACGTGCTGGTCGCCGGGGTCACCCAGCCGGCAGCGCGGATGCTGCACGAGACGGAGGGGATCCCGTTCGTCTCGGTGCCGTTTACCCCGTTCGCGGTTCCGACCGGCTACCGGCTGCCGGCCGGCCTCCCCGCACTGCCCCCGAGCTGGCGCCTGGCGCGGCGGCTCAACCGAGCGGCCTGGCAGCTCATCCTCGCCCCGATGCGCTGGGCCACCGCCCCGATCATTAACCGCTACCGAGTACAGCTCGGGCTGCCGCCGGCGCCCGACCCGCTGCTGGGCGACGTGGAGGTGGCGGACCTGGCGCTGTTCGCGGTCAGCCGCCACGTCGTCCGCCCGGAGCCGGATTGGCCGCCGCGGTATCACCTCACCGGCTACTTCTTCCTGGACGCCGACGAGGGCTGGCGTCCCGATCCCGAGCTGCTGGAGTTCCTCGCCGCCGGTCCGCCGCCCGTGGTCGTCACCTTCGGGAGCATGCTCCCGGGCGATCCACGGCGGCTGACCGCCGTCGTGCTGGAGGCGCTCGAGCGCGTCGGCTGTCGGGCGATCATTCAGCAGGGCTGGGGCGGGCTGGCAACCGGCCCGCTGCCTCCGAGCGTGCGCGCCGTCGGCTTCGTCCCGCACGCCTGGCTGTTCCCGCACGCCGCGTGCGTGGTCCATCACGGCGGGGCGGGGACGACCGCGGCGGTGTTCCGGGCCGGGGTGCCGGCGGTGGTCGTCCCCTTTATCGCCGACCAGTTCGCCTGGGCAACGACCGCCCGTGAGCTGGGCTGCGCCGGCCGCCCGGTGTACTATCGCTGGCTCACCCCCGAGCGGCTCGCCCGCGCCATCGCCCAGACGCTGGCAACGCCCCGCTACGCCCGCTCCGCCACGCGGCTGGGGGAGCAGATTCGGGCCGAGGACGGGGTGGGGACAGCCCGGCGGCTGCTCGAGGCGCTGGTGGCGTCGCGGCTCGCCGCGCGGGCCTAGCCGGCGGGGCGCCCGATGCTCCGCCCTCTGCTCCGCCTTGGCCCACTTGCGATCCGTGTTGAGCGGCGCTTCGGGCTGGGGGATGGCGGCCGGCTGCATCGCCCCGGCCCTTCCCGGCACAATCGTCGTGGCTCCCTTCGTCTCGCCCGGGCGCGGGCGGACGAGGGCTCAGCCGCGGAGCTCCGGCTGATGAACGCGCTACGGATTCCCCCCGAGGTCGCCGCGGCGCTCGCCGCTGGCCGGCCCGTTGTCGCGCTGGAGAGCACGCTGGTCGCCCACGGGCTGCCCCGGCCTGAGAACCTGGCGGTCGCGCGGGAGGTGGAAGCGATCGTCCGGGAGGAGGGGGCGGTTCCGGCGACGGTGGGGGTGATCGGCGGCGTCGCGACGGTCGGCCTGGACGACGCGGAGCTGGAGCGGATCGCCAGCAGTCCCGAGGTGCCGAAGCTGAGCGCCCGCGATCTGCCGCTCGCAGTGGCGGCGGGGAGCGACGGGGCGACGACGGTGGCGAGCACCGCAGTGCTGGCAGCCCGGGCCGGTATCCGGCTGTTCGCCACCGGCGGGCTGGGCGGGGTTCACCGCGAGGCGCGCGAGAGCTGGGACGAGTCGGCCGACCTGCTGACGCTCAGCCGCACCCCGGTCGCCGTTGTCTGCGCCGGAGTGAAGTCGATCCTGGACGTGGCGGCGACGCTGGAGCGGCTGGAGACGCTAGGCGTCACGGTGGTCGGCTTCCGCACTCGCCGCTTCCCGGGCTTCTATCTGTCCGACTCGGGGCATCCGCTCGACTGGGCGGTGGATAGCCCGGAGCAGGCGGCGGCGGTGATCGCGGCACAGCAGGCGCTCGGCCAGAGCGCGGCGCTGGTGATCGCCAACCCGATCCCGCCGGAGCGGCAGCTCGACCCAGCGCTGCACGACCGGGTCCTCACCGCCGGGCTGGCGGAGCTGAGGCGGCAGGGAATCCACGGCAAAGAGGTCACCCCGTTTCTGCTCGCGCACTTCCGCCAGGCGACCGCGGGCGCAAGCCTGCAGGTGAATGTGGAAATCATCCGCAACAATGCCCGCCTGGCAGCCCGCATCGCCCGCGCCTGGTCCGAGCACGGTGCCGGGCGTGGCTAACGCCCTCTCGCGCCGCCGGGTCGTCGTGCTGGGTGACGTCGCCACCGACGTGCTGGTGCGGATCCAGGAGCCGCTCGCCCCAGCGAGCGATACCCGGGCGGCGATCGAGGTCCACCCCGGTGGCTCTGGAGCGAACCAGGCGGCCTGGCTCGGCAGCCTCGGGCTGGAGGTGCACTTCATCGGCCGGGCCGGCCGCGATCCGTTCCGAGACACGCACCTGCGCGCGCTGCGGCGCCACGGCGTCATCCCCCACCTGACCCTGGATCCGGAGCGGCCGACCGGACTGATCGTGGTGCTGGTCGATCCAACGGGCGAGCGGAGCATGCTCACCGATCGCGGCGCCAACCTCGGGCTTCGCCCGAGCGATCTGCCGCCGGCACTGTTCCGCTCCGGCGATCACTTCCACCTGTCGGGCTACACGCTGCACGAGCCGGAGACACGGGCGGCGGCGCTGGAGGCCCTGCGGCTCGCCCGCGCGGCAGGGATGACTATCTCAGTGGATCCCGCCTCCATGGCGCCGCTGGCGCGGGTCGGCCCGGCCCGCTTCCTGGAGTGGACTGAGGGCGCCGATCTCTGCTTTCCGAACCTGGACGAGGGGCGGCTGCTCAGCGACGCCGCTGAGCCCATGGCCGTCGCCGCGGCGCTCGCCGGGTGCTACGGCGCGGTGGCACTGAAGCTCGGCCGAGAGGGAGCGGTGTGGGCCCAGCGCGGCGCCGCCCCGGTGTACTTGCCGGCCGAACCGGCGGCCGTGGTGGATAGCACCGGAGCCGGCGACGCCTTCTGCGCCGGCTGCCTCGCCCACTGGCTCGCGGGAGCCCCGCCCGCCGAGGCGCTGGCGGCGGGGCTCCGCCTCGCCGCGATCGCGGTGAGCCAGGTGGGCGCCCGACCGCCCTCACCACCCTGGGGGCGCCGCGCCCGGCACAGTTGAGCCCCAGACGACGCGCCCCCTGGGGCGTGAGCGTTCCACCAGCGCCTTCGACCAGCCGCCGCGTCGTCGTCTCCGCCAGAGCGGGTCGGTGTTCAACGCGCGATTCAAGGACCAACAGGCCGGGGGACTCGGCCAGTGGGGCAGGTAACCTGTTCGCCCAGGAAGAGCGCGGTGGTGGCGGCGCGGGCATCCCTGGCCTGCATGAAACGCCGCTCCTATCCGCGGCCGGAACAGGAGAAGGCCCCCGAGCTGGAGCCCAGGGGCCTGGTGTCGGGGAGCGTGCTTCGGCCGGATGGCTTGCTGAAAGCGTCCCGCCGGTTACTGGAAGTGGAAGGGCAGGGGCGGATTGCTGAGCGGAATGCCGACCGGGCTGGGCTGGCAGGCCAGCACGCGCGTGGCCCAGTCCACGCTCGCGCCCGCCGGAATGTTGCTGTACGTAAAGGTCACGGTCAAGAAGTAGCTCCCAGCCGGGACGACGCCGTAGTCGATGCCCGTCACGGGGATCTTCTTGCTCCCGTTGGCAACGAGCAGAATGTCTTGCACCAGATCGCCGCCCGGCCAGTTGAGGATCGTGGAGACGAGATCGAACATCCCCGAGCCAGCGGGGAACGAGTACACCGGGTTCGGGTTGTGACTCGCGTCCGAGTCGCTGCTAAAGATCTGCGTCGCGCTGGAGCCCAGCGAGCAGGCGGCTGCGGCCGTGCCACTAGCGCCCGCGCGGACGACGTGGACCGCTTGGACACGGACCGCGCCGCTGGAAGCGTGCGAGGGGCTGGCGCTCGCGATCGGCGCGACGAGGCTCGCCAGGAGCAGGCAGGCGAACAGGGCCGCTATGGTCCTCTTCATTCCAGACATTTCCTCCTTACTCGTGATGGCGAAGACGGCCACCCGACAACCCGCTACAGCATCGCACATCCGGCGGTAGCTGCCTATAGGCTGCCGCCCCCCGTGCCCATTTCTCAACCTCTTCTCAACCTCGCAGCGAGCTTCCTGGCGTTGTGCTGCGCCCGCCAGCCTGGTAGCGTAGAATGCACCCGCACGCGGGCAGCTCATCGCTGCCCGCGTCCTGGATGAGGTAAAGGGAGGAGCTCAGGACTATGTATCCGCGATTCTGCATGCCGCCTCGCCGCAGAAGCGCGTTCCTCGCCCTCGCGCTCGCCAGTGTGATGGCGCTGTCGTCGACGCTGATGTCACTCGCAGCGACGCTCGTGCAGATCAGCTCAGACCCATTCACCAACACCACGAGCGAGCACAAGACACAGGTCGAGCCGGACACCTACTCGTTCGGCAACACTGTGGTCGCGGCATTTCAGTCCGGCCGCTTCTACGACGGCGGCGCCTCGGACATCGGCTGGGCGACCTCGACCGATGGCGGCGTCACCTGGACGCACGGCTTTTTGCCGGGGATCACCACCATCACCGGTGACGGGCCCTTTGACCGGGTAAGCGACCCGGCGGTCGCCTACGACGCCAAGCACAACGTCTGGATCATCTCCTCCCTGGCGCTGCTGAACGGGTCGGCCCGCCGGGCGGCCCATGGCACGCACGCCGGGCCGGGGAGCTCGGGCGTCATCTCGCTCGAGGGTGACGAAGAGGCGGGCCCGAATGGGGTGGCGGTGCTGGCGAGCCGCTCGACGGATGGCGGCCTGACCTGGGGCAACCCAGTCACGATCTTCAACGCCGGCCCGACCGGATTTATCGATAAGAACTGGACAGTGTGCGACGACACGCCGACCAGCCCGTTCTACGGCAACTGCTACACCGAGTTCGACGACTTCAACGATGGCGACCGGGTGAAGATGACGACCTCCACGGATGGAGGCCTCACCTGGAGCCCGCCGCAGAACACCGCCAACAACGCGACCGGCCTGGGCGGCCAGCCGGTGGTGCAGCCCAACGGCACCGTGATCGTCCCGCTGTCGGACGCCTTTGAATTCCAGATCCTCGCCTTCAAATCGACGAACGGCGGCGCGAGCTGGAGCGCGACGACCCGAGTGTCTCTGATCAGCCACCACTCCGTCGCCGGGCCAATGCGCAGTGGTCCGCTCCCCTCCGCCGAGATCGACGGCGCGGGCAAGGTCTACGTCGTCTGGTCCGACTGCCGCTTCCGGCCGGGCTGCACCGCGAACGACATCGTCATGAGCACCTCGACCAACGGAACCACGTGGTCGAGCCCGGCACGTATCCCGATCGCTCCGACGAGCAGCAATGCCGATTTCTTCATCCCGGGGCTCGGGGTGGACAAGGCGACCTCTGGGAGTAGCGCGCACCTCGGCCTCACCTTCTACGGCTATCCGAACGCCAACTGCACTGCCTCGACCTGCCAGCTCGAGGTCGGCTTCATCGCCTCCACCAACGGGGGGAGCACCTGGGGCAAGGCGACCAAGCTGGCCGGGCCCATGAACGTGAACTGGATCGCCAACACCTCGCAAGGGCGGATGGTGGGCGATTACATCTCCACCTCGTTCACCGCCAGCGGCAAGGCAGTGCCGGCCTTCGCCGTCGCCACCGCCCCAACGGGTGGCGGCACCTGCGACGTGGGCAGTCTGAACTGCAACGAGGCCACGTTCTCGGTCGTCGGAGGCCTGCCCCTCCAGTAGCCCTGCGCTGGTGGGGCCGCGTGGTCCACGCTGGCCCCACCAGCCGCTCCTTTTGCCACCTCGCTATCGAAAAGGACAAAGGATCGCTATGCGGATTAACGTCTTCACCTCGGGTATGCTTCTCCTGTTGGCAGTGGCCCTCGCGCCGGTGGCTAGCGCCAGCCAGCCTCGGGGTGGAGCCAGGAGCGAGAGCGCACCGGGCGGGATCGGCGCATTCCAGGTGGCTCAGGTCACCGTGGTTCGCGCGCCGCGCGGCGCCAGTGCTCCCGCCTCGGCCTCGGACACTGGCTGCGCGATGGCGCGCGGCGCGCGCTTCGTCTACAGCGCCCCCACGAATGACCTCACGGCAGCAACGTTCCAGTTCCCGGCCAGTGGCGGCTCCTTCGCGCTCGTCCAGACGGTCGAGACCGACGGCCCGCTGAGCGGCCTCGCTCTGAACTACGCGCTGCTGGACGTGGGCACCGGGCAGGTCCACACGTTCCGCAACCTCTGCTGTGTGGATATTCCAGACATGGGCGAGTGGCTGGTCTATACGACCTTCACCTATCCGGCGGTCGCGCCAGGCACCCGGGTGGACTGGGCCGACGGCATTCCGGGCTGCCAGCCAGAGCCGGTGGGGCTGCCGTTCCGTGCCTCGGCACCACTGCCCTTCACCTTCATCCAGTAGGGCACCCGTTAGCCAACGGCGCCGGCACTGGTATCAGACCCCGGTGCCGGCGCCGCGCTGGGGCGGGCAGTGGGTAGGGCTGCCCGCCCCAACCCACGCTCCGGCAGCACCGCGGTGACATCGATTTCCAGCAGCAGGTCATCCCGCCCCAGGTTGGCCGCCTGGACCATGGTGTAGGCCGGCCAGCGCCCCTCGGGAAACAGCCGCCGGCGGACCTCGATCTCGTACGGCGCGTGGCGGATGTCCGCCAGGTAGCAGACCACCTTCACCACGTCCGCCAGCGTTCCCCCGGCGGCGCTGAGGCAGCGCTCGATGTTCTTCCAGCACTGCTCTGCCTGGGCCAGCGGGTCGCCCCGGCCAACCGTGTTCCCTGCCTCGTCGAACGCGACCTGGCCGGCGACGTAGACGGTGCTGCCGACGACGATGACGTGCGAGTACGGCTCGGGCGGGGGCGCCACCCCCTCCGGCTGCACGTAGCGCCGCTCCGCGTTCACTGCGCCACCTCCTCCGCCCCTGCCCGCGGCGGGAACGTCTTGAACACCGCCTCGACCTCCTGAATGAAGCGCACCCCGGCCGCCTCGATCTGGTCCAGGTACATCCGCCCGCGCTCGGCGCTCGAGCCGCGCGGGTCGCCCCAGACACCGGAGCGGGTGGCGCGGTAGGTGGTCCCTTTGCCGGAGAAGAAGAACGCGGCGACGACCGCGGGGGTTGGTGGGCTGGGGAACGCCGGGTACTCCCGTACCGCGCGCTCGAGGTCGACCAGCGACGGGTCCACCGCCATCACCGCCGAGGTCTCCCCAATGTTGGCGTGCAGCCCCGCCTCCGCGCTCAGGTACTCCTTGAGCTGGTCGGGCGGCAGGGGGTCCCAGTAGTTGAACGGGAAGGCGATCGTGCCGGGCGGCAACCGGTCGCCGATCTCGGCGATGGCGGCGGACATCGCGATGATGTTGGTGTAGTGGCCGTTGACGAAGATGATCTCGCGGAAGCCGGCGTCGGCCAGCGACAGGCAGATGTCCTGGATCAGCCCGGTCAGCGTGGCGACCGATAGGTAGACCAGGCCCGAGAAGCCCTTGTGGTCGCCCGACAGCCCGTAGGGCACGGTCGGCGCCACCAGCGCCCCGATGCGCCGGGCGATGCGGACACTCACCTCCGTGGCGAGCAGCGCGTCGGTACACAGTGGGGCGTGCGGGCCGTGCTGCTCGGTCGAGCCGGTCGGCACGATCACCTTCGGGCTCCGCCGCACCTGCTCGGCGACCTCGGGGTTCGTACATTCAGCCAGCAGCAGTGACGACCGTTTCATTCCGCCTCCCGTTCGCCGGCTGGCCACCGGTTCCGCGCTCGCTTCGGGGCTGCCGGGGGCACTCCCTGCCCCCAAGGCGCCAGCGGCGCCGCGATTCTACCGCATCGTCCGAGCACGTCCACCCAAGCGGCCCGGTCGCCACGCGGCTACCCGTTGGGCAGCGGGGCGAAGTTGAAGCAGGCGACCCAGTGGTCGGGCTCAACCTGCTCCAGCCTCGGCTCCTCTGCCCGACAGCGGTCGATCGCCCGGAAGCAGCGGCTGGCGAAGCGGCAGGCACGGGGTGGATCGATCGGGCTGGGGATCTCTCCGCGCAGGCGGATCCGCTCGCGGCGGTGGCTGTCGAGGCTAGGGATGGCGGATAGCAGCGCCTGCGTGTAGGGGTGCAGCGGCCGGGTGTAGAGCCGCTCCTTCGGCGCGGCCTCCACCACCTTGCCCAGGTACATGACCGCCACGCGATCCGCCACGTGCTTGACCACGCTCAGGTCGTGGGAGATGAACAGGTAGGTGAGCCCCAGCTCCTTCTGCAGCTCGCGCAGCAGATTCAGGATCTGCGCCTGGATCGAGACGTCGAGCGAGGAGACGGGCTCGTCGGCGACCAGGAACTCCGGGCGGACGGCGAGGGCGCGGGCGATGCAGATGCGCTGCCGCTGCCCGCCGCTGAACTCGTGCGGGTAGCGCTCCGCGGCGGCGCGGGGCAGCCCGACCAGGTCGAGCAGCTCGCGCACCCGGGCTCTCCGGTGCGGGCGCTCGGCCGGGTCGCGGATGCCCTCCGCAATGATGCTTCCGACGCTCATCCGCGGGTCGAGGGAGGAGTAGGGATCCTGGAAGATGATCTGCATTCGCCGCCGCAGCCGGCGCAGCTCGGCGGCAGGCAGCGCGCCGAGCTCCTGGCCATCGAACCAGACGCGGCCGCGGCTGGGCGGGACCAGGTTCAGGATCAGCCGGCCGAGGGTGGATTTGCCGCTACCGCTCTCGCCCACCAGCCCCAGTGTCTCCCCGCGCTGGATCTCCAGGCTCACGTCGTCCACCGCGGACAGCCAGGCCGTGGTGCGGCGCAGCAGCCCGCGCCGGATCGGGAACGCCTTGCTCAGGTGCTCGGTCCGGACCAGCGGCGGAGCGCTACTGGAAGGGCTGGGGGTTCCAGCAGCGGAAGGCATGGTGGCCACCGTCGGACGACTCCAAATACGGCTTCTCTTGCCAGCAGCGGTCGAGGGCGAACGGGCAGCGCGGGGCGAACAGGCAGGCCGGCGGGAGCTGGCGCGGATCGGGCACCTGGCCGGGGATCACGTGGAGCTGCTCCTGCTGCGCGTCCAGCCGCGGCAGCGCCCGCAGCAATCCCTGGCTGTACGGGTGCCGCGGCGCGGCGAAGAACTGCGTGGTGGGGGCGGTCTCGACGATCTCCCCAGCATACATTACCGCCACCCGGTCCGCCGCCTCGGCGACCACCGCCAGGTTGTGGGTGATCAGCAGCACCGCCATCTGGCGCCGCCGCTGCTCCTCCTTGATCAGGTCCAGGATCTGCGCCTGCACCGTGACGTCCAGCGCGGTCGTCGGCTCGTCGGCAACCAGCAGCGTGGGGTTGAGCGCCAGCGCCAGCGCGATCATCACCCGCTGCCGCATCCCGCCGGAAAGCTGATGCGGATAGGCGTCGAAGCGCTGCTTCGGAGAGGGGATGCCAACCTCCTCCAGCATGGTCAGTGCCAGCTCCCGCGCCTGCGCAGCCGACACCCCGCGATGTACCCGGATCACGCTCGTTAGCTGCGAGCCAATGGTGAAGACCGGGTCGAGCGAGGTCAGTGGCTCCTGGAAGATCATCGAGATCCGGTCGCCGCGAATGCGCCGCATCTCCGGCAGCGGCAGCGCGAGCAGGTTCCTCCCCTCCAGCCAGACCTCGCCAGCGGTGATCCGGCCGGGCGGGTTGGGCACCAGCCGCAGCAGGGACAGGGCAGTCATGCTCTTGCCGCAGCCGCTCTCGCCCACCAGCCCCAGTGTCTCGCCCCGCTGGATGTCGAAGGAGACGTCGCGCACAACATCGACCGGCCCGCTCCGCAGCACCAGCGTGGTGCGCAGCCCGCGCACCGACAGGACCGGCCCGCCGCGCTGGTCAGGGGCGGCCGCGACAGCGGCCGGGGCAGCGCCTGGAGCGTGCTGATCGTCCGCCATGCTCACTCGTCTCGCAGTCGGGGGTCGAGAACGTCGCGCAGCCCGTCGCCAAGCAGGTTCAGCCCGAGCACGAGCAGCACAATCGCCAGCCCGGGGATCGTCGCCATCCAGTGGCTCTTCAGCAGGTAGTTGCGCCCCTCGGCGATCATCGTCCCCAGGCTCGGCAACGGCGGCTGTGCCCCGAGGCCGATGAACGACAGCCCGGCCTCGACGATGATCGCCAGGGCGACGTAGTAGGAGCCCATCACCAGGGCGGGAGCCAGGACATTCGGCAGCAGGTGCCGCAGCATGATCTCCAGGTCGCCCACACCCAGCGCCTGGGCCGCCTGGACGAACTCCCGCTCCCGCAGCGAGAGCACCTCGCCGCGGACGATGCGGGCGAACCCGGCCCAGTTGATGAGCCCGATCGCGAGCACCGCGCCGGTCAGCCCCGGGCCGAGCGCGCCGACCAGGACGACCGCGATCAGGATCAACGGGAAGCCCCAGGTGAACTCCACCAGCCCGCTGATGACAGCGTCCACCCAGCCACGATAGTAGCCGGCGAGCAGCCCGAAGGCGGTGCCGACCACCAGCGAGACGAGGGTGACCCCGAAGCCGACCAGTAGCGAGATCCGAATGCCATACACCAGCCGGCTCAGGGTGTCGCGGCCGACCGAGTCGGTGCCGAGCAGATGGCCAGCAGTGAGCGGTGGCTTGAGCGGCGCCAGCAGGTTCTGCTTCTCATAGTCATACGGGGCGAGCAGCGGGGCAAACAGCCCGATCAGGATGAACAGCAGCGCAATGGTGGAGCCGACCAGCACCAGCTTGTTGCGCGCGAGCTGCCGGCTGGCGCGCGCCAGCCGGCTGGGCCGAGCAGGCGCCACCTCCTGCGCCTCCCAGGCGATCTGGCCGGAGGGGATCGCGCTCATCGGTTCCCCCTCGCCGTCGTGTGCTCACGCGCTCCCGGGGTTGGGGGAGCGGGCCGCGGTACGTAAGCCAGATGCCGTCGCATGCCCGCGCCTCACGCCGCCCGGATGCGGGGATCGACCAGCCCGTACATCACGTCCGCCAGCCAGTTCGCCAGCACCACCACCGTGACCAGCAGCAGCGAGAAGAACTGCGCCACCGGGTAGTCGCGCCGCAGCACCGAATCGACCAACAGGTAGCCGACGCCGGGCCAGTTGAACACCGTCTCGACGATCAGCGTGTAACCGATCAGCCAGCCCAGCCGCAGCCCGGCGAGCGAGATCACCGGGATCAGTGCATTGCGAAAGACATGCACCCCCACCACCTGCCACTCGGGGAGCCCGGCCGCCCGCAGGGTGCGGACGAAGTCCTGGCGCAGATGCTCCAGCATGGAGGAGCGCATCATGCGCATCGTCACCGCTGTGCCCTCGGCTGCCAGGACGATCGTGGGCATGATGAGATGCTGCAGGCTGCAGCAGCCGGCGGAGGGAAGCAGCTTGAGCTGAAAGCTGAACAGGTACACCAGCAGCAGCGCCAGCCAGAAGTTGGGGATGCCCATCCCGAGAATCCCGACGCCCGTGGCGAGCTGATCGATCCAGGTGTTGCGCTTCGCCGCCGCGATCACCCCCAGCGGGATGCCGATGAGGTAGGAAACCAGGACCGCCGCCAGGCCGAGGATCAGGCTGTTGGTCCCGTACTTGGCCAGCAGCTCGAGCATCGGCGTCCCGTTGACGAGCGAGACGCCCAGGTTCCCACGCGCCATATTCGAGATGTAGACCACGTACTGGAGGTAGATCGGCTGATTGAGCCCCAGGCGCTCGCGGTAGGCGTCGCGCACCTCCTTGAGCGCCAGCGGGTTCAGCACCACCCCAACCGGGTCGCCCGGGGCGAAGCGCAGCGAGTAGAAGATGGCGATGGACGACAGCAGGAGGATCAGCAGCATCCGCCCGCCGCGTCGCGCCAGGTACGCCAGCATCGGGAACCCCTACTTTTCGATCCAGACGTCGTTGTAGTAGGGGTACAGGTTCCACTGGTGCGGCAGCCAGCCGTGGACGTTCTTGCGGTTCACCCAGATGTTGTTGCGGTTCACCAGCGGGATAATCGGCAGGTTGCGGGCGACTTCCACCTGGAAGGTCGCGCCGGCCAGCCGTAGCTCGTCCTCGTTGGACGCCTGCTGCCAGGCCTGGATCGCCGCGTCGACCGAGGGGATGCTCGCCTTCTGCCAGTTGGGCGAGTTGCCGGTGCCGACGAACAGGATCACCACGTCGATCGGGACCGGCCAGAGGTAGAAGAACATGAAGGCGTCCGGGGCCGGGGTGCCGAACAGCTTGCCGAAGTAGGTGCCGCGGTCGAACGCCTGGACGTTGACGTTCATCCCCAGTTCGTGGAGCTGGGCCTGAATCACTGAACCGAGTTGCTGGTTCTGCGACTCCGCCTGGATGACCAGGCTGAACTCCATCCGGACGCCGTTCTTGGTCAGAATCCCGTCCGAGCCGGGCATCCAGCCAAGCTCGGCGACGAGCTGCTTGGCCCGGTTCAGGTCGAACTGGTTGTAGTTCTCCACGTCCTTGGTGTAGTACTTGTCGCCCGAGGTCACTGGACCGTACAGCGGCGTGCCCTGGCCGAAGAAGAGCGCGTCGACCATCGCCTGGCGGTCGAACGCCATCGAGATCGCCTGGCGCATCTTCAGCTCGTGGAAGTCCAGGTCCTTGCGCTCGAAGCTGGTCCCCATGAAGTAGCCGGACCACTCCTTGAGCGTGATCACGTTCAGATCCGGGTTACCCTGGAGCCGCTCGACATCCTGGAAGGCGGGCGCGTGCAGCGTATCCAGCTCCCCGTTCTCGATCCGGATCGCCCGCTGCGAGGCCTCCAGGATCGCCTCCCAGCGGATGCCGTCCAGGTAGGCCTTGCCCTTGTTCTCGAAGTACGGGGTGATGGAGCCCGGATAGTCGTCCCAGCGATTGACGGTGACGTGGCTGCCCGGCACCCATTCACCGAAGGTGAACGGGCCGCTGCCGTCGATCACCTTCTTGCCGTACTCGGCGCCGAGCTGGTTGCGTGTCTGCATGTTGACGATGCGCCAGTAGCCCGTCTTGATGACGTTCAGGATGTCGTAGTAGGGATGCTTCAGATTCAGCACCACGGTCTTGGCATCGGGCGTGTCCACGCTATCGATCGGGCCCATCAGCCCGCCCAGCGGCGAGCCGCTGTTCGGGTCCTTGATCGCGTCATACACCTCTTTGATCGCCGTCGCGTCGACCGGGCGCCCGGTGTGGAACTTCGCCCCGTCGCGGAGGTGCAGGGTGAGCTTGGTGCCATCGGGCGAGAACTCCCAGCTCTGGGCGAGCTGCGGCACGTAGTTGCCCTGCGGGTCGTTGGTGATGGCCGCTTCGTAGAGGGCGAAGAAGCCGGGGTCGTACCAGGTGGTGTTGATCGGATCCATGCGCGAGAAGTCGAGGTCGTAGCCCTCCCGCAGGATCCCGCCGGTCTGCACCCGGCTCGGCCCCGTGGCCCTGGCTTCCTGAGCCGATGGGGCCGGGGCGGCCGCGGCTGTGCTGGCCAGCAGGCTGCTGATGGCCGGGAGCGAAAGCCCGAGGCCGATCGCGCGCTGCATGAACGCCCGCCGGGTGATACGGCGAGCCTGATACTCGCGGACGAGATCGCGTAGGCCGGTGCTGGTGTCTGCCATCGCGGCACCCCTCGTGTGCGTTGACTGTCGACGATAGTGGGAGCGACGGGCGCGAGGGTAGCAAAGGGCCGGGGGTCTGTCAACGACCGCGCCAATCTTCTGGCGTGGCGGCGCCAGGCGCGCTCGCTACGGGGTGCTGGGGTCCAGCCGGTAATCGGCCAGGAAGGCGAGCGTCTGCTCGCGGAGCCGCTCCCCCCAGGCGCTCTCCAGCAGCCGCGTCCCCTGCTCGAGCACCGGGAGACGGCTCAGGACGGTCCAGCCCACGGCAAGGCGGGCGGTCTGCTCAGCGTGCGCTAACGCCTGGCGATCCCGCGCCCCGACGAAGAGCAGCTTTGGCATCACAGCCGTTCGGATGTCCTCGTACTGGGCCGGGTCCAGCAAGGGGGAGAGACCCACCAGCGCGTCGAACGGCTCGTCCCGCGCGGCGAGCAGCGCGGCCGGGACGCTCGCGCCGGCGGCGATGAGGAAGCGGCGTCGAGCGCCCGCGGCCTGAGCCCAGGCGAGCGCCACCTGCACGCTGGCCACCAGATGCTCGCGGTCCGGGGCAGTATCGGAGAGGCCGTGCCCGGGTAGATCATAGGCGAGCACCGCGTAGGCGCGCTCGGCCAGCAGCGACGGCAGGTCCAGCCAGGCATCTAGGTCCTCGTCGGTCGGGGCATGGACCAGAACCGCCCAACTGGGCCCGTCGCCCCAGCGCACCCCGCGCAGCGCCAGCCCGCCCGGGGCTGCCAGCTCCACCGCCTCCGGCTGCATCGCCGCTCCATGCTTATGCCGCTGCCACTGATGATAGCCGGCCCGCGCCGGCTCAGCCGCCGGCCACGCCCTGCCGGGCGCGGCGGCGGGCGGCGCGCGCGGCGGGCCAGTGTCGCAGCACGGTGGGCGTGAGAGGCAGCAGCCGGCGAATCAGCGCCGCCGAGCGCTCCAGCGCCCGCTCATCACGGCGGGTCCAGGGCAGCCCGTAGGCTTGGCGGATCGCGGGCGGGAGCAGCCCGAGGGTGGGCAGCCGCATCAGCCAGAGCAGCGGGCGGGCGGGCAATGGGTGGGGCGGGTAGACGATCTCCCGTGCGAGCGCGCGCGCCAGGTTGGTGACGGAGATCTGACCACTGGCGTACATGCACTCCATGTAGGCGCGGTTCTCCGCCATGGTGGTCGGCAGGTAGCCGTCTGGGATACCGAGCAGCGGGGCCAGCCCGCTCGCCTCCAGGCAGTAGCGGTCCTTCTCTGCGGGGGTCAGCGGGCCAACGTACAGCTCGTAGGTGCGCGGGAGCATCTCCAGCAGCGTAGCGTGGACCCAGCGCAGCAGCTCCGGGTCGTGCGCGGAGTAGCGCGTCCCGGCCGGGAAGGCCGGGGTGTCCTCGCGCAGCTCGCCGTTGACGGAGTCGTGGATGCGGTTGATGCCATCCGCCGCCTGGGCGACCTGCGCGCTATCGCCGAAGGTGAGCGCCAGCATCGCGCGCAGCGTCTGCCGCAGCCGGCGCAGACGGCCGTGGCGGTCGGCCAGGAAGCGGCTGTGCTCGGCCACCCCGGCGGCCACCAGCGGGTGGGCGAGCTGGAGCAGGATGGCCGGCCCCCAGCCGAACAGGGTGATGACCTCGCCGTTGATCTTCCAGGCGACGCTGGGCGGGCCGGCCAGGCCCTCTGAGCTGGTATCAGGCAGGGAGGTGGGATGGGGTTGCATGCCCTTTCAGTGTGGCGCCCCTGGCCCGCCGCTGTCCAAGAATCCCGTCGAGGCGGAAGCAGCGGTCGCGGCCGCCCGCTTGTGCTACCCTGCCAGAGGTGCAGGGCGAAGCGGCGGAGTCACGAGCCGATGATCAGCAGAAGCGAGACCACGCTCCGGCTGGCGCGCCGGGAGGACGCGGCGGCGATCGCCCGGATCTACAATCAGGGCATCGAGGAGCGGCAGGCAACGTTCGAGACAGAGCCGCGCAGCGCCGCGCAGATCGAGCATCTGCTGGACGAGCGCGGCGAGCGGTACCCCACGGTCGTCGTCGAGCACGACGGCCAAGTGGTGGCCTGGGCCGGCGTCAGCGCCTACCGGACCCGTCCGTGCTACGCCGGGGTGGGCGAGTTCTCGGTCTACGTCGATCGCGCCGCCCGGGGGAGCGGGATGGGCCGGCTGGCGCTGGAGGGGCTGATCGCCGCCTGCGAGCAGCGCGGTTTCTGGAAGCTCGTCTCGCGGGTGTTCCCGGAAAACACGGCCAGCCGAGCGCTGTGCCAGCGTGCCGGCTTCCGCGAGGTCGGCGTGTACCGCCGGCACGGGAAGCTGGACGGCCAGTGGCGCGACTGTGTGATCGTGGAGCGGCTGATCGGCGAGGCGGCCGCGCCGTAGGCGCGCCGGGCGCTGGCACCGGCCCGCGCTGGGCAGCACCTGTTGGACTGTCCGAGCAAGCGCGCTTCGCCGCTGCTCGGGCTCGGCGCACTGAGGTCTGGCGACGCCTGGCTCAGCGCGGAGACCGAGCCTGATATGGCGGGGCGCCAGCCGTGCTCCCTGCGCCCGCGGCGAGGGCGGTTGTTTGACAGCGGCCCTGGCCGCTTCTACCCTGCCTTCAGCAGCAGTGCGTAAGGGACGATGAGCGAGCAGGAGCCTGAGAGCGGCAGCGGACGCCCGCGGGTGCTGATCCTTGGTGGCGGCTTCGGCGGGGTCGCGGTGGCCCAGGAGCTGGAGCGGCTCCAGGCGCGCTATGGCCGGCGGCTCGACGTGACGCTGGTCAGCCGCGACAACTCCCTCCTGTTCGTCCCGATGCTGCCCGAGGCGGCGACGGGCAGCATCGATCTGACCCACATCCTGAGCCCGCTGCGGGCGCTGCTCCCTCGCACCCGGGTGCGAGTGGAGACGGTACATGCGATCGACCTGGCCGAGCGCACGGTCACCACGATCAACCCCAGCACCCACCGCGAGCACATGCTCCAGTGGGACTTTCTGGTGATCGCGCTGGGCAACGTGGTGAACCTCAGCGGAATGCCCGGGGTGGCCGAGCACGGGCTGCCGATCAAGACGATCGGCGACGCGCTGCACATCCGCAACCACACCCTGGACATGCTGGAGGGGGCGGACCAGGAGAGCGACCCCGAGGCCCGGCAGCGGCTGCTGACCTTCGTCGTCGCTGGCGGCGGGTTTTCCGGGGTGGAGATCGCCGCCGAGCTGAACGACTTCGTCCGCGAGGCGATCTCCTGCTACCCC
The DNA here is from genome assembly GCA_021325655.1 of Pseudomonadota bacterium. GTDB lineage: Bacteria > Chloroflexota > UBA6077 > UBA6077 > JAJPGT01 > JAJPGT01. The sequence continues at coordinate 55,022 of JAJPGT010000024.1, forward strand.
TCGCTGCGCCCAGACGACGCGCGGGTCATCCTGCTGCACAGCGGCGACCGCATCCTGCCAGAACTGTCGCCCGGGCTGGCCTGGTTCGCCCAGCGCAAGCTGCTGGAGCGCGGCGTCCAGATCCGGCTCGGAGTTCGGCTAGCCGCCGCCACCGCGCACGAGGTGCATCTGCAAGGCGGCGAGCGGATTGGAGCACACACGCTGGTCGTCGCGATTGGGGCCGGCCCCAACCCGATCCTCCAGGCGCTCGACCTGCCGATGGAGCGCGGCCGGCTGGCAGTGGACGAGACGCTGCTGGTGCGGGGCCAGCGCCGGGTCTGGGCGCTGGGCGATTGCGCCGCGGTGCCGAACCCGAAGACGGGCCAGCCCGCCCCGCCCACCGCGCAGTTCGCGCTGCGCGAGGGCAGGACGGTGGCGCGCAACGTCTACGCCACCGCGCTCGGGCGCCGCCCGGCCCCGTTCCGCTTCACCGGGCTGGGCCAGCTCGTCTCTCTCGGACACCGCTCCGCCGTCGCCGAGCTGCCGTTCGGGGTGAAGATCGCCGGCTTCCCCGCCTGGCTGCTCTGGCGCAGCTTCTACCTGTTCCGGCTCCCCAGCCTGGAGCGCAAGCTGCGCGTCTGGCTCGACTGGAACCTGGACCTGTTCTTCCCGCGTGACCTGGCGGAGCTGAACGTGGAGCGCACCGAGCGCATCTCGCTGGCCCACTACGAACCGGGCGAGGCGATCGTGACGCAGGGGGAGCGGGCCGATGCCTTCTACGTGATCATCAAGGGTGAGGTGCAGGTGCTGCGGCGGGCGGATGGCCAGGAGGTGGAGCTGGCCCGGCTGCGCCAGGGTGACTCGTTCGGCGAAGTGGGGCTGTTGCGCAACCAGCGGCGCAACGCCACCGTCAAGGCGGTGACCCCGGTAGATGTGATCTCCCTTGGCCGGCGGGACTTCGACCTGCTCACCGGCACCTGGAGCCACCTGGGGCGGATCATCGAGGACCTCGCCACCAGTCGCGACAGCGGCGCGCCACCGGCCACGGCGCAGCCCGAGTCCGCGGGCGGCGATGCCCGGGCAGGCAGCGCGCCAGGTTCCTGACCGCCAGGTGTCTCCAGGTGGCGGAACCTTGGGCCGGCGAGACCGCCGAGCAGTCGGGCCCGCCGCGGGCTGGGCAGGCAAGCACTCACGGCGCACGGAGCGGCTCCGGCGCGGCGTCGCGGGTGAGCCCCTGATGCGAGGATCGGGACCGCCGCCAGGTTTCTGGCCGCGTGACGCGGATTAGAGCCGGGACAGGACGGGGGTGTGGGATAATTCAGCGCGATGAAGCGTTCCTGTCTGTCGCTCTTCCTGCTGATCGCGCTGGTGGCTCTCCCATCGCTTGCCTGGGCGCAGTCCCGGTCGAGCGTCACCTGGGATAGCTACAACGTCGAGATAGCGATTCAGCCCAATGGCGACTTTATCGTCACCGAGACGCAGGCGATCAGCTTCAACGGTACCTTCAGCAAGGCGTATCGGGAGATCCCGCTGGATCGGACAACGGGCATTACCGACGTCCAGGTGGGTGAGCCCAACCGCCCCTATCGCCAGGCCTACGGGGTGGCCAACAGCTACAGCGTCAGCACGACGGACGCGGGCACGCTGCGGATCGATTGGTGGTTCCCGCAGACGACGAACGCGCAGCGGACGTTCATCATCCGCTACCGGGTCCACGGCGGGCTGCGCTACTACCCGGGCGGCGACCAGCTCTACTGGAAAGCGATCTACGACAACCGGGCCGGGCCGATCCGCTCCGCCAGGCTCAGCGTCACCTTCCCGCAGGACGTCCCGCGCGACCAGCTCCTGGCCACGGTGTACCCCGGCGGCCTAGCCAGCGGGCCGGACGTCCCCGATCCCCGCACCGTGCAGTTCAGCGCTCAGAATGTGACGGCCCAGACCGGGCTGGAGGTGCGGGTGCAGTTCCCGCATGGGCTAGTGCAGGGGAGCCCGCCGCCCTGGCAGGCCACCGCCGACGCGGCGGACCACTGGAATCAGGATATCCGCCCGATCCTCGACTTCCTGGCACTGCTGGTCGGGCTCGCGATCCCGGTCGTCGGCCTGGTGATCGTCTTCCTCACCTGGTACACCAAGGGCCGCGACCCACGGGTGAGCGGGGTGCCGGAGGTGCTGGAGCAGCCGCCAAGCGACCTGCCACCCGGCGTGGCCGGGACGCTGGTGGACGAGCAGGCCGACGTGCAGGACGTGCTGGCCACGCTGCTGGACCTGGCGCGGCGCGGGATCATCCAGATCCAGGAGGAGCAGAACCCGGAGCTGCTCGGCTCGTCGCGGGACTTCGTGATTACCCAGGTGCAGCCCAACCCCATCGGGCTGCGCGCCTTCGAGCGCACGGTGCTGGCCGCGGTGCTGCCCGGCGGGCAGCCGACGCGCGTGTCGGAGATGAAGGGGCGCTTCCAGGCGCACATCCCCCTCTTCCGGCAGCAACTGTTCGACGAAGCGGTGCGGGCGGGGCTCTTCAATGAGAGCCCGGAGAGGTCGCGGCAGCATTACCGTGCCATCGCCCTGGCACTCCTGGTGCTGTCGCTCGTGGGCGGGATCGTTTCCGTGATCCTGTTCGGCAGCCGGGTCGACCTGATCTTCGTCCCGTTCGTTGGCCTCGGGATCGTCGGGCTGGTCCTCGCCTGGACCAGCCGGGCGATGGCGCGCCGCACCCGGGCCGGGGCGCTGGAGGCGGCGCGCTGGCGCGCGTTCGGTCGCTACCTGGCACAGAGCGAGCTGCGCGACGGCCACCAGGACGTGCTGGAGCGCTACCTGCCCTACGCAGTCGCGCTCGGGGCGGACCGCGAGTGGCTGCGGAAGTTCGCCTCGGTCGGAACCCCACCACCGCGCTGGTATGGCCCGATGGGGGGCGGCTACGGCTCTGGCGGCATCCCGCCGATCATCATCCTTCCCGGTGGTGGCGGCTGGGGCGGCCCTGGACCGCGCCATCGCTCTGGGGGCGAGCCGAACGCGCCAGCCGATGGGGGGATCGGGTTCCCCACGCCGCAGGACGTCAGCGACCGCGCCGCCGGCGGGCTCCAGAGCTGGAGCGACGCGCTGGCTGACCTGCTCAACAGCACCTCCGATGCGCTCAGTCGCGGCGGGGGCAGCGGCGACTGGAGTGGCGGTGGCGGCGGCAGCGACGGCGGTGGCGGTGGCGGTGGCGGCGGCTTCGGCTAGCCGCGACGCCGGCCGTTCCAAGCCCTGAGGGGAACGCAGAGTCTGGAGGAGCGATGCCGCAGGGGCGAGCGCTCGCCTATGGATTGATCGCGCTTGGCGCGGGCCTGGCGGTGCTGGTGCTGCTCTGGCTGGTGGTTAACGCGGCCGGGGGGCAGCTTCGGGCGGGCGGCTTCGTGCTCGGGCTACTGCTGCTGTTCGTCCTGGGCGGCCCCCCGCTGGGCGCCGGGCTGTACCTGCTGAGCCGCGGCAAGCAGGAGGAGCAGGAGCAGCAGATGTTCGAGCGGCAGCGGCGCGTGCTGGATCAGGATCGTATGCTTCGTGCGGAGCTGGCGCGCTCCTTCCGCCAGCAGGCGGAGCGGCTTTCAGCGCTGGCCACCCCGGCCGCGGCGCGGACGGCCACCCGGCTGCGCGACCTCGCCGAGGACCTGGAGCGCCCGGGCTACGACCAGGCCAACTGGTACGGCGCCGTTACGCTGGATGCTGAGGACCAGGAGCAGCTCCAGCGCTACAACGACCTGCTGGTGGAGGAGCAGCGTCGGATCGAGCAGGCGACGGCGCGAGCGGAGGAGGACCCATCGGCGGCGACGCTGGCCCTGGTGCAGCAGGCGCTGGAGCGCTGGGAGGAGCAGTTCCGCCGCCGGCAGGACATCCTGCTCCGCGGCCGCAAAGCCCCCGGCGTCGCCCCCAGCGAGCTGCTGCGCGCGCGCCAGCCCAGCCGGGGCGCGGCGGCGCTGGCCGCGCTGAAACTCCGCGACGCAGTGACGCTGGATGGCGAGGACTACGTTGTCGAAGCGAGCGCCACCTACTTCGCCAGCGGCCGCACCTGGCACATCTTCACCCTGCGCTCGGAGCGCAGCGAGCGGTGGCTCTATGTCGGCCCGGGCGGGATCGATCTGGCGCTGCTGGAACCGGCGGCGCTACCAGCAGAGCTGGGCGCGCCCACCTTCGACGGAGGCTGCGCCCTGGCGGAGAGCGGCGCGGCGAGCGCAACCGTGGAGGGCACGGTGGGGCGCAGCGAGGGGGTGCTGGTGGACTACTGGCGCTACGCCTGCCCCAGCCAGGGGCTCGCCTGGGTGGAGCGCTGGCCCGACGACGCCCCCCGCGCCTACACCGGCGCCCCACTCAACCCGGCCGGCGTCGAGGTCTGGCCCGCCGCCTAACGCCCCGCATCCCGCGTCCGCCGGGCACTACGGTCCGATCACAATCCGCTCCCGGCGGCCGGTTTCGCGCCCGTGGCGCTTTACACTGAGCGCGACGATGCGCCCGCACCGCTCTTCGTATCCTGGTGGGCTCTCGACGCTGCAGCGGACGCTGCTGCTGGCCGGCATGGCGGGGCTGGTCCTGCTCGGCGTGGTGTACTGGCTGGCGATCCTGAGCGCGGCGCACTCCCTGCTGGGCACCATCAACGGGCTGTCGGAGGCGTTCGCACCGGTGCAGGCGACCGCCATTCCGCGCCAGGGTGCCGTCTTCAAGCAGTCGCCCCTGGAGAACGCTGCACCTACTCCGGTCCTGGTGGCTGCCACCCCGACGGTCGGCGCCGCGCTCGCCAGCATGCCAACGGCCGTGCCGCCTACCCCGGCGCCGAGCAGCACCCTAGCGCCCGCTCCATCGCCTCCACCGAGCCCCACGCCGGGCCAGGGCGGCCGCGCGCCACGGCTGGCTCAGCCCTCCCCATCGCCGGGCGCCATGGTGAGCGGCAGCGTCGCGCAGGTCAGCATTCAGGTGCGCGCGGATGCCGACCTGGTCGAGGCCCGCGCGGCGCTGGATGGCGCCCGGCAGGCGGTAACGCTGGAGCCGACCGCCAACGGCGTCTGGACGGCGCGCTTCAGTGCCCCGCTCAGCGCCGGACACCACCGCGTCTGGGTTCGCGCCCGCGATGCCGCGGGCCGCGAGGGCTCCTATGCCTGGGAATTCGACAGCCAGTAAGGCTCGCCGCCAGGCGCGGGGTGTCCGGTCAACCGCCGGTCGAGCCGATCTGGTGGGTGGCGGAGGTGGGTTCGCGTGGCGGTCCGGGCCTGGTGCGCTCGCCGCTGTCCTCCCGGGCAGTCTCGGTGCCGGTGGCCGGCGCGGGCTGCCCGGCGAGGATCTTCAACGCCTTGCTGAGCTCCTCGGCATAGCGCTGCTGGCCGACGAAGAAACCCACCCGCTGCGTTACCAGGCGCATCGCATCTCGACGCGGAAGGCCGAGCTGCTCGACCTCCAGGATGACGCGCTGCAGTTCAGTCAGGTGCGTGTCGGACATGACAAGAACAGTATACCGAGCCACCCCGGCCCGCGCAGTGCTTCAGGGAATGGGCTCCCCACGTTCGCGACGGGGGGCGAGCGGGAGCTCGAGGGTGAAGGTGCTGCCCTGATCGACCCGGCTCTGAACGATGATCCGACCGCCGTGCTGCATCGCAAGGCGATACGAGCTGAACAGGCCGAGGCCCAGGCCACGGATCTTCGCCGCGCCGGGAACCGAGCTCGTGGCATTGGCGCGGTAGAACGGCTGGAACAGCCGCGAGAGCGCCTCCGCCGGAATCCCCACCCCTTCGTCGCGCACCGCCAGGCGGGCCAGGTCGGCCTCACGGTCCACCACCACCTCGATGGCGCCGCCGCGCGGGCTGTACTTGATCGCGTTGCTCAAGAGGTTGCCGACGATCTGCTCCAGGCGGTCCGGATCCCAGCGTCCGACGACGGGCTCCGCGGTCCGCACCTGGATGCGGATCTCGTGCCGGTTGGTTGTGGCCCGGTACTGCTCCCCAAGCCGCCGGGCCAGCGCTGCCAGGTCCACCTCGCGCAGGCGCAGCTCCAGCTCCTGCCCCATCTCCAGCCGAGAGGCGTCCAGGAGCTGGCCCAGCAAGCGACGCATCGTATCCACCTGCCGGTCGATCGCGTCCAGGTCCGGCAGCTCGTCCTGGCGGGTCGAGTCGCGCCGCGCCCGCCGGCGCAGCAGGTCGGCCCGCCCCTTGATGATAGTGAGGGGGTTGTTGAGGTCATGGGAGACGGTGGCGAGGAACTCGTCACGGACACGCACCGCCTCATGGGCCTGGCGGTACAGCCGCGCCTCGCGGACGGCGGCACTGGCAAGCGCGGCGAGGGAGACCAGCAGCCGCTCATGGTCGTCGGTGAAGGCGTTCGGCTCAGGGCTCTCGACGACCAGCAGGCCAAAGGCGTGACCACCTTCGGCCAACGGCACCCCCAGCCAGGAGCGGAGGCCGAACTGCCGCGCGGTGTCTACGTCCCAGGTCCTGGGATCCGAGAGCTGGTCCTCCGAGCGCGCCGGGCGGTCGAGGGCGATGACCAGACCCGAGAGCCCGGCGTTGACCGGCTGGCGAGAGCCCAGCGATCGACCTTCCATGCCGCGCGTAGCGACGACCTCGATCTCCCGGCCGGAGGGGTCCACCAGCATGACGCGGGAATACTCCGCTCCGGTCAGCTCCTTGGCCGCTTCGAGCACGCGTTCCAGCCGGGCGCCCAGGTCGAGCTCGCCGCCGATGGCCAGCGCCGCCTGGTAGAGCGCACGCGCCTCCCGCTCGGACTTGCGGGTCTCCCGCACCAGGCGGGCGGTGTCGATCGCCTGCGCGGCGCGATGGGCGAGCTCCTCTGCCAGAACCAGCTCCGCCTCGCCGTAGCGCCGGCCCGAGTCGCCGACGACCAGCGTCAGCACCCCGAACACCTGGTCGCGAGCGCTGAGCGGGACACCAATGACGGAGCGGCTGCCGAGCGCCCGGATGAGCGCGGCGTGCTCCGCCGCCTGGGTTACGGTGCTCAAGATCTCGTCCGTGAGGTCGGAGATGAGCCTGGACCTGCCGACACGTAGCACCGCGCTGGGAAGGTTCGGGCTGTCCAGCTCGGGAGAGAAACGCTGCTGCAGCTCGGCAAGCAGCGGTTCTTTAGCGGGATCGGCGTGAGCGGCGGCCACACGCCGGATCCGGCCGGCCTCGGCCAGGTCGAGGACACAGAAGTCGGCCAGGAAGGGCACGGCGAGGCGGACCACGCGCTGCAGCGTCGCCTCCAGGTCGAGCGAGCTGGCCAGCAGGGCGCCGGCCTCGGCCAGAAAGGCGAAGCGGCGCTGAGCCACCTCGGCCTCGGTGCGAAGCTCTTGCTCCGCCTGGTACAGCCGGGCGTTGTCCACCGCCAGGGCGGCCCGCCCAGCCAGCTCCTCGGCGAACGCCAGGTCGTCTGGGCCATACTCGCGGCCTGACTCGGCAGTACAAAGCGTGATGGCGCCAAGAATCCTGCCATGGGCGATCAGCGGTACCATCATCCCCGAGGTGTAGCCGATGGCCCGTAGGATCTGCAGATGCTCGTCGTTGCACGCCGAGCGCTGCAGGAACGCATCCGTGAGTCGGGGATGAAGCTCGGCCTGGCCGCTGCGTAGCACCCGGGGAATGCCTTCGGGCGCGTCTGGGCGGGGAAGGTACCCCTCGCGCAGCCGCTGGGCGAGCGGTGCCTTGGCCGGATCGGCGTGGGCAACGGCGAGACGCCGGATCGACTGGTTCGCGTCTAGCGTGTCGACGAAGCACCAATCGGCCAGCACCGGGACCGCGAGCCGGGCCAGGCGGCGCAGCGTCTCCTCGTAGTCCAGGGAGACGTCCAGCAAGGCGCTCGCCTCGGCCAGGAACCGCTGGCGCTCCGCGTTGCGCTTCTGGTCGTCGATGTCCGTGCTGGTGCCGATCCAGGCGGTGATCTGCCCGGTCGCGTCGCGCAGCGGGATGGCACGAACCAGGTGCCAGCGGTACACCCCGTCGGCGCGGCGATAGCGGCACTCCACCTCATAGTCGCGCCCCGTGTGCACCGCCAGCAGCCAGCGGTCGGTGCAGCGGGGGAGATCGTCGGGGTGGATCGCTCGCTGCCAGCCGATCCCGAGGCTCTGCTCCGGGGTCAGGCCGGTATAGTCGTACCAGCGCGGGTTGCAATAATCGACGGCGCCGCCGGGTCCAGCGGTCCAGACGATCTGCGGCAGCGCAGCCGCGAGCGAGCGATAGCCCGGCGCGGGGGGCTCCTGCCCACCCCGAGCGTGCTGACGCTCGGTGACGTCGATCAGGCTGCAATGCGTCTGCAGCGTGTCGCCGGGGCCGCGGACGGGAACGGCGTCGAGCTGCAGCCAGCGCTGCTCACCGTCCGGACGTTGAATCGGGAGCACTACCCCGCGGACGGGGAGCTGGGTGCGCAGCGCGGTGCGCGGCGGAGCCTCGATGCCGGTCTGTCCCGCCAGCGCTGGCGAGACCATCTCCCACAGGGTGCCGCAGGGCAGAGCGCGGAGCTGCTCCATGGAGAGACCAAGCAGCGTCTCCGCGGTCTGGTTCACATACACCACGCATCCACCCACGTCCTCCACCACGATGCCACAGCCCAACGCCTCGTAGACCGCGCGGAGTGTCTCGTCAAGGCGGGCGGGAGGACTGGCCCGGGTGGCTGCCTCGCGTGCCAGGCGCTCGATCTCGCGGGGGGACGACACCGGACACAGCTCCAGCAGGAGAGTGCGCTTGGAGGCCCGGCAGGATGCGAGTCGGCACAGCGGCAGGCACCAAGAGCGCGAAAGTGTAACACATCCGACACGCCCAGCAAAGGCTTTACGCTGCCGCGCTGGCTACATTCCGCCTGGTTGGGCCAGCGACGGGAGACTGGCCCGGCGGAGCCGCCGTTGCCGCCTGGTACCATCGTCTCATGCGTCTGCTGGACGGGCGGAGAGACGATGGAGCGGTTGTGGACTCCGTGGAGAATGGACTACGTGGCTGGGGCGGCCGGCCCGGGGCCGGCTGGGTGCCTGTTCTGCGACAAGCCGGCGCAGCAGGATGATGAGGCGAACCTGCTGCTGTTCCGCGGAGCGCGGGCGTTCGTGCTGCTGAACCTGTTCCCTTACAACACCGGACATCTGATGGTCGTCCCCTATCTGCACACCGGCGACCTGGCCGGCCTGGACCCGGCGATCGGGACCGAGCTGTTCCAGCTCACCCAGCGCGCGGTTGGCGCGCTGGAGCAGGAGTACCGGCCAGACGGGTTCAACCTGGGGATGAACCTGGGCCGCGTCGCCGGCGCTGGGGTGCCGGATCATCTCCACATCCACGTGGTTCCGCGTTGGAACGGTGACACGAACTTCATGCCCATCACCGCCGACACCAAGGTGTTGCCCGAAACGCTCCAGCGGACCTACCAGCGTCTCAAACCGCTATTCGCCTCCTGACACGGCGCCCGCCGGCTGTGCCGCTGGCATGTAATGTGCAAGCAGCTCGCAAGTGGGTCCGCCTCTTCCTCCTCCACGGGCGCTGCCCCTCTTCAACAGCGGGCAGCGCCCGTGTCCGTTCTCCGGGCGATCCCTCCCAGGACCGCGGCGCGGTCCTGGCGAGAAGACGCAAGCGGCCGAGCACACACCACATAGGCTCGGCCGCTTGCGTCTGTCGGGAGATAGGGAGCTAGGCGTAGGTTCGATCGCTCAGGAGCTGGATCAGCCGCGTCACCGCGTAGGCGATCAGCAGGTACACCAGCATCGCGATGAGGGTGGTGACCTCCAGCACCGCGCCGTCGAACCGCGGCTCGCGCACCAGCGTTCGGAACGGGGCGACGAACAGCCCGCTGAGCTGGTAGATGAACGCGGCAAACGGGTTGTCCGGATTAGCGGCGATCGCCCGCAGGATGAAGCGGAGCGCCAGTAGCCCCTCCAGCAGCCCGAACAGGTACCAGATGAAGCGGTTCACCTGGTAGCCCCAGGGCACGTAAGTGCGCGGCTGGACGTAGGCCGGCGGACCAGCGACCGGGGGGGTCTCTGGCGTGGTATTGCGAACGGAGGTCGATCGGTCGACGACAGTCGTGTCGTCGGTTAGATCGGGCTCCTCGACGACACGCTCGGTACGGCGCTCGTACGCCATGGTGTCCATTCCTCCTCAGAACCCGGGCGTAGACAAGCAGCGCCCGGCGGACAGATGGTCCGGTGTCCGCCAGGCAGTTACGCACAAGGCGTGCCGCGCATGGGCTCAGAGCTAGCTGCTGCCGCCGCTCGCGCGCGTAATCAAACGGCCCAGCTCCTCGCGGAGCCGCATGGCGTGCCGCTCGTCGTCCCGCTGGATCTCTTCAAAGAGCTGGCGAAGACCCTGCTCGCCCGCTTCGTCGCAATCCTCGATGTACGCTTCGTAAGCGTCGAGCGCTTCGAGCTTGCTCTGAAGCGTGGTGAGCAGGTCATACTCGACGTCGCTGATCTCCATGCGCGGTTCTCCCGACCTGTGCTAGTGGCGCCGATCTCTGGAGCGAGCATGGAGCGTGCCAGGGTGCCGGCTACGGTACACTTGCAGAGCCTGCCGAAGGCACCGCCGGAGTGTCGATGAAGGTCCTGGATACCCTCACGCGTGAGCCACGTGCCGTCATTGGCGAGGGCAACCTCGTCCGAATGTACGTGTGTGGTGTGACCCCGTATGACACCACGCACCTCGGGCACGCTCGGACGTTCCTGGTCTACGACGTGCTCGTGCGCCACCTCCGCGCTCGCGGCGTGGCGGTCCGCTATGTCCGCAACGTGACCGACGTGGACGACTCCATCCTCGAACGGGCGCGACAGATGGGGGAGCATTACCTGGACCTGGCCGAGCGCTACATGCGCATCTTCGACCAGGACATGCGGGCGCTCAACGCCATCCCGCCGGACGTCGCCCCGCGTGCCACCCAGGAGATCCCGGAGATGCAGCGGCTGATCCGGGCGATCCTAGACAAGGGACAGGCATACGTTCGCCAGGGCACCGTCTACTTTCGGGTGGCGAGCGTCCCGCAGTACGGGTCGCTCAGCCGGTTCGACCGGGCGCGGATGCTCGCGGTCAACCGCGAGTTCTCGGAAAACCCGGACGACCCGTTGAAGGAGGATCCGCTGGACTTTCCAATCTGGAAGGCGGCGGTGCCAGGCGAGCCGACCTGGGACAGCCCCTGGGGGCCGGGGCGCCCGGGCTGGCACATCGAGTGCTCGGCGATGTCCGAGCGCTACCTGGGTGTCGAGTTCGATCTGCACGGCGGCGGCGAGGATCTCATCTTCCCCCATCATGAGAATGAGCTGGCCCAGTCAGCCGGCTTCTCCGGGCGCTACCCCTTTGCCCACGTCTGGATGCACGTGGGAATGGTGCGTCTGGGCGGGATCAAGATGTCCAAGTCGCTCGGGAACATGGTGTTCGCCCGCGACCTGCTGCGCCGCTACACCTCGGATGCGATTCGGCTCTACCTGCTCCGGCAGCCCTACCGCGAGCCGCTCGACTACGACGAGGCAGAGCTGGCCGCCTGTGAAGCACGGGTGCAGCAGCTACGAGCCGCCACGGAGGGCGCCAACAGCCGCGCCGCGCGGCCCGACTCTCGCGCCGAGACTGGCCGTGAGGCGGCTCTGGCGGCGCTAGACGACAACCTGGACACGCCGCGGGCGCTGGCAGTATTGGAGCAGCTCGCGGCTCAGGCGCGCGAGGACCGGGAGCGCGCTGACCCGAGCCCGGTGCTCGCCGCGACGATCCGCGAGCTCGGCGAGCGCCTCGGCCTGATGCTCAGGTAGCGGCGGGCACTCGGGGCGAGGCTGGCACCCCACCTGAACGGTCCGTGGCGACGCTACGTGAGCTCGTCCCGCAAGAGCTGGAGCAGCTCCAGCGCGCTCAGGGCGCTGGAGCGCCGCCGCGCCTCGGCGAAGAGCCGGCCGGCTTCCTTCCCGCGCCGCGCCGCCAGCTCCGCCACCTCGTCCGCCTGGAGCTGGATCCCCTGCCACTCCAGCGGCACGTCGCCCTCGACGAAGACCCGGTCCAGGTACTGCCGGGCCCGCTCATCCCCTTCGGTGTCGAGATAGCGATACAGCTCCATCAGCTCCGCTGGCGGCAGGCCATGCTCCAGCCGCTCTTCGATAATGTAGAGGCGGATCCGCTCCTGGCTGGGCGGAGCCAGGTCGTACAATGAGGGGACGTGGCCCGGGGCGAACGGCGCGTAGGCGCATGACTCGTTGTCCTCCTCGTCGTCGTAGCTGTCCAGGTCCTCCGGATCGTCGAAGATCGAGCGGACCGGGCGGCGGTTGATCTCCGCCCCTGCCAGACGGGCAAGTGCATCCATGGGGTCTTCATCCGGCTGGTCCTTGGCGATCTCCTGGACCCGGCGCCAGGTAGCGGCGAGGTCCAGCCCGCGCTGGTGCGCCGCTTCGGTGAGGTCGAGCACCTCGTCCTCGAACTGGCGCCATTCTGGGGGCACCCGGCGCAGCAGAAAGCGGCTGTCGAGGTAGCGGGTAGCGCGTGGGTCATCGGCCAGGTCGGCATAGAGCCCGGCCACCGCCTCGCCGGTTGCGCCGCCCGAGAGCACGGAGTAGATGATGAAGCGCCGAACCCGGTTCCGGCTGCGCGGCGACAGATCGCCGAGCCTGAGCTCCGGTTCGGCAACCGGCCCCTCTGCCCCCGCGGGCTCCTCTGCCTCCGCGAGCTCTCCCTCGAGCGCGGTGTCCTGTTCCGTGTCGTTGTCTACCATCTCCTTCTATATAGCACCCCCGCGTGGCGAAAACTCGGAAAACCGGGTTGAGACTTGGTACAGATCCGTTAGGCCCGGGCAAACCGAGGGGCGCGGGCACCCCTCTATCATGGTCGCGCACACCTGGTTCGGGAGGCGGCCATGAGCGCGACGGGCACCCTGGTGCACCTCGATCCCCGAGACCTGCTGCTGGATCCGGAGAACGTCCGACGCGATGGGCCGGGGGACCTGGAGGCGCTGGCACAGAGCATCCGCGAGCACGGTCTGCTCCAGCCGATCGGGGTGCAGCGGGAGAACGGGCACTACCGCGTGGTCTACGGCAACCGCCGCCGCGAGGCCGCGGTGCTGGCCGGCCTGGAGCGCGTGCCCTGCTTGCTGCTCGATCCACCGGAGGAGCAGCGGCTCGTCTGGCAGCTCCTGGAGAACCTGCAGCGGCGCGATCTGAACGACCTGGACAAGGCCGAGGGGCTGGCGCGGCTGCGCCGCCGGCTGGCGCGCCAGGCGGGCGCGTCGCCGGAGCGGGACCTGGACGAGCGGGTCGCGCGGGCGGTGGGGCTGTCGGCCGCGACCGTTCGGCGCTACCTGGGGTTGCTGGAACTGGCGCCGGCGGTGCGCGGCCTGATCGCCGACGGCGACCTGGGCGTGACCCAGGCGCAGCACCTCCGCCTGGTGAAAGACCCCGCCCAGCAAGAGACGCTCGCCCGTGCCGCGGTGGAGCGAGGGCTGTCCGCCGCGGCGCTCAGCCGGGCCGCCCGCCTCCTGGCCAACCAACCGGGGATGTCCATCGAGGAGGCGCTGGGCCAGGGAGAGCGCGGGGTGGAGCCGGTGGCGCGGCGCGATCCACCCGCCGCACTGGAGCGCCTGCCGCGGCCGCCCAAGGTGGAGACGGCGGCGGAGGACGACGACGGGGGGCTGTGGGAGGACGACGCGGCCGAGGACGACCCTGAGGCACGCGGCCCAGCCGGCCCCTCGACCGCCGACGGCCACCGCGTCTTCCGCATTCGCAGCGTCGGCGCCTTCGTGGACGAGGTGGACCGGCTGGCGCGGGCGCTGCAGGATGGCGACCTGGCCCGAGCGGCCGCCGATGAGCCGGACGCCCCGATTCAGCTCCGGCTGGCGCTCCGCCAGTTGAGCTTCGTCGCCAGGGAGCTAGAGCGCCTGCTCCGCCGCAACGGCTGGGGGGTGTAGCGCCTACTCAGTGGCGCCCTCGTCGTCCTCGCGCAGCTCGCGCAGGAACGTGTCAAGCTCCTCAATGATGCTCTCCGCGCTTTGCAGCGGCCCGGGCGTGCCCTCCCAGGGGACGATCGCCTGCCACTCGTCGGCCGCGTGTGCTTCGATCTGGCGGACGTACGCCTGAACGTCCTCGCGCCCCTGCAAGGCCTGCTCGATCTGCTCGTCCAGTTCGCGCGCCGCCACGTCCAGCGGGCCCAGGTCCACCTGCAGGCCCAGCAGGGCGGACAGATGCTGGAGCAGCGCCTGCACCACCTTTGGGTTCGGGGTGCCGCTGACGTAGTGCGGCACGTGTCCCCACAGGCTCGCCGCCGCGATCCTGCGCTCAACGCAACAGTCGATGAGCGCGGATTGGATGCTGGAGGGCCCCTCGTAGTTGCTGAAGCGCACCCCGAGGCTTGTCAGCGTGTGCCGCAGCTCCGGGGTGGGCGCCCAGGCGCTGATGGTGGCAGCCATGCGGTGGGAGACACGGTCGTAGGTCCCACCCAGGGTGAACAACGGCCCGCCGCCCACGCGCTCGGTGAGCTCGAGCACGGTTGCGACGTACTCGCGCCAGCGCACGTTCGGCTCGCGGCCGAGCAGCAGCACCAGGTCGCGCCCTGAAGGATCACGCGCCGCGAAGAACTCGCTCGTCGGCCAGCTCAGCACCCGCTGCTCGTCACCCAGCAACAGCGTGGAAGGACGCGCCTCCCCGAAGACGTAGAACAGCTCCGGGTCGATCGAGGCGAAGCGCCTCGCCCCCAGGGTGCGGATCAGGTAGGCGAGCGCGCCCGATCCCGCTTCACCCGCGTCGGGCCAGCCGGTAAAGGCGGCGACGACCGCCGGGTAGCGCAGTCGAGGAAGCTCGTCAAGGAGCAGGGTCGCCATATGTGCTCCGGGCGCGGCACTGCCGCGGTAGACTCTCCTCGATCGCAGTGTACCACCCGCGCCGCTCAGGCGCGCCCGCCATCTGCCCACGGCTTGTGTCGGGCCTGTGGCGGGTTTGTGACCCAGGTGATTTTGGGGCAGCACTATACTGGGTTCGCCGGCGCGAGCCGGCCCGGTGTTCATCCTTCTCCCCCTCTTCTCTCCCTGGAGACTCCCATGTCCTCCGTGCGTGCCCGCGTTCCGTGGGCGGCGTTGGCCGCTGCATTGGCAATGCTCTTCTTCGCCGGTCGGCTGGTGCAGGACCTGCGCGACCGCCTCGTCGTGGCCGAGCGCCGCGCCGCCGTCGCGGAGCAGGCGCTGGCCACCGCCACAGTCCAGCTCGCCACCGCCAGCGCCGCGCTAGCGACCGCTACCGCCGCCCCGATCGCCCGGCTGGCGGAGGCGCGGGCCGCCCTCGAGCAGATCTTGCAGGCCACGCTCGCCGCCTTCCGCGACCCAAGCCCGGAGCAGGTCGCCGCGCTGTCCACCCTGTACGACAGCCAGCCGCTGGCCGAGGTGATGCCGGAGATCGACCACCTGCGCAGCCAGGGCCTGCGCCTGGGCGGCCGCAGCGGCTTCGTGCTGGACGTCCGCGAGGCGGACGTGCTGGGCAGCGACCGGGCGCGCATCCGCACCCAGGAGCGCTGGACTTACGATGAGCTGAACGCTCAGGGGCAGTCCGTCCGCTGCGTCCAGGACCTCTACAGCGTCGCCTACATCCTCCAGCGGCAGGACTCCGGCTGGCGCATCGCCGAGCTGATGCAGGAGGCGCCGCGCCAGCGCCAGGCGTGCTGACCCCGTGGCAAAGCGCGTCTCCACGGCCAGCGATGCGGCATACTACGCCCAGGCGGACGCGAGGCCGCCGCGGGAATCCGGGATGCCGAAACGCTCGCGCGAGATGCCCAAACGCCCGATGAGCCGAGAGCAGGCGGAGCGACTGCTCCGGGAGGGGACCTTTGTTGGAATCGAGCTGATTCCCTGGGCCTCCAACTATACCTTCGCTGCCTCGCTCATGCTCCCCAACGGCGATTGCTACATGGGGATCTACAAGCCGCGGCGTGGGGAGATCCCTCTCTATGATTTCCCCACCGGCACCCTCTACCGGCGCGAAGTGGCCGCGTACCGCGCTGCCCGCGCCCTCGGCTGGGACCTCGTTCCGCTCACGCTCATCCGCGACGGCCCCCATGGCGTGGGGAGCCTGCAGCTCTTCATCGAGGCGGACGAGCAGTTCGACGTCCTGCACGATCCGAACCTGGATCACGCCGCCGTGCAGCGGCTAACCGTGTTCGACTTCCTGACCAACAATGCCGACCGCAAGGCGGGCCACGTCCTGCGCGACTGTGACGGCCACCTCTGGGGTATCGACCACGGGCTGACCTTCAACGAGGAGCCCAAGCTGCGCACCGTCCTCTGGCACTATCAAGGCCAGCCGATCCCAGAGGACATCCTGAGCGAGCTGGAGGAGTTCGCCACCGCTCCAGGTCGGGCGGAGGCGCTGCGGGTGGAGCTGGGCGAGCTGCTCAAGCGGCCTGAGATCGAGGGCTTTTTCGAGCGGCTGGAGCGCGTGCTCGCGCTGCGCCGCTTCCCCTCGCCCGGGCCGCGCCGCCACGTCCCCTGGCCGCTGTATTAGCGGCCAGGGGACGTGGCGGCGGGAGAAAACGAGCCGAGCCCCCGACGAGTGCCGGGGGCTCGGCTGTCTGCGCTGGATGGCCTCATGCCATCCGTGGGCGCTGGTGCTAGCCCCGTGTTCCCGCGGCACGTGGCGCAGCCACCGGGGCCGTTGGTGCCGCCAGCCGCTTCTGGCCCCACGGGGTGCCGAGCAGCGGGAGCAGGTAGCGGTCGAGCCCGATGTAGCCGGCGTTCTTCCAGGCGAGCATCAGCAGCACTGCCAGCAGGAACAGCACCGGGTTGGTCGAGGCGCTGCCCGCGAGCATGAAGTTCAGGTTCATCAAGGCACCGAAGAAGGCGGCGATCCCAACCAGGCCGCCGACGATCAGGCCGAGGCCCACCAGCAGCTCGCCGAAGACGATCAGCTTGGCGAACCATACCTGTGACTGGCTGTCGATCAGGAGCTGCAGGAAGCCGCGGTACCAGTCATAGGTGACCGGTGCCCTGGCCGGCGGCTCCGGCATCTGCACTGCGCTCTTCCAGTAGGCGAGCAGCGCGCTGCCGTCGCCCATCCACTTCGGATCGGTGAACTTGTGCCAGCCCGCCTCGAGCCACTGGGAGCCCAGGTAGAGCCGAACCACCAGCCAGATCCAGGCGGCGCGACTGCTCTGGAACAGGAACTGGGCAATGGGCGGGTCCTGAATGAGCACGTTGCCTTTCTCGTCCGTAATGTGCGTGACGCGGAACATCGTGTCCTCCCCACGTCTTTGCTCTCATCGAGCGAACGGTTCCCTCTGTTCTTGTTCGCTGCTGCCTGAACAGTACGGGGTGGGGGCCTTCACCAGCCCCTGGCAGGTGTCCCGCGCTACCCAGGACATTCGCCTTGCGCTCACCGAGCGCGGCGGAGCGCGGAGCCCGGTCCGGACGAACGTCCCCTCGCGCCCGGGGCACGTGTCCCAGGTCCAGCGCTGGCCGTGGCGATACCCTGTGACTGTTCCGCTCGCCGCGTCTTCCGACACGCGCCGGCGGTCCAACACCGAAGACACGGGAGAGCCAGATGGCGACGCTAGTTGCCCCACCCCGCCCGGCCACGCGACTGAACCACGAGACGCGTGTGGTCGAGGAACCGACCATCCAGACCGTCGTTGTCACGCCGGCCGTGGAAGCACCGGATTCCCTCGCTGAAGATGGGTACGCGGCCGACGTGCGCGTTGGCCGTATCGCCGTTCAGCTCCTGGCACTGCTATTCATCTTCATGGTGCTGATCGTCCCGCTCTCGCTCGCGCTGGTGAACCTGTATCAGCTCTGGTAGGCGGCCCCGGCCGAGGAGCAGCCGCGGGCGGTGACCGAGACGATTGGAGGCAGCGCTGCCATGACTGACGTAATAGACCTCTATCTGGCGCGGGCGCGCCAGGACCCCCAGTTCCGCCTACTGCTTCGCTCGCAGCCGCGCCGGGTGCTGCGAGGCAAAGGGCTCACGCGAGAGGAGGTGCAGCGGCTGCTGGAGGCGGCGGGAGTCGAGCCGACACATCGCCCACGGATCAGCGCGCTCACCGAGGCGCGTGTGCTGGTGGGAGCGGCCGGCTGAGCCAGCGCGCAGCCGCGGCTGACAGCCGGCCACGGAAAGAAAGGACCCGATGCGAAACGCTCTCGCTACTCCCGGCAAACCGATCAGCACGCGACTTGCCGCTCCTTGCGCCAGTCGGGCGGCCAGCTCGGCGGACCGCCCGACGGCTAGCCTGGCCGCCGTCGGCACGGCGCGCTACCTTCGCCTGCGGCTGGCGACCGTGGTGGCGCCGGTCGCCTTCCTGGCCGTCATCGACTACCTGCGCCACACCCTCTTCACCGACTGGCTGCACACACTTCCCGGGACACTGGCCATCGGCGTGCTGCTGGCAGGAGCGGCCGCGCTGTTCTCGAACGCCGTCTTTGGGATGCTCGCGCGCCTCCAGGGCACGGTACTGCTCCAGAGCCAGCGGATGGCCGCGTTGGAAGAGCACGACCGACTGGCCCGCGAAATCAACGACGGCTTCCTGCAGCGGATCTACGGCGTCGGGCTGAGCCTGCAAACCTGCCTCCTGTCAGACGAGCTGCCCCCCGCTACCGCGCGGGCGCTGGAGCGGGCGATCGGCGAGCTGGATAGCACCATCGGCGCAATGCGCGAGTACCTGATGCAGCCGCCCGACCCCGCTGAGCGGGGCTCGGGCCGCTAAGCTGCCCGGCTCCCCTCTCGGCCGCCACGGCACAGGCGAAGCTCACTCCGGCCGGGACCGGCCGCTGCCGGTACAATGGCGGCGTGATTGCCGTTCCTGATAATCCGCCAGATCGGTCACGTGCCGCGTGGTCTGAGGACGCGCGGCTGGCGGCGCTGTCACAGGCTGCGATCGCCATCACCTCCGAGCTGTCGCTCGACCGCGTCCTGCAGCGGATCGCAGACATCGCCCGCGAGCTGATAGGCGCGCGCTACGCCGCCCTGGGGGTCGCGGATGAGCAGGGCCGCATCCGCCAGTTCCTCACCTCGGGCCTCACCCCCGAGCAGCGGCTGGCGATCGGGCCGCTGCCACGCGGCCTGGGCCTGCTCGGGGTGCTGATCCACGAGGGGAAGCCCTTGCGGGTCGCCGACATCGCCCGCGACCCGCGCTCGGTCGGCTTTCCCGCGCACCACCCGCCGATGACCTCGCTGCTGGGAGTGCCGATCAAGGCGCGCGGCGAGGTGCTCGGGGACCTCTACCTGACGGATCGGCTGGATGGCCAGCCGTTCACCGAGCAGGATGAGCAGCTCGCGATTCTGCTGGCCGGCCACGCCGCGGTGGCGATTCAGAACGCCCGGCTGCACGCCCGGCTGCAGGAGCTGGCGCTGCACCAGGAGCGCAGCCGGATCATGCGCGACCTGCACGACGGCATCATCCAGTCGCTATTCGCCATTGGGCTCAGCGTCCAGGAGACGCTCCACTTGCTCGACACCGCGCCGGGCGAGGTACGCCCGCGTCTGGAGCGAGTGGTGGGCGACCTGGACCAGGTGATGGCCGATATCCGGCGCTACATCCTGGACCTGGACCGCTCCAGCCAGCCGACGGAGGGCGACCTGGAAACTCGCCTTGGCCACCTGGTCTCCGAGTTCCAGGCGGCCACGCCGATGCAGATCCAGCTCTCCGTCGCGCCCGAGCTCAACGAAGCGAAGCTGCCCGGGGAGATGATCGAGCACCTGATCCAGATCGCCCACGAGGCGCTTGCCAACGTGGTGAAGCACGCCCACGCCTCGGCGGCTGCGGTCCGCCTGGAGCGCAGCCGCCGCGGGCTGGTGCTCACCGTCTGGGATGACGGCGTCGGCTTCGACCCGCGCGCCCGCCGGACGGCCCAGCAGCGCGGCTTGCGCAACATCCACGCCCGCGCCGCCGCGCTGGGCGGCTCGCTGCAGATCAGCAGCGAGCCCAGCCATGGGACCCGGGTCCTGGTGGCGATCCCGCTCTCGCCGCACGCTCGGCGGCCAGCCGCCAGCCGCCAGCCTGCGGCGGACAGTAGCCCGTAGGACGCATCCTGCCCGGGTACCTGGGTACACTCCCTGGTGTGGAGGGCGGAGCGCTGATCGCCCTGAAGGATGGCCATGCCTAACCTGCGTATTCTGCTCGTCGATGACCATGAGGTGGTGCGGCTGGGGCTCAAAGCCCTCCTCAGCCGCCACCCGAGCTTCGAGGTGGTGGGAGAAGCGGCAAACGCCGACGAGGCGCTCCGCAAGACGCTGGCGCTCAAGCCGGACGTCGTGGTGATGGACATCCGCCTCCCGGGAGAAAGCGGCATCCAGGCCACCCGGGCGATCGTCCAGGAGCGGCCGCAGACCAAGGTCATCATCCTGACCTCATACGCCGAAGACGAGCTGCTACTAGAGGCGATCGAGGCTGGCGCCTCTGGCTACGTGCTCAAGCAGATCGGGTCGAATGATCTGGTGCGCGCCCTGGAGGCGGTGGCGCGGGGCGAGTCGCTGCTGGACCCGGCGCTCACCGGGCGGGTGTTCCAGCGGCTGCGCCAGGCGGCGCGGCAGGAGCGGGGCAGCGCCTTCCGCGATCTGACCGACCAGGAGATGAAGATCCTGCGGCTGGTGGCGGAGGGGCTGACCAACAAGGAGATCGGCAGCCGGCTCTACCTATCCGAAAAGACCGTCCGCAACTACGTCTCAATGATCCTCGGCAAACTGGGCCTGGCGTCGCGCGCCCAGGCCGCCGCCTACGCCGTCCAGCACGGCATCTACCAGCTCGAAGAGCCACGACCCTGAGGGACAGATGTCCCGCCTCTGAGCGCGGGAGTCCCAGCGGCGTCGGGACGCGCTGCCTCAATTGCGGGACGGTTGCCCGCGGTACCGCGGGCACAGCCCGCCGTACCGTTTCTCCAGGCTGAGCCGCGCAGACACGCGGCTCAGCACACTGTGAAGGGAGAGACAGCACCGTGAGAGCCTTCTCCGTGCTCATCGCCGTGTTCCTGGGCATCGCGCTCGTCCTCGCGGCCGTCGTCGGTGCCACGATGTACTTTGTGCGACCCGTCGCCTATGTGGGCGGGCAAGGGGTGATGGCCCCTGGCTCGATGCCCGGGATGTCCATGCCCGGCCAGGCGCCGGCGCCGGCGGTGCAGCCGGCGGCCAGCGCCAGAGCCAGTGAGCTTCAGGTGACTGCTACGGAGTGGGGCTTCACGCCGAATCGGCTAGAAGTCGCCGCCGGCAGTCCGTTCACGCTGACATTCACCAACAAGGGCTCCATCCAGCACGACCTCGCGGTCACCGGCACCAGCGTCAAGCTCGTCGCTGACCCCGGGAAGACGGCTGAGGGCACGTTTACCATCGACAAGCCCGGCGAGTACGCAGTCATCTGCTCGATCCCGGGCCACGCCGAGGCGGGCATGAAGGGCATCCTCGTCGCCACCGGCGCGGGCCAGACGGCCGCGGTGCAGCCGGCGACGCCGCCCACGGCCGAGCAAGCGGCCACGACCGAGGCGAAGCCGATTCCGGCCGGCACCCAGCGCCTGCCGCTGCCGGCCGTCGCCCCGCCGATCACCCGCACCACCCCGGCGCTGGTGAAGGTGGAGCTCGAGACCAGGGAAGTGACCGCGCTCATGGCGGACGGCGTCGCCTACACCTACTGGACGTTCAATGGCACCGTGCCCGGGCCGATGATCCGCGTTCGCCAGGGCGACACAGTGGAAGTGACGCTCAAGAATTCGCCGGACAGCAAGGTCACGCACAGCATCGACTTCCACGCGGTGACCGGGCCGGGCGGTGGAGCCAAGGTGATGCAGGTCGCCCCGGGCGGCCAGGGCGTGTTCCGCTTCAAGGCGCTGAACCCGGGCGCGTACGTGTACCACTGCGCCACCCCGATGGTCGCTCACCACATCGCCAGCGGGATGTACGGCCTGATCGTCGTTGAGCCCGAGCAGGGCCTGCCTGCGGTGGACCGCGAGTACTACGTGATGCAGGGCGACTTCTACCTAACCGGCGACCGCGGCCAGCAGGGCCTACGCGACTTCGACATGAACAAGATGCTCGCCGAGAACCCGGACTACGTGGTGTTCAACGGCAGCGTCGGCGCCCTGACCGGGGAGCACGCGCTGAAGGCCAGGGTGGGCGACACCGTGCGCATCTTCTTCGGCGTCGGCGGCCCGAACAAGACCAGCAGCTTCCACGTGATCGGCGAGATCTTCGACCGGGTCCACCCGGAGGGCGCCTCGGAGACGCTGACCAACGTCCAGACCACCATGGTCCCCGCCGGCGGCGCGACCATGGTGGAGTTCCAGACCCAGGTGCCCGGCACCTACATGCTGGTGGACCACAGCCTTGGCCGACTGGAGAAGGGCGCCGCGGCCCAGCTCGTGGTGGAAGGCCCGGCCAATCCCGACGTCTTCCAGACTATCCAGGAAGGTAATGGCGGGAGTGGCGGCCACTAACCGCTGAGATCACCCGGTAGTCAGGTGAGGGCGGCGCCCCGAGCGCCGCTCTCATCCTATCGTCTGCGCCCGCCTCACACTGGCTTGGCCCCACCAGCGCCCGCTGCCACCTCGACAGCGGGCGCGCTACAATCCGCCCGCCCAGATGGGCGCCAGGGCCACTGAACGCGACAGGAAGGGATCGAAGCCGGTGAACAGGTTGCCAGCCGTGCGCTTCGGGGTGATCGGGGTGGGGCTGTTTGGCGAGCGCCACCTGGCGGCGCTGCACGGCATCCCCTTCGTCGAGGTGCTGGCGGTGGCGGACGTCGATCCGGCGCGGCTGGAGGCGATGGCCAGCCAATACGGCGTGCCTCGGCGCTACCCAGACGGGCTGGCGCTGGCGGCCGACCCGGACCTGGACGCGGTGATCGTGGCCACCCCCGAAGCGCTGCACCGAGACTCCACGCTGGCAGCGCTGGAGCACGGTAAGCACGTGCTGGTGGAGAAGCCGATCGCGACCGAGCTGGCCGAGGCGGAGGAGATGGTCCGCGCGGCCGAGCGGGTCGGCCGCCACCTGGTCCCCGGCCACCTGCTCCGCTTCGAGACGCGCTTCGCCCTGGTGAAGGAGCGGCTGGACAGCGGCGCCCTCGGGCGGGTGATCTCGCTCTCCCTCCGGCGGGACCGCTCGCGGGCGCTGGTGCCCAAGTACCTGCGCACCCATCCGTTCCTGGAAGTGTCGATCCACGATGTCGACCTGGCGCTCTGGTACGCGGGCGACCGGGTCCGCCGGGTACGCGCCTGGCAGCGGCAGGCGCACCCCGCCCCGTACCCGGACGCGGTCTGGGGCTTCCTCGAGTTCGAGCAGGGCGCGGTCGCCTGCCTGGCCAACCACTGGCTGCTGCCCGAGCAGAGCGGCCTCGGGCTGGGCGACACGCTGCACCTGGTCGGCAGCGCCGGGACGGCGGTGGTCGACCTGACCCACCCCGGGCTGGTGTTCTACCAGGAGCGCGGGCACGAGGTGCCGGACATCTCCTACGACCCCTCTACTCGCGGCGCGGCTCAGGGAGCGCTCCGCGAGCAGGACGCCCACTTCGCTCTCTGCCTGCTGCGGGGCGAGACCCCCCGCGTCGCCACCGCCCGCGAGGCCCTGGAGGGGCTGCGGATAGTACAGGCGCTGATCCGCTCGGCCACGGAAGGGCGCGACGTCGCGCTGAACGAGCCCGGATTGTAACGCTCACGCAACACCTTCGACACCGGCCGTTTCCTTCCACGAAACGGATTTGGCATACTGGGCCGTCCCGCGGCCCGCCTCGGCGCCCGGTGTCGATCCTTTCCCGCGAGAATGGCATGTCGCATCCAACCCGTGTCGCGTCGCTCGTCCTCCTGCTCGCCACGCTCGTCCTCCTGATCCCGTCGCCCACCTGGGCAGCCCCCAAGGCTCCGCCCGACCCGTCCAGCTATTCCTTCTATCGTGCGGAAAGTCCCGAATACGGGGTGAGCACGTTCCTGGAGGACCAGGCGGCGCCGCTGCCAGTCCTCCAGCAGGCGTACACCGCCGGCTTCCAGTGGCAGAAGTCGCTGTTCCGCTGGCGGGACATCGAAGGAGCAGGCAAGGGGCAGTTCAACTGGGACGCGGCGGACGCGGTGGTGCGAGCGACCGAGGACGCCCGGATGAACCTGCTGGCCCGGGTAGACTTCGAGCCGGCCTGGGCGCGGCTGGATGGCGCGAACAATGGCCCGCCGGACAACGTGCAGGACTATGCCGACTTCATCACCCAGCTCGTCAGCCGCTACCGGAAGGGGAGCCAGCGCGGCCGGCTGCGGGCGATCGAGGTCTGGAACGAGCCGAACCTGTCGCGCGAGTGGGGCGGCCAGCCGATCAGCCAGGAGAGCGCGGCGCAGTATGTGAAGCTGCTCTGTGCCGCCTACACCGCCGCCAAGCAAGCCGACCCGGCGATCACCGTGGTCAGCGCCGGGCTCAGCCCCACCGCCACCGCCGACGGCACCGCGCAGCCAGATGACGTCTACCTGCAGTGGCTGTACGACGCCGGGATGAAGGGCTGCTACGACGTGCTCGGCGCCCACGCCCCCGGCTTCAAGGCCCCGCCAGAAGTCTCCCCGGACGAGGCGGCCTCAAACCCGGTGTGGGGCGGCCAGCGCTTCTTCACCTTCCGCCGGGTCGAGGACCTGCGCGCCGTCATGGAGCGCAACGGCGACGCCGACAAGCAGATCTGGATCACCGAGTTCGGCTGGACCAGCGATCCGGTGAACCCGAGCTACTCCTGGTTCGCGGTGTCTGAGGAGCTGAAAGGCCAGTACCTGGTGGACGCGTTCCGCTGGGCGCACACGCACTGGCAGCCGTGGATCGGGGTGATGGTCGCCTGGAACATGGCGGACCCGAGCTGGACCGCCGCCAATGAGGAGTACTGGTGGAGCATCACCAACCCGGACGGTTCCCCACGCTCCGCCTTCACCCTGTTCGCCCAGCAGCGTACCCAGGGCGGCCTGCCCTAAGGCGGCGGATTCCCTTTTGGCAGCCTGCCACGACCGCTCAGCGCACCGCGCTGAGGGCGGCCGCGCGCTGATCGCTATACTCTGGCAGGAGGCCGAGCGTGGATTTCACCCTTTCCGACGAACAGCGCATGATCCGCGATCTGGCCCGCCAGGTCGCCCGCGAGAAGGTCGCTCCCCGCGCCGCCGAGCTAGATCGCACCGGTGAGTACCCGGAAGACATCTTCCAGGCGTTCAAGGAGACGGGGCTGCTCGGGCTGGCATTCCCGGAGCAGTACGGCGGGGCCGGCGCTGGCATCACCGGGCTGTGCCTGGCGGTGGAAGAGACAGCCAAGTACTGCAACGCCTCCGCGCTGATCCTCCTGCTCACCCGCCTGCCCACCAGCGCCATTCTGTTCTACGGCACCGAGGAGCAGAAGCAGCGCTACTGCCGTGGGGTGGCGGAGGGGAAGCTGCGCGGCGCCTTCGGGCTGACCGAGCCCGGCGCTGGCTCGGACGCGGCCAATATTCAGACCACCGCCCGCCGCGACGGCGACGCGTATGTGCTGAACGGGACCAAGACCTACATCAGCGGCGCCACGGTGGCGGACTTCTTCCTGGTCGCCGCCAAGACCGACCCTTCGGCTGGCTCGCGCGGCTTCAGCGTCTTCATCGTCGAGCGCAACACCCCGGGCTTCAGCATCTCCAAGCCGCTGCCCAAGATGGGCGTGCACGGCGTCCCGATCACTGAGCTGCACTTCGACAACGCCCGGGTGCCCGCCTCCTGCATGGTGGGGCCGGAGAACCAGGGCTTCAAAATCATTATGGCCAACCTGAACGCGCTGCGGCCGGTCGTCGCGGCGCGTGGGCTGGGCACCGCCGAGGGCGCCATCGCCTACGCCACCGACTACGCCAAGCAGCGCGAGACGTTCGGCAAGCCGATCATCCAGCACCAGTGGGTACAGTTCACCCTGGCGGAGCTGGCGATGCAGGCAGAGGCGGCGCGGCTGCTCACCTACAAGGCGGCCTGGCTGGTGGACCAGGGCCGGTATCTAGACCGAGAGGCGGTGCCGCACCTGTCGATGGCGAAGGCGTTCGCCACGGAGCTGGCGGTGAAGGCGAGCGGCGACGCGGTGCAGATCATGGGTGGAGCCGGCTACATGGCCGAGTTCCCGATGGAGCGGGTCTACCGCGACGCCAAGCAGCTTACGATCGTCGAAGGCACCAGCCAGGTACAGCGGCTGATCATCGGGCGTGCCCTGCTCGAGGGCACGCTCAGCTACTGGTAGCCCCGATGCCCGGGCCGCTGGCCGGCCTGCGCGTGCTGGACCTTACCCGCGTGCTGGCCGGGCCGTACTGCACTATGCTCCTGGGAGACCTGGGCGCCGATGTGATTAAGATCGAGGCGCCAGGGACGGGAGACGACACCCGCCGCTGGGGCCCGCCCTATCTCGCGGGTGAAGCGATCTACTACCTGTCTGTCAACCGCAACAAGCGCAGCGTCACCGTCAATCTGAAGGACCCACGCGGCCAGGAGATTATTCGTGAGCTAGCGCGCCACTGCGCGATCCTGGTCGAGAACTTCAAGGTCGGCGGGCTGGAGCGGCTAGGGCTGGGGTACGAGGCGCTCCACGCAGTCAACCCGGCGCTGGTGTACACCAGCATCACCGGGTTCGGGGATACCGGGCCGTACCGCGATCGGCCCGGCTACGATTTCATCGCCCAGGCGATGGGCGGGATCATGAGCATCACCGGCGAACCGGACGGCGAGCCGCAGAAGCACGGGATCGCGATCACCGACATTACCACCGGGATGCTCGCGGCGCTGGCCAGCCTGGCAGCGCTGCACTATGCCCGGGAGACGGGCCGCGGCCAGCACGTCAACCTCTCGCTGCTGGAGACCGTCGTCGGCTGGCTGACCAATCCGGCCGCGAGCTACCTGAACACCGGTGTGGTCCCCACCCGGCTGGGCAACGCCCACCCGAACATCGTCCCCTACCAGGTGTTCCAGGCACGGGACAAACCGTTTGTCGTCGGCGCCGGCAACGACGGCCAGTTCCGGGCACTGTGCCAGGTGCTCGGGCGGCCCGAGTGGGCCGACGACCCCCGCTTCGCCACCAACCCGCAGCGGGTGCTGCACCGGGAGATCCTGGTTCCGCTGCTGGCGGAGGTGTTCGCCCAGCGCGACGCGGCCGCCTGGGTGGAGGCACTGCTCGCGGCCGGCGTCCCCAGCGGCCCGATCAACACCATCGCCGATGTCTTTGCCGATCCTCAGGTGCTGGCCCGCGACATGCTAGTCGAGCTGGCGCACCCCACCATTGGCATCCTCCGCCTGCCCGGCATCCCCATCAAGCTGTCTGAGACCCATCCCAGCGTGGAGCGCCACCCCCCGCTGCTGGGCGAGCACACCGACCAGGTGCTGGTGGAGCTGCTGGGCCACACGCCGGCCGAGATCGCCGCCCTGCGCGCCGCCGGCGTGGTGTAGCGGCAACCTGCCCGCTTCGCACCTGTTGGCGCCGCGGCCCCCGCCGCCTCGCCTGACTGTTATCCAAATGTTATCTTTCTGTTCCATTTCCGGACCTGCATTGCATTTCGCGTAGCAGTTCTGTGACAATCCTGCCCTGCAGCGCTCGAGGCCGCTGAAACACGAGCGGGGAGGTGCATCGGCCCCGCTCGGAGAGCGGGTTCGGTCTCTGGCGGGCGCTCCGCGCGCCCGCCTGCACCTCAATGAACGACCTGGCGCGGGGCAGCACGGCCTGCGCCGGCGGAGTAGCGACGTCCAGTCGTAGCGGGTTGGCCCAGGCGCCCAACTACTCCTGGCGATCATGGAGCAGAGACCGAAGGACGGTGCAGATGCCCACCCGGCGACACCTCGCCCGCCCGGCCAGCGTTCTGCTGCTGGTGGTGCTGCTCGCCGCGCTCTCCGCCACGACCGGTCGGGCCAGCTCTGCCACGGCTGGCCCGCGCGCCCCGGCCGGGCCCGGAGGGGCGTGGGGCTGGGGCGCCAATAGCTACGGCCAGCTCGGCGATGGCAGCATCAGCTTCGAGCCGACGTCGTCGCCGATGCAGATGGTCGGCCTCAACGCGGGGGTGATCGCCGTTGCCGCGGGCGATGCCCACAGCCTGATGCTCAAGAGCGATGGCACCGTGTGGGCAGCCGGGCTGAACCTGGACGGCCAGCTCGGCACCGGCAATACTGCCAACAGCGACGTGCCGGTGCAGGTGAGTGGCCTGAGCGGGGTGATCGGCATCGCCGCGGGGACCGGCTTCAGCCTGGCGCTGAAGGCCGATGGCACCGTCTGGGCCTGGGGGAACAACAGCTTCGGGCAGCTCGGCAACGGCACCACCGCCGAGACCCACGTGCCGGTGCAGGTGAGCGGCCTGAACGGGGTGAAGGCCATCTCCGCCGGCAGCAACCACAGCCTGGCCCTCAAGATGGATGGCACCGTCTGGGCCTGGGGCTGGAACATGTACGGCCAGCTTGGCACCGGGACGAACACGGATAGCCATGTTCCGGTGCAGGTGAGTGGCCTGAGCGGCGTGACCGCGATCTCCGGCACCCGCGATTCCTTCAGCCTGGCGCTGAAGGCCGACGGCACCGTCTGGGCCTGGGGATCCAACAGCTTCGGGCAGCTCGGCGACGGGACGACCACCGACAGCAACGTCCCACTACAGGTAAGCGGGCTAAGCGGCGTGGTGGCGATCGGAGCCGGGAGTGGCCACAGTCTGGCGGCGAAGTCCGATGGCACCGTCTGGGCCTGGGGCTGGAACATGTACGGCCAGCTTGGCACCGGGACAACGAGCGACAGCAGCGTGCCGGTGCAGGTGAGCAGCCTCAGCGGCGTCTGGGCGGTGGCCGGCGGCAACCATCACAGCGTGGCGATCACCCAGGGCGGGCTCATCTGGGCCTGGGGTGACAACAGCTCCGGCCAGTTGGGCGACGGCACCACCACGGAACGCGACGTTCCGGTCCAGGTGGCCGGCCTGGGCCTGGCCAGCATCGTCACCGCGGGCGACTCGCACACCCTGGCGCTCACTCCGCCGCCGCCCGCGGCCCCAACCCATCTCACCCTCGTCTCCGAAACCCCGTCCAGCGTGGCGATCTCCTGGACGGACAACGCGACGAATGAGACCGGCTACGTGGTGGAGCGGAACACGAGCGGCGGCGAGTACGCGCAGCTTGGCTCGACCCTACCGGCCAACACGACCACGTATACCGACGCCACCGCCAGCCCCGACACCCAGTACTGCTACCGGGTCAAGGCGGTCAACGCCGCCGGCAGCTCCCTGTACTCGAACGAGCTCTGCGTCACCATGCCGCCGAGCGCACCCACCAATCTTGCCATCGTAAGTGTGACCACGACGAGCATCTACCTCACCTGGGCCGACAACGCGACCACGGAGACCGGCTACGTCGTCCAGCGCCAGACTGACGGCGGCGCCTTCACCCAGGTGGGCAGCACCCTGCCGAACAACACCAAGAGCTTTACTGACCGGACCATTGCCATCGATACCTCCTACTGCTACCGAGTGGTGGCGGTGAACGCGGGGGGCACCTCGGACTACTCGAACGTGGCCTGCACCGCGACCGTGCCAGCTCAGCCGACGAGCCTGGTGATTACCGCGGTCACCTATAACAGCTACAGCCTCGCCTGGCAGGACAACTCCAGCGTCGAGACCGGCTACGTGGTCGAGCGACGGATCGGGAGCGGCCCCTTCGCCCAGGTGGGCAACACCCTGCCAGCCAACACCACCACGTATGTCGACCCGACGACCACGCCAGAAGCGGTCTACTGCTACCGGGTCAAGGCGATCAACGCCAGCGGCAGCTCCGCCTATTCGAGCCAGGCCTGCGCCGCGACCCCGCCGGCCGCCCCGACCAACCTCGCGGTCACCGTTAACAGCGCTCCGCTCAGCGCCACCCTTACCTGGACGGACAACGCGCAGACGGAGACCGGCTACGTGGTCGAGCGGCAGACCAACGGCGGTCCCTTCTCCCAGCTTGGCGGGACGCTGCGCGCCAATACTACCTCCACCACCGACACATCCATCGTCGCCAACACCACCTACTGCTACCGAGTGAAGGCGACCAATACCAGTGGCAGCTCCGCCTACTCGAACACGGCCTGCACCAGCGGTGCACCGAGCGCGCCGACCGGCCTGGCTGTGACCAGCGTTAGCGCCAGCGGCGTCACGCTCGGCTGGACCGATACTGCCAGCAACGAGACCGGCTACGTGGTCGAGCGCGAGGTGAGCGGCGGCAGCTACGCCCAGCTCGGGGGGACGCTCTCGGCCAATACCACCACGTATACCGACGCCAGTGCGGCGACCGACACCACCTATTGCTACCGGGTCAAGGCGGTCAACAGCGCGGGCAGCTCCGGCTACTCGAACGAGGCCTGCACCCTCACCGTGCCTGCCGCGCCCAGCGGGCTTGCCACCAGCAGTGTGAGCACGACGAGCGTCACCCTGTCCTGGACGGACAACTCCACCACCGCCACCGGGTACGTCGTGGAGCGCCAGACGGGCACGGGCTCTTTCGCACAGGTCGGCCCGACCCTGCCTGGCAACAGCACCAGCTTTACCGACACCACGGTCGCGGCGAACACGACCTACGGCTACCGGGTCAAAGCGGTCAACGCCAGCGGTAGCTCCGCCTACTCCGCGACGGTCCAGGTGACCACACCCAAGCCCCCCTACAATCGCACGGAGAACACCGCCCCCGGCATTCAGTACACCGGCACCTGGTTCGTCGTACCGTCCAGCCTGGCCAGCGGCGGCTCGCTCTCCGTCTCGGCCGTCCCGCAGTCGCAGGCGAGCTTCACCTGGACCGGCACGGACGTGAAGCTGGTGCTGGCCCGGGGCACGGCGCTCGGCGCCGTGAAGGTGCAGATCGACGGGGCCACCGTGGCGACGATCGACCTGTACAGCTCGGCCAACCTGTTCCAGCAGCAGGTGTACATCAAGGAGAACCTGGCGCCTGGCACACACACCGTGACCATCACCGTCACGGGGCTGAAGAACCCAGCCTCGACGGCGATCGCCGTGCCCCTGGACGCCATCCTGAGCCGCTGATCCGCGCGCCGCGCACCCACAGAGAGGGTGGCTTGGCGGCGCGGCGCCTAGCTCGAGCCCAGACGCTCTGGTTGAGTGCTGCTCTCCCGTCGGCTGCCCCCCGGGCGGTCTCCCGTAAGACGCGACGGCTTCGTATCCAGCACCTTCTCGCACCAGCGTCCTCTCTGGTCGAACGAGAAATAGCGTGCTAATCCAGGGTTTTCAGCACTACTGACCAGTGAGACGAGTGGCAAAACAGGCCTCGGTTTCTAATGCTCTCTTAACATCGGACTCGCATGCTCGCAGCAGCCAAAGTTCC
Source organism: Pseudomonadota bacterium (assembly GCA_021325655.1). Taxonomy (GTDB): domain Bacteria; phylum Chloroflexota; class UBA6077; order UBA6077; family JAJPGT01; genus JAJPGT01. Next base: position 86,181 of record JAJPGT010000024.1, read on the forward strand.
TTAATGCTCTCTTAACGTTGACCTCGTACCCTCCAACGGCGCAGGAGATGGCGAGCGAAAGCCGTGCAACCGGGCAATACGTTGATCCAGAAGGCAGGACACAGCATCAGTACCCACCGACCTACGACTGCGGCAAGAAATGATCCGCGCGTTCTTCTCCAGGGATTACACACGTCTGTCGTGGTTTACACGCGCCACTGGCGTGCTATATCCGTGCAGTCCTGGTCCGATATCGCGCTTTCGTGCAGCATTGCCTTGGTCGCGCTCTGCATTCGAATACCACATCTTACCACGACTCCGACGCTGAGCAGTGACGCCGAAGAAATCCGCTGGGCAGTGCTGATCGCGCGGAGCGCCACTCACCCTCTTACCAATATCGCTCCCTACATCGGCGCCTGGCATAGCTATGTGATGGCCGCCGCCTTCCGCCTGCTCGGCTTTGACCTTGCGGTGGCACGCGGGCTCACGCTGAGCTTCGCGGTGCTGACGACGGTTCTGGTCTACTGGCTGGCGCGGGAGCTCGGGCTGACACCAGCGGGAGCGGCAGCGGCTGCCGGGCTGCTGGCGGCGAGCGGGTCGCACACCGTCGTCGCCAGCCATCTGGGCTGGTCGAACTGCACCACCCCGTTCTACACCACCCTGGTGCTGCTGCTGTGCGTCCGGGCGGTACGGCGCCGGCAGCCGGTGCTGCTGCTCGGGGCCGGGCTCGTGGGCGGCCTCGCTCTTCAGACACACCCCACGGCGCTCCCGCTACTGGTCGCGGCAGCGATTTACGTAGGGTGGCGGCAACGAGCGCAGCGGCTCCGCTGGCTGGCCCCGGCATTCGTTCTGCTCGTTGTGGCCTATAGTCCGGTCCTGCTGGCCAACGCGCTCGGCGCAGGCGCCGGCCTGTCGGCGGGCGAGGCCAAGGTGGGCGCCTACCAGAAGCAGCGCCCGCTGAGCGCCACGACGTACGCGGAGGACCTCACCGCGCTGGCGCAGGGGCTGGATCAGGTGCTGGCCGGCCGCCTGGTGCCCGGGGATGCCCCGCTGCGGGATCCGGCGCTGCTGCTGGCCGGGGTGTTTGGGCTGGGAGCGCTCCTCTGGGCCACCCCCAGCGGGCGGTGGCTCCTCCCGCTGGGGGTGCTGCTCACGGTGCTCAGCCTACCGGCCCTCACCCCGCGCTATGAGCTGCTGAATGGCCGCTACCTGATGCCGCTCCTGCCCGTGATCCTTGCCGCCGAGGCGGGCCTGCTGGAGGCCCTCGGCCGCTGGGCAGTGCCGCGGGCGCTGAGCAGAGGGCTGTCCTGGCCGAGACGGCTCGTCGGCGGGGCCACGCTGCTCGGCCTCACCGTGCTCCTCGGCTGGTCGCTCGTCTCCCCGCTGTGGCAGCTCAACCGGCTTTACGCCCAGGAGCCCCAGCCGGCCTTCAACGACGTGCTGCGCGGCCTTGCGGAACAGGTGGAAGCGGCCAGACGACCCGGCGAGATGGTCTTCCTCGACCGGCAGGTGCACGTCATCTATCCGTTCGACCGCGCGGGCAAGCCGGTACGCGCTGCGATGATCCTGCGCATGCTCCTTGACCTGCGCAGTCAGCCCAATCGCTACGTCTCGGTCGCGCCCGAGACGCTGCGCCGCGAGCTGTCCGTGGCGCCGGGGCACACGAGCCTGTTGCTGACCCAGCCCGCGCCACAGGTCGAAGCGCTCAGCCCGACCGCCGTCGCCAAGGTACGTGACATTCGCCTGCCGTCCGGCCAGCGTATCGTGCTCTATCGAGTCTCGGCTCACCTGCCTGCCGATCAGTAGCAGCGGCTCGGCCGAGCGGGGCGGCCACGCTCTCCCTTCGCTCCTGCCCTGCCCCACCGCGATCTGCTGCCCGGTGTGAGCGAGTTCACAGAGGCTTACATCTCCCCTGCCGAATCACCCCACTGCAAGGCCGTGCTTACGCCCACACCACCTGCGAGCGCGGCATCAACGGCAGGCTCTGTTGGGAGCCGCCGGAAGTGAGGGACTACCGTGCAGCGCTCCTTTCGTGAACTGTCTGGCCAGGACGTAACCACTCGCCGCCGCTCCCACCCACCGCGCCTGGCGCATCTGGCCGTGCTCGGCGCGCTGGCCGCGGGCCTGCTCCTGGCGCCGCTCCCGCTGCGCGCGGCGCCCGCGCCGGCCACCCCCAGCAGCGGCTTCCAGTATGGTGCCCACGCCCCCA
>JAJPGT010000056.1 GCA_021325655.1 Pseudomonadota bacterium
ACCATCACCAACGAGCCCTACAACGCCACCATCCCGGCAGGCGGCAACACCGCCATGGGCTTCCAAGGCACCTGGACCAACAGCGACGCCGCACCCACCTCGTTCGCCGTCAACGGCACCACCTGCACCTGACATCCTGCCCCAACCCTCCGCTCCCACCTCGCCAACGTGCCAAATGCGCAGTTGAGCCCACTAGAGCGTGTCAAAATGCGCGCCGCCGTTAGAAGAAGGCGTGCACCACGTCACGCACCAGGCCGTCGTCGTCGACCACGGGCATCACCCGCCACTTGTCCAGGGTGGTGCACGGGTGGGAGATGCCGAAGCAGACCAGGTCGCCCGGCGCCAGTGCCGTCTGCTCAGGGACGGACACGTACGCGTGCTGGTCCATCAGCTTGGTGACCCGCCAGTCCGGTCCCGCCGAGGTACCGTCCGCGGTACGCAGCGGGACCGGCAGGCCGGCGTCGAATCCCGCGTCGCGCCGGCCGAAACCGAGGATCGCCAGGCCCGGCTCGGGCCGGGACCACACCTGGGCCCAGAGCTCGATCGCGGGCCGGAACTCCGGTGTGCCGGCGATGCCGCGCGCGCCGGGGGACATCCGCGCGTAAATGCCGTGGTCGTGGGCCAGGTACGCGCCGCTGCGCAGCACCACGCGAAAGCCGTCCGTACCGCCCATGGTCAGCTGCTCGGTGACCAGGTCGAAGCACGTGCTGCCGCCGGCGGACACGACGAAGTCCGCCGCGTCGCCGGGTCGCAGCGTGTCGGCCAGCCGGCGGAGCCGCCGGCAGAACTCGGTGACACGGGCGAGCATCTCGGACGTGTCGTCGTGGCCGATGGTGCCCTCGAACCCGGAGACGCCGGCCAGCCGCAGGCCCGGGGTCGCGCTGACCGCCTTGGCGACCGCGAGGGCTTCCTCGTCGGTGCGGCAGCCAGTCCGGCCGTCAGCGTGGCCGATCTCGACCAGGACGGGGAGTGGTCGGACGGGAAGGTCGTGCCCTGAGGTCGAGCCACCGTACGTTCTGGCCAGAAATTCTGTGGTTTTAATGTCGTCGACGTAGCACAGCGGCTCGAAGTCCGGGTCGGCGGCCATCTCGGCGGCCAGCCAGGCGATCCCGGCCGCGTCGGTGAGCTCGTTGGCGAGCAGCAGGCGGCCGAAGCCGAAGTCGCGGTAGACGCGCAGCTGGCCGATGGAAGCGACGGTGATGGCCCAGGCGCCGTGGGCGATCTGGAGGGCGGCGAGCTCGGGGGACATGTGGGTCTTGCCGTGCGGGGCGTGGTCGACGCCGTGGCGCGCGCAGTAATCGGCCATGGCCCGCGCGTTCGCTTGGAGAGCGCTTTCCCGGAGGGCGAGCACCGGGTAGTTGAGGCCGGCCAGGTGCAGCGGCGGGTGCGCCCGCGCCATCGAGGCGGCGCAGACCGCGTCCTGGCAGGCGAAGCCCTTCTCGGTGGTGTCGATGGGGCGCGCGCGGAGCGCTTCGAGGCGTTCCGCGAGACGCGGGGGGAGTCCGCTGTCGGTTATCAGCACCCTTCAGACGCTATCGCCTGGGTGATGGCGGGCGTAGTGCCTGGCCGCGCGGACCCGGGCCGCGCAGCGGGTGGAGCACCACTGGCGGGTGCCGTGGCTGCGCAGGTACCACCGGATGCAGCCGTGCGCGCCGCAGGCGTGCAGCCGCGCCGCGGCCGGGCCGGCCAGCAGCGCGATCGCATCGGCGGCCAGCGCGGCTTGGCTGCCGTTGGCGGTGCGGTAGCTCGTCTCGCGGGGGCCGGAATCGTCCCAGGTCAGCTGCGTAACGAGCGGTCCGGTGGCGGCGGCCTCGTTGACCGCGGCGAGAGCGCCGGGCGGCGGCGCCGTCGCGGTCTCGTACGCCTCGAACAGGACGCGGATCGCCTCGCGAAGCTCTCGGAGCCGCGCGGCGTCCTCGCCCTCGAGCAGATCGGCCTCCGCGCCGCCAGGCAGCAGCAGCCGCGTGTTCACCAGCGCGAGGGAGGGGAAGTCCTGCTCGCCTTCGGCCGGCTTCGGTTTGACTGTCACGGACATGAGGATAGTCTAACGCTAAATTACTAGTTTCAGCGTTAGGAGATGTCGCGATGGGCGATGTGCGCATCCGGGTGGCCGGCGGACCGACGGCGATACTGGAGATCGGCGGACTTCGGCTGGTCACCGACCCGACGTTCGACGCACCTGGCACGTATCCGCTGGGGGACGGTTCCGTCCTTACCAAGACCGCACCCGCCGCGTTCGGGCCCGCTGCCATCGGGCCGGCCGACGCGGTCCTGCTGTCGCACGACCAGCACGCCGACAACCTCGACGACTCCGGCCGCGCCTACCTGCGCCAGGTGCCGCGGACGATCACCACGAGCAGCGCTGCCGCGCGGCTGGCGGCCGACCTCGGTGACGCCGTCACCGGGCTGGCGCCCTGGGAGTCCGTCCCGGTCGGCGACCTGGTCGTCACCGCGGTCCCGGCGCGGCACGGGCCGGCGGGATGCGAGCCGGTCATGGGCGAGGTCACCGGTTTCGTGCTGACCGGGGACGGCGTGCCTTCGGTGTACCTGAGCGGGGACAACGCGTGGCTCGGCGCGGTTGAGAACGTCGCCGCGCGGTTCGGCCCGGTCGGCATCGCGATCCTGTTCGCGGGTGCGGCAAGCGCCCCGGCCCGGTTCGATGGCGCGCTGCTCACGATCGACAGCGCGCAGGCCGCCACGGCCGCGCGGCTGCTCGGCGCGGGGACCGTGGTGCCGGTCCACTACAACAGCTGGGCGCACCTGCACGAGGGCGCGGATTCGCTTCGGGCGGCATTCGACGCTCTGGGACTCGGCGGCCGCCTGGTGCTGCTCGCCCCCGGCGAGGAAGCGGTCATCTGACCGTAAGGATTTTCCGCTGCGGTCTCCGAGACGGTTCTCTAACGTTGGGTGTGGGACGCCAGCTTGCCAGTAAGGACGCGCTCAGCGCGCGTTCACCGCGGCAAGAGAGGAGTCCTTGCTCATGTCCGACCGCTATACCGCACGCTCCGGCCGCCGCCGCCACACCCGCCTCGGCAGGCGGCGCCGGAACGGGCGGCTTGTCCCGTGGCTGGTCGCCTTCCTCGTCAGCATGGGTCTTATCGTCGCCGGATTCCAGCTCGCGCACGGCAGCGGCGGTGTGCTGAGAACGTCGGCGGATGTGCGGGGGGCGGATGTGCGGGGGATGGACGGCTGGGGACGCGGCGGCTTTCCGATGATGCCAGGGTCCGGATCTGGACTTGGATCTGGATCGGCCGGGCTCGGGCCGGTCAACGCCGCCGACGAGATGAGCGCGAACTGGGCCGGTTACGCCGCCACCGGCGCGGCCGGGTCGCAGACCAGCGTGTCCGCGTCCTGGGCGGAGCCGGCGGTGACCTGCACCGGCGGCGGGCAGACGTTCTCCGCGTTCTGGGTGGGCCTGGACGGCGACGGGACGGCCACCGTCGAGCAGACCGGCACCGAGGCCGACTGCTCGGGCGGGGCGGCCACCTATCAGGGCTGGTACGAGATCTTCCCGAACGCCCCCGTCTTCTACAACAACCCCGTGCAACCCGGCGACGCGATGAGCGCCACGGTCGTGTCCCAGGGCAACGGCATGTTCCAGCTGACCCTGTCCGACGCCACGGCTGGGTGGAATCAGTCCACCCAGCAGAGCGAGCCGAACGCGCAACTCGGGTCCGCGGAGATCATCGCGGAGGCACCGAGCGACGGTCAGCAAGTGCTGCCGCTCGCGAACTTCGGCACCGTCGGGTTCACCAACGCGACCGTGGACAATCAGGCGCTCGGCGGGGCGAACGCCGCGGCGATCACGATGGGGGCCGGCGGCACGACGCTGGCAACGCCTTCGGCGCTCAACGGCGGAAACGCGTTCACCGTCACCTGGAACGCCAGCAACGCCAGCAACGCCGGCGCCGCGGGTGCGGGTACCGGCGGTGCGGGCGCCGGCAACGGCAACGGTGACGCCAGCAACGGCTGGCCCGTCAGCGATACCAGCGGCACCGGCGGCGCCAGCGGCACCCGCGGCACCGGCGGCACCGGCGGCACCAGCGGCACCGGCGGCACCAGCGGCACCGGCGGCACCGGCGGCTCGCCCGCGAGCGCCCCCTGGTGGGGGTCGGGCTATTGAGCTAGCTCACTCCAGCCACAGCCGTCCCAGCGGACCCAAACCACCGCTTGTCCCGGGCTCCGAAGGCGGTCCGGAAAAGATTGCGGACACTTACCCCCCCGAACTGGTGGGGTAAGTGTCCGCAATAATCTGGACCCCCCAATCAGGTGCCCGAAATACGACCATATATCCGGTTCGTCAACGGGACGGCCCGCCGAGCGCGCGTTGCCTCCGGGCGACAAAAGGCGCGGAAGGCAACCGCGCCCGCGAACCCCGGCTAGCGCACGAATGGGCCCGCCGCACTCGCGACAGCAGCCACTCCGGAAACGTCAGCAATACTAGCAACATTAGCCGCACCAACCACGCCCGGCGCACCAGAACCGGCAGCCACACCCGCCGCGCTCACACCACGGCGGCGACCGAGCCTGCAAACCACGACGATCACGCACGCGATCAGGGCCGAAGGCAGGTAGAGCAGCACGCCAGAGGACTCGATCGCGTTGATCCCCTCGAGGGACCAGATGAGGTCAGCGGCCAGCTTGTCCGCCCAGATGTACGCGAACGGGATCATCGACACCGCGAACAGCGCCAGCACGCGCCGTCCGACGGCGGTGAACAGGCAGCCTGCCGACGCGAGCACGAGCACGCTGGCGATCAGCAGGTCCCCGCCGATGCCGGTGACCTCGGTCGGCTGGAGCGGGGCGAGGCCGCTCAGCCCGCCTGGCACCGGCGCGGCGGTCGCCCAGGTGTCCGTCAGGTAGCCGGTCAGTGTGAATCCGCCCAGGCTGAAGCCGCCGAGGATCAGTGCGACGACCGCGATCGACGTGACGCCCCACCAGCGCAGCACAGCCAGCCCGCGCCCGGCCTCGCGCGACAGCAGCAGCCCGACGGCGGCGGTGAGCGCGAGCAGCACAGAGAACGCGATGGCCGGCGAGGAGTACGTGGGCAGCAGGAACAGCTGGCCGAGGGCCAGCGCCACCGCCACCACGCCGGCGA
>JAJPGT010000063.1 GCA_021325655.1 Pseudomonadota bacterium
CGCATCAGCGCCTGGTCCAGGTGCTCGACCGCCTGGTTGAGCGCCCGCTGGATCGTGGCGTGGTCCCCCTGGTACTGCCCCTGGACGCGAACGGCCAGGTCCTGCTGCGCCACCCGCTCCAGCACCGCCGCCGCTGCGCGGATCGGCGCGATGACGGCGTCCAGGGTGGCGTTGATCCCCTCCACGAGCTCGCAGAAGGCGCCCTGGAACTGGCTCGCGTTGCCCCGCTCGCTCAGTCGGCCGTCCTTGGCGCTGGCGTTGAGCCGCCGGGTCTCGGCCAGCAGCTCCCGCACGGTAGCCTGCGAGACGCGGAAGGCCTCGATCGTCTGGTGGGTCTGGGCCAGGATCCCGTTGAAGCTGTGCGCCAGCCGCCCCAGCTCATCGCGACTGGCGTCCGGCACCGGCTGCGTGCCCATTGCGATCTCGACGCTGGGGTCACCGCGGGCCAGGCCCGCCACCGCGTTGCCCAGGTTGGTGATATCGACCCGCTGCAGCGTCTCCATCTGCGTCGCCAGCCGCTGAGTCCGCACAGCAATACTGCGTGAGATGAAGAACGCCATCCCGCCGCCAAGCAGGAGGGAGAGCACGATCGCGCCGAGGAGCAGCCGGGTGGAGGTATCGGCCGTGGCGCGGACCGATTCGTTCATCTCCGCGCCGACCCGGGTCTGGACCGCCAGCAGCTTCTCCAAGGTATCGCGGGCAGCACCGAACTGCTGGGCGGCCGGGCCGTTCCGCAAGGCGGCCGCTTCGTCCCCCTGGCCCTGGTCTTCCAGCGCGATGATCTGCTCCCGCGTCTGCAGATACGCGGGATACTGCTGCGCCCAGGCCGCCAGCCCCTGCTGCTCCTCAGGCACCAGGTCGGCGGCGGCATACGCCTTGAGGTTGTCCTCGATCTGCTGGCGCCACTTGGCTGTGTCGGCCTTGATCGCGGCCCGCTCCTGAGCATCGGCGATGTGGTATTGCAGCCCGCCCAGCCGCAGCTCATACAGCCCCTGCTCAGCGTCGCTCAGCCGCTGGACCGGGACGAGCCGGTCGTCGTACAGCGACCGGAAGCTGGCGGCAAAGTCGGTGGTGTTGTGCCAGCCGATGTACCCCACCACCAGGATGAGGGCGAGAACACTCCCAAAGCCACCGAACAGCTTGGCTCGAATCCCAAAGCTCATCGTGCGTCTCCTTAAATCATCGCTCTCTGTGCCGCGCTACTCCGCGGCGTTCTGCACGTTGCTGGCATTGGCGGCGGACTGCGCCGCCGCGACCTCCTGGTGCGAGAGCACCTTGTCGATATCGAGCAGCAGCTCGACCCGGCCCTGCGCCTTGCCGATGCCGAGGATGTAGTCGGTCCGAACGTCACCGCCGAACTGTGGGGCCGGCTCGATATCCTGAGCGGCAACGTCGAGCACTTCGGAGACGCGGTCCACGACGATTCCCATCTGCGCCCCCCGGGCCTGGACCACGATGATGCAGGTCTCGTTGGTCTGCTCCGCCGCGGGCATGCCGAACCTCTGGCGCAGGTCTACGACTGGGATGATCTTGCCGCGCAGGTTGATGACACCGCGGATGAACGCCGGAGTGCGCGGGACGCGGGTGACCGGGAGCATCCCGATGATCTCGTGAACCTTCAGGATCTCCAGGCCGTACTCTTCGTCGGCGAGGAAGAAGGTGAGGAACTTACCCCCGGCCAGGCCAGGGGCGTGGCTGGCGGGCTTGACGACAGGCTCTGTGGGGTTGATAGCCATACTGGCGCTCCTTCTGAAAGCTTGTGGGCTGGGGCCCGCTACGCAACGGATGGAATGACCGGGACGCTGGGGGTATCCACATCGGTCTGGCGGGCGAGGGCGACGACTTCGGCGGGGTCGAGAATGAGCCCAACGCGGCCATCGCCGAGGATGGCGCCGCCGGCCACGCCCTGAATCTTGCCGATCCCGCCGAGCGACTTGGCAACGACCTGCTGCTGGCCGAGGAGCTCGTCGACGAGGAGGGCACAGCGGAGCTCGCCCTCGCCAACCACGACGAGCAAGCCCTGGGTGGGATTCTCGACGGCGCCCGGGACGTGGAACAGGCGATGCAGGCGCAGGACGGGTAGCAGGTCGCCGCGCAGCATAACGAGCTCGCCGCGCCCGGCGACGGTGGACAGCGACCGGGGCTCTGGGCGGAAGCTGAGCGCGATACTAGCGAGGGGGATGATGTAGCGCTCGTCGCCTACCTTAACGAGCATGCCATCGGTGATCGCCAGGGTGAGCGGGAGACGGAGCGAGAACCGGGTGCCTTTGCCGGGCGTGGAGGCGATGTCGATCCGACCGCGCAGCGCCTGGACGTTGCGCTTGACGACGTCCATCCCCACCCCGCGGCCGGAGACGTCCGTCACCTGGTCGGCGGTGGAGAAGCCGGGTTCGAAGATGAGGTTGAAGACGTCGTTGTCGGACAGGCCTTTGTCCGACTCGATGAGGCCGCGGGCGAGCGCCTTGCTGGCGATTTTCTCACGGTCCAGTCCGCGGCCGTCGTCCTCGATCTCGACGACGACGTTGCCTCCCGAGTGATAGGCGGCGAGGCGAACGACGCCGGCAGGCGGCTTGCCGTGCTGGACGCGAACGTCTGGCGGCTCGATTCCGTGATCCACGGCGTTGCGGATCATGTGGATGAGTGGGTCGTTGATGACGTCGACCATGTGGCGGTCGATCTCGGTGTCCTCACCCTCGACGATGAGGTCGACCTGCTTGCCACTCTTGTGGGCCACGTCGCGGACGAGGCGGGCCATTTTCTGGAAGGTGGCCTTGAGCGGGACCATGCGCATGGACAGGCTGAGGTCTTGCAGCTCGCGGACGATCTTGCCGGCGTGGATGACCTTGCGGGACAGCTCGTGGTGGATGGTGTCGACGACCGTCTCGTCCTGCGCCACCATGGAATGGGCGATGACCAGCTCGCCGACCATGTCGATCAGCTTGTCGAGGCGGTCGGTGCGGACACGGACCCAAGACTCCGCGGCCGGGGCGTCGCCGCTGGCCAGGCGCTGCTGGGTACGGAGCGCCTTGGCGACGTCGGCGATGGACGCCGCGCCGGACTTGACGAGCGCCAGGCCGAGGGGCTGGTTGCCCTGATCAGTCGCAGCAGCCTCGACGTCCGCGCGGGTGACGACGCCCTGGGCAACGAGGAGATCACCCAGACGCGGCAGCGGAAGGTCGTCGCGCGTGGTGTTCGCCGCGAGTGTCTCGGGGTCCTCGAGCAGGCGGAGTAGCTCGGCGTAGCCAGCCGGGAGATGCATCGGCTCGCCGCCGAGCGCATTCTGGACGGCCTGGATGAGCTCCCTGAGCATGTCGGTCGAGCGCAGCGCGAGGTCGGCATAGCTGCCGGTGAAGCGGATCTCGTGGTCGCGGACGCGGCTGAGCAGGGATTCGGCGCCATGGGCGAGCTCACTGATCCGGCGCAGGCCAAGGAAGGCCGAGGTGCCTTTGACGGTGTGGAAGACACGGAAGACGGTGTTGACGGCTTCGTCGTCTTCTGGGTTGGTTTCCAGGGAGAGCAGGGCGGCCTCGGCGGCCTCGATGTATTCGCGGCTCTCGAGGATGAACTCGGCCAGCAGCGCGGGATCGGCATCGGCCGGGAGCCCATCCGAGGCCGGGGCAGCCTCGGCCGGGGCGGGAGCCGGCGGGGTGGAGTCCGGGACGCTGCGCTCCATGGCGTCCATCGCGGACTGGATCAGATGGCCAACCTCGGCCAGCGCGCGGGCCGGGTTCGCGGCACGGCCCAGAACGATACTGCCCAGCGTCTGGGCGGCCTGCACCGCCAGGGCCGCTGCCACGGAAGGCAACGGCTCGCCGGCGACCAGCGCCTGCAGCCCGTCGCGGACGCGGCCCAGCTCGATCGTGTCTGCCGGGCCGCATTGCAGCAGCAGCGCCGCCGCGTCGTCCAGCGAGAGCGGGCCAGCGGGCGAAAAGGCTGTGGGGTGGCCGAGCGCGCAGCCGAGCGCCTGCCCGGCTGCTTCCAGCGCGACCTCTGGCTCCGGACCACCTTCGGACAGCAGGTACAGCTCGGCGGCAGCAAGCCCCTCGGCGGCGGCGCGGGCAAGACGGGGGGCATCGGGCGAGTCGCCCTGGTAGATGGCCTGGAGGGCATCGAGCACCAGGGTGAGCAGATCGATCAGGCCGGTGAGGCGTGGAGGCAGCTCCTGGATGGTCTCTTCAAGCGCCCGGCCGATGGCGGCCACGGTAGCCTGGTCGGCCAGATCGAGCTCGCTCAACTGGAGGCGGGCTCGCGAGACCGTCTGAATGATTTCCTCGTGTACCTGCTGCACGCTGGTTCCTCGTTGCTGAGTGCGGAATCTGAGTGAGCCGCCGCGAGCCCAGGACGCGGGGCTGGCGGAGCCTCTTTCAGGACTGTCCAGGATTGGCGGCGGCGATCATGAGCCAGAAGGGGCCATCGGCGGTGGAGAAGTCCATCCGCAGCGCGGTCTGCCCCTGGAGGAGCGGGAACTGCAGGTCGGTGCCGCGGGCGATGGTGGGCAGGGAGAGCTGGACCTTGATACCCCGCGTGTCAAGGCGGGCGGAGACATCGCCGGCGAGGACGTTGGCGAGCTCGCCGATGACGTCACCCATGTCTGGGCTGGCGAAGTCGATCTCGAAGCCAGCGAACTTCTGGGCCAGGGGGATGGCAGTAGCAGGTGGGAAGGCGAGCATGAGCGACCAGCAGGCCTCGCCGACGAGGGAGATGATGCCGGCGATGCCGGTGTAGCAGGCGCCGCGAGCGCTCGGACCGTGGTAGGTGGGAGCGGGGTCGAGAAAGGCGCCGAAGGTTTCGAGGACCGCGTCCTTCACGCTGTCGCCCAGCGTCAGGATCAGGCTCCCCTGGGGCTCGGTGTACGCGTGGAGCATCGATCTTCGTTCCTCCGGGCGAGCGAGATCGCCGAGATCCAGGCTGGTGGTCACGATAGTGAGCCAGAAGTCGCCCTCCTCTGTGGAGAACCAGAGCCGGGCGGCGGACTGGCCATCCGGGAGCGGGAGCGAAAGATCTGTCCCGCGGACGACCGTGGGGAGCGACATCTGCGCGTCGATGCCGCGCTGCTGGAGCTGGGCGACGACGTCGCCGGCGAGGACGTTGGCGAGCTCGCCCGCCACGTCGCTCATGTCGTCGCTGTCGTAGTCGATGTCAAAGCCGGCGAACTTGAGGGCGAGGGGGACGGCGGTCTCGCGAGGCAGGCCGAGGCGGAGTGACCAGGCAATGTCTCCGATGTAAGAAATAACCCCGACGAGCCCATTGCAGGGCCGGTCGATGGCCGGGCCGAGGAACGCGGGCTCGGCGCCGGAGATGGCCCCGAAGGTGGAGGCCGCCGCGAGCTGCACCGCGTCTGCGAGCGTAGCGAGGGGCTGGCTGAGCGCTGGAGTATCTGCTGTCTGCATGCGTGCCCAATCCGACGGCGGGTCGCCGTCTAAGACAGCTTGGAGAAGAAGCCGGCTGCCTTGACAGCCGGGATGGCTGGGCTGCCGATCGATTCGATCAGCTTGCCGAGCTTGTTCTTCAGCTCGTCCACGGTGAACGGCTTGGTGATGTAGGCGCTGGCGCCCGCGCTGTTGAGCGCTTCGTCCATCCTGGTCATCGTCTTCTCGCTGGTGACCATGACGATGGGGATGCGGACGCTCTTATAGGTGGAGCGAACGGTCCGGACGAACTCGATGCCGGTCATGTTCGGCATGTTCCAGTCGGCAAAGACGATGTCGATCGTCTTCGGGTCGAACTTGGCGAGCGCGACGGCGCCGTCCTCGGCCTCGGTGAACTCGAACTCGGCGAGCTGGGAGCGACGTAGCGCCTCCATGACCATGGTGCGCATAACGCGAGAATCATCAATTACCAGGGCGCGCAGCTTCTTCATTCGTTCCAGTGCTCCAGCCAGGGTCCTTCCAGTGGCGCTGACCTCGGGGGCATGCCAGGGGCTCACAGCGGGTTCCACCATGCTCCTGCGCTGGCAGCAGATGTCTCGCCAGGAGCCCTTTAGGATCATCTGCGAGCAGCGTTCACATGGAGAAGGGTCGGAGTGCCCCGCGGGCGCGGCCGGAGGTACCGGCCGGGGCGAGCCGTGGCGGCGCTAGCCCGGGCGCTCAAGGGCGAGCGGGGGAGGGATGTCGGGGTCGACTCGCTTGGCCTGGACGACCAGGCGGTGATCGTAGATACCGTCGGGGACACAGGTAATGAGGGTGAGCGTCTCGTCCGGGGTCGGGTCCATTACCTCGACAGCGGTGGGGAGGACGACCCTGGTATCAACGACCTGGTAGACGAAGCTGTGAGTGTCGTGGGTCTCCAGGACGACAACGTCGCCTTTGCCGACTTCGGGGAGGCGGTGAAAGACGTTGCCGTGATAGCGGCTGCTGATGTGGCCGCTGAGGACGACGTTGCCGGGCTGCCCCGGCAGCCCGGTGCCCTGGTGGTAGCCGACGGCCTGGGCCGCCACGTCCCAGACGAGCTTGTCGCCCTCCTGCCGGATGCCGACGTCGACCACCTGGGAATCGAGCTCGATGCGGGGGATGACCAGGCGCGCCGGTTCGTTGGCGCCGGGGGCGAGCGGGGCCGGGGCGCGGCTGGTGAGATCGGCCGGCATGGGGACGGGAGTAGGGACCGGGGGCAGTGTCGGGCGCGGCGCCGCCACGGTGGGGACCGTGGTGGGCCTGGGCGGCGGGGCTGTGGCAGCCGGGCGCGGGATGGAGGTGGAGGGCACGGATGTGGGCGAGGCGCTCTGTCTGGCTTGACAGCCCAGGAGCAGCAGCGCCGGGAACAGCCCGAGCACCAGGCAGCGTGAGGGTTTCATAGCGCACGATCGACGAAACGGCTTGCCTGCCGCGGCGAGCGAGCCGCCGCGGCGTAGCCGTGCACCGCGCGCCGCCCCCGGTGGAGCGAGGAGAGCGCGGCCCGGGTTTCGTGCAGCTCGTGGGTGACGACCGCCTCCAGCGCCCGGTCGGCGTCACGGACGGCGAAGAGCGCTGGCAGCACCGCGTCTGGAGGATGGTCGGTGCGGAGCACGGCGAGAAGCGTGTCGTAGAGGGCGCCGCGCTCGGCAGCGAGGGTCCGGAAACGCGCCAGGTCATTCTGCTGGAGCGCCGCGGCCGCGCTGGTGGCGAGTGTGACGAGACGTTGGCAGATGGAAGCCCAATCGAGGCTGGCCATGGCTAGACCAGCACTGCGTGGGTGCCGGCGGGCAGTGGCTGGCGCGAGGCGACGCTGGCAGCGGCAGCGGCTTTCCAGGCAGGAAGCAGCTCACGGAGGTGCTTGGCAACCTCCTGTGCCGGGGCCGGGTCCTTGCCGACGTTGGCGGCGATCAGGCGGTCGAGCAAGTAGGTATAGATGGCGTCGAGCTGAACCGCGAGCGGCCCGCCTGCGCGGAGGTTGAGCGTGCTCTGGAGCTCGACGACAATCTCCTGGGCTCGGATGAGCAGGCGATGCGCCGCTTCATACTCCTTGCGCTCCAGGTGCTGGCAGGCGCGGCCGATGAAGGCGATGGCGCCCTCGTAGAGCATGACCACCAGCTCGCCGGGGCTAGCCGTCTGAGCCTGCATCTGCTGGTACTGCTGGTAGGGGTTGGTGAGCATCCATGCCTCCGTGGCCTATCGTAGAGATGGGCTTAGTGAGATGATGACGACGAGGACGAGGACGAGGATGACAACGACGAGACCGGCGCCGCGCCGGCGAGCGCGGCGATAAGCGAGTTGCCCTGGCTCTGGATCTGGGCGAGCGTGACTTCCAGGTCAGCGAATTTCCGCTCCAGGTCGGCCTGCTTCTGGTCGAGCAGTTCGTTCATGGTGTTGATCTGGTCGTCGAGCGACTTGATCTCGTCGTTGGCGGAGTCCTGGTAGGTCTGGAACAGTCCGGAGGAGCCGTTCGTGCTCAGCAGGAAGTCGTTGACGCCGATCATCACGCCGCGCTGCTGGACGTTGACAGTGATCGTCTGGGTGGAGGCGACCAGGGTGGGGCCAGCGGTCAGGGTGATACCCGGGATCAGGCTCCCGTTGATGCCGTTAGCGCTGATGGTGCCGGTGACGGGCGGGCCCGCGACGCCCCCGGTGGGGGTGAAGACGGCGGTGACGGTCCCGTCGGCCGCGGTGGTGATCTGGTACGTGCCCGACTGGTGGACGGTGGAGGGAGTGCCCGAGATGGAGGCGATGCTGCCCGTGCCGCTGAGCGCGGCGGTGCTGCTGAAGCCGCCGAGCACCGCCATGACGGCGTTCGGGTTCTGAGCAATCTGCGCCCGGAGCTTCGTCTCGTCGAGCTGCAAGGTGTTGGTGGTGCCAACGGCGGAGCCGACGGCGCCGAAGCTGATCCCGATATCGCCCAGCGACTGGGGATTGGTGGCGCCTACGGCGAGGCCGACGATCTGCTGGCGCAGGCTGGCGGCGAGATCGAACAGCGAGGTATCGCCGCTGAGGATGCCGCTGTTCTTGCCGGATGGGTCGATGGCGGTATCCTGGTTGAGCAGATTCATCGCGTCGTTGTAGGCGTTGATGAAATTCTTCACCGCGCTGACGGTGGCGTCCGCGTTCGGGCTGACCGTTACCGCGACCGGAGTCGCGGAGGTACTGGTGAGGGTGAGGGTCACGCCCGGAATGACACCGCTGATGGTGTTGGTGGGACTAGACAGTGGCTGCCCGCCATTGACGGTGTCGATGCTGTAGAGGGCGTTCTTGCCGAGACTCTGCGATGCGTTGAGCAGGCCGGTGGCGGCCAGGAAGTTGCCCTGTACGTCTTGCAAGCTGATGGTAGTAGAGCCCGTCTTTGTGCTTTGCAGGGTGATCTTGTCCGAGAGCGGGTCGTAGGTGGCGGTGACACCGGCACTGGAGGCGTTGATTTTGCCGAGCACCGAGGTAATGCTGTCGGTGGCGCTATAGCTGATGGTAACGCCGTTGATAGTGAACGCGCCGTTGTTGCTGGCGTCGAGGCCGCTGATGGGAGTGACCAGGCGTGTAGCCGGGCTGGTGAGGGTGGCGGTGATGTTGGCGGTGCTGAGGGTTGAGAAGCTCTGAACGGAGTCGCCGCTGGCAGTGGTGGTGATGACGGCGTTGGTGAGGCCGGCGGCGGTGAGAAAATTGCTGGTGTCGCTGCCGGAGCCCATCTGAAGCTGGACGCCGGCGCTGGTGGTGAGCTTGATGTAGTTGGGGTGGCCAGCGGCATCGTTGACGATACTCGCGGTGATGCCGAGGCCGGAGCTGTTGATCTTTCCAATGATGCTGTTGGAGCTGGCGTCGTCGACGCCGTCGCTGAGGACAGTATTGGCGTCGATGGTGATGGTGGCGGAGCTGGTGGTGCCGCCGTTGACGGTGCGCAGGGTGAATGTGCCGGCGGTGGGCGGGGTGTAGAAGCCGGCCTGGGCGAGGGGGACGTTGAGGTTCAGGCCACCGCTGAGCGGGCTGGCGCTGGAGACCGTGGTAGCGGTGGCGAGCTGGGTAACGGTGACGTTGAAGGTGCCGTTGACCGCGGCAGAGCCGGCGCTGGCGCTGAGCACGCCCGGGTTGGAGGCAGTGGCGGACTTGGCCAGGAGGTTGCTCTGAAGGGTGAGGGCCGAAGCGGCGGCCTGGAGCGAGGCGAACTTCGCGGCCAGGTCCTGATAGGCCTTCTGTCGAGCCTGGATCGCCGTTTCGCGCGCCTGAAGCGTCACCAGCGGCTGGCGCTCCACCTGCATCAGCGCGTCGATGATGCTCTTGGTGTCGAGGCCGGAGGACAGGCCTCCGATAGAGAAGAGGCTGGTCATCGGGGCATCTCCCTCACTCGTCCGGCGGCGCGGGCTGGCGGGGCTCAGCAGCCCGCTGCCGCTGCGCGTGCTCCTGGTACTTGCGCAGGAGCTCGTTGATGTAGATGACTTCTTCGGCCGGGATCTCCCGGACGACTTCGTTGGTGTCGCTGTTGACGATCCGGGCCTGGATTCGGCCGTCGTCCGCCACAGTAAAGCGGAGGTAGGTGTGGATCAGCGCGGCGCCGAGGTGAATGGTGGCGGGAATGGCGGCATCGTGCTGGCGGGGCGCTGGCGACGCCGGGGGCTGGCGGTGGACCTCAGGGGCAGCCTCCAACCGCTCCCGGGGGAGTTGGAACGCGGGCGGCTGATCGCCCGGCGTAGTGGGAGGAAGCGGCGTGACGTCCATTCGAGCGCTCCGCGAACGTCAGGGGCTGGCCGCGGGGGCCAGCCCCTGACAGCACGGTGGGGGCGCACCGGGGTGCGCCCCCACCAGGATCACGACTTAGCCACGCAGCAGGGACAGGACGTTCTGCGAGGACTGGTTGGCTTGAGCCAGGATGGCCGTGCCCGCCTGCTGGAGGATGCCCGCCTTGGTGAAGGTGACGGTCTCCTCCGCCACGTCCGCGTCGCGGATGCGGGACTCGGACGCCGACAGGTTGCTGCTGGCGACACCGAGGCTGGCGATGGTGTGCTCGAGGCGGTTCTGGTAGGCGCCGAGGTTGCCACGGACCGTGGAGACGGTCTGGATGGCGGACTGGACGCCGGTCATCAGGTTCTGGGCCGCGGTGACCTGAGCCGAGTTCGTGCCGCTCAGGGCGGTGTTGAACGCAGTCAGCAGCGCGTCCAGGTTCAGGCTGGAGGCGGTGGTGTCGACCTTCTGGAAGGCGACGGACAGGGCATCGGCGGCGCGGGAGCCGATCTGGATGTTGGCCGAGGCGCTCGCGGCCGAGGTGATGATCGTCCCCCCGTCCAGGCCGGCCGAGACGTTAGCCCCGGTCTCACCAGCGACGGAGGCGACGGTGATCTTGACGCCGAGCTTGTCGAAGTTGAGCGTCAGCGAGCCGTTGGCGGCGACGGTCGTCGCGGTCAGGTCGATCGCCTGGGAGTTCCCGCTGCCGTCGCTCAGCGTCAGCACACCAGCGGCGTTGGACAGGGTATAGGTGGTGCTGGCCTTGGCCTGCGAGACGTCCACGCTGGCGACCGAGGTGTTGGTGCCGGAGGCGACGACGAAGCCGCTGTTGACCGTACCGGTGCCGCTGTTGGTGGTGACGAGGCTGCCATCCAGCAGGCCCTTGCCGTTGAACTTGGTGCGGCTGCTGATGGAGTTGATCTCCTGGCGGAGCTGATCGAGCTCGTCATAGATCGCGGTGCGGTCGCTGGTGGCCAGCGTGTCGTTGGCCGCCTGGGTGGCGAGCTCGTTCATGCGCTGGAGCATCGAGTGCACTTCGTCCAGCGCCCCTTCAGCCGTCTGGATCATTGAGATGCCGTCCTGGGAGTTGCGCGAGGCCTGGTTGATGCCACGGATCTGGGCACGCAGGTTCTCGCTGACCGACAGGCCGGCCGCGTCGTCGGCGGCGCGGTTGATGCGCAGGCCCGAGGACAGGCGCTCGACGGCCCGGGAGTAGACGTTAGCCGTCTCGGACAGGTTGCGCTGGGCAACCATCGCGTCGATGTTGGTGTTGATGCGGAAGCCCATGGTGGTTCGGTCTCCTTACCGACTGTTTTTTGTGTGTTCTGGACTGCCAGCATCCCTACCGCAGTCCCGCGCGGCGGTCTGTTCTGGTTGGCGGCGCCGCGCCCCGCCTTCGACCTTCGCTTCCGGCGGGTCCCCGCCGGTCTGTGAAGCCTCCCACACAGGGGATTCGGCTGAGCCCCGCCGAGCTTGAGGGCCAACTGTGACGGAATTCATGGCTGAGGACTTCTGGCCAGCCGGGCAGGGACCAGGGAACAGCGGGGCGCCGAGGAGTGGCGGGGAGGTGGCTGGGAGGAGCGCGGCCCGGCGAGGGGCCCGCCAAGCCGCGGGCAGCGGCGAACGGGAGCGGCCGGCCCTGCACTCCGCTCGTGGCGCATAGCCGGCCGACCGATCAACGAGGTGGGAGCTCGCTCGCCGCTGGATGGCTGTTCGACTCGGACAGTCCGCGCCCGTGCCGGAGGGAGGCGACCAGAGCGGGGAGCAGGTGCGAGAGCTGGCCAGAGGTGGAGGCCTGAAGGTTGGCCTCCTGGATCTGAGCGGCAAGCTCCTGGCGCAGGATCTCGACCATGGCGGGCGCCTCGATGCCGAGCTTGACCCGGTCGCCGCGGACGTTGAGGACGGTGATGGCGACGTCCGGGCCGATGAGGATGGCCTGTCCGACCTTTCTAGTAAGAATGAGCATGAGCCCGCTCCGGAAGCCGGTCTACCACCGGATGTTTGAGAGGATAGCCACTGTTGACGAGGACGAGCTGCTTGCCGACCCCGGCGGCGCGGTTGATGACCAGCGGCCCGAGGAGGTTGGCGGTCAGCATGGGCGGCTCGCGGTGCAGCGTGAGGGTGCAGTAGACCTCGAGCGGGGTGTCGTCGCCACAGGCGAGGGTCTGCTCATCTGCTTCGGTGAGCTCGACCCGATAGCCGGGACAGACAGCCGCGGCTTCCGTGATGAGGAAGCCGATGTGGGGCGCGTCCAGGCACAGGAGCTGCTGAATCGGCTCGCCGGGGGTTTCGACCAGGACGAAGTGCTTCCAGGTCTCGCAGCCGACCAGGCCGTGGGGGAAGGTGATGGGAGTTTCGCTCACGAGGCTCCTCCAGTCCCAGAGAAGGTCGGAGTCAGAAGACGAGCGGCTGCCCGCGCTGGTCCACACGGCTGGATTGCGCCGCTCATTTCGTCTGCCCTAGTGCAAAAAGTCGAGCAGGCTGGGTACGAGAACTCTGGCCCCCGTGGCCAGCGCTGCCTGGTAGCTTGTCTGCTGGAGCTGCAGTGTGGTGATGGTGTTGGCAATGTCGGCATCCTGGAGTTGGGAGAGCAGCCCATTGAGGTTGACCGAGAGGTCGCCGTAGCGGGACTGCGTCGCGTCCAGGCGGTTGAGGCGGGCGCCGACATCCGCGAGCCCGCTCATGAGGCTGTCGAGCGCGGTTTGGAACTGGTCGATGGTGGCCTTGACGTCGGCCGAGGTGCCGTTTAGGGCGGCGTTGCGCAGGGCGGCCAGGGCGTTGAGCGCCGCGGGGAGGACCGTGTTACCGGGGATGTTCACCTGGATCTGCTCGCCCACCGCGATCTCCCGCATCATGGCGGTGGGGTTGGTGGGCGGAGTGACGCTGACGTTGGCGCCGGACGCGCCGAGGCTGAAGGGAGCGGTGGACTGGTCGGTACCGCCGAACAGGTAGTAGCTACCGTACTTGCCGTTGGCGATCTGGACCGCCTGCTGGAGGAGCTGGTCGGCCTCCGCCCCGATGGCCTGCAGGTCGCTGGCGCTCAAGGTGTCGTTGGCGCCCTGCACCGCGAGCTCGTGGCCACGCTGGACGAGGTCAACGATGGAGTTGACGTTCGTCTCGGTGGCGCTGAGGAACGAGCGGGCGGCGTCGACGTTCCGCAGGTACTGGGCGTTCTGTGCGAGCTGGGTGCGCAGGCTGAGGACGCGCGTCGCGCCGATGGGGTCATCGGAGGGACGCTGGATGGCTCGACCGGAAGTGAGCTCGCTCTCGCTCCGCTCCATATCCTGCATGCGACGATGCAGGTCATTCAGGTAGGTGGTCATCATCATCGTGCTGGTGATGCGCATTGCGCCTCTCCCGCTTACCGGCCAACCGCGCCGGTGTCGTTGATGAGCTTGTCGAGCGTTTCGTCAATGACGGTGATGACCCGAGCGGCCGCCTGGTAGGCGCGCTGGTACTGGATCATCTGCAGGGTCTCCTCGTCGAGGGAGACGCCGGAGGCGGCCTGCCGCTGGCGGTCGAGCGTATCGACCAGCGCCTGCTGGTTGTCGGCGTCGTTCGAAGCGGCCTGGGTGGCAACGCCAAGGGAAGCGGTGGCCGAGCCGTAGTAGTCGTCCAGGACAGCGCTGCTACCGCCGATGGTGATCGGGGTGTTCTGCAGGGCAGCGATGGCCTGGGCGTTGGCGGCGCCGCCGGCGCCCTCGCCGGGGCCGGCGGCCGCGATGGCGTCGGTGCTGGCGAGTACGGCGGCGCTGAGAGTGAGGTCGCGCGCGCCGGTGCCGGCGAAGAAGTCGCGGCCCGAGACGCCATCCAGCCCAGTGCCCTGCTGGTGCTGGGCATTGACAGCGTCGCGCAGGGCGATGGCCATGTTGTCGAGCTGGGTGAACTGCTGCGCCAGGACACCGTCGCGGGTGCTCTGGAGCCCGCCAATCTGGCCGCTGGCGGCGGTGAGGAAGCTGGCGCCGTCGAAGGTGAGGTCGACGTTGCCGCCATTGCCCGGGTTGGGCAGGGCCTGCAGGGTGGTGACGTGGTCGCCATCGACGAGGGCGTGGCCCTGGAAGTAGACGTTGAGCACGCCGTTTGGCCCGGCCGAGGTGTCGATCGGAAGCGTCCTGGCAAGCTGGTCGACGAGCAGGTCGCGCTGGTCGAGCAGGTCATTGGGCTGGTTGCCGGTGGCGACCACGCGCGAGATCTGAGTGTTGAGGGCGGCAATCTGCTGGGTGATGCCGTTGACGCCCTGGACCTGGAGCTGGATCTGGGTGTTCAGGTCGGTGTCGATCTTGCTGAGGCTGGCGTAGGCGTGGTTGAAGGTCTGGGTGAGCGCCAGGGCCTGCTGTCGGAGGGCCGAGCGCTGGGCCGCGCTGGAGGGGTCGTTGCTGAGGTCCTGCCAGGCCGCCCAGAACTTGCTGAGCATCGCCTGCAGCCCGGTGTCCGACGGCTCGTTGTAGACGCCCTCGATCTGGGTGAGGGTGTCGCGGGTGACCTGGGCGCTGCCGAGGCCGAGCGCTTCGCGGCGCCACTGGCTATCTGCGAAGGAGTCGCGGAGGCGCTGGGTGGTGACGACGGCGACGCCGGTGCCGAGCTGGCCGGCGTGCTGGACGTGGCTGAGGATGGGGACGTCGATGGGCGGGGTAGCCTGGAGGATGGATTCCTGGCGGGAATAGCCCGGGGTGTTGGCGTTGGCGATGTTGTGCGAAACGGTGTCGAGCGCCTGCTGCGCGGCGAAGAGCGCGCGCGAGGCGATGCTGAGGCCGAGATAGGCTAAGGACATCCGTGCCCTCCTGCTCAGGGGTATTTGGCAGCGGTGGGGAGCTCTTTAGACCCTGTGATCGAGCACACGGGCCGAGAGCGCGGCGGGCCGCGGGCGTCCGTCGGCGGCGTAGCCAGCCCGGCGGGCGCGCAGCCCCTGGAGGAAGGCGAGGGAGTCGCCGACCAGGCGAAGCAGCGAGCGCAGGAGATCGCCGTTGCGCCGCGAGGCGGCGGCGAGCGCGGTGGTGTGGGCCTGGAGCGTTCGGCGGGCTGTGCCGAGCGAGCGCCGGAGCTCGGGAGAGAGGGGATCAAGGTCGACGATGCGAGCGAGTGTGAGGCGCTCGGGCGGCTCGCCAAGAGCGGCGGCGAGCGCCTGGACGCAGGCGCGGCGGCGCTGCTCGAGCACGTGCTGCTGCTTCAGCTCCGCCTCCGTGGCGGCGGTGGCGGCCTGAAGCGCGGCGAGGTCGTGGCTAGCGAGCGCCTGGCGCGTCTGAGCGAGGTGGCGCTCGACGCGGCGGAGCAGGTCGGCCTGCTCCTTGAGGACGGCGAGGAGCTCGCGGCCGGCGCGCTCGGCGGCTGCGGGCCGGGAGTGACTAGAAGTCGCCACGCATGTCCTCGAGCATCTTCTTGGCGACCAGGGCGGGATCGACGTGGTAGGTGCCAGCGTCGATCTGCGCCTTGAGCGCGGCGACCCGATCCTGGCGGACGTCGGGCGCCTGCTGGACGAGCTCGTGGGCCCGCTGCAGCTCACGACTGCGCTGGGAGATGCGGACGTCGACGGCGCTGCCCGACGCAGCCTTGGCATCGGCAGGTACGTCGAGAGATTCCAGTCCCTGGCGCTGGACACGCTGGTTGTAGAGCTCGGTCGCCTGTTGCTGAGTGGGTCGGTCGATTCGCATCGACTGGTCCTCCGAAAGCCGGCGCGCTCCGCACGCCTTGATCGCTAAGAGTATTCGTTCGCGGAGCCGGTTCTAAAGTCCTTCCGGGCAAACATTGGGGCAAATCAGTCCCGGCCTGCGCTGCCACCTGGCGAGCTACTGGTGGTGGATGTTGTTCGCCATCCCGATGGCGTCGTCGATGGTCTGGAGCGCTTTGAGGCCGATCTCGTAGGTGCGCTGGGCCTGGAGCAGGTTGGTCATCTCCTCCGAGAAGTCGACGTTGGAGGCTTCGACGAAGCCCTGGACGATGCCGCCAAGGCCGTTGCTGCCAGGCGCGCCCTGGATGGGTTGGCCGGAGCGGGCGGTGGCTTGCAGGGTGAAGGCGCCGGTCTGCTGGAGGGCAGAGGCGTTCGGGAAGCGGACGATCTGGAGCTGGCCGACCTGGCGCTGGGTGCCATCGGGCTGCAAGACGGAGACGGTGCCGTCGGCGGCAACGGTCCAGTCGGAACTGTCGGCGGGGAGCTGGATGGGCGGGTCGAGGAGCAGGCCGTCGGCATTGACGAGGCGGCGCTGGTCGTCGAGCTGGAGCTGCCCGTTGCGGGAGTAGACGAGGGCGCCGTCTGGCTGGCGGAACTGGAAGAAGCCATCGCCCTGGATGGCGAGGTCGAACTGGCTGCCGGTCTGCTCGAGGCTGCCCTGGCTCTGTACCAGCTCGGCGGGCCAGAGCTCCGCGCCGTTGCCGATCGGGGCGGGCTGCGGCCGGCCGGAGCGGTCGTGGCTCATGAGCATGGCCTGGTACATGACGTCGTGGAACTGGACGCGCTCCTTGCGGTAGCCGGGCGTGTGGGAGTTGGTGATGTTCTGGGAGGCGACGTCGAGGCTGCGCATCTGGCCGCGCAGCCCGCTGAGCAGGTTGTAGAGGATGGCTGGCATGCGAGTCCTCCGTCGCTAGACACGGCCGACGTCGTTGACGGCGCGCTCGAGCGTTTGGTCCTGGATCTGGAGCAGGCGCTGGTTGGTTTCGTAGGCGCGGCTGGCAGCCATGAGGTCGATCATTCCGTTGACCGGATCGAAGTTGGAGGCCTCCAGGGTGAACTGGGAGACGCTGGCCTGGGTGGCGGGGGTGGCGCCGTCGGCAGTGAGGAGGTTGTCGCCGGTCTTCTTGAGCTCAGTTCCCTGGGGAAAGTCCAGCAGGCGGAGGCGAGCGACCGGCTGATTATTGACCGCGATCGTCCCATCGGGTTTGACGACGGGGTCGCCATCCGGCAGGGTGATGGGGCCGGTCTCACCGAGGACAGGATAGCCCTGGGCGGTGACGAGCTGGCCGTTGGAGTCGCGCGAGAAGGAGCCGTCGCGGGTGTAGCGGACGCCCTCGGGCGTTTGGACCGCGAAAAAGCCGGGCCCGACGAGGGCCAGGTCGAGCGGCTTGGCGGTGTCGACGAGGTGGCCCTGGCGCAGGTCGAGCGTCTCTTCCCGCAGGCCAGCGCCAGTACCGACGGGGCCGACGAGGCCGATACTCTGGCCGGTGTCGCGGATGCGCGACAGGAGGAGCTGCGGGAAGGAGCCGACCGCGTCGACGTCCTGCTTGTAGCCAGGGGTGCTGGCGTTGGCGAGGTTGTTGCCGAGGATGCCGAGACGCGTCATCTGGAGGCGCAGCCCCGAGGCGCCGGTATAGAGCCCACGGATCATGGCCGACCTCCCGGGCGGACGGAGGTGAGAGAGCGGAGCAGGAAGCCGACGACCACGCCGGCGAGCGCCGCGCCGATGACGGGGAGCGGTCCGCTCCACGGGGAGGGCGTGGCCGGCGGCACAGGGGCCGGGCCGGGCTCCGGGCCGGTGTAGGGCAGCTCGGCGGGGCGAGCGGTACCGCTAACGGGCTGGAGCTTGGGGAAGTAGCCGGCGATGGAGACCTGAGCGGTGGGCTCGGTGGTCTGCTGGTCCTGCTGGACCACGCAGAGCAGGAACAGGTCGTAGTGTTTGTCCGGAATCGAGTCGAAGCTGTGGCTGAAGCTGACGGAGCCATCTTCGGCGGCATTGAAGCGGCCGGTGGCGAACTTGTCCTGGGTGCGGGTGTTGATGAGCCAGCCTTCGTACTGCTGGCCGTTGTCGAGGCGGGGCAGGCCGGCGGCGGTGATGCCGACGTAGCCCTCGCCGACGCGGATGTCCGCCACGCCCGCGGCGCCCTTGGGCCCCCAGTTGGAGAGGCCGTTCTGATAGCCGAGGACGACTTTGACGGGGACGCCGTTGGCGAAGACCACGGAGCCGAGTGCGAGCAGGGCCAGGCTGAGCCCGAGCAGGAGGCCAGCGGGCAGACGTCGAATGAAGATCATCGTCCGTTCCTCGCAGTCTGCGCCGTGCCAGCGGCGCGGCGATCCAGGCGGTAGAGCTGGAGGAGGAGCTCGACCTCGCCCCGGCCGCGCCCGGTGGCGCGGGCGATATCGGCGGTGTCGCGACCGGCCTGGGCGAGCTGAATGATGCGATCCATGGATTCGGCCTCCTTGTGGCTGGTGGGCTGGGCGTCGATCTCGGCGGCCTGGGCGTAGGCCTGGTGGACCCAGTGTTGGTCCAGGCGCTGGCTCAGCTCCAGCGGCGCGGCAGCCGGCCGCGGGTCGCGGGGGATCGGAGCGACGCCCGGGGTGGGCGGCTCGGCCAGGGCGCGGTCTGGCTGGCGGATAGGGCCGGACGAGGTGGCGGGAGCCGGCTGCTGCACCTGGAGCGCGCGGCGGACGAGGGCGAGGCGCTCCTCGAGGATCTCGATACGTCGGGCCTGCTTGAGGTAGAAGCCGGCCAGACCGGCCCCGATGAGCAACTGGATCCCGAACAGGATGTAGATCTCCATACCCTTCCTCTCATCCATTGACCATACGGCGGATCCGCGCGATGGCGCGGGCATGAAGCTGCGAAACGCGGCACTCTGAGACGTTGAGGATCTCGCCGATCTCTCGGAGTGTCAGCTCTTCGTAATAGTAGAGTGATAGGATCAGCTGCTCGCGTTCTGGGAGCAGCTCGATGGAGCGGGCGACCGCGCGCTGGAGGTCTTCCCGCTCGGTTTCGCGCAGCGGGTCGGGCGCGGTGGGGTCGTCGACGACCTCGAGCAGGGAGAGGGACTGGTCGTCCTCGTCGGAGTGCGCGCTGGAGTGATCCAGCGAGATAGGCGCCCAGCTCGCTTCGGTGAGGGCTTTCCAGTATTCCTCCTGGGTCATGCCGACGGCGGCGGCGACCTCGGCGTCGGTGGGCTCGCGGCCGAGCTCCTGGGCGAGCGCCGCCATGGTGCGATGGATGAGCGAGGCACGCTTGTGGGCGGTGCGCGGGAGGACGCTGAGCTTGCGCAGGGCACCGATGATGGAGGCGCGAATGATGGGGATGGCGAAGGTTTCGAACTTGACTCCGCGCGCAGGATCGAAGCGGTCGACTGCTTCGATTAGCCCCATGACGCCGTAGCTCATGGCGTCTTCGGTTTCGAGCATGACGGGGATGCGGATGGCGAGGCGGCCGACGACGAAGCGAACGAGGTAAGCGTAGCGGGTAATGAGCTCGTCACGGACCTTCGGGTCAAGAACCCGGCGCTTGGGCACAGGCGCGGCGGCTACCAGCTCTTCGGCGATCATTCTGCTGCTCCTCGGCGGTCCCAGCGCATCCGCAGGGCGGCAGCCTGTAAACCGAAGATGAAGCCGACCAGCGCGTCCTGATCGGCATGGCTGAGGTCCACGAACCGGCAGCCGATGAGGGAGTCGCAGGCCGGGCCGGGGCTGACGTGAACCACGCGGGCGTTGACGGTGAGGGTTTGGAGGTCGCGGACTCGGAAGGTGACCTGGACGATGGTGCCGAGCTCGAGCTCGCGGTTCACCTGGCAGAGCATGCCACCGCCGCTGATGTTGAGGATCAGCAGGTTGAGCGGGACGAGCTGGCGCTCGGGGGTCAGCTCGACGGCGCTGAGGGGCGCCAGGCAGGTGGAGGCGCGGTAGAGGTTGCGGCGATCTCTCACGGGCTCACCTCAAGACTGCGCCGCCGACCAGTGCAGGGAGTCGGCGGGATGGGGCGAGCGCAGGCCCGGCGCGCGGCGGGGCGTGGAGAGGCGGCGAGTCGGCTGAACATGCTCATCGGACAACGACCTCGCGTTCCAGCAGGAGATGGGCGATACGGCGGATGCTGACGCTGGCGGGGGAGCGCGGCCAGGCGAGCAGGACGGGAACCTGCTCCCGGACGGCGCGCTGGACCGTTTCGTCCTGCGGGATCACGCCGTAGGGATGGATGGTGACGCCGAGCAGACGGAGGGCGACGCGCACCAGGGCCGCTTCGGTGCTGGCCGCCTCGCTGGTGTGGGTCGCCTGGTTGATGACCAGGCCGAGGCGCGGGCAGCGAGCGGCCTGAGAGAGGACTTTGACCATGGCGTAGGCATCGGTGATGGCGCCGGGCTCCGGGGTGGTAACGACGAGGACTTCGTCCATGGCACAGGCCCAGGTGAGCACGTTGTCGCCGATGCCAGCGGCGGTGTCGACCAGGATCAGATCGGCGCTGGCCTCGAGCTGCTGGAGCAGGGCGACGACCGCGTCCTGCTCGTCGGCGCTGAGGCGGGCCAGTTCTGGGATGCCGGCCCCGCCCGGGAGGACGCGGATGCCGGCTGGGCCGTCGCAGAGGACCTCTGGCAGGGACAGGTCGCCGGACAGCACGTCGGCGAGGCTGGCACAGGGGCTGAGCCCGAGGAGCACCTCGATGTTGGCGAGGCCGAGGTCGGCGCCGACGACGACGACTCGGCGCCGCATTTGGCTCAGAGCGATGCCGAGGTTGCCGGCGAGGTTGGTTTTGCCAACGCCGCCCTTGCCGCTGACGATGGCGACGCGACGGGCGCGGGGGCACGGAGCGGCGAGCGCGGTGTGTGCTGGGCGCCGGCCCAGCGTGGCAAGCCAGCGGCGGAGTGGGGTGGCTTGGTCAGTGCGCATCGCCCCTCCAGAGCGCCCAGGCGGCCACACCAAGGGGTGTTGCCGCCTCGATGTCTTGCGGAACCTGCTGGCCGGTGGTGAGGTAGGCAATGGGATGGGGGATGCGCTCGGCGAGCGTAAGCAGGCTGCCGTGAGCCCGGACCTCGTCCAGCTTACTGATGACGAGCCCATCGGGCTTGAGGATGTCGAAGCGGCGGACGATCTCGAGCGCTTCGGGCAGCACGGTGCTCAGCGACAGGGTGAGCAGAACTTCGCGCGGCTCGGCGGCGGCGATGAATTTGCGCAGTTCGCGGAGGTTGTCGCCGTTGTGCTGGCTACAGCCGGGGGTGTCGATCAGCAGGTAGTCCTTGTCCTGGTGGCGGGCGATGAGCTGGCGGAGCTCGCCCGGGTCATAGGCGACGTGGAGCGGCTGGCCGAGCAGCTCGGCATAGGTTTGGAGCTGGGCGACGGCGCCGATGCGGAAGGTGTCGGTCGTGATGAGGCCGACCGCGCGCCGCTGGGAGAGGAGGATGTTGGCGGCGAGCTTGGCGATGGTGGTGGTCTTGCCGACCCCGGTAGGCCCGACGAGGAAGACGACGCGGGTCTGGGTGGCGCTGGGGCCGAGCGGTGGGCGAACCTGGATCCAGCCGGCGGCGACGCGGCGAATGGCCCGCCAGAGGGTGACCTCGTCCTCGAGCGCGCGAGCGTTCAGCTCCTCCTGGACGTCGGCGAGCAGGCGCTGCGCGAGGGCAGGGTCGACGCCGAGGGCGAGCAGCCGGTCGAAGGCACGTTGCAAGGGCCGCGGGAGGAGCACGCCGGTGGCAAGGCGGCTGGAGAGGTCGTCAAGCTGCTGTCGCAGGTCGTGGAGATGGCTCGAGAGCGAGTCGAGCCGGGGGTCGGGCAGCGTTGCCACGGCGGTCCGCGCCGGGGCAGCGGCGGGTAGAGCGCCCTGGCCGGCGGCGAGGACCTCGACGACGTGCGGGCGGAACAGCCCGCGGAGGCCGCCCTCCCGCCGCTTCTGGACCTCGAGGATGACGGCGTCGTCCCCGAGGTCGGCCCTGATGGCCTGGTAAGCCTCGCGTGCATCCCGGGCGCGGTATTTCTTGACTCGCATACGTCCTTGCACCTAGTCCAATCGCAGCGTGGCGACCGCGCGCACGTCGCCCTGGCTGGCGACCTCGGCGAACGAGAGCACGGCGAGATTCGGCAGGGCGCGCTCAGTGAGCCGGCGGAACGGGAGCCGGATGCGCGCCGAGGTGAGCACGATCGGGAGATGGCCGGTGGCGGCCAGGCGCTCAAGCTCTTGGCCGAGACGCTGCAACAGCCGCTGGGTCCGGCTGGGGGGCCAGGCGATGACCGCACCCTGGTCGGTCGTCTGCAGCGCCTCGAACAGCTCCTGCTCGAGATGCGGGTCGAGGGTGATGCCGTAGATGATACCGTCGGGCTCGCGGTACTGCTGGCAGAGCGAGCGGGCCACGGCGCGGCGGGCATATTCGGTGAGCACGTCCGGGTCGCGGGTGGCGCGAGCGTGGTCGCCGAGCGCCTCGAGGATGGCGACGAGATCGCGGATGGAGACGCGCTCGCGTACCAGGTTCTGGAGGACTTTCTGGACCTCGCCCAGAGATAGGAGGTTGGGCACCAGGTCGTCGGCGACGGCCGGGGCGGTCTGGCGGACACCGTTGAGGAGGTTCTGGACCTCCTGGCGTCCGAGGATGGCCGGGGCGTTGCGCTTGATGACCTCGGTGAGGTGGGTGGTGACGACCGAGGCGGGGTCGATGACGGTGTAGCCGAGCAGCTCGGCGCGCTCGCGCTGGGCGCCAGTGACCCAGATGGCGGGGAGGCCGAAGGCGGGCTCGACCGTGCGAACCCCCTCGAGCGTTTCGTCGGAGGCGGTTGGGCTGAGGGCGAGGTGGTGGTCGACCAGGACCTCGCCCCGGGCGATCTCCACCCCGCGGAGCTTGATGCTGTAGGAGTTCGGGGCGAGCTGGAGATTGTCGCGGATGCGGATGGTGGGGAGCATGATCCCCAGGTCGAGGGCGACCTGGCGGCGGATCAGGGCAATGCGGTTGATGAGGCTGCCGCCGCGCTGGGCGTCGACAAGCGGGACGAGGTTGTAGCCGATCTCCAGCTCCAACGGATCAACGTGGAGCAAGTCGGCGACGTTCTGCTCGTCGGAGGCGGGCTTGGCGGGCTCTTCGGCCGGGGCCTGGGCGGCGCGGCGGGCGCTGTTGCGCAGGACGAAGGCGCCGCCGATGAGCCCGGCGCTGATGACGAAGAAGGGCAGCTTGGGGAGGCCGGGGACGAGCCCGAACAGCAGGAGCACCGTGCCGACGATGCCGAGGGCGCGCGGGTTGGTGAAGACCTGGCCGAGCATGTCGCGGCCGAGGCTGGTGTCGGCGGCGGAGCGGGTGACGATGACGCCGGTAGCGGTAGAGATGAGCAGGGCGGGGACCTGGCTAACGAGCCCATCGCCGACGGTGAGCAGGGTGTAGGTTTGGGCGGCGCGGCCGACATCCATATGAAGCTGAAGGACGCCGATGACGATGCCGCCCAGGCTGTTGATGAGGGTAATGATGATGGCGGCGATGGCGTCGCCCTTGACGAACTTGGAGGCGCCATCCATGGCGCCGTAGAAGTCGGCCTCGCGCTGGATGGCGCGCCGGCGGGCGCGGGCCTCCGCTTCGGTGATGAGCCCAGCGTTAAGGTCGGCGTCGATCGCGAGCTGCTTGCCTGGCATGGCGTCCAGGGTGAAGCGGGCGCCGACCTCGGCGACGCGGCCGGCGCCGTTGGTGATGACGACGAACTGGATGACCATGAGGATGAGGAAGACGACGACGCCGACGACGTAGTTGCCACCAACGACGAAGCTGCCGAAGGCGTCGATGACGGTGCCGGCATGGGCCTGGAGCAGGATGAGACGGCTGGCGGAGATGTTGAGGCCGAGCCGGAAGAGGGTCATGACCAGCAGCAGGGAGGGGAAGACCGAGAAGTCGAGCGGCTCCCTGGCGTAGAGGGAGACGAGCAGGATGGTGAGGGCGCTAGCAATGTCGATAACGATGAGGCCATCCAGGAGCTGCTCGGGCAGCGGAATGATCATCATCGCCAGGACGGCGACGACGACGCCGGCGAGGATGATGTCGCTGTACTTCATCAGGCCACTGGAGGCGACGGGCTGCACGTTAGCGGCCACGAGCGCGCTCCTTCAGGGCGTAGACGAAGGCGAGGATCTCGGCAACGGCCTGGTACAGCTCGAAGGGGATCTCCATCCCGATCTCGGCGGTCTGGTAGAGGGCGCGGGCGAGCGGCTTGTTTTCGACCAGCGGGATATGGTGCTCGCGGGCGATCGCCTTGATGCGCTCGGCGATGTAGTCGGCGCCGAGGGCGACGACCTGGGGGGAGCGCATGGTGGCGGCGTCGTAGCGGAGGGCGACGGCGATGTGGGTGGGGTTGGTGACGACGACGTCCGCCTTGGGGACCGCCTGCATCATGCGCTTCTGGGCGAGCTTGCGGCGGAGCTGGCGGAGGTAGCTCTTGAGCTGCGGGTTGCCTTCGGTCTGCTTGAGCTCCTCCTTGACCTCCTGCTGGGACATGCGCAGGCTGCGCTCGTGGCGGTAGCGCTGGATGCCGTAGTCGACGACGGCGAGGACGAAGGCGGCGCCGGCCATCTTGAGGGCGAGGCCGAGGGCGAGGCCGGCGAGGGTGGAGGCGCCGGCGTGCAGGTCGAGCGCAGCGAGCGAGAGTAGGGTAGTCTGGTTCGCCCGCAGGTCGCTGTAGCCAACGTAGCCGATGACGAGGGCCTTGAGCGCCGCCTTGGCGAGCTCGAACAGGCCGGTGGGCGAGAAGAGGCGCGCCAGGCCCTTGAGCGGGTTGATGCGCGAGAAATCGGGCGCCAGCGTCTGGCCGGTGAACAGGAAGCCCACCTGAAGGACGTTGGCGGCCATGCCGAGCAGGAACAGCCCGAGGAAGATGGGCATCAGCGCAATGGCGAGGGTGGCCAGGAGCGTGAGGCCGAGGTTGGCGACCTCGGCCTGGGTGAGGTCTGGCCGGGCGAGGCGCCCGAGGTCCTGGCGCATGACGTCGGCCAGGCGGGCATACAGCGCCGGGGCGTAGAAGGCGAGACCGGCCAGACCGCCGAGGGCGGCGACAGCGCCGGTGAAGTCGGGACTCCTAGCGACCTGGCCACGCCGGCGCGCCTCCTGGCGCCGTTTGGGCGTGGCCTGCTGCGTTCGCTCTTCGGACACGGCTAACTGCCCCCGAGCACGAAGGCGGCCGCGTCGACGATGGTGCGGACGCGGGCGCCGAGGATGGCGGTGGCGATGGGGAGGGCGAGCGCGGCGGCGGCGAAGCCGAGGGCGAGCTTCGCCGGCATGCCGGTGGTGAGCACGTTGAGCTGGGGCATGGAGCGGTTGAGCATAGCGAGGGCGACGTCGGCTAGCAGCAGCGCGCCAGAGACGGGCAGGGCGAGCTGGAGGGCAGCCTGGATGGTGCTGGCGGACAGGGCGATCCAGCGATCGGGCGAGAGTGCCAGGCTGCCAGCGGCGCCGAGCGGGAAGGCGGCGAGGCTGCGGCTAAGGCCGAGGAGCATCATGTGGTGGCCGTCGAAGGCGAGGAAGATGACAGCGGCGAAGGTGGAATAGAACTGGCCGAGGATGGACTCGGAGGCAGTACTGGCGGGATCGACCAGGCCGGCGAAGGTGAGGCCCATCTGGACCTCGACAAGGCTGGCGCCGAGGTGGAGCACCTGGAAGATGAGCTGGGCGGTGAAGCCGATGACGAGCCCAACCATCGCCTCCTGCGCAACGAGGCCCGGGAAGCTGGCGTCGTCCAGGCGCGGCGTGGCGCCGGAGACAGCGGGGGCGAGCACCAGCGCCAGCAGCAGCCCGAGGCCGACGCGCGCCGGGACCGGGAAGGATCGGGCCGCGAAGACGGGCGCGACCAGCAGGGTGGTGACGGCACGCACGGCGATCAGGAAGAAGGCCGGCAGGGTGTCGGGGGAGAGTGGCAGGCTCGTCATGGCACTAGCGGGCGAGCGAGGGCAGCATCTGGAACAGGCGGGTGGTGTATTCGAGCATGCTGCTCAGCAGCCACGGGCCGGCCAGGGCGGCGGCGGCGAACACCGCGAGCACCTTGGGGACGAAGCTGAGGGTCATCTCGTTGATCTGGGTTGCCGCCTGGAAGATGCTGATGGCGACGCCGACAACGAGCGCGGCGACCAGCATGGGGGCAGCGAGCATGATCGCCATCATGAGGGCGCCCTGGCCCAGGTCCATCGCCATCTGCTGCGTCATGGAAGCTCTCCTTGCTTGGCAGACATGGTAGGCAACGGGCGCCGGGCGCCAGTAGGGCCGAGCGGGCGTGCCTGGCGGGACAGAGGGACCGGCGCGCAGCGCGCCTGGTTCACTGGTGGGCCCGCGGCGGCGCGCAAGCGGGCGGTGGCCATCAGCCGAAGCTCAGGACGAGGGAGCGGATGACGAGGTGCCAGCCGTCGACGAGCACGAAGAGGAGGATTTTGAAGGGGAGGGAGATCATGACGGGTGGCAGGAACATCATGCCCATGGACATGAGTGTGCTGGAGACGACCATGTCGATGATGAGGAAGGGGATGAAGATGATGAAGCCCATCTGAAAGGCGGTCTTGAGCTCGCTGATGCTGAAGGCGGGGATGAGCACCCAGGTGGGGACGTCGTCGACGGTGCGGGGGCGAGGCGCCTTGGAGAGGGAGACCATGAGGGCGAGGTCGCGCTCGCGGGTCTGCTTGAGCATGAAGGCGCGCAGCGGCTGCTCGGCGCGCTGGAGGGCGGTATCTTGCGAGATCTCCTGGCGAAGCAGGGGCTGCAGCGCGTCGCTGTTGATCGCCTGCCAGGTTGGGGCCATGACAAAGATGCTGAGGAACAGGGCGAGGCCGATGACGACCTGGTTGGGGGGGAGCTGCTGGACACCGATGGCGCTGCGGACGAAGGCGAGCACGATGACGATACGGGTGAAGGAGGTGACCATGATGAGCGCGCTGGGGGCGAGCGAGAGGGCGGTGAGCAGGACGAGGATCTGAACCCCGCTGGAGATCGGCTGGCCGTTGGCCTCGACGCTGATACGGGCGACGCCGGCGTTCTGAGCGTCCTGGCAGCCGGCGGCGAGGGGCACGAGCGCCAGCAGGAGGGTGAGCAGGAGCCAGAGCGGGCGGACGCGGGAGCGGGGAGCGGGGGCTGCATCCTGCAGCCGAACCATGGACCACCTCCAGAAGACCGGGCGAGCGCTCGGTCTTGGATGCGGCAAGTCTAGGCAGGGGGGACAGGGCAGCTATAGGGCCGCGCGGCACCCACTTCGGTGGGCAGGAGTCCCGAACACCGGGGACGGATGGGCCGGGGCGGGGCCGGATGCGGCTCGAGGGGATAGCGCGACGCGGGCCCCGCTGGCGTGGTGGCCGGGCGGGTGAGGCCCGGCCGCGGCTAGCGGCGGTGGGATGGGGTGGAGGCGGTGACGGCGGAGTGCTGCCGCGCCCATTGCTCCCACTCGCGCTCGCGGCGGGCGGAGCTGAGCAGCCGGGCGGCGAGGGCGATGCCGCCCAGCCCGGCGAGGATATGGATGGTGAGTCCGAGGATCAGGTTCATGCTTGGCCTCCCTGCCAAAGCGGTCTGTGTGCCCAGGGTAGGGGCTGGACACAGCGGTGTCTGTGCCGCGCGCCACTGCGCGGAGGTGAGCTGCGTCATAGCCCCGGCGGGGTGATCTTTCTGTTCATCTCTTAACGACGGACGAGCGGGGATCCGGTGGCGGAAGAGCGGGCGGGCGCGCGGCCAGCGGCGGGGGAGAGGGTAAGAGGCAGCCCCGCGGCGCGGCTACTTGCTGGCGGAGCGGGCGTCGCCGAGGAGGCTGAGGAAGTCGGGGAGGCTGGAGCGCGGCTGGGAGGGGCGGAGGCGGGCGATGAGGTCGGGGTCGTCGACCTCAGTGAGCAGGCTGACCTGCTGGGCAGTGCCGCCGAGGAGGAGGGCGCGCTGGCCGACGGAGACGAGGAAGAGGCTGGCGCCCTGGGCGAGGGGGACGGTGTCGAGGACCTCGATGGCCGGCGGGCGGCCGAGGGGTCGCCCTTTGCGGCCGCTGAGGCGCTGAAGGCCACGCAGGGCGAGGATGAGCAGGGCGAGGACGAGGCCGAGCTTCAGCAACAGGCCGGCGAGGTCTGACCAGCCGGGGCCGACGTCGCCGATGGTGGGAGTGGCGGTGTCGTCGTAGCTCGGGACCGGCGAGTCGACCGTGAGCCCGAGAGGACTGGTGGCGGCGCTGGCGGTGGGGGCAGCGGTGACGGGAGAGCGAGCAGCGGGGGCAGCGGTGGGGTGCGCGGTGGCGAGGGCGACGGCGCCCAGGGCGCCGACGCAGAGGAGGAAGACGAGAATGCTCCGCCCCTCGCCGCTGCCGAGCAGGCGCTTCATCGGGAGAGTCCCGCCAGGGAGAGGCCCCGAGCGACGTTGACGAGCTCGGTGACCCGAACGCCGAACTTTTCGCCGACGACGACAACCTCGCCATGAGCAATAAGGGTGTCGTTGACGAAGACGTCCACGGGCTCGCCGGCGAGCTTGTTGAGCTCGATGACGGAGCCGCGGGTGAGGGCGAGGATCTTGCGAATGCTCATGTTGGTGCGGCCGAGCTCGACGGTGACGCGCATGCCAACGTCCAGGAGCATCTCGAGGTTGCCGGCGACGTCGCTGTCGGGGCTCTGGGGCCGAAGCGGGCCGAAATGCATCGGGCGGACGACGATCTGCTCGTCGGGGGCGGGGTCGAGCTGGGCGCCGCTGGCGTCACCGTCGAGCAGGGTGGCGTCGGTGTCGTCCATCTGGGCGTCCTTTCTAACTCGCTTTGCCATAGGGCACCTCATCGGTCTGGGAGAGCTGGGGCGTGGTGAGGGTGGCGAATGCGTCGGAGAGCGCGGGGGCTTCGATGAACTGGGTGATCTGCACCGCGAGGCGGCTGCCGGTGGTGCCGGGCCGGCCACGGAAGCGGTGCTCGTTGTTGACAAAGACGTCGACGTCTTCGTGGATGAAACGGTCCAGGGTGATGACGTCACCAGGCTGGAGATCGCTGAGCTCCCGCAGGGTGACGGTGGCGCTGCCGACCTCGACGCGGACAGGGACGTGGGCGCGGGCGATACGCTCGCGGACGACCTCGGCGATCTCGGCGCCGCCAGTTCGGCGGCTGGTGAAGAGGGACTGGGCGTTGAGCTTGCCGATGACGGGCTCCAGGGTTTCGTAGGGGATGACGATGTTCATGG
Source organism: Pseudomonadota bacterium (assembly GCA_021325655.1). GTDB lineage: Bacteria > Chloroflexota > UBA6077 > UBA6077 > JAJPGT01 > JAJPGT01. Next base: position 28,916 of record JAJPGT010000063.1, read on the forward strand.
AGCCCTCGGTGTCCTGGATCATGAGGGCGAAGGCGAAGATGACGACGGTGTCATCGGGCAGGACGCCCTGGAGGAACTGGGGATTGAGGCTGATCTCTTCGATCCGTGGCTCCAGGGCGAGGACGTTGGTCCAGGCCTCCTTGAGGCTGTTGAGGAAGGGGGCGGCGACGGACTGGAGCAGGGCGAGCTCGATGTCGGTGGCTTCGCGCGCGCGGCCGAGGCCTCGGCCCTGGCCGCCGAGGAGGCGGTCGAGAATGGCGTAGGCGACGTCGGGGCTGAGCTCCAGGATGACGCGGCCGTTGGCGGGGCCGAGGCTGACGAGGTTGATAACGGTGGGGCCTTCGATGCGCGCCAGGTACTCGTCGCTATTGGTCTGCTCGACGAGGCCGAACATGGCGTGGACGGGGATGCGCAGGTAGGCGGAGAGCGACGAGCTGAGGAGCCGGGCGAACGTCTCGTGCATCATCTGCAGCGTGTTGACGTGGTCCTTGGACAGCTTGTCGGGCCGCCGGAAGTCGTAGCGCTTGACGCTGGCGAGGTCGATCTCGTCCTGTGTAGCGGAGGCCCAGCCCTCGCTGAGAGCGTTCATCAGCGAGTCGACTTCGTATTGCGAGAGAGGCATCTGCGTCATCTCGCGCGCTCCTGGCATGAGGATGGTCACTGGATGATGAACTGGGTGAAGTAGACGTTGGTGATCTGACGCTCGAGGGGCAGGCGGTTGAGGCGGTCGAGCAGGTCGGCCTTGAGACGCTCCTTGCCGCTAGAGGTAGCGATGTCGGCAGCGGTGCGCTTGGCGAGCTCGGTAGTGATGGCATCTTCGATGGCAGGCATGACCGGAGCGAGCTCTTTGGCGAGCTCGTCCTGCGCCTTCTTGTAGGCGTCGCCGCTAGCCGGCTTCTGATCCTTGCTGAGCTCGAATTCGAGGACGACCTCGGTCTTGAGGTAGCGGAGTTGCTGCGGGTCGGCGAGCGTGACGACGCGCTCCTTGGTGGAGAGGGTGAGGCCGGGAGCAGGGTCGGGCTCCTTCGCCTTGGCCTTGGTGGCGACTGCGTCGGAGGTGGCGGCCCTGGCGGCGGGAAGGAATGGGAGCTGAACACCGACAGGCAGCGAGCCGCTGGCCAGGCCGTAGCCGAGGCCGAGACAGAGCACGGACAGGATGAGCAGGGGGAGCAGCTTGAGGCGCTTAATCATGGATGAGCTACCTTCGTTTTCGGTGCAGGTGGGGGAAGCGGATCGGCCGGCTCCGCGGCGGAGGCGACCACGGGCGCAGATTGCGGCGGCGGGTCGACGATCAGGATCTCGACGCGGCGGTTGCGGGCACGGCCCTCGCGGGTGGCGTTGGAGGCGATGGGGTGGTAGGGGCCGTAGCCGATCGCGGCGAGCCGCTGCGGGGGGATGTGCATCTGATCGCTGAGGAAGTGCAGAACGGCCAGGGCGCGAGCGGTGGAGAGCTCCCAGTTGGAGGGAAACTCGGGGGTGTTGAGCGGGACGTCGTCGGTGTGGCCGGCGATGATGATGTTGTTAGGGAGGCCGGGCAGGCGCGCGGCGGCGACCCAGAGCAGCTCGCGGGCGCCGGGGAGGAGATCGGCGCGGCCGGAGGCGAAGAGGAGCTCGCCGGACAGGGTGATGAGAATGCCGTCTGGGCGCGACTGGACGTGGACGTCCTGCCCGAGATCATGGGCGGCGGCGTAGCTCTGGAGATCGGAGAGCACGGCCTGGTAGAGGCTGGTGCGGATGAGCTCGATCTGGCTGGGGCCGGCGCTGCCGGGCTGGGGCACCGCAGTGGGATTGGTAATGGTTTGAGGGAGGGTGCCGTTGTCGCCTTTGAGGGCGGTGGCGTCTTCGCCGTCCAGGACGGGGATATTGAAGGCGCGCTGGAGGGCGGCGGCGACGGCCCGGAAGCGGGCGGCATCGGTCTGGCTGGTGGCGTAGAGCACGATGAAGAAGACCATGAGCAGGGTGATGAGGTCGGCGTAGGTGAGAAGCCACCGCTCGTGATTCTGGTGTCCTTCTTCGTGGTGCTTCTTGGCTGCCACAGCGCTCTCGCGGACGCGCCTAGGCGGCCCGGGCGCTGGCGACCTTGTCGGCCGCGCCTGCGGGGGCGGCCTTGGCGACAGCGCCCTTGGCCTTGGGGGCGAGGTAGGCTTCGAGCTTCTGGCGGACGATGCGCGGGTTTTCGCCGGCCTGGAGGGCGGCGAGCCCTTCGAGGATCAGCTCTCGGCCAGCGACCTCTTCCTTGCTGCGGAGCTTGAGCTTGCCGGCCAGGGGGAGCCAGACGAGGTTGGCGAGGGAGACACCCATGAGGGTGGCGATGAAGGCGGTGGCGATGGAGTGGCCGAGCTCGGAGGGATTGTCGAGGTGGCTGAGCACCGTGACGAGGCCGAGCACGGTGCCGATGATGCCCATGGTGGGGGAGAAGCCGCCCATGGCTTCGAGCATGCCGTAGCCGGACTTGTGCCGCTCTTCCAGCGCGGCGATCTCGTTCTCGAGGACGGCGCGGACGAGCTCGGGCTGGAAGCCGTCGACGACCATCATGACGCCCCGACGCAGGAAGGGATCGTGGAGCTCCTGGGCGGCCTGCTCCAGGGAGAGCAGGCCCTGCTGTCGGGCTCGCTCGACGAGCTTGACGAGCTGGTCGATGGTGGCGGCCGTATCGCGCTTGGGAGCGAACAGGGCCTTGGCGATGAGCCTGGGCAGGCTGAGGACGCGTTCGAGCGGGAAGCTGACGAAGGTGGCGGCGAAGGTGCCGCCCAGGATGATGAGGGCGGCGGAGGGACTGGCGTAGCTGGCCGGGTCGCCGCCTTCCATGAGGACGGTGCCGAGCAGGGCGCCGATGGCGAGCACGAATCCGGCGACGGTTGCGATATCCACGAGCGTCTACCCTTCGCCGTGAGCAGCGGAGAGATCACCCCCCCAGGCGACGTGCTGGCGGTAGCGCAGGATGCGCTCGGCCAGCTCGTCGGGGCGCTCACGGACCACGAGCTTGTGGCCGACGGTGAGGGTGATAACGGTGTCTGGCGTGGCCTCGAAGGTCTCAACCAGCTCCGGGTTGAGGAAGAACTCCTGGCCGTTCAAACGGGTGACGCGGATCACCGGCACCTCCCTGCGTCGGTCGCCTGACATGGTAGGGGACAGGCGGGGGAGAACCAACGCCCCGGGAGACCCGAGGCGACTGCTATTGGTCCTCGCTCGGCTGGCCCGTTGGTACCTGGCCGGACCTGGCGGCTGAAGCAGTGGCGAGGAGCGCCCCGAGCTGTGGGATGAGGTGGCTGAGCGTATCCCAGTCGTCCTGGGGGATCGCCTCGCCCCAGCGGTGGGCGACTTCGAGGTAGGCGATTAGGTCGTCCCCGTCGGCGAGGGGCAGCCAGGCGCGGCCGGGCAGGCGGCTATCGGCGAAGGTGCAAAGTGTGGCGCCGTTCCACAAGCTGCTGGCGATGCGCCGGCCGCCCGGCGCGACCCAGGCCTGGACCTGGCAAGCGGGAAGCTCGTTGCGGAGCAGGGTGGCCACGTGTTCGAGGAGGGTTTGCACGTCCCAGCCGGGATCGGCGCGCTCGAGGATGGCGGCGAGCAGGCGGCCGCTGCGGGCGCGGCGCGGGCATGCCACCCGGAGCGGCTGGTAGGGCCGGGGAGGCTGGCCGGATGCGGTGCCTGCCCGGATCAGGGCATGGCTGGCGTGCAGCCGGCCGGCGGCGAACTCAGCGAGCAGGGCGGGCACGAAGCACTCGATGAGCATAGGGTCGAACTGGCTGCCGGCACTGTCGCGGAGGCGCTGGAGCGCGGCGTGGACGTCCAGCGCGGGGCGATAGGGGCGGTCGCTGGTCATGGCGGCAAAGGCGTCGGCGATGGCGAGGACGCGCGCGCCTTCGGGGATGGCCTGGCCGGCCAGACCGGCCGGGTAGCCGGCGCCATCGTAGCGCTCGTGGTGGTGGCGGACGAGCGGCAGGAGGTCGGAGAGCCAGGGGACGAGGCTGAGCAGAAGCGCGCTGACTTCGGGGTGGCCCATGACGACGACGGCCTGCTCGTCGCTGAGCGGGCCCGGCCGCTGGAGGATGTGGTCAGGGAGGCCGAGGAGACCGAGATCCTGGAGCCAGGCGGCGAGGCAGACCTGCTCGCGGCGGGCAGCGTCCCAGCCAAGCGCGCGGGCGAGCAGCTCGGCGTAGCAGGCGACGCTCGCGGCATGGGTCAAGAAGGCGCGGTCACGGGCCGCGAGGGCGGGAGCGAAGGGGCGGTCCAGCAGGCAGTGCAGCCGCGCGATGGCGTAGGCGAACCGGCCGTCCAAGAGCTGGGCGGCGGCGAGGACGTTCTCGAACGCCGCGGCGACGCCAGGGGACAGCGGGAAGAGATCGTGCGTCCGAGCCTGATCCAGCGGCACGACGGGGCAGGGTGTGGCGGCAGTCGCTGGATATCGAGGTGCGGGGGACTGAGGGGCGGTGTTCGGCTGCTGGTCCGTGTGCACTGAGCCACTGGCCTTTCTGACGCGCTGGCGAACTCCTGCCGGCACGTACCAGGCAGGACAGGCCCGGGGGAGGCCCCGCGGCACGTGGCGGGGTTGCGTGGCCCCATGTGGCGTCCCGCTGGAGACCGGGGGACACCCAGGTGCTGCCCGGGAGGAGTCGCTCGGGGGAATAATTGGCGCGGCGACAGGCGAGGGCCAGAGACCCGAGGTACCGGTCGACGGGGCGGGCAGTACTCGGGGCGGAGGCGGCGGGTCTGAGCCGACCACCCCTGTCTGTCCCGTGGGGGTGGTCGGCTCAAGCTGAGGGGGACAGGGGCAGGCGGATGAGAAGCTCGCTCTGGCCGGGCTCGGGGGCGCTCTGCGTGACCGTGCCACCAAGCGCCTGGACGCGCCAGCGGAGCAGGGCGACGCGTTTGACCGCGAGCAGCTCGGCCGGCGGGACGTCGCGGAGGGGCTGGAAGCGGGCGCGGAGGTGGAGGACATCGCCACGCGCGGTGAGGGCGAGGTGGACGGTGGTGGGCTCGTTGAGGTCCTGGACGGTCCAGAGGGTTTCGAGGATGAGGCGGTAGACGAGGGTTTCGGCGCTGTTGCTGAGGGGCCGGTCGAGGTCCTGCGTGAGGGAGACGGCGCCGTTGTTGCGGCTGGTGAAGGAGCGGAAGGGGGCCTGCAGGGCAGCCTCGAGGCCGCCGGCCTGGGGCTGATAGGGACGCAGGTCGCCCATGAGGTGGCGCAGGCGACCAACCCCCTGCTCGAGGACACGGCGGAGCATGGCGAGCTGGTCGGGGATGAGGTCCTGGCGGCCGAGGCGGACGGCGTGCTCGCAGGTTTCGGCGGCGAGCATTGCCGCGCCGAGGACCTGGAGGACATCGTCGTGGATGATCTCCGCGAGCTGCGCCCGCTCCAGCTCACCGACGAGGATAGCGGCGTCCTGGGTGAGGCCGTTGCCTGGCGCGTCGTCGGCCGTGGTGGAGTCGTCGGGAGACGTGTGCGCGTCCGTGATGCACCTCCACTGATGGTAGGCTGAGCTTAGCTCTCGGAGGGCAGGACGCCGTGGGTGATGGCGTAGACGGCGGCCTGGGTGCGATCGCGAACGTTGATCTTCTCGAACAGGACGGAGAGGCGGTTTTTGATGGTGCGCTCGGCGTAGCAGAGGCGCTCGGCGATCTCCTTGTTGGAGAGGCCGGCGGCGACAAGGCGAAGGAGTTGCATCTCGGTGTCGCTGAGCGTGCCGATGCCCTCGCTGACCCCGGCGCGGTCGGACAGGCGGGAGAATTCGTCGATGACCTTGGCGGTCATCGAGGGGTCCATGAGGGAGCCACCCGCGTAGACGGCGCGGACCGCGGCGACGACATCGGTGGCCTTGCTGGTCTTGAGCAGGTAGCCGCGAGCACCGGCGCGCAGCGCCTGGAAGAGGTGGCCGTCTTCGTGATGCATGGTGAGAATGATGATGCCGGTATCGGGCTTGACACGGAGGATCTCGCGCGTGGCGGAGACGCCGTCGGTGACGGGCATGGTGATGTCCATCAGGACGACGTCGGGTTGGGTCTCGGCGACGGCTTTCTGGACGGCGAGGCCGGTGCTGGCTTCGGCGACGACCTTGATGTCGCGCTCGGCCTCGAGGATCATCCGCAGCCCCTGGCGGAACAGGCTGTGGTCATCGGCGATAACGACTTTGATCGTGGCGGTAGCGTTGGGGGCGGTCATGGGTGTTCCTTCCTAGCTCCTTCCTTGCGAAGTGGTGATCGAGGGTAGCGCTCAGCCGGTGGGAGGGCGGGCCATGGGGCTGAGCGCTAGCCGGGCGTTCGCTTCCGTGCGCTGCGCAGCGTGCGCCAGGACACGCTGGAACTCGCCGCTGGTCCAGGGTTTGGGCAAGACATCGTCTGCCGCATCTGCAAGGCCAGCATCGCCCTGGGAGATCGCCATGCCGGTGGCGAGCACGACGTAGGGCGGGTGAGGGAGTGCACGCATCGTCGCGGCGACCTCGGTGCCAAGCATGTCTGGCAGCCGGAGATCGACGATGGCGAGATCGAAGGGCTGACGTTGTGCCCGGGCCACGCCCTCCCCCCCGGTTCCCACTATCGTGACGGAGTGGCCCTCGAGGCGCAAGCGGCCGGCGACGGCTTCGGCGAACTGGGGCTGGTCGTCGACGACGAGGACTCGCAGCGGTGCCGGAGGGGCGGAGGGGGCAGGCGCGGGAACGGAGAGAGCGGGCTCAGGAGCCGCTGCCCCCGGAGCCGGCGGTTCTGCCCGGGCGCTCCCTGGCAGAGGATGGGCGGCCATGACACGCCGCAAGTCGGCCAGGGTGCAGGGCTTGGCGAGCACCGCGGAGACACCGCGGGCGCCGGCGTGCTCGTTGCTGAGCTCGGCGTGCCAGCCGGTGAGCAGGAAGATGGGCAGGGTGGGCTGGAGGGCGCGCAGGGCGGAGGCGAGCTCCCAGCCGTTGAGCTCGGGCATGCCGAGATCGGTGATGACGTAGTCATAAGCGCCGGGCTGGAAGTGGCGCAGCGCCTGGGCGGAGGAGGAGAGGGCGGTGACCTGGTGGCCATCGCGGCGGAGGAGTTCGGCAACGCTTTCGAGCACGTCGGCATCGTCGTCGACGAGAAGGATGCGGGCGACGGGGACTGGCTTGGGCAGGGTCTCGGTCTGGGGCTCGGCGGCGTCGGGGTTTTCGGAGGCGGCGGGGAGGCGGATGGTGAAGGTGCTGCCGGCGCCCGGGGCGCTCTGCACGACGATGTCGCCCCCATAGCGGGCGACGATCCCGTAGGAGACGGAGAGGCCGAGGCCGCTGCCGCCTTCACCCTTGGTGGTGAAGAAGGGGTCGAAGATACGGCGCTGGAGGTCTTCGGACATGCCGCAGCCGGTGTCGGAGACGGTGAGCATGACCCGGTCGCCGACGAGGCCGGTGCTGACGGTGATGGAGCCACCGGACGGCATGGCGTCGACGGCGTTGAAGATAAGGTTCATCAGCACTTCGCGCAGGTCTGAAGGGTTGCCCCAGACCGGGGGGACCGGATGGAGATCAAGAACCATGTCGATGCGGATGCCGGCGCGCTCGGGGACGTCCTTCCACTTGTGGCGGGAGAGGTCGACGACGCTCTGGGCAATTTCGCTGAGGTCGACCTGGCGGCGCTCGCGGTCGTGACGAACGCGGGAGTATTCCTGAATGCGGCGCACCATGGCGACGCCGTCGAGGGCGGCGCGACGAATGGTCTCGAAGCCGTGCTGGCCGTCTGGGCAGGGCTCTTCGAGCAGGGAGAGCTCGGCGCGGGCGAGGATGGCGGCGAGCAGGTTGTTGAAGTCGTGGGCGACGCCGCTGGCCATCTCGCCGAGGGCGCGGAGCTTCTCGGAGCGAATGAGGGTGTCGCGCATGCGGCGCTCGGCGGTGACGTCGCGGATGACGGTGACCCAGCGGGCCTCGCCCTGGCCGGCGGGCTGGTTGGGGTAGTCCTGAACAGTGAGCACCAGCGGCTCGGGGCCGAGCCGGCGAATCTCGGTTACGTCGCTGGAGAGATCGTCGGCGGTAAGGCCCTGGCAGATGGCACAGCTCTCGTGCAGCTCAGGGAGCTGGTCGCAGAGACGCGTGCCGATGAGGGCCTCGACCGGCACGCCGACGGAGCGGGCGAGGGCGCGGTTGGCGCGGACGATGCGGCAATCCTGGTCGCGGACGCAGATACCGTCGGTGATGGCGTCGAAGGTCTCTTCCCAGGCGCGCTTGCCATCCGCGAGCTGCTGGAAGAGGCGGGCGTTCTCAAGGGCGGCGGCAGCCTGACCGGCGAAGGCTTCCAGGAGGCGCAGGTCCTCGGCGCTGAAGCTGCCGGTCGCACGCAGGATGACGTCGAGGGCGCCGATGACTCGCCCTTTGCTGAGCAACGGGACACTGGCGACGGAGCCGACCGGCCCGGTGGCGGAGTCGGGGAGGTAGGCGGCGCCATGCCCGATGACGACGCTCTGGCCAGCAGCGACGGTCTGGCGGGCGAGGTCGAGGCCCGCCAGGGCAGAGCTCGGTGCCTCGTCGCCGTGGGCCGACCAGTGGCGAACGGGGGCGAGGTGGCCGGTCTGGTCATCGATGAAGGAGAGGAGGCACCAGTCGGCGCCGACCAGACGGGCAGCGGACTCGGGGACCGTGGTGAGGAGGTCGGCGAGCGAGAGGCTGGTGCTGAGGGCACGACCGCTCTCGTAGAGCGAGGCGAGTTGGTCAGCCCGATGGGCGGTCTGCTCGTACAGACGGGCGTTTTCGATGGCGAGGGCGGCGTGGCTGGCGATGCCCTCGACGACGGCAATGTCGCGTGGGGAGAAGGTGTGGGCGGCGCCCGGCTGGTCGACCGCGATGATCCCGAGCGGGCGTCCCTTGCAGATGAGCGGGACGAGCAGGATGGAGCGGACGTCGAAGAACTGGACCATCCAGTCGGGCAAGAGGGAGAGGTTGCTGTGGTCGATGACGAGCGACCGGCCGCCCTCGATCACCCGGGTGACGAAGGGGACGTCGGCGGCGACGAACAGAACCGCGTGGAAGACGGAGAGCTGCTGCGGGTTGAGCCCGCTGCCGTGCCAGGGCGAGACGATGGCGCGCTCGGCATCGTAGCGCCAGACGACGCCGCGGGTGCAACCGACCAGGCGCGGGGTGAGCTCACTAATAGTGGAGAGGACGTGCCCGAGGTCGGCTTGGGCGGCGAGGGAGCGGGCGACCTCAAGGAGGATGGTCGAGAGGTCGGCCGCTTCGCGTTGCGCGACGTAGAGGCGGGCGTTGGCCATGCTGACGGCGATCTCCTGGGCGAGGGAGGCGATGAGCCGCTTGTCGCGGGCCCGGGGGTCGCCGGCCTGAGCGAAGCCGAGCAGCAGCAGCCCTTCACGCTGGCCGCGATGCTCGAGGGAGACGAGCGTCCAGGAGCGGAGGTCGGAAACGGGAAGCGGCGGGATGCCGAGCACCCGAGCGAGTGACGCGGGCTCGGCGAAGTGGACCGGGCGCTGACCGGGCAGGGCCTGGCGGTCGACAGTGTCTAGACGACAGGCAGCGAGGGCGTCGGACAGTGCTGCCGGCAGCGCCTGGGAGACGAGCGGGGTCGGCGGTCGCCCCGGACCGGTGGCGGCCAGGAGCGCGGCGGCATCGGCGACCCCGAGGCGGATGAGGGCGTCGAGGGCCGCCCGAAGGCGAGAGCTGAGCTCTGGATGCTCGTCGAGGGCGCGCGAGACGGCGTTGACCGTGCTGAGCACCCGGTTGCGGCGCTGCAGCAGCGTGCTGGAGACACCGGAGCGTGGCGCGGGGTCGGACGGGTGGGGCTGAGCGGCGCGGAGCTGCTGCATGGCGCGCACCCGGCCGAGGGCGAGGGCGGCGTGCTCGGCGAGCAGGCTGAGCGCCTGGGGATCGGCCTGGGCGAGCGCGGAGCCGTGGAGGATGAGGCAGGCGAGCAGCATCGCGCCCTGGCGGAGGGCGAGCACTGCCCAGTTGCCACTGGCAAGTGGACGCTCGCCGGCGAGGAACGGCAAGGGCTCGCCCTCGGCAAGCAGGCGCGCCGGGTCGGCGAGCAGGGTGGAGACAGCGGAGAGGGGGAGCGCGGGAAGCAGCGGGGTTTCGGGAGAGAAGGTGTGGCTGTGGCAAAGGAGCCGCGCGCCGTCTGGCGAGGCGAGGTACAGGGCGTGGCGAAGCCCGAGCGCGGTGATGCCGGCGCCGAGGGCGCGCAGGAGCGCCTCCTCGCCTGGCACATCATGGAGGCGTAGCGCCAGGGCGCTCACTGGAGCGAGCGAGAGGGGCGCGGCGGGAAGCTGGTCGACCTGCAAGGCAGGGGGAGGGAGGCTTGTCACACGTCACCTGAGCCATGAGGACTGGCCACAGCGGGCCATCCGGGCAGCGCGCCGTGCCGGGCGAGGAAGGACGTTCGGGCGACCGGCTGACGGGGTACGAGAGACCCGGACACGCATCGGTCTGGCGGTTTGCACACGCACGGGCAATGGTATGAACCGACGCCGAGCAAAGGCAACCATACGGGCAAGATACTAGGGGGGTGGCAAGGCATGGGACGAGGGACTTGTGGGCACGAAGGGGTGGCGGAAGGTACCTGGATGCCCGAACGGGCCTTTTTGGCGCGTGCCTCTATGCGCCGAGTGGGAAGAGAAGGTACCGGCGCGCGGGCTGGAGAGGCCGAAAGGCCGCGGCTGGTTTGGAAGCGCACAGCCCGGGCCGGAGCGCGAGTAATGCGGGATAGAACAAATGTTCTATTCATATGCGAGGAGGTGGCTGGTGCGTATCACCCGTCCCCGCGCGCCCCTGCCGCGGCCGTTCCGGCGCGAGGGCGGGGCAGGGCCGGGGAGCGCTGAACGGCCGGCGAGCCTGGCGATTGCGGCGAACCGGGCGCGACCGCCGGTGGGGGCGGAAGCAGCGCCGCTGTCGATCGCCGACGCGGAGCGGCTGCGCTGGTATCGGACATTTCAGGAGTTTTACGAGGGCAAGCATTTCGCGCAGGCGCGGCGGGGGCGGACCTCGCTGGTGCTGAACTACGCCCGGGTGATTGTGGACAAGGGGGTGAGCTACCTGCTGGGAGATGGGGTGGGCTTCGCGGTGCCCCCGGTGTCCGAGTCCGACGCGGCGGCGCGGGAACGGGCGCGGCGGGCAGAGACGCTGCTGTACCAGGTGTACTGGGACAACGACCTGGACGCGGTGGATCTGCAGGGAGCGCTGAACGGGGCGATCCTGGGGGACACCGTGTTCAAGGTGTTCTGGGACGCAGCGCGGGGGCGGATCCGGGTGGTGAACCTGGACCCGGCGACGTTCTTTCCGAGCTGGGCAGGGGATGACCTGGGGGAGCTGCGCGCGGTGGAGCTGCGCTACGCGCTGGAGGCGAGCGAGGCAGAGCGGCTGTACGGAGTGGCGGGCAGGGGCCTGCTGCGGGTGGTGGAGCGCTGGACGCCGGACGAACTGACGGTGCTGGTGGATGGACACGAGGTGCGCCGGGGGCCGAATCCGTACCAGGAGCTGCCGTTTGTCCACATTGCGAACCTGCGGCCGGCCAACAGCTTCTGGGGCGTGTCGGACCTGCGCGACGTGATCCCGCTGAACCGGGAGCTGAACGAGCGGGTGAGCGACCAGGCGGACCTGATCCGCTACCACGCCGATCCGCCGGTGATCTTCAAGGGAGTGGACGAGCATTCGGACCTGGCGGTGGGGCCGGGGACGGTGTGGGATATTCCGGCCGACGCGGACGTGAAGCTGCTGGAGTGGAGCGGGCAGCCACCGGCGGTGCAGGGGCATATCGAGCTCGTGCTGCGGGCGCTGTACGAGATCGCGGAGACGCCCCGGACGGCGTTCGGGGATTCGGGGCGGCTGCTGAGCGGGGTGGCGCTGGAGACGGAGCTGCGGCCGCTGCTGCAGAAGACGTTGCGGAAGCGGGTGTACTGGACGGCAGGTCTGCGGCGGCGGAACGCGCTGGTGCTGCGACTGGCGGAACGGTTCGGGCTGGCGGAGCCGGGGAGCCTGGCACCGTACCAGAGTCGGATCGTCTGGCCGCCGATGCTGCCCCAGGACCACGCGCGCGAGGTGCAGGAGGCGATCGCGCTGGTGAACGCGGGGCTGCGGAGCGCGCGGACGGCGATGAACGAGCTGGGGGTGGAGCATCCGGAAGAGGAGCTCGCCCGGGTGGTGGCGGATCGGGCGCTCCTGGGCGCATCGCGCCTCCCGCGCCCCGGGTCGCCCATTGAGATGGCGGGGTGGGAGCGCGCTGGGCTCGGGACGGAACCATGACGACGCGGGCGGAGCTGCTGGGCCGGATTCGGAACGAGCTGAACGACACCGGCACGACGAAGCTGTGGGCGGATGCACTATTGCAGGGGTGGATTGGGGAGGCGATCCGCGACTACTCCGAGCGGCTGCCACGCGAGGCGACGACAACCTGGGCGAGTGTAGCCGGCCAGGCCAGCTATGTCCTGCCAGCGGACTTCGCCACGGCGCTGCGAGTGGAGCACCCGGCGGGGTTCTACCGGGTGTACGCGCCGCTGGCGGGCGGGGACGTGCTGGAGGACACGAGCGCACTGTGTGTGGCAGTGGGGCAGCAGGTGCTGACCTTCGATGTATTTGGCGGGAGCCTGCTGCTGGATCCGGCTCCGGACCAGGCGGGCGACGTAATCACGCTGCGGTATCTGGCGGTGTACGCGGAGCCGACGGCGGATGGCGACGTGCTGGCGACGCCGAGCCGGGACGACGAGCTGCTGGTGTGGCTGGCGTGCGCTCGGGCGCTCGAGTGGATCGGGACGGACGAGGCGAAGCGGATGCGCTTCGAACGGCAGCGGGGGGTGTCGGCGCAGGACCAGGCGCGGGTGTACGCGGAGCGGTACCGCGAGGCGGTGGAGCTGCGGATGCGTCGGCCGCGGCAGGGCCGGCGGCTGGTGGCGCGCTGAGTGGCCAGCGGGGAACGGTCGGCTGCGGCGCGGTCGATGGCTGAGCGGCGGGAATTCCCGCCGGGGCGGGGCCGCGGACCGCTGAAGGTTGGAGAGGAGTGATGCAGATCGCGATGTACGTGCACCAGTTCGATCAACTGATGGAGCGGACGCTTGGCGAGGTGATCGAGACGTTTCGGGCGGGTGGGATGGCGGAGGCGCGGGCGAAGAGCCACCAGTGGCTGACCTGGATCGGGACGCCGCGGGCGAGCGGGGATTACGACCACGCGCCGCACGCGATCAAAGGATTGGAGGACGTGGAGCGGATCCGGGCGGCGTTCGCGGCGGCGGAGATGGGATTCGTGCCGTGGTGCGTACCGATGGGGCTGGACCCGGAACGGGAGGCGGAGCTAGGAGCACAGGTGGCGAACGTCTGTGGGGCGCTGGAGCTGGACGTGGAGCCATATGAGGCGTTCTGGCCGGCGCTGGCGCACGGGGAGTATGGCGCAGTGGAGCCGTACTTCGCTCGACTGCGTGAGCGGGCGCCGGAGGCGCGGCTGGTGCTGAACATCCCGGCGCGGGCGACTCCGTGGGAGTGGGGGCGGCTGGAACAGGTGGTGATGCTGGCGCGCGCGTACGTGGACGAGGTGACGGTGCAGTCGTACTTCGGCGTGCCGCAGGCAGAGGAGGCGGAGGCGCGGGTGGCGGCGGTGGCGCAGCGGCCGGTAAGGCACCTGGCCAGCGCCCGGACACTGGCGGAGATGCTGGACTGGGCGTGCCAGCGCGCCCAGGAGTGGCTGGGCGTGTGGCGCGCGGCAGACATGACACCCGCGCTGTACGCGCGGCTGCCGAAGGGCGACCAGCGATCTGCCACTGGCCAGGCGCCGGACGTGACCTGGATGGAACCGGGATTCGCGGCGCTGGCACGGGCGCTGGGGCCGGCGATGGGGGAGCCGCTCGCCGCGCCGGAGGCAGATGCCCAGGGGAACGTCTGGCAGCGGGGGAGGCTGGGGATGGCGCTGTGGGTGAAGCGCTCGAACACCAACCACTGGCTGGCGGGGGCGGCGTGATGGCGAGCAGCGCAGGCGCAGCGGCGCTGAATCTGGGAGCGGAGCCGCGGTTGGCGGGGCAGGTGCTGCCGAAGCCGACCTTTTCGGCCAGGTGCGGGCTGTGTGAGACGGCGTTCGCCGTGGGAGACGAGTACGTCTCGATCTGGCAGAAGGGGGCGCGGGCGGTGCTGCTGGGGATCACGGTGCACCGCCGCTGCTGGGCGCAACTGGCGCCGGGAGACCTGACGTGGATTTTCGCGGCGCTGGAGCAAGGGCTGGCGCTCCCGCTGGCGAGCCTGCGGCGGGAGCACCGAGTAGCGGAGGGGTGATCCGCCTGGCCGCCAGTGGGTGCAGGCGCTGCGTTGCAACAGGGGTAGGTGGCGCAGAGCGATGAGCCGGAGTGAGGAGGACATATGGAGTGGGATGACCTGTGGCGAGCGAGGCGACCCTGGAAGCAGGGCTGGCGAGACGAGGCCGAGCCGGCGCTGGAGGATGGTGGCGGGGTGGCCGTGGAGCCAGAGCCGGACGAGCTGGCAACGCTGCGGGCGCGCGTGAGCGAGCTGGAGGTGCGGCTGGCAGAGCGCGAGGCGGCGCTGGCGGAGCAGGCGCAGGCGGTGACGACGGCACTGGAGCGGGCAGCGGGGCTGGAGCGGCAGAGCCTGGACCACCTGCGCCGGGCGCTACTGGCGGAGCATCGGGGGGAGGTGGTGGCCGAGTTGGTCGAGGGCGAGAGCCCGCAGGCGCTGCTGGCGAGCGTGGAGCGGGCGCGGGCGGCCTGGAACGCGGCGGTGGAGGCAGCGCGACGGCAGCTCGCGCAGCAGCAGGCACCGGCCGGGAACGTGGCGCGGGAGCAGCAGGCGGCACTGGCGCTGGAGGGGCTCAGTCCGCTGGCGAAGATCGCGCACGGGCTGCAGCGGTAGGAACCGGAGACTCGGAAGGCGAGTGGAGGGGAGATGGCGCTCACGTTGAGCGAGGCGGCGAAGCTGAGCACGGACATGATCCAGCGTGGGGTGGTGGAGACCATTCTGGAGGAGAGCCCGGTCCTGCGCATGCTGCCGTTCATTACGGTGACTGGCAACACCTACAAATACAACCAGGAGAACACGCTGGGCGGGGCGCAGTTCTACGCAGTGGGCGGCACCTGGACCGAGGGGACGGCGACCTTCACCCAGAAGACCGCCAATCTGGCGATTCTGGGCGGGGACGCGGATGTGGACAATTTCCTGCAGCGGACCCGCTCGAACCTGACTGACCAGCGGGCGGTGCAGATCGCACTCAAGGCGAAGTCTGTGGCGCGGACGTTCGAGCAGACGTTCATTACGGGCGACACGAGCGTGGATGCCAACAGCTTCGACGGGATTCGCAAGCTGTGCGCGGCGGGGCAGACGATTAGCTCGGGGACCAACGGTGGGGCGCTGACGCTGAGCAACCTGGACCAGGTGGAGGACCTGATCCTGGGCGCAAAACCGGACGTGTTCCTGATGTCGCGGCGAACCCGGCGCCGGCTCAAGGCGCTGCTGGCGCAGAGCACACACTATGTGGAGAGCGGGACGGCGTTTGGGCGCCAGGTGATGCTGTACGACGGTATCCCGGTGGAGGTGAGCGACTTCCAGCCGGACACCGAGACGCAGGGCAGCGGCAGCAACCTGTCCAGCCTGTACGCGATCCACTTCTCCGAAGCGGACGGCGTGGCGGGGCTGCAGAACGGTGGGATCGAGGTGATCGATATCGGCCAGCTCGAGACGAAGGACGCCGAGCGCACCCGGTTGCGCTGGTACGTGTCGATCGCGCTGCTGCGCGACAGCGCGCTGGCGCGGCTGTCAGCGATCCAATAACGACTCGCTCGCGGCCGGCTGCGACCAGGAAGATGGACGTTCCTGGTCGCAGCCGGCCGCTGGATTGGTGGAGGGGACATGGTGATGAAGCGCGCACTGGCGGAGTACGCGGTGGACGAGAGCGCGGTGGGGGTACCGACCGAGCCGCAGGCCTCGACCACGGCGCTGGGGCTGGTGGCGGAGAAGAGCGTGCCGACCGGAGCGGCCGAGCCGCTGGGAGCCGGCCAGGTGGCGCGACGGGGAGTGCTGGTGAAAGCGCCGAGCACGAACAGCGCCACGGTGTACCTGGGTGGCAGCGGGGTGACCATGGCGAACGGCTACCCGCTGGACCCGGGTGAGGCGGTCGCGCTGGAAGTGGCGGACGTCGCGGCGGTGTACTGCGTGGCAGCAAGTGCGGGGCAGAAGCTCCGGGCGCTGGCATTATGAGGAGGGAGCATGCCGCAAGTGATCGCGCCGGCCCGGCCGCGACGCGCCTGGCTGTATCTGCCAGACGGCTGGGACGAGGCCTGGAAAGCCGCCCGGGCGGCAAGCAGCGCCACTCCGGCCTGGATCACCGTGCTGGGTGACTCGATCTCGGCCGGGCTGGCCAGCACGGACGTGGTGAACAACGCCTGGCCGGCCCGATTGAGGGCGAAGCTGGTGGCAGCGGGCTACCCCTGGTACGGGGACTTCTGGCCGACGACGCACAGCCAGGATTGGTGGAGCGCCAAGAGCCTGGGGGCGTTCGCCGGGACGCCGCCCTGGGTGGTGAGCAGCGCGAACCGCACCTGGAGTAACTGGGGCTACGGGCAGACGCCCCTGTACACCGGCGCGGCGGCGGGGGCACTGCAGTTCACCACCCCGTACGCCTGCAGCGCGCTGGACCTGGTGTACTTCGACAATTACGGCGACGGCAGCACCTGGCAGGTAGTGCTGGATGGCGGAGCGCCACAGACGGTGACGCTGAGCGGGACCTCAGGGCGCTTCAAACGGCTGGCGATCAGTGGGCTGAGCAACACCACCCACACGCTGAGCTGTGGAAGCCAGAGCGCGGACAACCGGATGCAGGTGATGGGAGTGTGCACCTACGCCGATCCGACCAGGGGGCTGGGGCTCGGCCGCGTCGCCTATCCGACGGCGACGCTGTGGGAGCTGACCAACGGCCAGAACGCCCCAGGCGACAAGATCATCACCTGGCAGGGATTCTTCGCGGGCGGGGCGACGGGGTTCGGGTTTCCGACACAGCCGAGTCTGGCGATTATCGCGCTGGGGGTCAACGACTGCCAGAACCCGGACCGGGGCGTGGCGCAGTACGCGCACGGCCTGCGGCGGCTGGTGCAGGCGTTCCGCCGCGGGGTGGACAACGCCTCGATTCTGCTGCTGGCGCCGTCCAACCCGGACGGGGTCAGCAGCGACGTCACCGGCGGGCTGTTCGCGAACTCGGACAACTGGCACCTGTACCTGGCAGCGATGGTGCAGATAGCGCGGAGCTACGGCTGCGCGCTGTTGAGCCTGCACGGCAAGTGGGGGGAGCTGGGGGTGGCCAAGGGGGTCCAAACGGCCACGAACCCGCACCCGACGGACGCCGGGCACCAGGACATCGCCGATACGCTGGCGGCGATCCTGGTCTAGCGGGGAGGGAGCATGCCGACATACATCAGCGTGGTGGATGGGATCGGCTACGACGACATGAAAGCGAACGGGCCGAACCCCGGAGTGCTGCCCGGGCACAAGCTGAAGTGGCTGGGGCAGACGGGCAACACCGCCAGCGGCAGTGTGGCGGATCAGGGGATCGGGACGGTGGCGCTGCCGGCGATCGCGGCAGGGACGACTGGGAGCATCACGATCACGGACGCCCGGATTACCGCTGCGTCGCTGATCTTCGTGAGCGTGAAGGACGGTCCGACGCCGGATACAGCGGCCGGGCGAGGGGTAGTGGCCTGGGCGAAGGCGCCGACCGTGGGGCAGGTCGTGGTCAACTACACCCCGCTGGCGACGATGGCCAACGCCTGGGCGCTGCACTACTGGGTGGTGAATTAGCTGGCATGGCGCAGTACCACGTGACACTGAATGGGCAGGGGCTGCTGCTGGACCTGAGCACCTATGGGCGGCGGGTGGCGCAGCCGTTCGTACCCAAGCGCGCCGAGGGGGATCCCGGCTACCAGGACCTGGCGCTGGGCGGAGCGTACGCGCTGCTGGGCTTCGGCGACGGCCACGGCCAGCTCCGGGCGGACCCAGCCAGGCCGGATGCCTACCGCTGGGGACCGTCCATCGATACGTTCACCGCGCCCGGGCAGGCGCAGCTTGCGAACGCCCTGACGAGCGTGGGGGCCGGGCTGACCTACGGGATGGCGCTGGCGCGGCGGGCGCTGGCGGTGTGGAACGGGAGCCTGTGGCTAGCGGATGATGGCAACACCGGCGACACGCTGGTGTACGAGTGGGACGGCAGCCAGTTCCACCTGCGCTACACCTGGGTGGGCAAGAGCGGTGGCGCGGGAGCCTTCATCACCTACCTGGACCGGCTACTGCTGAGCAACGCCGGGGACGGGGCGGTGATCGGCACCGGCGACGGGACGAGCTGGACGCAGGAGTTCAACGCCGGGGCCGGGGCGGATGCGATCTACGCGCTGTGCGTGGGGCAGCTCGGCAGCGGCCAGTACGACAAGCTGTACCTGGTGACCGAAGGGGTGACCAACGGGGTGGTGGTGGCGCCAGAGCGGGCGCGGGTGTGGAGCTACGACTACGCCGCCGGACTGTCAGCGAACGAGCTGTACGTGCTGGAAGAGCGGAAGTGCCGGGTGGCCGCGCTGCTGAACGGGACGCTGTACCTGTTCGGGGCGGAGCTGAGCGGCGGGGAGCGCTGCGCGATCTACTCAACGTCGAACGGAACCACCTTCAAGCGGCTGGGAGAGCTGAAGGGGAACGCCCCGCTGTGTGGGGTGGTGTACCGGGGCAAGCTGTACCTGGGGATGGCGCGCGGGGAGGTGTGGACCTGGGACGGCAGCACGCTGGAGCGGGTGTACACATTGCTGGACCCGCAGGGGACGCGCACCTACGCGCAGCCGATCTACGCCATGGCGACCTTCGCTGGAGCGCTCTGGGTGGGGCGCTGGGACACGAGCGGGCGGATCGGGCTGGAGCGGTTCGACGGGACGAGCTGGAGCCTGCCCTACCAGGCGTCCAGCGCAACCAGCGCGACAGCAGTGCGGGCGCTGGCGCCGTACCAGGGGGCGCTACACCTGGCGGTGGACAACAGCGGTCTGGCCGCGGGGCTATTCCGGGTGGAGGGCGCCAGCTACGCCACGACAGCGACGCTGGAGACGCCGGTGCAGGACGCCGGGCTGCCGTCGGTGACCAAGAGCCTGCGGGAGGCGACGCTGACGCACCTGCCGCTGGCGAGCGGGCAGAGCGTGCAGGTGCAGTACCGGCTGGAGGACGCGGGGGGCTGGACGACGCTGGGGACGTCGAGCACCGCGGGGGCGACCTCGGCAACGTTCACCTTCCCCCAGGGAGCGGCGGGCAAGCGGTTCGCGCTGCGGCTGGTGCTGGCCGGGCCAGGGACGTCGACGCCCGCGTTGAGCAGCGTGGTGGTGCGCTACGCGCTGGCGCCGGAGCTGAAGCGGCTCTGGACGTTCGAGGCGCGGCTGGAGGGGACGGCGGAGCTGCCGCTGGTGACGCTGGATGGGACGCCGGCGGCGCAGACCGGGGAGCAGGTATCGGCGGCGTTATGGGACCTGAAGGGGCAGCCGGGGCCGCTCACGTTCGTGGACCTGGACGGGGCGAGCCACGCCGTGTGGCTGACGGAGTACAGCGAGCGGATCGCGCCGGAGAGCCAGCGGCGGGGGACCACATTGCGCGGGAAGATTGAGCTGGTGGAGGCATAGGGAGTGGCGAGCGGAGATCGGGACTCGTGGCACTGGTGGGGACACGATGCGAGATGAACTGGGTGGGATCGCGGTGGTGCCGCTGGTGATCGGGCTGGTGGAGGTGGCAAAGCGGGCCGGGCTGCCGAGCGCGCTGGCGCCGTTGCTGGCGGTGGGGCTTGGAGTGCTGGCGAGCGTCGGCTGGGCGCTGAGCGCCGCGGCTGCGCACCAGGAGACGCTGGCGCGGGCACTCCTGGTCGGGGTGGCGATCGGGCTATCAGCGAGCGGGCTGTACTCAGGCGTGCGGGCAGGGCGCGAGCAAGAGCGCGCGGAGCGATGACGGCACGGTGGCGGTCGGCGGGGTTGGGGCGTAGCATGCGCAACGGCGGGCGCGGTGGACGACGGCGGGCATCATACCCCGCCGGACCAGATTAGGAGGCAGTGATGGGCGTCTCCGCGGGCTGCACTGCGGGCGTCCTCGAGGCGCCGCTGGTGAGCTTCGGCCGCGAGGTGTGTGGCGATCTGGCGGCCGGGCTGCGCCGGGAATGGCTGGTGACCAACGGCCTGGGTGGCTACGCCTCCGGGACGCTGGCCGGCGTGGGCACCCGACGCTATCACGGGCTGCTCGTCGCGGCGCTCACCCCGCCCGCCGTCCGCACCGTGCTGGTGGCGGGGCTCGACGACTGGGCGATCGTGGGTGACACCCGCTTCCCACTGTGCAGCCACGAGTGGGCCAGCGGGGCACTGATGCCCGAGGGGTATCGCTGGCTGGAGGCGTTCGAGCTGCGCGGGCAGCTCCCGGTGTGGACGTTCGCGCTGGACGAACTCCGGCTGGAGCGGCGCGTCTGGATGGCGCAGGAGAGCAACACCGCCTACGTGAGCTATCGGCACGCGCGTGGGAGCCGCGCGATCGCCCTGGAGCTGCGGCCGCTCTGCACCTACCGCGACTTCCACACGCTGACACAGGGTGGCTGGACTCCAGGGCTGGCCGTCGAGCCAGACGCGGTGACGCTCACCGCCTGGCCCGGTGCTCAGCCCTATCGCCTCGACCTGGCCACGGGGCGCTTTCAGTCCGCGCCCGACTGGTACTGGGGCTTCCGCCGTCGGGCCGAGACGGAGCGGGGACTGGACGACCGGGAAGACCTGTTCGTTCCGGGCGTCTTCTTCGCCACGCTTGGGCCCGGCCAGGAGCAGATCCTGGTGCTATCCGCGGGGGAGCCGCCAGCAGTCGAGCCCGACCAGGCTCTGGCCGTCGAGCGCGCTCGCCAGGAAGCGCTCCTGCGCCGGGCCGGGGTGGAGGCGGCGCCCAGGGTGATTCAGCAGCTCGTCCTGGCTGCCGACCAGTTCCTGGTAAAGCGGCAGATCGGCTCCGGGCAGAGCGGGCGGACCATTATCGCCGGCTACCACTGGTTCGGCGACTGGGGCCGCGACACGATGATCAGCCTGCCCGGCCTGGCGCTGGCGACCGGCCGCCCGGAAGAGGCCGCCGACGTGCTGGACACCTACGCGCGGTACCTCAGCCAGGGCATGCTCCCCAACCGCTTCCCCGACGACGGCGCCGAGCCCGAGTACAACAGCGTCGATGCCACGCTCTGGCTCTTCCAGGCGGTGCGGCAGTACGCCGTGACGGGCGACCGGGAGCTGATCGACCGGCTGATCCCGCTGCTGCGCGACGTGATCGAGTGGCACTGCCGGGGCACCCGCCACGGGATTGCGCTCGACCCGGCGGACGGGCTGCTGCGCGCCGGCGAGGACGGCTACGCCCTGACCTGGATGGACGCTCGGATCGACGGCAAGGGCTGCACGGCGCGGATCGGCAAGCCGGTGGAGATCAACGCCCTCTGGCACGCCACGCTCCGCACACTCGCCGCGCTGCTCGCTGAGCGCGGCGACCCCGCGGCTGCCCGCTACACCGCCCTAGCCGAACAAGCCGCGGCCAGCTTCCGTGCCCGCTTCTGGAAACCGGAGCTCGGCTACTTGGCTGACGTCGTCGACACGCCTGAGGGTAGCGACGACGTCAGCCTGCGTCCCAACCAGCTTCTGGCCCTGTCGCTCCCCTACCCGCTGCTGGCCCCGGAGCAGGCGCGGGCAGTGCTGAAAACCGTGGGCCAGCACCTGCTCACCAGCTACGGGCTGCGCAGCCTGGCGCCCAGCGATCCGCGCTACCACGGCGCCTACGGCGGGAGCCAGCGCGAGCGGGACGGTGCCTATCACCAGGGAACAGCCTGGACCTGGCTGCTCGGCCCCTACGCCGAGGCCTACGCACGGGTGACCGGCGACCGCTCCACCGCTCGCAGCCTGCTCCAGCCGCTGGCGCACCATCTGTGCGACGCCGGGCTGGGCACCGTCTCCGAGATTCTGGACGGCGATCCGCCGCACACGCCGCGCGGCTGCATCGCCCAGGCCTGGGGCGTGGCGGAGGCCCTGCGCGTCTGGCGGGCGCTCACCTGAGCGCCACGCTCACCGGGCAGGGGCCAGCGGCGTCCGCTGGCCCCTGCCCAAGACTTACTCCGACTTGGCAGTGATCCCCCCTATCGATCCGCCAGTACTGGCCAGTCGGACGCTCTCCTCTCGCTGGCCGACGTCACCGGCCTTCGCCTTGATCTCTGCCTGACGTCCCGGCTCCGGGCTGCTCTCCGGGTTGTCGATGACGACCCCCTCCAGGTCTTTCTCGCTGTGGCCCCGCGGCGTGTGGGCTTCGTCGGTAACGATGACGCGCGGGTTCTCGTTGTCGCGTTCGGCCATCTGATCGTTCTCCTTCTCTCTGGCAGGCACCAGTGTCTCCAGATGCGGGCGTGCAAGCCCTGTGCCGCCGCGCGGTCTGCTCCCTGCGGCACCCCGACGCCCGGGGCTGCGCTGCCGTCACTCGGCTCGGCCGGTCCCGGCCCCGGGCTCATGAGGGCGGGGGGACGGATGGGATGCCCGCTTCAGCAACACTTCAGGTTTCGCCTCAGGCGCGTTCAGGCTTGCCGCGTAGACTCCACGCTACCGGGCCAGGCTCCAGCGGTGGATCCTGGCGCTCGGCCCGAGGGAGAACGAGCATGCCAGCGACAGGACAGCGAGCAGGCCTGACCCGCCGCCAAGCGCTGAGCGGCGCAGCGCTGCTCGGCATGGGGCTGGTGCTCCAGGCGGCGGTCAGGACCACCCGCGCCGCCCATGCCGAGCCACTCGACGAGCGGGTGAAGATCGCGCACCTGCTGCGACGGGCGGGCTTTGGCGCCAGCCCGCGGGAGCTGGCCGAGTACCAGGCGCTCGGCCTGAGCGGGGCAGTCGACCGCCTGGTCAATTATGAGCAGGTGCCCAACGTCGAGCTGGAGGTCCGCCTCAACGAGCAGGGGCTGGACCTGTCGGACCCGCTGGACCTGCGCCGCTGGTGGGTGCTGCGGATGGTCCACACCGCTCGGCCGCTGGAAGAGAAGATGGTGCTGTTCTGGCACGGGCTGCTGACCTCGTCGCTGGCGAAGGCGATGCCGCCGCTGATGCTGGCGCAGAACCAGTTCTTCCGCGCCCACGCCCTGGACGACTTCCCGAGCATTTTGAAAGGGATCTCGCGTGACCCGGCGATGATGCGCTGGCTGGACCTGGAGACGAACCGCAAGGGCCACGCCAACGAGAACTTCGCCCGCGAGCTGATGGAGCTGTTCACCCTGGGGGTGGGCAACTACACCGAGCAGGACGTGCGCGAAGTGGCTCGGGCCTTCACCGGCTGGGCGCTCGACCGCAGCAACCCCGAGGCGCCCGCCTGGTACTTCAATCAGAACCAGCACGATAGCGGGTTAAAGACGATCCTCGGCCAGACGGGCGCCTTCACCGGCGACGATGCCATCGACATCATCGTCCGCCAGCCGGCCGCCGCCCGCTTCATCTCCACCAAGCTGTTCCGCTTCTTCGCCTACCCAGACCCGGAGCCAGAGGTGATCGACGACCTCGCGGCGACGTTCACCAGCAGCGGCTTCTCCATCCGGGCGGTCGTGCAGCGGATCCTCAGCTCGGACGCCTTTTTCTCCGACCGTGCCTACCGGGCGATCATCAAGAGCCCGACCGACCTGGTGGTGGGGACGGCGCGGACGCTGGAGCTGGAGACGATCGGCACCCCGCTGGTCCAGGCGATCGACGCGATGGGGCAGACGCTGCTGCTGCCACCGAACGTCGCCGGCTGGCCCGGCGGACCGGCCTGGATGGGCACCGGCGCCTGGCTGGCCCGGATGAACTTCGCCAATCGCGTCAGCTCCGGCCAGGTCGGCACCCCGGCGCCGGGGAGCCTGCTCACCCAGCTTGGCTCAGGCGGCGACCCGGTCGGCACGCTCGTGGATGGGCTGCTGGACGGGGTGCTGGGTCAGCCGCAGCGCGACGTGCTCGCCAGCTACCTCGCCGCTGCCCCAGACACCGAGGAGCGGCAGCGCGGGCTGGTCTACCTGGCGATGGCCCTGCCCGAATATCACCTGGCCTGAACGGCTCGGCGCGCACAGGAGGCTGCATGCTGACACGACGATCCTTCCTCAAGCGTTCACTCGCCACCGCACCGAGCGCCCTGCTCGTCCCGGCGCTGTTCGAGCGCGCAGTCGCGCTCGCGGCTCAGGAGCGCTCCACCCCGGTCGGAGTGAGCAATACCGGCCGGACGCTGATCGTGATCCAGATGGCCGGTGGCAACGATGGGCTCAACACTGTGGTTCCTTACACCGACGGCCGCTACCACGACCTGCGCCCGCGCATTGGCCTCGCCCCGGAAACGGTGCTGCCGCTCAACGATCGGCTCGGCCTGCACCCCTCGCTCGGCGGACTCAAGGCGCTCTGGGACAGTGGTGCCCTCGCGGTGGTGGAGAACGTCGGCTACGAGAACCCCAGCCTGTCGCACTTCGAGGCGATGCACATCTGGGAGACGGCCGATCCGCTGGCCAAGGCATCGCAGGGCTGGCTCGCCAGTCTGGTGGATGTCGGCGGACACCCGTTCGAGGCGCTGAACTTCGGCACCTCGCTCTCCCCGGCGTTGTGCTGCCCGGTCGTCCCACCTCCGACGGTGACGAGCCCGGATGCCTACCGGCTGCTGCCCGACCCACAGTTCCCGCGCGGCGAGCCGGCGCGGACCCAGGCGCTGCAGCAGCTCTACGCCGCGTACGAGCCGCCGGCTCCCTACGCGGCGCTGCTGGAGGCGGCGGCGACCAGCGCCCAGGAGAGTGCCCAGCAGCTCAAGACGCTTACCGCCGGCTACGCCCCGACGGTCCAGTATCCCGCCACCCCGTTGGCGCGCGGGCTGCAGGTGTTCGCCGCGCTCATCGCCCGCGACGCCGGTCTGCGCGTCGGCTACACGCTGCTCGGCGGCTTCGACACCCATTCCAACCAGGCGCAGCAGCACGCCCGCCAGCTCCAGACGCTCGGCGACGCGGTGAGCGCCTTCTACCAGGACCTTCAGGCGCAGGGGAAGGCGCAGGACGTGCTGGTGATGACCTGGTCCGAGTTCGGCCGGCGCGCGGCCGAGAATGCCAGTCTGGGCACCGACCATGGAACCGCCGCGCCGCTGTTCCTGCTCGGCGGCCGGGTGTGCGGCGGCCTCTATGGCGACCCACCCGACCTGGGGAATCTGGACAACGGCAACCTGCGCTACAGCACGGATTTCCGTTCGGTCTACGCCACAGTGCTGGAAGGCTGGCTCGGCGCCGACTCGTCGGCCATACTCGGCAGCCGCTACGACACGCTGCCCGCGCTCACTACCTGAGCCCCGGCTCCCTGGCGTGCCTCTTGCACGAACTGAGGCGCACATGCTGGCGGCGTTCGGATGAGAGGCACGAGGTCCTGCCGGGAACAGGCGCGTCCAGGCGTGGCGAGCGCGCGAGCGCGTCGTCGCCCCGTCCGAGGAGAGGCGACGTGATCCGCGGCGTCCTGTCCAGCACGCTGCTCGCACTGGGCGGCATGCTGGTGCTGCTGGGGGTGGCAACCGTCGCCTACGCCCAGTGGGCCGAGTGGCAGCACCAGGCGCAGCAGCCCACAGGCCACAGCGAGGCGCTGCCGGCGCGGCTAGACGTGGCAGCGGCTGAGAGCACGCCCACGCCGGTCCCAACCCCGCCGACGCCGTGGGCGTTCACTGCCGCCACTCCAACCGCGGGCCCAGAACGGCCCCCGACACCGACACCGACGCCCGTGGCACGCGATGGGCCGCCGCTCTGGATAGAGATCCCGAGCATCGGGGTGAACAGCCGGGTCATGCCGGTCTGGCCGCGCGACGGAGTCTACACGGTTCCATCCTGGGACGTTGGGCACCACGCCGACTCAGCTGACCCCGGCGAGTGGGGCAACAGCGTTTACGTTGGCCACGTGGAGACGATCAGCGCCGGCCGGGTCTTCGCCCGCCTGGCGGACCTCCGGCCCGGCGACGCGGTCTACGTCTACACCAAGCGCTACCGCTTCGACTGGGCTGTGACCGACGTGCGCACTGTCCCGAACAGCGATACGTCCTTCTTCCGCCAGACGCCCGACGCGCGCATCACCCTGTACACCTGCACCGGCTGGTTCGACCCCACCACTCGCGACTATTCCGAACGCCTGGTAGTGACCGGTCGTCTGGTCCGCTTCGTCCCCAGGCAGTAAGCCGGCACATGGAGCGCTCGCCACTGCGAGCGCGAGCCGGCGAACGCTCCGGGCGAGAACGGGTGATCCGCAGCCATCAGGCCGCGCGGCGGCGCAGCAGGTAGCCGGCCCCCAGCGAGATGATACCGAGTGTGACCAGTGCTCCCGCGGTGGTCAGAGGGTCGAGCCCGCCAGCGCGGCCCGCCACCAGAGTGCCGGTGCGTGTCCCGGCGACGCCGGCCCGTCCGGTCGTCCCCGCGGTCGCGCTGGCCCCCGGAGTGGCGGACGTACCGACCGTTGGCAGACGGGTGCCCCCCATCGCCGTGGTCGTTCCCGGCGTCGCCGCGGCGATCGCCCCGGTGGTCGCTCCGCCGCTGGTCGCCCCCGCTGCCAAGGTCACGGTGCTCACCGCTGTCGGCCGCGCTGTTGCCACCCCACCCCCCGCCGGGGTCGCGGCGGCGCTCGCCCCGCCCGTCGCCGCAGCCCCACTCGGCGTGCCGGAAACCGACGCCCCGGTCGAGGTCGTCCCCGCTGCCCCGCCAGTGCTCGGCGCCGTGCCCGCGCTCGTCCCGCTCGTTGGCAACGCCGCGGGGGTTGGCGCCGCCAGCCCGCCGGTACTGGCCGTCCGGGGTGGAGGCGCGCCCCCGATGCTCGGGGTCGGCGCGGCGCTCGCTTCGGCGCCCGCCGCGCCGGTCGCTGTCCCGGTCGCCGCGCCGGGGCGAGCGCCCGGGCTCGTGCCGGTGGACAACGATACGGTTGGAATGGGCAGAGGCGAGGGAGCCGAGACCGCCCCGCCGGACGTCGTGCTCGACGTCTCCACGCCGCCCGGCGCCGTGCCCGAGGTCGTATTCCGGCCGGGTTGCTGCTGCTGCGCGAGCGCGGGCACGGCCAGCGCCAGACATGCCACCATGCCGGCCACCGCCAGCCCGAGCCTTCGTCCTGTCTGCATGCGCCCTCTCCTGCGCGTTGAAGCTACGAGGGAACGGGGCGCCGCACATGCCTCCTCGAAAGAAGGCGGCGAGCGTTCCCGTGATCGGGGTACCTGCCCCGTGCCACCAGCAGGCCAGGTGCAACGCCGCAAGAGACATGCCATTTTTCGGCCGCCACTCCCCCGCGCGCCGTGCCTTAACCGGACTTTCAAGAGACCGCACAGCCGCGCCAGGAGGCTTCGGGCATGTGGCCCTGGGCTTGCCAGGATCGCGCGGGCCGGCAGACAATGCGCGGGACAGGGCGCGGCCAGCCTGACTCCTGGAGCGAGAGATGAGCAGCGACATTCTGACGTTGCCCGCGCCTGCACCCGACGAGCGGGTTCCCTACGGATCCGACCCGGCCCAGTTTGGCGATCTGCGCCTGCCGGCGGGCAGCGGGCCGCACCCGGTGGCGGTGGTGATCCACGGCGGCTTCTGGCGGGCGGCCTATAGCCTGGAGCACATCGGGCACCTCTGTGCCGCGCTGACTGCCGCCGGCGTCGCCACCTGGAGCCTGGAGTATCGCCGCCTGGGGCAGCCCGGCGGCGGCTGGCCCGGGACGCTGCTGGATGTGGGGCAGGGCGTCGATACGCTGCGCGCGATCGCTCCCGGCCGGCCACTGGACCTGGAGCGAGTGCTCGCCATCGGCCACTCGGCCGGTGGCCACCTGGCGCTCTGGGTCGCCGCCCGGCCGCGCCTCCCCGTGGGCAGTCCGCTGCACGCACCGTCACCGCTCCCCCTGCGCGGCGCGGTGTCGCTGGCCGGCGTGGCGGACCTGCGTCGCGCCTGGGAGCTCCAGCTCTCGCGTGGGGTCGTGGAGCAGCTCCTGGACGGCACGCCCATGGCTGTCCCCGAGCGGTATGCCGCCGCCTCGCCGTTCGAGCTGCTGCCGCTGGGCGTCCCCCAGGTGCTGATCCACGGCACGCAGGACGAGAACGTGCCCTATGAGATCAGCGCGCGCTACCTGCAGCGGGCCAGGGCGTTCGACGATCCCGTCGAGCTGGTCACGCTCCCGAACACCGGGCACTTCGAGGTGATCGATCCCCGCTCCCACGCCTGGCCCGCGGTACTCGCCGCGGTTCAACGCCTGCTCTGCCGCTGAGCCCTCCAGCGTTCGCTGCCGCGGTTGGCACAGGACGTGCGTTCAGCGAAGGCTCAGGCGAGCACCCGGCGGCGCTCGCCAACCTGCTCCGTGGCGTCGGCAGCCGTCGTACCGTGTAACGCGACGCGAGCTAGACGCGTCAGGTAGGCAACGCTGCTATCTCGGCGCCTGGGCGGGGAGCAGCCCGCCCAGGCGCGTGACTGCGAGAGGACACACGCCGCATGGGACCGCCGACGAATGTCACCATGCGCACGACAAGCGAGCAGCCGCTGGAGCTGGAGCAGCCGCACGAGATCGTTCAGGAGGCATCCGAGGAAGGGCGGGAGCGGCTGGACCGCACCAACCTGGATATCATCCTGACCGCGCTGATCGGCGGGGGCGAGGTGTCGCTGGGTGGGCTGGCGGCGATGAGCATCACCGGCCCGGCCCTGGCGGCGTTCCCCGCGCTGGGCCTGTTCGGCGCCCTGGCGCTGGGCGGACTCGCCTTCCCGATCGGGCTGAGCTTCGTGATCGTCGGACGCTCGGAGCTGTTCACCGAGAACTTCCTGATCCCGGTCGTCTCGGTCTATAAAGGACAGCGCTCGCTCGGGTCGCTGCTCGCGCTCTGGGGCCTCTCCTGGCTCAGCAACGTGCTCGGCTGTGCGGTCACCTCGCTGCTGCTCAGCGCTCCGCACGTGCTGGGCGATCCTATCCTCACCGGCTATTACGCCTACGCCGAGTACAAGCTGGCGATGCCACCGCTGGGGCTCTTCTGCTCCGCGATCGTCGCCGGGGCAGCAATGACCGTGCTGACCTGGCTGCTCCTCGCCGCGCGGCATCCGGTCGCCCGCTTGCTGCTGATCTACGCCGCCGGCTACCTGCTGTACGCGGCGAACCTCTCCCACAGCATCGTCGGAGCCTCGATGCTGTTCGTCGGCTTCGCTGCCAGCGGCCACACACTGTGGGACGTCCTGGGCTGGATCGTGCTCGCCTCGGCCGGCAACCTGGTCGGCGGCATTGGGCTGGTCACCCTGTTTCGCATCCTCCAGGCGAGGGAGAAGCAGCGCTAACGCCGGCACGGGGCGGCGCGCCCCCCGCTTCCCAGGCTCAGAGAGGGTAAGGGGGAGAACGGCCAGGAATCAGCCAGGCGAGCTATCCGGCGTCTCTCCCTCGGCGCGCTTGCGCCGCCGCGCCAGGCGTCGGGCGCGGCGGCGCATCGCCCGACGGAGCCGCTTGATCGGCCGCTCGCTGAACGCCTCGGCGTACTGGCGGACGACCACGTCCAGCGGCTCGTCCTCGTCCAGCGCGCCCTCCTGCATCAGGAACCAGCGGTGCTCGATGACCCAGAGGTACAGGTCCGCCTCGGTGCGGCCCGGGAACTCGCGCAGGATGTCTTCAGAGCGGATGATCTCGACGATCGGCGAGTAGACGTGGTCGTACCAGCTCGCCACCGCCTCTGAGTATGGGATCTCGCGCTTCTGCTCGATCCCGAGATACCAGCGGTGGTCGTCGATGTGCCGCAGCAGCTTTTCGTACTGGCCGGGCAGGGTGAGCTCGATCCGCGCCCCGGGACGGAGCTGAGCGAGCTGGGTCCGCTCGTAGAACTCCAGCGCGTCCTGGCGCCGAATCCACTCCTCCAGGTCCTCCAGCGACGTGATCGGCGCGGGCGCCTGGACCTCGATGACGTAAGCGTCGATGAACTCCTGCCCATGCTCGCGGGCGACCGAGATCCGGTGATTGCCGTCCTTGACGAAGTAAGTCTCGCCGAGCTTGTACAGCTCGACCGGCGGCAGCCGGATCTCCCGGTGATGCGCCCGATCCACGCTCAGCCAGCGTCCGCGGGTGTAGCTCTGGCTGGGAAGGAACGCTCGATCGAAGTCCCGATAGCGCCCGACGCTGCCAACGATGTGGTCGATGGGCACCGTGCGCAGGCCACCGTAGTGCTCCACCCGGACGTGGAGCTGCTCCCGGACCTCGTCGAAGCGGAGCAGCTCGTTCTTCCGCCCGGTCAGCCAGCTCCGGATCCGGTTCCAGAACGCCTTGCGCCGGGCACGCTCGTAGTCGTCGTGGACGAGATGGTCGATTCCCACCTGGCAGTCCCGGGGCCTAGGCGTGCTGTGGGCGCGCGGGCAGGGCGACGGAGCCAGGGAGGGGTACCCGCAGCTCGCGGTAGCCGTAGGCGTTCAGCACCAGGGTGTCCCCGAACCGGGTGCTGGTGGCGGTGCGCCGGTTGTAGACGTGGCAGTGGCCGTGGAGATGGTAGCGTGGCCGGAAGGTGCCCAGGAGCCAGCGGAACACCGCGAAGCCGCGGTGGCAGCGATCGGGCTCGTCGTGAATGTTGCGCGGGGGAGCGTGTGTGACCAGGATGTCGAGGTAGCGCCCGTAGCGCGTCTTGTTGGCGAGCAGCCACGGCACGAGCCGGGCCACCTGCCAGCGCATCTCGGCCTCGCTGTACTGGTACGGCCCGTCGTTGTACCGTGGCGACCCCTCCAGGCCTGCCAGCAGCAGGCCGTGGGCGGAGACCACGCGGCCGTGGAGATTGACCGCCCCCAGAGCGTAGCCGAGGCCGGCTGCCTCGCTCTCCTTAGGACGCTGGTCATGATTGCCGTTCACGCCGTAGAGCGGCACGTTGAGCACGCTGATGATGTACTCCAGGTAGTAATCGGGCAGATCCCCGCAGCTTACCACCAGGTCCACGTGTCGGAAGCGCTCGCGGATACCGGGGTCATAGAGCAGCGGCTCGACCTGGTCGCTGATCGCGAGAATATTCACCTGCCGCTCCATCGCCCGCACCCGCGCCGCCCCCTTATTGTAGTCGCAACCAGCCGAGCGGAGCGCGGGGAAACGCAGCGCCCACACCATCCGTGTACACTAGGCTCGCAGGATCGACGCGGTCCCTGGCGTGAAGAGATTGGTGGGTTCGCTCGGGCCCAGGGTGTCCCTGGCAGGCGCGGCTCCAGCGCGGCGCGAGTCGCTGCGCTCGGCTGTGCGCCGCCTGCTGCGTGACGAGGCGCTCGCGCTGCTCACGCTCTGGATCGCGGTGATGGTTCCGGTCGCCTGCCAGCAGGGCCCTATGGCCCTGTTCTTCTTCGGGGATCACGAGCACCACCTGGCCATCGGGCACGAGGTGCTGCACCACCAGGCGGCACTATCGCCCCTGCCGGGCACAGACGGCGCCAGCCCGACCGCTCCTGCATCCGCCCCGCAGCAGATGCGCCCAGACGACGAGAGCACTCCCGCGTTCGCGATTGCGTTCGGCTCGGTGGCCCTGCCTGCGGCGGCACTGCTGCTGCTCGCCCTGTCCGCGGCGGCCGTTAGCCTCAGAGCCCACCGCCCACCGGCGGCCGGGGCGCTGCCGCCTCCTGACCAGCCCCCCAGACCCAGCCTCCTCGTCGCGTAACCCTTCGGCCGCGTGGCCGAGGACGGACCGTATCCGTTTCGGGTTCGGCGCTCCGTGGAGTAGCCGAGCCCTCTACTAAGACGCAATGAGGAGAGCATGCACACCATTCGACGTGCGACCGCCATCTTCGCTGGCTGCGGCCTGCTGGCCGCCTTCACCATCCTGCCCGCGCTGGCACACTCGCGGCTCGCCAGCGCCGACCCCGCCCCCGGCGCGACCGTTACTGCTGCCCCGAAGCAGGTGAAGATTACCCTCACCGAGGAGACCGACCCATCCCAGAGCAGCATCACCGTGACGGACGCCAGCGGCGCCCGAGTGGACGCCGGCGACGGCAAGGTCGATACGAGCGACCCGGACCGCAAGACGCTGGTCGTCTCGCTGAAGTCCGGGCTGGGCAACGGCGTCTACACCGTCCACTACCGCACCTTCACCCCGGATGACCAGGGCGTCATCATCGGCGTCTACCGCTTCGGGGTGAACGCCGCGGTCCCGGCCGGCCAGGCGAAGCAGGAGACCGAGTCCGGCGGAGAGGCGGGCGAGGCGCCAGCGGCGCAGACGCCTGGCAAGCTACCCAACACGGGCGAGGCCAACCCGCTTTCGCCGACACTGCCGCTGATCGCTGGCGCCGCGCTGCTCGGTGTGGGGATGGCGATTCGCTTCCGCCGCGCCGTGGCGCTCCACCGCCACTGAGGCAGGCGAGGCACGCGACAGCTACGCAGCGTTGCCAGTCACACTGACCCTGGAGGCTCGCGAATTGCCCGAGCCTCCAGGCGGCCCCTCGTTGAGGGGCGACAGGAGGACAGTCCCCATGCGATCACTGACTCGAATCACCCGCTGGCTCGCCGCGCTCCCGGCGGCGCTGCTCCTGGCCGCGCTGGTCCTGCCCGGGCTGGCGCTGGCGCACGAGCGCCGCGACATCGGCGGCGGGAAATACACCGCTGTGGTCGGCTGGGAAGACGAGCCCACGATTCAGGGCCAGAAGAACGCGGCCGGTTTCCGCATTACCACCAAGGACGGCAACCAGCCAGTAGAAGGGCTGGAGAAGACGCTGAAGCTGACCATCGCCTTCGGCGGCGGCCAGCCGAAGGAGTTTCCGCTGCGCCCGGTGTTCAAGGACCCGGGCCACTACGTGGCGGACATCATCCCGACCAAGGCGGGCAGCTACGTCTGGCACCTGACCGGGACGATTGAGGGCACCGCGGTCGACGAGACGTTCGAGAGCGGGCCGGGCCGCTTCGACGACGTGCAGGAGGCGACGGCGCTCGAGTTCCCGGTGCCGCAGGGCGATCCCAGCGCCGCGCTGGCCGCCGCCCAAGCCGCCCAGGCGGAGGCCGCCTCGGCGCGGACGTTCGGCATCGCCGGGGTCGTGCTCGGCGCGCTCGGGCTCGTCGCCGCCGCGGCCGCGTTCGTGGCCCGGCGTCCGACCGCTTCGACTGCCGGCTCGTCGCGGCTCGCCGGCGACACTCGCTCGTAGCTGCGGCGTGGGGGGGGGCCGTCGTCCCCCCACGCGCACTCAGGATCCTGACATGGCGCAGCGCATGCGGGTCGCGTTCTGGGCGCTCGTGGGAGCGATCGTGCTGGCGTTCGCGGGCGCGGGCGTGGCGGCCGCGCACGCCAACCTCGTCCGCTCTGACCCCCCGGCGAACGCGGTGCTGGACGCTCCACCACCGCGTCTTACTCTGTGGTTCTCGGAGCAGCCGGACCCGCAGTTCTCCGAGATCCAGCTCCTGGATACCGCTGGCCGGCGTCTCGACCGGGGCGGGGTTCAGGTGGCCCCCGGCGACCCGCTCGCGCTGACGCTGCCGCTCGATCCGCTCTCCCCTGGGGTCTACACGGTCTCCTGGAAAACCCTCTCCGCGGTGGACGGCCACACCACCCGCGGCGGGTTCGCCTTCGCCATCGGGCGGGATCAGGCGGCCGCGCTCCGTCCGGCGACGCCGGCCGCCCCGCCGGACGAGTGGGCGAACGTGACCCCTGGCGCGATCTCCGCCCGCTGGTTCAATCTCCTGTCACTGGCTATGCTGGTTGGCGCGCTCGGCTTCCCGCCTTTGGTGCTCCTCCGCCCGGCGCCCGGGCCCGGACGCCAGCGGGCCAGGCGCCAGAAGGGAAGGCCAGCCCGCTCCGCCGAGGAGGATCCGATCGGCTGGCTCGGGCCATTGCAACTCCTGATCGCCGTGGGACTGGCCGCGACGACCCTGGCCACGCTGTATGCCGCCTGGGTCCAGGCGGCGAGCGCGGCGGAGGTCTCGCTCCCCCGCGCGCTCGGGCAGCCGCTGGCGGACCTGCTACTACGGACACGCTACGGGCTGCTGTTCTGGGCGCGCCTGGCGCTGCTCGCGGCGCTCGTGGTCGTGCTAGCGCTGAGGCAACGTCATGGCCCCTCGTCGGTAGTGGCCGCGAGGGCGAGCTGGTGGTGGACGGCGCTGGCGCTGGGCGGGCTCGTGCTCCTTACCATGAGCGTGAACAGCCACGCGGCAGCCGAGCGGGACGCGTCCGTTCTGTCGATCGGGGCTGACTGGGCTCACCTGGCCGCGGCCGGCATCTGGTTCGGTGGACTTGTCGCGCTGCTCGTAACGCTGCCACGCCTGCGTGCCGACGCCCGGACAGTCGCCCGCATCGTCGGCAACTTCTCACGGGTGGCGACCGTCTGCGTCGCGACGCTTGGCCTGACCGGACTCTACCGCGGGGTGGTGGAGATCGCCGACGTCGCCAACCTGACCGACACCGCCTACGGAACGGTGCTCCTGGCCAAGCTGGCGCTCATCGTCCCGCTGCTCGGGCTGGCGGCGCTCAACCTCCTGCTCATCAAGCGTCGACTGGCAGCCGCCGCGGCCCGACTTTCTGTGCCGGAATCGAACACCTGGCTCGGGCGCCTGCGGCTGAGCGTCGGGGGCGAGGTCGCTTGCGTGAGTGGGGTGCTGCTGGCGACCGCGCTGCTGACCAGCCTGCCGCCAGCGCGAGATGCTTTTGGGAGCGGGGTGGTGGTCCGCTCCCAGGCCGACGACCTCCGCGTCATCCTGGTCGTCTCGCCCGGTGAGGCGGGGCTGAATACCTTCACGGTCATCCTCCGCGATGCTAGCGGCCGGCCGGTGGACAATGCACAGAAGGTGGCGCTGGAGTTCGAGCACACCACCATGAACATGGGCGTCAGCGAGGCAGTGGCAACCCCGATCGGCAACGGACGCTACCAGGCACAGGGCGGCGAGGTCTCGATGTCCGGTCGCTGGCGCGCCCAGGTGCTCGTCCGCCGCAGTGGCCGCGACGACGCGCGCACGGACCTGACCTTCGACGCCGCCGAGCCGAGCGGCGGGCCAGGTGGGGCGCCCGCGCCGAGCATGAGCCTGCCGGTGCGCCTGCTGTTTGGCCTGGAGCTACTCGTTGCCGGGGCGGTGCTGCTGCTCGGGATGCGGCGCCTACGCCGCGCCAGTCTCTGGGCCGGGCGGGTCGGGCTGGTTGTCGCGGCCGGCCTGCTCGGCTACGGCGGCTACAGCACCGTGCAGGGCTTCTACACGGATGTGACCCCCTCCTTCGCGATGCAGAACCCCATCCCCGCCGATGCCGCGTCGCTGGAACGCGGGCGGCAGGTCTACGTGCAGCACTGCGCCGCCTGCCACGGAGACGACGGCCGCGGCGACGGGCCGGCCGGCCTGGCGCTGAACCCGCCGCCTGCCGACTTCCGGGTGCATATGCGGGCGGGCCACACCGACGGGCAGCTCTTCTGGTGGGTCAGCAACGGCTTCCCCGGCTCGGCGATGCCCGCCTGGAAAGATCAGCTCCCCGAGCAGGAGCGCTGGGACGTGATCAACTACATCAAGACCTTCGGCGCTTCGCCCCCGGCCCCGCCGACGGCGGGGCCACCAGCGCCCGCCACGGCTCGGGCCACGGCTACCCCCCAGGCCCTGGCCACGACGCTCCCGCCGGCGGCTGTGGCTCAACCCACCCCGGCCGCCCCGGGGACGGGTGGCTAGACACCCATGTCGACCCGTCCGGCCGAGCTGCCAGGCCCGAACGCGGCGGGCCAGATTGCCCTGGAGCAGGCGAGCGGGAGCCTGGCGATCCACTTGAGCGTGGCCCCGTGCCTGCTAGGGGGTCCGCTGTGGCGGGCGGCTGCGGATCCCGGCACTCGGCCTGGAAGCGCCGTTCTCCCCAGCGAGGTTTGCCTGGCTGCAGCTCCGTGTCGACCGACCGCTGCTGCTGACGCCGCGCTGCGGCGAGACAGGGTTCGACTGGATGTCGTGCAATAGAACACGGAGGACACCATGACACAGATTCGGAAGCTCCTGCGTCCCATGCGGCTGCTGCTCGCGCCACTGCTGGCCGCGGGTCTGTTCATGGGAATGCTGGCCCAGGCATCGGCGCACGCCAGCTACCAGCGCTCCGACCCCGCGCCCGACAGCGTGCTGGACACCCCGCCAGCGCAGCTCCACGTCTGGTTCGTAGAGGCGCCGGACCCGAAGCAAAGCACGCTGACGGTGTACGACGCGTCGCACCAGCCGGTCGGCTCCGCCGCCGCGACCCCTGACCCGAGCGATTCGACCGAGCTGACCCTGCCGCTCGCCCTGCCCGGGCCGGGAGTGTACACCGTGCTCTGGCAGACGGTCTCAGCCGTCGATGGGGACTCGGCCCACGGCTTCTTCAGCTTCGCGGTCGGCCCACTAAGCACCGGTGGACCAGGCGTCAGCTTCGATCCACAGCCGGCTGGCGATCTTCAGGTGGGGCTATCGCTCGCGCCGGGCGCGGTCGGCGCCAACACCGTGCGGGTGCAGGTGGCGGATGCTACTGGCGCGGCGCCGGCCACGGTGCAGCGGGTCATGTTGCGGCTGCACCCGCCGGCCCAGGAGCTGGGCGAGCGCGAGGTGATTGCCCCTGCCGACCCCGCGGGAGGCTTTGCCGCCCCCGGCCTCCTGCTCGGGCTGCCGGGCACGTGGACCATCGAGGTGCGGGTGCGGCGGGCCGGCCAGGACGACGTTTCAACCCAGTTCTCGGTGCCGATCGCGGCGCCGCCCGGTGCGCCGGCAACCCCGGCGCAGTAAGCGCCGCCCCGGGCCGATCCCGGCCGGGCAGGAGGCAGCCCTTCTCGCCCACGGGCTATCACGCCGGCAACCGGCGCGGTACGATAGCGGCCACAGCACGCGCTCTGTTAGCTGGAGCGCGAGGCCGGTTTCGGCAGGTCTGGCGGCCGCGGTGCGCCCCGCCACCTCCCCACCGCTGGGGCACCGGGGATGGCCCGGGGCGGCTGCCCGGCGATGGCTGATCGCGACACGAAGGAGCACCCGCATGGATACACTCTCCGCGCTCATCGACGCCCTCGCCTCCGGCGCGGTGGAGGTGGTGGACCTCAGCCAGCCGCTCTCCGAGGCGACCCCGGTGCTGCGGCTCCCGCCGCCGTTCGCCAACACGCCAGGCTGGAAGATGCACCTGATCAGCCGTTACGATGAGGGCGGCCCGGCCTGGTATTGGAACTGGTTCGAGGGCGGCGAGCACGTGGGAACCCACTTCGACGCCCCGATCCACTGGATCACCGGCCGCGATGGGGACGACGTCTCACAGGTGCCCGCCTCGCGCCTGATCGGGCCGGCGGTGGTGATCGACAAGAGCGCCGAGGCGGCCGAGAACCCGGACTACCTGCTGACGATCGACGACATCCGCGCCTTCGAGGCAGCGCACGGGCCGCTTCCGGCGGGTGGCTGGCTGCTGTATCGCACTGGTTGGGATGCTCGCGCCCACGACGAGCGACTGTTCCTGAACACCGACGAGCGCGGGCCGCACACGCCGGGGATCGCCGTCGAGGCGGCCCGCTGGCTGGCCGAGGAGAGCCCGATCATCGGCGTTGGGGTGGAGACGGTCGGCACAGACGCCGGGGCGGCGCATAGCTTCACCCCGCCCTTCCCCTGCCACGCGTTCCTGCTAGGAGCCGGCAAGTACGGGCTGACGCAGCTCACCAACCTCGCCCGACTGCCAGCCACCGGCAGCGTCCTTATTGCGGCGCCCCTGAAGATCGTGCGAGGCTCGGGTAGTCCCGCCCGGGTGCTGGCGCTGGGGCCACGGCGCTGAGGACGTCGGCCAGCAGCGCGGTCATATCCCGCTCGCCCAGCGGTCGGGTGTAGTAATAGCCCTGGCCGGCGTCGCAGCCGAGCTGGCGGACGCGATCCCGGTGCTGGCTCAGCTCGATCCCTTCGGCGATAGTGCTCAGGTTGAGCGTCTTGCCCAGCGCAATCACTGCCTCCAGCACCGCCATCTGCTCCGAGCTGTGCTCGATCCCCTGCACAAAGGAGCGGTCAATCTTCAGCAGGTCGACCGGGAAGCGGCGCAGGTAGCCCAGGGACGAGTAGCCGGTCCCAAAATCGTCGATCGCGAGCTGCACCCCGAGCTGCTTGAGCCTTGCCAGTTGCGCCACGATCGCGGACGTCCCATCCAGCAGCAGATGCTCCGCGATCTCCAGAATGAGGTAGGCCGGGGGGAGCTGGGCGGCCTCCAGCGCCGCGGCAACGTCGTCGACCAGGCTCGGCTGCTGGAGCTGCCGGGCCGAGAGGTTGACGCTCATGGTGAGCGGCGGATCACTGGGGAACTGGTCCAGCCAGATGCGCGCCTGGCGACAGGCCGTGCGCAGCACCCAGCGGCCGATCGGCAGGATGAGCCCCGTCTCCTCCGCCAGGGCGAGGAATGCGCCGGGGAGCAGTATTCCGCGCCGCGGGTGGTTCCAGCGGAGCAGCGCCTCCACTCCGGTGATTCTGCTGTCTGCGAATGACACGACCGGCTGGTAGCAGAGCGCGAACTGCTCGCACTCCAGCGCCTGGCGCAGGTCGGCGGTGAGCTCCAGCCGGGCCAGCGCTGCGGTGTGCATTCGCGGCTCGAACAGCGCGTAGCGTCCCTTCCCCTGCTCCTTGGCGTGGTACATCGCGACGTCCGCGTTGCGCAGCAGATCGTCCGGCCCCTCGGCGCCCTGGCAGAGGCAGGCGATCCCGATGCTTACCCCGACCACCAGCTCCCGACCATCGATAAGCAGCGGAGCCTGAACGGTCTCCAGGATGCGCTCTGCCACCGCTGTGGCCACCTCCGAAGCGGGGAGGCACGGCAGCAGCACTGCGAACTCGTCGCCACCAAAGCGCGCCACGGTGTCGCCCGGCCGCAGGCAGCCCTGTAGTCGCGCTGCCACTTCTAACAGCACCCGATCCCCCACGGCATGGCCGAGGCTGTCGTTGATTGCCTTGAAGTTGTCCAGGTCGAGGAACAGCAGCGCCGGAAATCCCGCTTGTCGCCGCGTCATCTGAATGGCGTGCTCGAGCCGATTACGGAGGAGGATGCGGTTGGGCAGACCGGTTAGCGCGTCGTGGAGCGCCTGGTGCTCCACGACGCCTCGGTGCGCTTGCGGGCAGTGATGTCGGTGGCGACGCCGATCACCCCGGTGAGCGCGCCGTTCGCATCGACCAGCGGGGTCAGCCAGACCTGGAGCACGACCTCGCCCAGCTCCACGGTCGTGCTGAACGCTTCGCCGGCCAGCGCTCGGCGGAGATCCTCCGCTACCTGCGGCTGGTCAGGGTACAGGTCGACGACAGGCCGCCCGACCACCTCGCTCGGCTGCAAGCCCAGCGCCTCCAGCCCCTTGCCTTCGCACAGGGTGACTCGGCCGGCGAGGTCGAGAACGAACAGGATCACCGGGATACTGCCGATCACCGTGCGCAGGCGCTGCTCGCTCTCGTGCAGCGCCTGCACCATCCGTGTCCGCTCGGTGACATCGATCCCGAACCCGCCCAGCAGGCGGCGCCCGGCGGCGTCGCGGAACGGAAACTTGAATACCGACCAGTACCGAATGCGGCCATCGGGATGCGGCAGGCAGTGGACGGTTTCAATGCGCCGCTCCTCCGCCAGCGCCGCCTGGTCCTGCTCGTGCATCTGCCGGGCGATCTCCGCTGGCCAGAGCTCGAATTCCGTCTTGCCCAGCACGTCCGCCGCCCGCACGCCGAACTGCTGCTCGAACACCCGGTTCACGTAGATGGAGCGGCCAGCCTCGTCCTTTACGAAGGCGATAGCCGAGCTATTGTCCATGAACGCCGCGAAGCGCCGCTCGCTCTCCAGCAGCGCCAGATCGGCTTGCACCTTGTCGGTCACGTCCCAGAACATGCACTGGATGCCGATGATCTCGCCCCGCGCGTCGCGGATCGGCGCCTTAATCACCCGGACGAAGATCTTCCCGCACTCCGGAGCCTGGTGTTCTTCGACGACCTCGAGCGTCTCCCCGGTCTCGACGACGCGGCGGTCATCCGCCCGATACTTCTCCGCTAGCTCGCGCGGGTAAAAGTCGTAATCCGTCTTGCCAATGATCTCCTCCAGCGGCCGTTCTAGCGAGGCGCAGAAGCGCCGGTTGCCAAACGTGAAGCGCCCCTGCAGATCCTTGCGGAACAGGTGCTGGGGGATCGTCTCGACCAGGGAGTGATAAAAGGCCTCGCTCTCGCGGAGCGCCTGCTCGGTCCGGCTGCGCGCGGTGACGTCGCGGCAGAGCGCCAGGATGTATGGCCCACCCTCCGCCTCCAGCTCCAGCAGGCTGCAGCTCAGCTCGACGACGATCGCCTCACCACTCCTGCGCCACGCGGTCAGCTCCAGCGGGGCGCGCAGGGCGGGCTCGCCCATGGCCGCCAGGGTGGCCAGATGAGCCCGGTACTGTTCCCAGGAGGGAGCGGCGAACAGATCGCTGACGGCCAGCCCGGCCGCTTCGCTCGTGGAGTAGCCGAACAGGGCAGTGGCGGCAGGATTCCAGGCGAGGACGCGGTCCGTGCCGACGTCGGCCAGCAGCGCCGCATCGGGAAGGTTCCAGAACAGGGGCCCGAGCAGTGACCCGAATGGTGGATTGAGGTCCGGGACACCGATGTGGCTCACGTCGAAGCTCCACAGTTGGTCCGCGCTCGGAGGCTGGCAGCCTCCGAGCAGGAATTGCTGGCCGCCCCCCGCGTTTTGGCGCCGATGTCGTTTCACGCAGCGCCACCAGGGATGCAACTAGTGGATCCCTGGCGAACAGCTTCGCCCAGCAGCGCCCGGTCCAAAAGGAGGCAAGGTCCCGGTTCCACGGGACAGAGGTCCCTGGTCGCCACCGCGTACAATCGTGCCGGGCAATCCGATCTACGAAGGCTGGCCACCGATGACTGACCGCTCACGTCCGCTGTATCCGTTCACCGCGCTTGTCGGGCAGGAGGCGATGAAGCGGGCGCTGCTGCTGCACGCGATCAACCCGCGCCTGGGCGGGGTGCTGATCCGAGGGCAGAAGGGGACGGCGAAATCCACCGCAGTGCGGGCGCTGGCGGCGCTGCTGCCGGAGATCGACGTCGTCGCCGATTGTCCGTTCCAGTGCGACCCGAGCGGCGACGGTCCGCGCTGCGACGCCTGCGCCGCTCGCGCCGAGGCCGGGCCGCTGCCGGTGCGGCGGCGCCGGGTGCCGCTGGTGGACCTGCCGCTGGGGGCGACCGAGGACCGCGTGGTGGGAACGCTGGACCTGGAGCGGGCGTTGCAGTACGGGGAGCGCCGCTTCGAGCCGGGCCTGCTCGCCAGCGCCAACCGCGGCATCCTGTACGTGGACGAGGTCAATCTGCTCGGCGACCACCTGGTGGACGTGCTGCTGGACGCCGCCGCGCTCGGGATGAACTACGTCGAGCGGGAGGGGCTCTCGTTCAGCCACCCCGCCCAGTTCGTCCTGGTCGGGACGATGAACCCAGAGGAGGGCGATCTGCGGCCGCAACTGCTGGACCGCTTCGCGCTGGCGGTGGAGGTGGAGGGGCTGCCGGCCCCGGCCGATCGGGCGGAGGTCGTCCGCCGGCGGATCGCCTTCGAGGCCGACCCGGTTGCGTTCGCGGCGCGCTGGGCCGAGGCGGAGGCGGCGGAGCGGGAGCGGCTGCAGCGGGCGCGGGAGCGGCTGCCCCGGGTGCGGCTGGAGGACAACCTGCTCGACCTGATCACCCGGCTGTGCGCCGCGTTCGAGGTGGATGGGCTGCGAGCGGACATCGTTATGTACAAGGCGGCGATTACGCTGGCCGCCTACGCCGACCGGACCCTCGTCACCGAAGAGGACGTGCGGCAGGCAGCGGAGCTGGCATTGCCGCACCGGCGCCGGCGCCAGCCGTTCGAGCAGCCGGGGCTCGACCGCGAGCGGCTGGAGCGGGCGATTCAGGAGCACCGGCGCGAGCAGCAGCACCCGCCCGGCGCCGACGGCGGCGGAGGCAACGCCGCGAATGATCCAGCGGGTGGGGGGTGGGGAGAGCGCGAGCAGGACGCGCCAGACAGCAGCGGCCAGGCGGGGCCCGAGCAGGTCGAGGCGCCGGGGACGCCGTTCCCCGTCCAGCTCCTCGCCCGTCCCGCGGCCCGGCCGCTCGCCGCCCAGGCTCCAGCGGGACGGAGCCAGCGTGTGCGGGCCCCGGGCATTCGCGGCGCCTACGTGGGGAGCGTGCTCCCGCGTGGGCCGCTGCGTGACCTGGCGCTGGATGCCACGCTGCGCGCCGCCGCGCCCGAGCAGCTCGCCCGCCGGGCCGCCAGCGCCAGGGCATCCACGCCAACAAGGTTGGCGTGGGACCCCGCCAGCCCGCGCCTGGTCCACCTGGAGCGGCGCGACCTGCGCCAGAAGGTGCGCGAGACGCGCGCCGGCAGCGCGGTGCTGTTCGTGGTCGACGCCAGCGGCTCAATGGCGGCGCAGCGCCGGATGGCAGCGGTGAAGGGCGCCATCCTCTCCCTGCTGCTGGAGGCCTACCAGCGGCGGGACCAGGTGGGTTTGATCGCCTTCCGCAGCTCGGGCGCGGACCTGCTCCTCCCGCTCACCGGCAGCGTCGACCGCGCCGAGGCCCACCTGCGGCGGCTGCCCACCGGCGGCCGCACCCCGCTGGCTCACGGCCTCGCCCTCGCCGCGGCGACGTTGCGCCGCCAGCACCTGGCCGGGGCCACGACCCGGCCCTTGCTGGTGCTCGTCACCGACGGCCGCGCCAATGTCCCGCTCGCCAGCGATGACCCGCTCCAGGATGCCCGCCAGCAGGCGCTCGCCCTCGCTGCCCAGCGCGTCCCAGCTATCGTAGTGGACACGGAGCGCGGCGCGGGCGGGCTGGGCCTGGCGCGGGAGCTGGCGGCGCACCTTCGGGCACACTACGTCTGCCTGGACGAGCTGTCGGCCGAGCACCTGGTCCACGTGGTGCGGGCCCGGTAGCTACCGCTGGGCACCGAGCCGCCGCTTACCCTGGGTCGGGACACGCTGTTCGCCCCGCTGCGCGCCCGGCGGGCGCGCAGCGGGGCGGCGGCCGCGGGCGAAAGCGCCGCCGGGCACGCGGGCGCCCATTCTGCCCGCGGCTATCGCGCCCGGTCGGTCGGCGCGGCAGTCGCGGCCGCCAGGGCGCGCAACCCCTCCTGCAGCGAGGTCTCGGCGCGCCAGCCCAGCTCCTGCTCAGCCAGCCGGCAGTCGAAGTAGCTCGCTCGGATATCGCCCGGGCGCTTCGGCACGTACACCGGATCGCGCCAGACACCCACCGCCTCGCTCACAGCGCGCAGGAGCTGGTTGATGGATGTGGGGACGCCGGTGCCCAGGTTGTAGGCACCGCCATCTCCACGCTCCAGCGCCGCGACGTTGGCTCGGGCGAGGTCGCCGACGTAGACGAAGTCGCGGGTCTGCTCGCCGTCCCAGGTGATGCGGGGGGACTCACCGCGACGCAGGGCGTACAAAAAGGAGGCGACGACGCCGCCCTCTGCCCGGGCCTGCTGGCGCGGGCCGTACACGTTGGCGTAGCGCAGGCTGGTGCAGCGCAGGCCGGCGGTGGCGGCGTAGATGCGGACCAGCATCTCCCCTGCCGCCTTGCTCATCCCGTAGACGTTGGTCGGGTCGAACGGGTGGCGTTCGTCCACCGGCAGGTAGCGCGGGTTGCCATACACCGCGGCGCTGGAGATGAAGATCAGCTTGCCCACGCCCTGGCGCGCGCAGCTTTCCAGCAGGTTCAGCGTGCCGGTCAGGTTTACCTCCAGGCCCCGGCGGGGGCGACGGGTGATCTGGCTCACGTCGGCGTCCGCCGCGTGGTGGTTGACCACGTCCGGCCGTTCGGCGGCGAGGACCGCTTCCAGCAGGCGCGGCTGGCGAATGTCTACCCGGTGCACGCGCACCCCCGCCGGCACGTTGCCCGCCGCGCCGCTGGAAAAGGTGTCGAGCCCGACGACATGGTGGCCAGCGGCCAGGTAGGCTTCGGCGACGTGCGAGCCGATGAATCCGGCGATGCCGGTAACGAGAATCTTCACTCGCTCCTCGAGGCGGCGCGGGAAGGCCGCCGACGCTGTGTTAGACTGGTGCCACCCGCGATGCGCGGTGAGCGGGTCAAAGGTCCATCACCGAAAGGCGAATGCGTGGCAGCTCCATCCTACGTCTGCATTCTGGCCGGGGGCGGCGGAACGCGGTTGTGGCCGCTGAGCCGCGGCCACCGCCCCAAGCAGGTGCTCGCCCTGGCTGGCGCCAGAACGCTGATTCAGGATACGGTGGATCGGCTTCTGCCGCTGGTGCCCCCGGAGCGGCTGCTCATCATTACCGAGCGCTCGCACGCCGAGGAGCTGCGCGAGCAGGTTCCCGAGATTCCCCGCCAGAACTTTATCGTCGAGCCGGGGCGGCGCGGTACTGCCTGCGCGCTGACGCTGGCTGCGCTGCACATCGCCCGCCGCGATCCCGGCGCGCTGATGGCCTCGGTCCACGCCGACTCGCTCATCCGCGACCCCGAGGAGTTCCAGCGGACCCTGGCCGCGGCACTGCTGGCGGCCGAGAACGGCGAGCACCTGGTGGTGCTGGGAATCACGCCGACCGAGCCCACGACCCAGCTTGGCTACATTCAGCGGGGGGAGCGGATCGGCACCGCCAACGGGTACGCCATCTACCAGGTTCGCCAATTCGTGGAGAAGCCGAACCAGGCGACCGCGGAGCGCTACCTGGCGAGCGGGGACTACCTGTGGAACCCGGGCGTCTTCGCCTGGCGCACCTCCACGCTGCTCGACCGGGTCCGGACGCTGCTGCCGGACCTGTACGGGCACCTCATGGAAGTGCGCTCGGCGCTCGGCTCGGCCGAGGAGGCGGAGGCGCTCAGCCGCACCTACGAGCGGATCACCCCTCAGGCGATCGAATATGGGGTTGTGGAGCGCACCCCCAACGTGGTGGTCATCCCGG
Source organism: Pseudomonadota bacterium (assembly GCA_021325655.1). Lineage (GTDB taxonomy): Bacteria > Chloroflexota > UBA6077 > UBA6077 > JAJPGT01 > JAJPGT01. Next base: position 73,631 of record JAJPGT010000063.1, read on the forward strand.
CCCGCTTCCGCTGGAGCGACATCGGCAACTGGGGCGAGCTGCACAAGGTGCTGGACCAGGATGAGCACGGCAACGTGATCCAGGGCGATCACGTTGGAGTGGATACGCGCCGCTGCCTGGTCATCAGCACCTCGCGCCTGATCGCGACGGTCGGCCTGGACGACCTGGTGATCGTCGAAACGCCCGACGCGGTGCTGGTCTGCGCCCGAGACCGAGCGCAGGACGTCAAGAAGATCGTAGAGCTGCTACAGGCGCGCGGACGGACGGACCTGCTCTGAGGCGCCGGCCAGCTCACCCAGCCAGCGTTGGATCTGGCGCGGGTTCTTCACCTCGCGCAGCCGGGCGATCTCCTGGCCGCCCCGGAAGGCCACAAGCACCGGCAGCCCCCGGACGTGCAGTCGCCGAGCCGTCTCCGGCTGGCTGTCAACGTCCAGCTTGACGATCCGCGCCTGCGCCGGCAGCGTCTCGGCGAGCCGCTCCAGGTGTGGCGTCAGCGCTACACACGGGCCGCACCAGGGTGCCCAGAAGTCGACGACTGTCGTCCCGCTGGCCTGAAGCACCTCGCGCTCGAAGCTCTCGTCGGTGATGTCCAGGAGGGCTGCCATCGCTGTCTCTCACCGTGCAGGGATCCGCGGGTGGGGCAGGGCCGCTCGCTGGCGCGTCGCGCGCCGAGCCAGCGCCAGGGTGCAAGGGCCGCCCACCCGCGGATCGGTCTCAGTCCAGGTACTCGCGTAGCTTCAGCCGCAGGCTCGGGTGGCGCAGCTTGGCCAGCGCCTCGCCCTCGATCTGGCGCACCCGCTCGCGGCTCACCCCGAGCTCCTCGCCGATCTCGTGCAGGCTGCAGGGCTTGCCGCCGCCCAGGCCGAAGCGGAGCCGCAACACCGCTTGCTCGCGCCCGCTGAGCTGCGACAGCTCGTCCTCGATCTCGTCGCGGAGCAGCCGTTGCTCCACCACATCCTGCGTTGCCGGCGTGTTCGCGTCGACCATCAGCTCGCCGAGCGTGGTGTCTTCCTCGTCACCCACGGGGCGGTCAAGCGAGGTCGGCTGGCGCATCGCCTGCAAGATCTCCCGGACGCGCTCGGGCGCCATGTCCAGCTCCCGCGCCAGCTCCTCGTCGGTCGGCTCGCGCCCGTGGAGCTGCTGGAGCTGCTGGGTGGCGCCGGACATCTTGCCAATCGTTTCGAACAGGTGCACCGGGATACGGATGGTGCGGGCCTGGTCGGCGATGGCGCGGGTAACGGCCTGGCGGATCCACCAGTAGGCGTAGGTGCTGAAGCGATAGCCTCGCCGCCAGTCGTACTTCTCCAC
>JAJPGT010000002.1 GCA_021325655.1 Pseudomonadota bacterium
ATCGGGGCCGAGCGCTATGAGCGGACCGCCGAGCGGAGCGGGCAGCGGAACGGGTATCGGGAGTGGGACTGGGACACGCGGGTCGGGACGATCGGGTTGCAGGTGCCGCGCGTGCGCAGCGGGGGCTACGTGCCGAGCGGGCTGGAGCCGCGCAAGCGGGCCGAGCAGGCGCTGGTGGCGACGGTGCGGGAGGCGTACGTGCAGGGCGTGGCGCCCCGGAAGGGCGACGATCTGGTCAAGGCGCTGGGGCGGGACGGGATCTCCAAGAGCCAGGTGAGCCGCCTGTGCCAGGCGCTCGACTTCCTCGTCGAGCGCTTCCGGAGGCGGCGACTGGAGGGCGCCTACCCGTACGTCTGGTTCGACGCGACCTGCGTGAAGGTGCGTGACGGCGGGCGGGTGGTGTCGATGGCAGTCGTCAGCGCGATTGGCGTCAACAGCGAGGGGCAGCGGGAGGTGCTCGGGCTAGACGTGGGACCCAGCGAGGCCGGCGCCTTCTGGCACAGCTTCCTGCGCGGGCTGGTGGCGCGGGGGCTGGCCGGGGTGCAGCTGGTGCTCAGCGATGTCCACCAGGGCCTGAAGACCGCCATCGCCGCGGTGCTGCAGGGGGCGAGCTAGCAGTGCTGCCGGGTCCATTGCGTCCGGAACCTGTTGGCGTTGGTGCCCAAATCGGCGGCCGAGATGGTGGCCGCGAGCAGTGGCGCAAGGTCGCCGATGGGCTGCGGGCGCGCTTCCCGCGGGCGGCGGCGCTGCTGGACGAGGCCGAAGACGACGTGCTGGCGTACCTGGCGTTCCCGCGCGAGCACTGGCGGCAGATCTGGTCGAACAACCCGCTGGAGCGGCTGAACAAGGAGGTCAAGCGACGGACCGACGTGGTCGGGATCTTCCCGAACCAGGCGGCGGTCATTCGGCTGGTCGGCGCGGTGCTGGCCGAGCAGCATGACGAGTGGCAGGTCTGCCGCCGCTACGTCAGCGCCGAGTCGCTGGCCAAACTCAGCCAGGAGGTGCCGGCGGAGCCGCCGCCCGCGTTGCTGGCGGCGAGCTGAGCGGGCGGCCTGGGGGGCTGTGCGGCAACGCTCCGCGTTGCCGCACAGCCCCCCAGGCCGGACGACGGCGAGGACCACCCGAAAATCTCATTCACACACTTGACAGGACTCATACCCTGTCCCTGCGGTGAACAGGGAAATGCGCTCCCTCTCGGAAAAGGACTGTCCAGCCTGGTGCCTTGGCAAAGCACCCCGAGAAGCGGGGAGAAGTCCGGGACACCCGTGGACCCCATCTGCGGGCATCCGGTAGCAGGCGAGTCATGGGTAGCGAGCCGTAGCAGGCCGTGCGGGCCCATTAGCCCGTATGCGAACGCACGTCTGAACCGTCGTCAGTGACAACCGCCGGAATGGGACGCCGTCGGGGCAGACAGGTCAGACTCTGACGGATAGGCTGGCCCAAAACGGGAAGGGCTCTGCGGGTCGGCGTTTAAGGTGCGACCGACCATTCATCCATATGCAACCGGGCAGAAAGTGCGGCCCTACAACTCGCGCAAGACGAAGAGCAGGAACATGGCAACCCCTCGCGCCGATCTCCGTGCAGTCGATCGCGGAGAAGGCAGCCAAGCTGGTAGGCGCGAGGGGCAGGATGGTCCATGAAGCCAATGCCCTGGCCCGTACCCAAACGGGCCTCCCGCGAGGGAGCGTAATGGCAGGGATATGCCCACTTGAACCACGGTGGATGGAATGGAGAGTCGTCAAGGAGTACAGACGTCATGAGCACGGCGGAAGCGCCAGTGTATGAATGGAGAGACACGCCGTGGCGAGAGATCGAGCGGCAGGTCTACAAGCTCCAGCGCCGAATCTTCAGAGCCTCTCAGCGTGGCGATGCCAAGATGGTGCACCGGCTTCAGCGATTACTGATGAGCTCCTGGGCGGCCAGAGCCTTGGCTGTTCGGAAGGTGACACAGGACAACCGCGGCAAGAACACCGCCGGCATCGACGGGGTGGCCAAGCTCACCCCGCGAGAGCGGCAAGCTCTCGTCGCAGACCTGCGGGTCAACGAGAAGGCACGACCGGTCCGAAGGGTCTGGATTCCCAAGCCCGGCAAGACCGAGAAGCGCCCACTCGGCATCCCCACCATCCGAGATCGGGCCAGGCAGACTCTGGTCCGGCTGGCCCTCGAGCCCGAGTGGGAGGCTCGGTTCGAGCCGAACAGCTACGGGTTCCGCTCGGGGCGGTCAGCCCACGATGCGATCCAGGCCATCTTCAATGCGATCCGTGTCAAGCCGAAGTTTGTGCTCGACGCGGACATCGCCAAGTGCTTCGACCGCATCGACCATGGGGCGTTGCTGTGCACACTCCAAACCTTCCCGACGCTGCGCCGAGTCATCAAAGCGTGGCTCAAGGCGGGCGTCTGGGATGGTATGGACCTCACCGCCACCTCGGAGGGGACGCCACAGGGAGGCGCGCTGTCTCCTCTCCTGGCCAACATCGCGCTGCACGGACTGGAGAGCCACCTTCGGTCGCTCTACCCCGATGTCGCCCACCTCAACGGGCGTCGCCATCGGGAATGGAAGCCGTTTGTGGTGCGCTACGCGGATGATTTCGTGATACTCCACGAAGACCTCCGCGTCATCCTCCAAGTTCGCGAGCAGGTGCCGGAATGGCTGTCCCGCATCGGTCTTGAGCTCAAGGCGGAAAAGACGAGGATCGCTCACACCTTGGACGCCCACGAGGGGCTCCAGGTCGGGCTCGACTTCCTCGCCTTCAACGTGCGGCAGTTCCACCACTGCCCCAACCGCTGTGGGAAGAACACGCACAGCGAACGCCAGGCGTTCAAGACCCTCATCACCCCGAGCCGCGAGGCACGGAAGCGACACCTGGATGAGACGCGACTGCTGCCCCGGAAGCTCCGGGCGGCACCCGTCGAGAAGCTGATCGCAGCCCTGAACCCGGTGGTGATGGGCTGGGCGCAGTATTACTCGACGGTCGCGTCCAAGCAGGCGTTCGACAGCATGGACTGGCACCTCGCGGATCAACTGTATTCGTGGGCGCGCCGCCGTCATCCCGGGAAGAACTACCACTGGGTAAAGGCCAGGTACTGGCACACCCGTGGCAAGCGCTCCTGGTCTTTGGCCCGAGGACGGGGCGGGTGCTCATGCGGCACGCTGACACTCCCATCATCCGACACGTCAAAGTCCAGGGGACAGCAAGTCCCTATGACGGCAACCTGCTGTACTGGGCCACGCGGCTCGGGCGACACCCGGAGCTGCCGCCCGGCAAGGCTAGCTTGCTGAAGCGGCAACGGGGTCGCTGCGCCCGGTGCCACAACGTCTTCACAGATGCGGACGACCTGATGGAAAACGACCACGTCACTCCCCGCTCGAAGGGCGGAAAGGATGGCGTCCGCAACCGTCAGCTCCTGCATCGGCACTGCCATGACCAGAAAACCGCGCGCGATGGCTCCCTCTGCCAGGCGCGCGGTGAGGTATCGCAGACAACGACCATTCATCGAGGAGCGGTGTGACTCGAAAGAGTCACGCACCATTCTGAAGGCGAGCGGGGGACCGCGAGGTCCCTCGCTTAGCAACTCTACCAGGGGACGCTCCAGGCCGAAGCGCTGGCGCTCGTAGCCGCCAAGATGCGCTCGGCCCTGATGATCGAGAGGGAGCTGCCCGAGGACGGGCTCGCCGCGCTCGAGGGCGACGGCCAGGATGTGTTCCTGACGCTGGCGCGGCGACTGATCGAGCAGGGCATGGGAGACGGGCACTCGCTCGAGGCGCTCTTCGCCCAGACGCGGCAGAGCGAGGCGGAAGCCGACGGCTATCTGGTCGATGATGACCGGGAAGCTGGGGCCATGTCAGTGCCCGTACCTGTGCAAGACAAGCACCTCCCCGACGGGGAAGCCGCTGACCTCTGGCAGCGGGTGTTCGTCGGTGAGATGATGACGGAGGCGAGTGTCATGGAGACGACCTCGGCCGGCACGAACGGTCGAGTCGTGACCTTCGAAGAGTTGGCGGGCCTCGTCCGCCGGCCCAAGCTGCGCCGTAAGCCAGTGCCGGAAGGGCAGCTCGCGCTCTTCGACGGCTAGATGACTGAACCGCAAGAAGGTCGGCTCATATTATGGAAGGACATCCTCCAGATTATATGAGCCGGCTTTTTTTGTTTGCCGTCCACACAAGGAAGATCTCAACTCCGTCGAGCATTTCCGCACAGGTGAGCGGTTCAGGAAGGGGGGATTCGAAGATTGTTCTGATTTCCTCGGCCGACGGAGCCATAGCCACCTGCTTGGCCTTATCACTGGTGATGACAGCGCAGCGCTTTGCTCCCTGAGGCTCAGTACTTCCCAATTTTGGGAGGGCGGGCAAAGAATGAAGGGCATCGGCGCCATACTTCCGTTGCCAACACCCCCTGTCGGGAGCGGAAGCCATGGCCCAACGCCCTTCGGAGTCGGATGGTAGCAACGCGGTGACGGCCGAGCAAGTGTGCGCCTTGAGCGTGCAGGTGCTGACGGAGGGACTGCCACTGGGTGTGGACGGCTACCGGTACACGGATGCCGACCTGTACAACGTCTTGGTGGCGGCCGCTGCGCAAGAGCGCAGTATCAACAGCGTCGGCCAGCAACTGGTCGACGCCCCGAGCGCCAACCTCGTGCGCCAGTACCTGCTCGATCGTCTCTTCGAGCGGGAGGGCCTGGACGCGCTCGAAGCCCGCTGCAACGCGCTGCTGGTCAGCCGCCTGCCGCCCGGCCTGGTCGAGCGCCCGCTGCGGCTGGCGATCGGCGTGACGCTGCTGCCCTACTATGGGAGCGCAGGGCTGGAACCGGACCAACTGCGCCGGGGCGAGGCCAAGGCGGGCACCACCCGCTTCCACTGCTACGCCACCGCCTCCGTGCTGCACGCCGGGCGGCGGGTCACGCTGGCCCTCACCTTCGTCCGCGCCGACGAGGCCCTGTTGGACGTGCTCACCGACCTGCTGGGGCGGCTGGCGCGACTCGGGGTGCGCAGCAAACGGCTGTTCCTGGACCGGGCATTCGCCTCGGTGGCCATCCTGCGCCACCTCGACGCGCAGCCGTTCACCTCGGTCGTGGCCCTGCCCAAGCGGGGCGAACGACTCAAGGCGCTGCTCGTGGGCCGGGCGAGCTATCGGACGAGCTACACCATGCGCAGCCCCGAGGACGGCGAGCTGACCTTCCCGCTGTCCGTCGCCTGTCGCTACGCGGCCGGGCGGCGCGGCCGGCACGGGGTCGAGCACCTCCCCTTCGCGGTGGTGGGCCAACCGGCGTGCGGGCTCAGCGTGCGCCAGGTGGCCGACGAGTATCGCGCCCGGTTCGGCATCGAGGCCGGCTCCCGCCAGATGAACGCGGTCCGGGCGCGGACCACCTCGCGGGACCCGGCGCTGCGCCTGCTGCTGGTGACTGTCGCCCTGCTGCTCGTCAACCTGTGGGTCTGGCTGAAGGCGTCCCTGGTGACCCGCACGCCACGCGGCGCCCGGGCCGCCGCCCGCGCCTGGCTGGAGGCGGCCTTTCGCCTGGACCGTTTCTGCGACCTGCTCCTGGAGGCCATCAAGGCACGCTATCAAGCCCACACCGCGCTCCACTACCCGTTCTCTTTTGCTACACCGCCAAAATTGTGAAGTACTGAGGCTGGATAAAGTCCGCGATGCACCACCTGACCGCTGAATCCAGACCTGCGAGCAGTTCCCCTGGCAGCATCAACAATTCTACCTGCGGTCCACGCCCGTGTGGCATTTCAAAGGCAACAGCACGGGTCACGCGGCATCGGCTGCTCCACCCCCAGAAGCCTCGCCGGTGCGCGACGAGCAGTTTCTCCACAACAGGTCTTCGCCGCTGCGATTTTCGGGCCGCCGTTCGGCCCGGCCCCACTGTAAGCTCCTGCACGAAAGGCACGTCCATCGCAAAGTTTGTCCCCGACCGCCGGCCACTCTGTACCATGCGCTCTCAGCTCTGGCTAACCTGGCGCTCGATGTTGGCCTCATCCAAGGGCTCCTCGACTGCGTTCCTCAGCCAAGAAGGGTCATAGCCAGCGGCTGCGGTACCGGTGACTCGGACCGTGACCTTGCCGCTGTCCGACTTGTCTGCGAGGTTGGCGATGGCGTAGAACGCGTTGAAGAGGTCGCTGCGCGTGGCCGTGAAGGCGATCTCGATGGTCTGCCCGGTCTTCCCATGTGTGCTCGTGCCGGTCGGCGTTGGGGTGTCAGGGGTGACGACGGGTGACGAGCCCGGTGAAACCGCACCTGTGCCTGGTTGGCCACTCTCGCTGGTGCCCGGCGCCACCGTCGCCCCAACCGGCGCTGGGGACGGCACCGCGGTCGGGAGCATGACGAACCCTGAGTCGAGGTCGACCTCGTCCTCTTGCATGGGCCTCCCGACGATGACCTTGTCCAGGCTGACCTGGAACTTCCCGTCTGTACCGACACTCGGGGGCGGACCACTGGTATACGCCAGCTTGGCTTCCGCAACCCCTCGGGCGATCGCGACACGCAGCGCCTTGGCCGAGTCGAGGCGCGGCGGTTCCAAGATCGAGAAGAACGCGTCCCTGATCTCGCTCGCCTTGACCCCGTATCGAGGCGGCTGACCATCGCTCGGCGGCTCACCCAATCTTAGGCGCTCGATCACCTTCGCAGGCGTGAGCGAGCCATGGACTTTGGGCGCCCCTTGGCTGGTGAGCAACTCCATCACGCGCTCGTGGATACCGGTCGCCTGGAGCGGCTTCCCACCTTTCTCCACTTTCTCGACGGTGATGGCACCAGACTCGACACGCGGCAACCACACCGCCGCGTACAACTCGCGGAAGGCAGACTCGGCGGCGGCCTCCTCGGTCCGGCGACGCTCCCGGAGCTGGTCGAGCTGGTCTTTCGACAGCCGGTGCTGCTGTTTCTTCGCCTCGACACGCTCCACGGCGAGCAGATAGCGCACGGCACGACGGAGCGCCTCAATCTGCTTCTTGTCGGGGACTGCGACGCCGATCCCGTTCCGGTAGCGTCGCGGACGGTCGCCGTACTTCGAGAAGAATTCGATGGCGATGCGCTCCTGTTCGGTCAGGGTCTCGCCCGCTACCTCGAGTGGCAGATACCCGACGAGAAAGCGAGGGTCTTCGTCGGGGATGTCCTGACTCTTGGCCGGCCACACCACAGCCACGTGGTGGCCGGCAAGACGCTCCTCGAGCATCTGTCTGATCTTCGCCCGGACCGGCCCCACACCCTTGCTCTGCGCTTCTTCGCGGGCGACCTCTTGCTCGGCATCCTCGATCAGCTTAGTGACGTTCGCGTCGGTCTTGAAGACGTAGCGGATGCCGTCATAGTGCAAGTACAGGCACGAGTTGCGCAGCTCCGCCAAGACTGCGGTAGCGGTGATGCTGTCGAGGTCTGGCCCCACGCAGCTCGCCAGCAGCTCGGTCTCGGTCACGCCGGGGGGCAACGTTTCGTTCGTCCCGCCACTCTCGCGCCTCAGCCCGCCAAAGGAGTAGAGCAGGATCGCTGTGGCGAGCCGAGTTGCCGGTCGCACATTCGCCAACGCTGGAGTCTCGCTGGCCAGCCGCTCATCGATCCGTCGGGCCCGTGCGTTCGGCCCTTGGATATCCGCTTGGATCACCGCGTCGTAGTCGTTCTGGGCACCAAGCTCCTTGAGCAGCTTCATCCGAACATCGGCGTCGTCGAGCGGAACCTCCCCCAGGCCAAGCAGCGGTCGGGCGCCTCCGCGCTTCTTGACCGACTGAAGCGACGATGCCAGGAACCGCAAGGCGCCGCGGGTGCGCTGGAACGCGTCTAGGCTCGCCCACCGCTCGCGCATCACGTCGATGAGGGCAGGATGGAACGGGTAGGCGGACCTGATCCGATCGCGCAGACGGATCCCGTCCTCATCCGCCTGCTGCTTCTCGGCCGTGGTCTGGGCGTACGCTCGCCGCATGTTGGTGACCACGGTGGCGTAGGCCTCCGCGACCTCAGTCGCAACGGTCGGGTCCGGCGGAGCAGTCAGCAGGCGTCGCTGCAGGACCGGAAGGATCTCCTCGCCTGTGACGGGCTCCCGCAGTTGATCAACGCGCGAGGCGAGCTTGTCGATCTCCGCGAGGAGGCGACGTTGCCGAGAGCCTCGCGGGCGCTCCACGTCAGGGAGTAGACGAGCGCTGCGTGAGCGCTACCAGCCACCTCGACCGTGAGATTCTGAAAGAAGTCCTTCGCCTGGCGCTGGAGGGTGGAATCGAGGACTGCCACGGCCGCGGCACGCTCCATGTATTTCAGGACCTCGTCCAAGAGAAGCAGGACCGGGCGTCCGCTCGCACCGCTGGTGAGCACAGATCGGATGACATCGCCGCCCGGGGCGACGCGATCCTGGTCGTGCCCCTCGACGAGCGGGTAGGCCTTTACAGGATCGATCTGCCAGGCGATCCATCCCCAGATGGTGTGGATCGTTCGCCCGTCGTCCAGAAGCTTGCCGTTGCGGGCGTCGAACTTCTCCCCGTCGAAAACGGCCACCGCCACGCTGGCGGGATCCGGCAACCCTTTAGCCTCGGGCAGTACGTCCAGCGCCTTGCGGCTGCGCGCCGCGTGGAGGAGCGCGGCGAGGGTATGGGACTTGCCACCACCGAACGGGGTACGAAGCTTCAGGACGCGGTTGTAGCCGCTTTGGCCGGCGAGTGACGAGAGAACCTCGTCCAACAGCTTCCGCAGATCTGAGGTCAGATAGGTTGCGCGGAAAAAGGCCTCGGGATCTCGGTAGACGGCCGGGACATTGGGTTCGTTCGCGGCGATGGCGCCGAGGTCGATGGCGAACATCGCCTCGGTGAGCGCATCCGACTCGACGTCGGGGTGCAGCTTGACGAGGTCCGTCCACGGGCGAAGGGTTCGTGTGCTCAAGGGCGTGCCTCCTCGATGGGCACGATCTCAAGAATCTTCTCAAAGAGGGCTATTGCTTTCTCTCGCGTGCAAGATGGCAGCTCCTGCGCATCCTTCATCGAAGCCAGATCGGATCGGATGACCTTGGCGACTGAACCCTTGTTGAACTTGATCCCGTGGCTCTCCAACGCCCGTTTGACTCGCTTCCACAACTGATCGTCACCAACGGGATCCAAGTCCTGCACGCCCGCAGCGGTCAGTTGCTTTGCATATACGCGTTTCACTCTTTCGACGTACCAGTCCTGCGGGAATAAGTCCTCAATTGAGACCTTCTCTCCAGACTTACCGATGCAACTACCCAGGCTCAGTACGTGAGCCGGGCTGGAATGGTATCGCGTGAGCCATTGCTTCACGAGCTTATCTCTTGCATCATCACCTGCTCTGTCTGAGTCAAGAAGGACGACTACCTTGAGCCTCTGACCGATCATGAACGTTGCGATGTATCCCGCCTCGGCTGCGCCGCCTGCCGGAGTAATACGCACATCGTCCGGGAGATAAGGATCTCCTGACCGCTTCAGTAAGCCGGAAAGCTCAGAAAGAATCCAGAAATCGTCAACGCCCTCCACGACCAGATTCCGGTCAGCCAAGAGGTAGCTTGTGCTCCCACTCATACCCAGAGCGGCCTGAAGGACGAATTTCCCTTCGGGCTGACTCTGGGTGAGATCGTCGGTTACGGCTACGCCTCCCCCGGGAACCTCGCTCAATACCCGTATGCGTTCGGGTTTTCGCAGGTCGATCATGAACGGCAGGTGGGTCGTGTAGATCAGTGTGTTCTCCTTCGCGTACTCCTCGAGGCGCAGAAGGAGATCCTTTTGTGCATCCGGATGGAGATGTAACCCCGGCTCGTCGAGCAGAATCACACACCCTTTGAAGGTCCCCTTGCTCTCGTACATGAACATCAAATCGAAAGAGAAGAACCACTGAAAGCCCTTGGAGCGCTCCTCCAGGCGAATGAGCGATGGATCATGCTGATCTTTGACGAACGTGTAGAACAGCTGCCCATCTGCACGGAACTGAACCTCGTAACGCCGCTGTTTCCACCTGTCAGCAATCTCTCTCGTTAACGTCGCGGAGGCGTCATCCAGGTCATACTGACGTTGCTCGCGATCCGGCTGATTGCCTTTGGTGACCTCTGATTCCAGGTCCAAGCCTGACAGCTCCATGATGGTGAGAAGCGTCTTATCCTCTTCGGTAAGCTGATTTCGGTCCTTGCGCTGCTTCACCTGATCGAGTTGCGCACTGCCCGTGAAGGACCGGTAATCGGACATGTAGATGAAAGTGGGGAGCCGCTTGATAACGTACTCGTGGGCCTTCTTCTGGATCGACGGTGTTCCGGACAACGTGTTGGCGACTTCCTGAAGCTTTGCCTGGTACTGGGTGAGGTATTCCTGCTCGTGTTGGCGATGGGGGTTCTGACCTTCAGGGCTCATCGACTGCTGTAGCAGAGGGATCTGCGTCGCGCTCAACTGCTGTAAATCGGAAAAGCGCCCCTCATGAGCAAGACGGCGGGCTTCATCGCTGAACTCGCGCGTCTTGTTCCTAAACCCATCACTTACGGGATCTTCGAGTACCGGTAGCGCGGAAAGAGCGCGGTCCACATCGTTCGGGTGAAGTTTGTCGGGAAATAGCGTCGGTGGAAAGAGCACCTCGAAGCGACCTGCGTAGTCCTTGGTGACCTCCAGCTCGGAGACGGTGTCAATGGCCTGATCCGTAATCTTGCCGAGTTCCGCCCTTTCTTCGGCCGATAACTCAAACTTGGCCGAACACACCACTTGAGCGTCATTCCGCTCCCTCCGGTGACCTCTGGGCCACTCGCTATCCATGACGTACGGGTCCGGCCGGTAGGGATTGAACTTGTGGAGGGCACGCAGCAACGTGGTCTTTCCAGATTCGTTTTTGCCCACCACGACCGTGAGCGGTGCTACCTCAACCCAGCCCGAGTCGAGGATGCAGCGGTACATTTGGACTCGAAAGGCTTTGAGTTTCACCTCGGCACCCTCCCCATGTCGAAGAGCGTACCTTCATCCGCCGCAAGGCGCTGGTCGATCAGCGCCCGCCAATTGGCGAGCAGCTTCTTCAGCACGGCCTGTTCTGCGGAGGTGGTGATCACTCTGCGCTCGTCTTCCGTGCCGCCGGAAAGCGCTCGCCCCGCCAAGGCCTGGGCCACGAGACGGAGGCGTTCCCGGTCGGGACGGGCTTCGTCCAAGTACCGCGGCAGGGAACGCGGGTCATGCTCCACGAGCCACAGGATGCGGTGGAGCACGTCGATGAGCGGCGCGGGCTGACCGTCGCGGTCGGACAGGCCCAGCTTCTCATGCTGCCCACGCTCCGTGAAGTCCAGTAGCCGGTACTTGCTCTGCTTCTTCTGGACGAGCGCGCGCGACCCAGCCGAGAGGCCCTGAGGGCCATCGAGCTCGACAGGCTGGCTATAGGTAAGGACGATCGCCTCGCCAGCCTCCAGCTCTGCCGCCCCGTAGGTGTACCGCCAGAGCACGTAGAAGCGACTGGGCCCGTCCACGGTCGACACGCCCGACCCGGCGATCCCGAAAATCTTCTCCAAGAGCGTGTCCAAGACGACGCCTTCAACCTCTGCCAGGAATCGACCGGCCGGCACCGGCTCTCCATTGGCGTATTCGACGTTGCTGTAACGCGTGAAGGCGCGGAGTCCGGCGCCGACAGCGGCGATCACCAAGTCGGCCCCGGAGACCCCCATCTCCCATAAGGTTTCGACACGCTCGCGGACAATCAGCTCCAACTCTGGCCGCACCTGGTCTTCGTAAGATCCGATGTCTTGACTCTGGCGCTTGCGGCCAACCAGGAAGATGCTCGAGGCAAGCGCGGCGGACTCTTGCGCGCGCAGGCGGCCCGGCTTCTCGGTGTCCAAAGGCCAAGCCTCGGTGACCATGAATCCGGCCTGCCGAAGGGCGTCGATTAGCGTTGCCCACCCGAGCATGGTCTTGTGCGCGTAGACGACGACCATAGGCCCACCCGGCTTGAGCACGCGATAGGCCTCCAAGAACGCGCGGGCCATCATGTCCTCATACCCACGCATAGCCTTCTCCCGATTGCCGCCGAACCGCACCGGCTCGGCAACTGCTTCGCTCTTCTTGGGAGTCGTCTCCGCAGCAAAGTGCTCGGGATACAGGTGGCCGATCGTTCGCTTCAGCCAAACGTAGAAGAAGTCGGAGAGGTCGGCGTAGGGAACATTGTCGTAATAGGGCGGGTCCGTAACAATCGCATCAAACGTAGCGTCGGGCCATGGAAGGGACATGGCCGAACCGCGGCGCACATCAGCTGAAGCATCCGCCCGCGTATCTCCGAGCCCGGCCGACAGATCTTCGACGCCCGATATCCAGCTCGCACCGTCAGGGTTGAAGGGATCGGTCTCGGCAAAGTCCCACACCATGGGGATGGCTTGCCGACCAAAGGTATGCACCACGCCCCGCCCACCCGTGTAGTTGAATACACAGAGGCTCGAGTTGAAGTCGGCCAGGCGATCGAGGAGGGCGGCCAAGTACGTCATCGTGGCGCGAATGTGGCCATCCCCGTAGCCAGCCTCACGCATCGCTGACTCAGCATCTCGTATTGCCGCCGCGAACGACAGCAGGCAGAGCATCTGCCTATCGGAGAAGAGGTCACCCCAGGTGACCAAGCCGTATGGCTGGACCCGGAAGCCGAGCGTGCCATAGGGCGGCAGGGGCTCGCTCGGGACCGAGAGGCCGCTGCGGGCGCACAGCGCCTCGATGCGGCGGCGGATTTCGGCCTTGTCAGGCTGCAGTTCGGGCACATCGTCCGCCGCGACGTAGACCTTGCCTTGGCGTCCCTTGCGTGTTCCGACGACGGCCATCAACTGCTCACCGATGCGCTTAGCTTGGCCTTCGGCCTTGACGTAGTCGATGTCTGCGACAGTGCCGCAGAATGGGCAGGCCGCGTTGCCGCCCTTGGAAAACCCCGCTGGGTCGAATCCGAGCTCGCCCTCGCTCGCCCTCTCGACGACCTCGAAACGGACACGGCGTTCACCTGGCCGGGCGATCATCCTGAGCGCGACGTACCTGCCGGTCTTGTTGCACAGCCACGTTTGGCGTACGAGTGGCACCACGGCACCGCAGGAGGGGTTCTTGCACCGCACCGTTCGCGTCCAGAGGTAGGCAACCGGTGTGAGGTAGGCACCCGAGCGTTGGAAGGCGAAACGCTGTTGGCCCGCAGTCTTGAAACCCTTGCCAGACAGCTCAAGCTGCGGCTGCCCGAGCACCTCCGTTGCCGTGGGCGCAGCTGGATCCGGGATTGGCGGGTATAGGTCACCAATCTCTCGCCTTACCTGCTCCAGAACCCAATTGCCCCAATGCCGCACCTCATCCGCTAGGCCTGCCCAAGTACCTGCCTTTGCAGAGCCCCAGACTGTTGCATCGGGCTTCCCAAACTTTTGCGGATACACGAGCGTGCATAGCTGGATGATGTGAGCGACCGGATTCAGATCGAGGGCGCTGGCATCGCAGCCGAGCCTCAGCGCCTCAAGCGGGATGGAGGCGCCACCCGCGAACATATCGAGCACCTTCGGACGCTGCGCCCGACCGGCGGAAATGTCCTCGGCGCTGATGGGTGCACCTCTCTCCTGGCCTAGGCGGGACGCATGGGCATCCCAGATATGTCGCCGGGCCTCACCGATCACCGACTCCGATCCGGGGTATTTGCATAGCCGTTCCACGAAGCTAGCGGCGGCGACGCGGGCGTCAGTCCGCGTCTTATTACCCACCTGGAATCGCAACGCGGGTACTAGTGCACCATAAACCGCAGCTCTGCTAGCGACCAATGGTCTTCTCGCCCACCAAAGGTGTAACGTCGACATGTGGCCCTTGCGCACAGACTTCTCTCTCGAGGCCTCGGCGCTGACCGCTTGGATCGGCAGGTAGTCTTCGATCAGGCGGCGTTCGTCGTTCATGTTACATTCTCTCCTGGCGTCTCCGAGGAGGACGAAATCTGCCGCCCGAGTTCTCGGGCATCATGCGTGGGTGGCTAAGGCTCCCCTCTGCGGCCGCGGCGAACCACCCTAACCAACGCTCGATAAACTGCTCCTCTCCCCCCTGGTCGAAGGGAATCGGCTGCCAAGCTATCTGCCGAACGTGTATGACCGGCGCGAATGCAGCGGCAGCGGCCCCATCTGTCGGAGGAAGTGCGAAGGGGTCGAGAGTGTACCGCTCGCGGACGAGGGGTTGGACCATAAACGCCAGCTCATACCAGCGATAAATGCCCTTGTCGTGGGCATCGCAGAACCATAACGAGTGGGCCCGGCCCTCATAGCCGGAACTGTCCCGTGGCTTACGAGCGGCAATCGCGCTGTAGGCGATCACGTCAAAAGGCGCGTCGGAACCGAAAGCGGCCAGACATCCGGCGGGTGCGGGCTTCACTGGCTCGATGACCAGGACGCCGACGCCCAGTTCGAGAGTCAGTCTGCCGCCTGCCATCGAGACCTTCGTACGTGGCGCTACCTCCAGTATGCGCTGTTTAAGGGCTTCGATGATTTTTCCGAAGGACTGCTGAGCGGCCTCAAGAAGCTCACGGCGATCCTCCTCTCTTTGCCGCTGGGCGGAGATTTTGGCCGCTTCTTCGCCTTGTCTCTCCACGACGGCCTTATGAACCTGCTGAAGCCTCTCAGCCGCGGGTGACAGCGGTTTTACACCGCTCCTGAGTCGCAGGAGAATGTTGGCTGCTGTAGGGCGGGCCGCTGCGGCCTTGTAGAGGCACTCGGTGACGATGCTCGCAAGCCAAGGAGGACAGCGGGAAAGAGACGGAGGTGGTTCATTCAAATGCTGCTGCCGAAAATCCGGCCCCAGAAACGGCAAGCGGCCCTCCATGATCTCGAAAGCCATAACACCGAGCGCGTAGACGTCGGTCGCGGGTGTTGCTCGCTCACCCCGCCACTGTTCCGGTGCAGCGTACGCGGGGGTCATGGCGAACTTGCGGGTATCAGGTGCGGTCGTAGCCTCCGCGTAGCGGGCAATGCCGAAGTCGGAGAGGCACCAGTGACCCTGATACAGAAGTACGTTTTCTGGCTTAAGGTCACGATGGACAACCTGTGCCTCGAGGGAAGCGAGAGCTTCGACCACGTCGGTCAGAACCGCCACCGCCTCGTGAACCTCGAGCCTTCCTCCAGCTTCCTCAAGATGCCTGCGGAGTGACTTCTCGGCACGAGGCATCACGAGGACGTAGTAGTTTTCCCACTCGCCGCTATCCAAAATCGGGACGATGTTGGGGGAGCCGGAGAGCTTTTCGAAGAACAGCTCGCGGCGAGCGCCGGGTGCCTTCGGAATGAGCTTAACAACCGCCGCGGATCCGTCGTCCGCTGCGGCTTCATAGACGCGGCCGAAGCCACCGCTAGCAAGCTGACTGCCAAGCCACCACAGTCGCCTGAGCTGGATGCTGCTCGGACGCTCAGTGGTCATTCTGTCACCCCGCGCGCATCTGCTTGCATGATAGCCTCGGCCGTGATCTCGAAGAACCGCACGATCTCGCGCTTCGCGTGGTCTAGCTTTTCGACCGGGTTGTGGATGCGCACCAACTCGGGTGTGGCGCCCAGAGGATCCCAAACGACATAGAGCCAGTAGGTTTCGGCAAGCTGCTGCGCCTTGTACCACTCGTTGGTCGTCAGTCGGATTGGCTGACCCCGCAGGCGACCTTTCACTTCGATCCGCCGTACCTCGATCTCGCCGGTAACAGCGTCCCGCACGCGGTGTGCGCGGATATCGAACCCGAGCTTCATCGCGCCGACTCGCTCGATGTTGCCGGCCGGGAAGCCTTCCTCGATCAGCGAGGCAATCACGCGCTCTTCGGCCGCGAGCTCGCACTGCCGTTGCACGACTGGATCCGGCTCGTCCGGGAACACCGCCTGCTGGGCAGAAAGGTCGCTCCCGGGCAGGACGACGATCGCTGTCCCGAGGTGCCGGATCGGCCCGGTGCGGGCGATCTCCAGTCGCTTCAACCCGGCTCGCCGCTCCTCCCGGGAACGTTCGAGATCGTCGACGTACTTCCGCGCCTCGTCAGCCGCCAGCTTGAACTCCGGCCTGGACACGGCCTCAGCGGCGAAGAGCATCGCCCGCTCCTGCGCTTTCTTGATCCGCACGTGGAACGACTTCTCCAGGTACTCTCGGACGATGGCCGCGTACCGCTCGCGCTCCTTCTGGACCCGCCCGCGGCACTCGAGCTGATACGTGCTCTTAACGAAGTCAGCAGCGGCCTGGATATCGACCGGGCCGATCTGCTGCGGCGGCTGTGGGTGGGGCGGCAGATTGAGCAACACGTCGGGCTGCACGACCTCGTAGTGGCCGCCCGTCTCCCGCACAGCGACGAGCTCACCGTGTAGGAGGGTATCGTTGCCCCTGGTGTCCTTGCCGCGGATGCTGATCTCGAAGAAGTGGAGGCGGTACGGCGCCTCGGCCAGCGGATCGACGTAGAAGGCGACCCCGCCGACCAGCGGAGCGAGCCGCTCGCGCAGCTTCTCGTCGACCGCGGCGTACAGCGGGTGGCCCGGGCCGATCAGGACCGCATCCAGATGGGCATCCTGGTTCAGGTGCTCCTTGTTCAGCGTGACCTTGCGGTAGCTCGGCAGCGGCTTGCCCAGACGCTGGACGGACTGGAGCCGCTCGGAGCGCAGATCGGCAGGAACGTAGTCAATCCGCCACAGGCCGTCGGCGCGTGGCTCCACGCGGAGTTCAACCTCCCGCGCGGCGGCGATGAACTGGGCCTCGACGTACCGCGGCATCAGCCGCCGCTCCTCGGCCTCGAGGTTCTGCTGTTGGAAGGCGGAGAAGTCCACGTGGGCGCGGGCCAGCGCGATGCCCGTGGCCTCCTCGTACTCGCGGAGCTTGTTGGGGTCGATGCGGTCGATCTGGTCGATGTAGTCGGCGAGCCTCCGCGGGTCGTACGCGACGTCGCGGAGCATCTCCGGCAGGTTCACCTGGTTGAGCGCCAGCACCTCGCCGATCACGTCGAAGACGCGGCCCTCCAAGGCTTGCTGCATCTCCTCGAGCTTGTCGAGCAGTCGATGAAGGATGCGGCCTTCGATGATCGGCTGCCCCTCGACAGACTCGGTGGCGACGAAGTTGAAGACGTAGACGTCGCGCTCCTGCCCGATCCGGTGAATACGGCCCAGCCGCTGTTCGAGGCGGGTGGGGTTCCAGGGCAGGTCGTAGTTGATCATCAGGTGGCAAAACTGGAGATTGATGCCCTCGCCGGCCGCCTCGGTCGCCACGCACACCTGGGCCTCGGTGCGGAACGCCTCCTGCGCGCGCTTCCGCTCGTGCGGGTTCATCCCGCCATGGATCTCGCAGGTGCTATAGCCCCACTGCTCCAGGTGCTCGCGGAGGTAGTTCAGCGTGTCGCGGTGCTCGGTGAAGATGAGGAGCTTGCCACGACCGTCTTTCAGTTCGTCAAACTGCGCCTGCGTCAGACAGTCGCGCAGGGCTGCCAGCTTGGAGTCGTGCGCCCGCTCGCGGACGCGGCGGGCCTGCTCGACGAGCTCCTTGAGTGCCGAGATCTCCACGCGGAGCTGGTCGAGCTCCACCGCAGCGGTGAACCCGTCAAGGAGCTGATCCCGTGCCTCCTCGTCCAGGTCATCCTCGTCCTGCTCCGCGTCCACCAGCTTGCCCTGCAGGGCAGCGAGACGCCGGGCCCGCTGGGCGGGTGAGAGCTGTTCCAGTTCGTCCAGCAGCTCCTGCTGCTTGCGCAGGCGACGCTTGAGCGACTCATGGATCGCACAGGTCGAGCTGGCCAGACGCCGTTGGAAGACGGTCCGAGCCAGGGCGGCGCTGGAGCGGCGCTGACCCGACTGCTGGGGCAGGAACTGGTTGATGTAGGCGGTGACTGCCTTATAAAGAGCATACTCGTCGCCGTCGAGCTGGAACGCAATCGTCCGGGCGTGCCGGTCCGGGAACAGGCGTCGGCCGTGGATATCCTTCAGGTCTTCCTTCAGCCGACGCAGCGCCCACGGGCAGTCTTTGCCGAGGCGGAAGATCTCGCGGCGGATCGCGGTGGCCTGCTGGCCAACGCGGTGTGGCTCGGGAAACAGGTCGGGGTCGACGAGGCGGAGGAAGTGCGCGAAGCGGTCTTCGTCTCCATGGTGGGGGGTGGCCGTGAGCAGGATCACGTGGTCGGCGATGGCCGTGAGCCGCTTGGCCAGTTGGTAGCGCTTGGTCTCGGTGACCGCATCGGCGCGCCCCGCCTGCGACTTCGTGTAGGCGGAGCACTTGTGTGCCTCGTCGATGACGACGAGATCCCAGCGCTGCTGCCAGACGCGTTCGCGCACGTCATCCTGCTTGGCATAGTCGATGGAAGCGATCACCTGGTTGGACCGCTGCCAGGGATTGACGAGCTGTTGCTGGTCCACGGCAGAGAAGATGATGTCGAACGGCTCGCCAAACCAACGGAGCAGTTCATCCTGCCACTGGATGGTGAGCGGCGCGGGGCAGAGGATGAGGACGCGCTCAAGCGCCTCGCGCAGCTTCAGCTCCTTGATCAACAGCCCGGCCATAATCGTCTTGCCCGCCCCCGGGTCATCGGCGAGGAGGAAGCGCAGCCGGGGCTGCGGGAGCATCCGCTGGTAGACGGCCTCGATCTGGTGGGGGAGCGTGCGGATGCCCGACAGGCCCACGGCGAAATGCCGGTCGTAGGCGTACGCGAGCCGAATGCGCGCGGACTCCAGGAGGAGCCTTAGCCGCTCTGCATCAACCGGCTTGATGACGTCCGCTGCGCAGTGCTCTAGCGCCGCGAGGGCGGCAGCTTCGGCCAGGGAAATTACCGCCTCGTCCAGGGTGCCATCCGGTAGCCTGACGCGGCATTCATAACCACGAGAACCGTCTGTGCCGAGCGCGCGAGCGTCCTCCAAAACCACCGGGACATCGAAATGACCAGGTAGCGAGATTCGTTGACCGATTGGCAGGTTCACGAGCCCCTCACCCCTTCCGGATCACCCCTGACGTGCACGAGGGTCCTGGCGCAGGGCACGCTGCTCAGGCTTCCGGCACCGATAGAGCGCGCTCCAGCCCTGGCACCGCCCGGCGTCACGAACTCTGCCCCGCGTTGTGACCCAAATGGTACCCTCGGCCCGAACACAAGGACGAGGAACAGCACGACTGGCGCTATGAATGGTTCCCTCGCCGCCGAGCTGGAGAACAGCGGCTGCCGTCTCGCGCATCGCTTCGGCGGCGACGCTCGCTCCACCACTGATCCAGTTCGGTCCTCTTGATCCGGTACGCCCGCCCCACCTTCACGGCGGGCAGCATCCCTTCGCGACACCAGCGACGAACGGTCATGAGGTGGACGCGCAGGTAGCC
>JAJPGT010000058.1 GCA_021325655.1 Pseudomonadota bacterium
ACCCGCGCTACCATCGGCTGATCCAGGCCTTCGGGCAAGCGACGGGGGTGCCGGTGCTGCTGAACACCAGCTTCAATCTGCGGGGGGAGCCGATCGTCAACACCCCGGCCGATGCGCTGCGCACCTTCCGCCGCTCGGGGCTGGACCTGCTGGTGGTCGACCACTGCCTGGTCCAGCGCGACGACCGCTGAGCCCACAGGGCACGGCTGGTACTCCCTCTGTGGGCTATGGCGGGCAGGGTATCTGCAAGGGAGTGTTCCGCAGGCATGGGGCGGCAGCAGGTCCGAGTGTCCTGGAGATGCTCCCGGTATGGGCTGATGTGGCACAACAGCCGGGTGGCACAAGCTTTCTGGATCCTCGGAGGAGCCCGTGCTTAAGTATCTCCGCGACCGATCGCTCCCCGGTGGCGTCCTGTACGCTGGTCTGTACGCGGTCTTCTTTCTCGCACTCTCGCAGGTTGCCACGCTGTATGACACAGCCTGGCACGCCTCGGAAAACCGGGTCAAGTTCCTCGGCCTGCCGCATCCCTGGACCGCCGACCACTTCCTGTTCTTGTTCTCGGTGATCGCGACGCTGGTGCTGATGACACGGCTGCTGGCGCCGGATACCGGGCGCCGCCGGGGCGAGACCGGGCTGGCGATGCTCAGCTTCCTGGGCCGGCGCGGCCCGCTCGGAGCCTTCGGGGTGCTGGGCGCGGTGGCGCTGGCGCTGTTCGCCCTGGCGTTCGATTCGGCCTATCACTGGGCGTTCCGCTTCAGCCTGATTGGCCGCGCGGAGTCCACCTTTTCACCGCCGCATTCGCTGGCTCGGATCGCGGTGATCCTGCTCACACTCAGCGTTACCATGCTGCTCTACGATCTAGCGATGGGCTCCGCGCTGCGCGACAATCTGGACCGGCTGCGTCTGGCGCGCCTCGGGCTGTTCCTGAGCCTGGTGTGGCTGGTGGGCTCCGCCACGTCCTTCATTCCTGGCAACACGCCGAACTGGGATGTCAACAGCATGACCTGGCTCGCCGCGATGAGCATCGGCGGTGGAGTGGTGGCGGTGGCGCAGCTCTGGCCGTGGCCGTTCCCCGCGCTCTCCACTGTGGCCGCATATGTCGTCTTCCGGGCTGCCGCCTTTGGCTTGCTCATCAGCAACGGGTTCAACGGCGCCCAGCGGCCGTTAGAGCCCATGCTCCTGGCAGCGCTGGTGGTGGATCTCTGGCTGCTGCTCCCGTTCAATCGCGGTCGGGGTGTCCTGACACTGGTGGCGTGCGGACTGCTCCTCGGGCTCGTCTGGGCTCCGTTCGGCTTCCACTACTTCTTCCCGTTCACCGATCATACGGACGCGTCGCTCCGCCGGGCGATTATCGAGGCGACGATCGCGGGCGGCTTCGGTGGCTTGGTCGGGCTGACGTTGAGCTGGCTCGCGAAGCGATTCACCCAGGCGGCGGCGGGCGCCTCGGGGCGCCCGGCCCCGGTCACAACTGAGCCAGTGCAGCTCTAGCGTGGTGGGCTGATGGATCGAGCGCTGCGCGCCCTCGGCCTCGTCCTGCTCCCGTTGCTTGGCCTCTGCCTTCCGCTGCTTCTGGCGGAGGGCGTCCTGCGCGCGGTGCCGGCGCTACTTCCCACGGTGATACGCGTCCAGCAGGCCTCGCGCGATACCGTTGCCCCGTTGTTCCAGGAGGAGCCGACCCTCGGCTGGCGTGGGCAGCCGAACGGGCACGGGCGGGTGCCGACGGACGCGGGCGAGATCCCGGCCAGCCAGAACGCGCTGGGCTATCGGGGCGAAATGTATCCCGAGGACAAGCCAGCGGGCGTCTGGCGGGTGGTCTTCCTGGGCGACTCCAACACCTGGGGCTGGGGCGTCGCAGATGGCGAGGAGTTCCCGCTGCTGACCGAGCAGCGGCTCCGGGCCAGCAGCCCGAACGTCCAGGTGCTCAACTTCGCGCTCCCCAGCTTCGGCACGGACCAGGAGTATCTGACGTACGTCAACGTCGCCCGGCGCTATCACCCCGACCTGGTGGTGCTCGTCTTCTTCGCTGGCAACGACTTCGCCGACAACATCTCGGAATACAACCCGGATGGGACGCGAGGCAAACCGCACTTTGTGCTGGACAATGGCGAGCTGCGGCTCATCCCTACCCCCACCGCCGCTGGGAGCGGCCCGCGCGGGGGGAAGCGCAGCCCGAGCAGCGGGTTGTCAAGCCTGGTCAATGAGCTCAAGGAGAGCAGTCTGACGCTAGCGGTGGCGCGTGTCGAGCTGGCCTACCTCAAGGGCCAGTCCTCCGCCGGCGGCGCCGACGCGAACCGCTCGCGAACGCTGGACTATCAGCAGGACGGCCCCGCGGTGACAGAGGCGCTGCTGAAACGGCTGGACGCCGACGTGCGGGCCGATGGAGCACAACTGGTCGTCGCGCTGCTGCCGCCTCCGCGCGACATTCAGCTCCAGGTCGGGCCGCGCCAGCCCGGCGGGCAGCCACAATCGGTGCTCACCTGGGCCTGCGGCCTGGGCCTAAGCGTGGTCGATCTCAGCCCAGCGGTGGCCGCTGCGGATCAGGAGGCTGGCACCGCCTGGCGAGGTACCGTGGCCGGGCCGCACCTCAACCCGGTGGCCAATCGAAAGGTTGCGGACCTCCTGGCCGGCCTGGTTAGTCCGGCCGCGACGACGCGGTCCAGCGGCTGCCCCTAACACGCTTCTGGACGCCGGGAATCAGCTAGCTCGGCGGTTCGGCGTCCAGCTTGTAGCCGTAGCCCCATACCGTGCTGATGACGGGCGCCTGGGGCACGTCCTCGAGCTTCTGCCGGAGACGCCGAATATGGACGTCAATCGCCCGGCTGCGGCTCATGTCTCGCGCCCCCCAGAGCGTCGCTGCCAGCTCGCTACGGGAGAACACTTCGCCCGGCCGACTGGCCATCAGACTCAGGATCTGAAACTCGGTGGGGGTCAGATCCAGGATCCGGCCCGCGACGCTGGCCTGGCGGCGCGCGCGGTCCACAGTCAGCGCCCCGAGCGTTTGTGTACTCTCGTGCTGCTGTGGCCGCGCGGTTTCGTGCGGCGCCCGGCGCAGCACGGCCTCGATGCGAGCAGCGAGCTCGTCAATGTCGAACGGCTTGGAGACGAAGTCGTCCGCGCCCAGCTTCAGCCCGAGTACCCGGTCAGCTTGGCGCTGGCTTGCACTCAGGAGAATGACGGGCACCTGAAACCGCGGGCGGAGCTGGGCACAAAAGACCAGTCCATCGGCATCCGGCAGCATAATATCGAGAATCAGCAGGTCGGGGTGAACCTCATTCAGCAGCCGCTCCCCCTCAGCGCCTGTAGAGGCGAGCCAGATCTGGTACTCTTCCCCCAGCGCTTCCTTCAGCACACTGCCAATGGCCGGGTCGTCCTCCACCACCAAGATCTTCTTCGTCGCTGTTCCTGAGGGCGCTGGCGTGTCGATCATGTAACCAATCCCCGCTCATCCTGTCACTGCTAGCAACTTCTGTGCCACATGTTGCAGCCCCGGGCGGCCCGCCGCGGCGCGGGGCCTCCTCCACTCATTGTGCGCCGCCGCTGTCTCTGGCAACAATACTTTCTGGCGCGCCCGTTTTCGCCGTCCTCCCGGTGGCGCTCAAACCGCGGTCCACCGCCGCGGCAGCATCCCCAGGATGGGCCTTATGCACGGCTGGTCGACCGAGGGGCGCTCCCAGCACGCCGAGCAGGGGGCTTCTGGTGTCTACTCCCGGGCAACGGCGGCGCCCGGCTAGCGCCGATAGCGCTGCAGCATCGCCAGCAGCTCCGCTGAGATCGGTAGCCCGGAGGCCGAGCCGATCACCGTAGCGCTCCAGCACAACGGGCACCGGGTGGTCGCGCCATCGCCCAGCCACTTGACGATCCTGGTTGGCAGGAAGATCGCTCCACAGGCGAAGCAGCCGCAGCGGTCGCTGCGCAGCAGCTCGGCTCGATGGCCGGTGGCATGCGCCTGCGCCCGCGCCAGTAGCGCTCCGGCGGCTCGGGGGGCGCAGCTCCGGGTGGGGGACGGTGGTGGCTGGCTCCGGTGTGGTCGAGCCAGCCTCGGCTTCTCGGGCTCCCACCTCCTCCCGTACATCCTGAAGCGCGCCCGGAGTCCGCTGTAGCTGGCGCAGGCTCTCTCTGGATTCCCGGAGCACCCGCATGGCCTTGCGCGGCAGGTGAATCCCACCCTGGCACCTTCAGCCGCCGGCACCCTCGTGCTTCGCGTGACCGCCTGGCCGTTGGCGGGAGCACGGGGCCCGGCGCCTACCCCGCGGCCAGAAGCCGGGAGCGGTCGCAGCCATGGTGCCGTACAGCGCCGTCGCCGCCCTGGAAGCAGAGGCGCGGATTGTCCGCCTACTCGCCGCGCTTCTGTAGCGGGACACCGGTCGCCGCCGCCTCCAGCAGACGCTCGTGGAGCTGCAGCCCAAAGCCGTCTGCAAGCCGGGTCAGGTAGTTGAACAACCCGACGACGTGCGCCACTTCCAGGCAGCCGCGGTCGTCGAAGCCCAGCGCGCGCAGTGGCTGCCAGTCTGCCTCGGTCATGCGCGTCGGCGTGGCACTCAGCTTCTCCGCCAGCGCGCACAGCGCCCGGGTGCGGCCAGACAGGTGCGGCAGCTCGCGCCACTGCCGCTGCTTGATCGCCTCGATCAGGATAGGGTCGCCCCCTTCGGCACGCAGAAACTCTGCGTGAGACTGCATTCAATACTCGCAGTCTTGCGCGGCAGCCGCGACCGCGGCAACCATCTCGCGCTCCTGGCGGTCGAGCACGCCGGGCTCAAACATTACCTGCCGGAAGAGCGCCATGAAGGCGGGGCCGATGCGGTCGTGGGCTGCCAGCAGCTTGCCCATCGCCCCGATGAAGCCGAAATCGTACAGCGGCTTCTGGCCAGATTGTGCCTTCGCCCGCAGCTCTGCCTCGCTCGGCAGGGTGATCCACGCTTCCGGAAGCGTCTGGTGTGACACTGTGGCGTTCTCCTCCTCTATGGTGAGCGCTCTGGCTGGCGCTTGGCCGTCATCAGCCGGAGCCGTGGGGGCATCATACGCGCCGGTCGGGGGTGAGGACATGGGACGAAGGCAGTATTTCCTCGCCGTCGCTAGGAGATCCGGTCCGCCCCCCTGCGAGCAGGAAGCTGTGGAGCGCGACCCCCGTGAGCAGCCCGACGGCGAGCTTCACCTCGGGCGGCGCAGCGGAGGGTGAGAGGAAGCTCTCGATCAGGCCGGCGCTGACGAGCAGCGGCAGACAGCCGACGAGCAGCCTCACCGCGCGCAGCGCCGCGGTCGACAGCGCCTCCGCGCGATGCTTTGGCCCAGGGTGGAGCAGCGCCCAGCCGAGCATCAGCCCGGCGCCGCCAGCGATGACGATCACGCTCAGCTCGATTGCGCCGTGTGGGGCGACGAACGACCAGAACGCCAGGCTGAGGCCATGCTGCTGGCAAAGCCCGGCCACCGCGCCCAGCGCAAGCCCGTTCATCGCCAGCACGTAGGCGCTACCCAGCCCGAACACCACCCCGCCCGCGAAGGAGAGGAGGCCGACCTCGAGGTTGTTGGCCAGGATGAACGGCGACGCGACGGGACGCAGCCCCGGATCGGCGCCAGTCCCTCCCTGCCACTGTTGAATCAGCGCGATGAGCTGTGGCGATAACAGCCTCCGCGCCAGCTCGTCGCTTCCCTGGACCCCGATGAACGCGGCGAGCGCGGGGCCGGCGAACAGCACCAGCGAGGCGAGCATGAAGCGTAGCTCGGCCCGGTACACCTGGGGAAACTCGACCAGGAAGAAACGCAGAACGCGCCACCAGACGCCCGCCGAGCCCCGGTCCATCTGCGCCTGCACTCAGGCGAGCAGATACTGCCGCCGGCTAGATCTCGCTCTTGGTGAGCGAGCCGAGGAACTCCTTGTTGTTGGCGGTGCGGCTCATGCGGGTCATCAGCAGCTCCACGCTGTCGCTCGAGCCGATCTGCGCCAGCATCCGCCGCATCGTCCAGACCATGCGGAGCGTCTGCTCATCCAGCAACAGTTCTTCGCGACGGGTGCCGCTGCGCAGCACGTCGATCGCCGGGAACACGCGCTTTTCGGAGAGCTTGCGGTCTAGATGGAGCTCCATGTTGCCGGTGCCCTTGAACTCCTCGTAGATCACGTCGTCCATCCGGGAGCCGGTGTCCACCAGGCAGGTGGCGAGCACCGTCAACGAGCCGCCTTCCTCGATGTTCCGCGCCGCGCCAAAGAACCGCTTGGGCGGGTACAGCGCCACGGGGTCCACGCCGCCCGAGAGCGTGCGCCCAGACGAGGGCACCGCCAGGTTGTAGGCGCGGGTCAGGCGGGTGATCGAGTCGAGCAGGATCACCACGTCGCGTCCACATTCCACCAGCCGCTTGGCCCGGTTGAGCGCCATCTCGGCCACGGTGGTATGGTCCTCCACTGGCTCATCGAAGGTGCTGGAAACCACCTCGGCCTTCACCGAGCGCTTGACGTCCGTTACCTCTTCGGGGCGCTCGCCCACCAGCACGAACATCAGGTGCACGTCGGGGTAGTTCTGCGTGATCCCGTTGGCGATCTGCTTGAGCACCGTCGTCTTGCCCGCCTTGGGCGGGGAGACGATCAGCCCGCGTTGTCCCTTGCCAATGGGAGAGACGAGGTCGACCAACCGCTGGGTGAGATTGTTCGGCGTGGTCTCCAGGACGAGCATCTCGTCAGGGAAGATGGGGGTGAGCTGGTCGAAATGGGGTCGCTGGCGGGCCACTTCGGGGTCCTGGCCGTTGACCGCGATCACCCGTAGCAGGCCGTAGTACTTCTCGCTCTCCTTGGGCGCTCGTACGTGGCCGGTGACCATGTCGCCGGTGCGCAGTCCGAACCGGCGCACCTGCGATTGCGACACGTACACGTCGTTCGGGCCCGGCAGCATGCGCTCCTGGCGCAGGAAGCCGTAGCCCTCCTCGACGATGTCCAGCACTCCGCCGGCCAGGATCTGGCCAGAGGAATCACCCTGCTGCTGCAGCAGGCGAATGAGCGGACTTTGCCGAGGCGTGGGTGCAGTGGCCGTGGCGGTTGCTGCTATAGCTGGAGCGGAGACGTCTTGGGACTCATCTCGGCCGTTCGTCTCCAGATCAGTTCCATTCACCGCGAACTCCCGAAGTTCCGGAGGGGTAGTGCACGTCGTCCAGGCGTCCGAGGGCAGCACAATAATGGGAGCAGCCGAACGGACAAGTGGCGCTCAATCCCTACACGAGGAGTCGGCTCATCGCCCGCGAGCGGGGCAGGCCGATCTTCCGAGTCTCCACAACGTGGCCGTGCAGGCCATAGGTTCAGCAAGCAGGGGGCGGAGGCAAATACCGAGCGCTTAAACAGGGACGTGGCCTGTATCTGAACAGCGCCAATAGTAGTATAGCAATTCCTCCTGGACAGGACAATATCACTTCTGGAAGAAGCGAGTGCGGCCTGCGCTCCGGGGCCGCCGTAGGCGTGCGGGGGCGGCGGCCGAGCGCGAGCGGGAGCGCGCCGTGCTCCGCGCTCTCCCAGCCGCCGGGCACGTGGGCGGAGGGCGCCATCACTCCGGGGTCGGTTGATCCGAATAGTGGTGGGCATAGCGCCAGAGGCAGGCCTGCCGCAGGCGCTCGTCGTCCTGCAACTCGGGGCCGAAACGGGTCAGCCGTAGCGGCGACAGGTCCAGCGGTGGCTGGCCGTCCGCGATCCAGGCGGCGAGCACCTCGCCGATTCCGGGCGAGATAGAGAGCCCGCCGACGCAGCAGCCGCTGCAGACGAAGAAGCCCTGCATCCCGGGCACCTGGTCGACGATGTGGCGGCCGTCGGCGGTCATGGTGGGCAAGCCGCCGCGGTGCTCCGCGATCTCCGCCCCTTGCAGTACCGGGAACTGGTCTGCCACGGCTTCGGTGAGGCGCTTCAGAGGCGCGAAGTCGAGCGCCAGGTCCTTGATCTGGAAGCTCGGCGGAAGGGCGCGCACATCCACGGCGAGCGGATCCGGCTCGTAGCCGCCCAGCATCAGCCCGCCGCGCTCCGGCCGGACGTAGACGTTGACGTCGAGGACGCGGACGATCGGCTGCTCCGGCCGGACGATGGGGATCGGCCGGGTGATGTAGAGTTGGTGGCGCGTAGGCACGATCGGGACGCGGATGCCGGTCATCTCGGCGACGACCCGCGTCCAGGCGCCGGCGGAATCCACCACCAACGGGGTGCGGATCTCCCCCCGCTCCGTCACGACCCGCTCCACGGCGCCGTCGCGGGTACCGATAGCGGTGACCGCGGTCTCTGAGAGCACCGCCGCCCCGAGCCGCTGAGCGGCGCGGGCGTAGGCACGCGGGAGGTCGCCCGGCTCCAGGTACAGGTCGGAGCGGGTGTACCAGATCGCCTCGGCCCGGTCCGGCACCAGCCAGGGTGCCAGCCGGTGCGCCTCGTCCTTGGAGATCAGCTCAATGTCCAGGCCCGCTTCCTTGCCGCGGCGGACCTCGTCGTGGATCTGCGCCGCGAAGTCGGGCGTGCGCGCCAGCTTGATACTGCCCGACTGCTGGAATGCCAGCGGCTCACCGGTCTCCTCCACGAACCGCTCAATCTTGCGCACGCTCAGCATCGCCAGCTCGGTCATCAGCGGATCGGTGCGGATCTGCTGGGTGAGCCCGGCGGCGCGCGGGGAGGTCTGCGAGGCCACCCCTGCTTTGTCCAGCAGGGCCACCTTGCGGCCGCGCCGGGCCAGGTGAAAGGCGATGCTCGTCCCGAACGCGCCAGCGCCAATCACCACCGCGTCAGCTTCCTGGATCATGTCGTGCTCCTTTGTTCAGAGAGGTAGGCGGGTAGGGGGCCGGATCAGGCCGCCCCGGAGTGGCCGTGGCTCAGCCGCGCTTCCAGCCGGCGCACCACCAGCGAGATGGGATAGCTCATGGCAAAGTACATCAGCGCCGCCAGCAGGAACAGGTGCATCGGCAGAAACTCCGAGGAGGCGAGGTCGCGTGCCCGCAGCATCAGCTCCGGGGCGGCGATGATAGAGGCCACCGAGGTGTCCTTGAGCAGGCCGATAGCATAGTTGGCAACCGGCGGCAGGGTGATCCGGAACGCCTGAGGCA
This sequence comes from Pseudomonadota bacterium, assembly GCA_021325655.1. Lineage (GTDB taxonomy): Bacteria > Chloroflexota > UBA6077 > UBA6077 > JAJPGT01 > JAJPGT01. The sequence goes on from JAJPGT010000058.1 coordinate 9,049, forward strand.
GGATGACGCGGCGCATGGCGCCCAGGGGCGTCAGCCCGATGGACAGCGCCGCCTCCATCTGCCCGCGGTGGATCGCCTGGATCCCGG
>JAJPGT010000072.1 GCA_021325655.1 Pseudomonadota bacterium
CCAGGCGGTGCGCGGGCCAGCCGCGACGAACGGCGGCAGGCCCGCGTACTCGCTCCCGGCACGTACCATCGCCCGCAGCACCTCGGCCGCGACATCGTTCTCGGTGGCGCCGGCCCGCAGCGCCGCGAACCCGGCGGCCACGCCGGCCGCTGCCGCGGCGCAGGCCTGGCGGATGTATGCGACCTCGGCCGGGGACTTCACCAGCCGCGCCGCTTCGACGATCCCGCTGGCGTCCTCGAAGCGGGCGCCCGGCAGCCGCTCGCGGAGCTGGCGCAGGTCGCGCGGGGTGAGGAACCAGGAGGCCTCCTCCACCCCCACGCGCGCCTCGTCCAGCCGGCACTCCCGCAGCACCTGCACGGTGCGGTCGATGTAGTCCTCGGTGTCCTCGTAGCGCTCGCCGCGCTCCAGCCAGGAGAGGTACTCAACGTTTGGGTATTCGAAGCCGCGGACGAGCAGCACCGGCTCGCCCTCGAGCGGCACCAGGCAGGTCTGGTAGCGATAGTACCCGGGCGTGTGATAGCCGGTGAGGTAGTAGATATTCTCTGGGGTGTGGACGAGCAGCCCGTCGAGCCCCCGCTCTGCCAGCGCCTGCCGGATCTTCGCCAGGCGCGCCTGGAACTCCTGCAAGCTGAACGGCAGATCCTTCTCCATGCCCTTCCTCATCCGCTGCTTGTCACCGCTCCCGATGTCGCTAGCCCGCCTTAGGGGCGCTCATCAGGGCGGCGCGGTGCTTGGCGATCAGCTCCTCGACCTTGGCGCGACTGCGCTCCAGCAGCTTCTCCTCGGTCAGCTCCCAGCGCATCCCGCGATGGTAGTCCAGGTGGTAGCTGATGGCGTTCGGGAGGACGAGCGTCTCCCGCCCGAGCGCGGGGAACAGCTCCGAAAGGAATGCCAGCTCCCACACTTTCTCGTGGGAGGAGCGCGCGTCCAGGACATCCACCGTGGTGGCGTAATAGTCGCGCAGGATGGCGCGCACCAACGCATCCTGGTGGAACAGCCCGCCCGGGGAATAGTGCGGCCGGTCGGCCAGGAACCCACGGGCGGCGCCGGCGTTGAGGCAGACCGGGGCGATGTAGCCGTAGGCGCCGGCCTGGAAGGCGGTGGCGGCCAGCGTGGCGAAGGTGGACGATGGCAGCACGATGTCGTCGTCCAGGAAACAGGTGTGCGGCCCGGTCATGCTCTCCAGCAGCCGCAGCCGGCCGTCGCTGAAGGCGCGCTGGCGCTCCTTGGAATACTCGTACTCGCAGATGACGCCGCGGTCCTGGGCAAGCTTGAGCGCGAACAGCACGTCGTCGCGCTTGATGACGGGCTTGTCAGCGGTGTCGACTAAACGCACCCGGAGGCGAACGTTCTCCTGCAGCAGCAGGGTGGCGAGGGTCATGCCGAGTGTTGGCTTGCCCTTCGTGAGAATCCCGACGTCGATAAACTGCTCGCCAGCCGTCATGGCAGCCGCTGCCGTCCCCGTCCTGTACGTTCGCCCCGCGGCGCTCGCGCGGGCACTAGTTCGGCGCCACTATAGCACTGACGGACAAGCTCATGCCCACAGGCGCGCCCACGCCAGCGGAACACAAGGGGAGAACCCACGTCGTCCGATCCGCGGCTCCGCGCCTGGCCTGGCCCGGCGCCGGTCCGGCGTCCGGGGCACCCACCAGCTTCCTCGGCGGGAGCGCGGAGCACGGTGCCGCGGAGTGGACAATGGCCGGCACGCAAGAACTACATGGCGCCGACCCACCCGCCGCGCCGTGGTGACCAGTCGCGTGGTCGGACGTCAGGCGCGGCCAGCGCCGACCAGACCGCCGACCAGCTCCCGCCGACTGTGCACCCCAACCTTCTCGAAGATGGCCTTGAGGTGGTCCTGCACCGTGTGCGGGCTGATGCACAACCGCTCGGCGATCTGCCCCGTACCCAGACCGGCCTGGACTAGCTCCAGGAGCGCCTGCTCGCGGGGGGAGAGCTCCCAGGCCTGGCTGAGCAGGTCGAGGATCTCGGCTGGGTGGGCTTCCTCGACGGTCACGGCAATCCCCGCTTCGGCTCCTTCCAGGCGCGCGGCGTGGAGCACCGCCCAGCGCCGACTTGCCAGCCGGATGCGGCTCCGTGCCGTCCGATGGGGATCCACCCCGGCCTCCTGCCCGAGCAGCCGGGCCGCTACAGCGTACACGGCTGTCGGCAACGGCGGCCCGGCGCCGGCTGCACCGGCTGGTGCCAGCGCGGCCAGCCACTGGCGGGCGGCAGGGGTCTGGGAGTGGAGCCGGAGCTCGTCGTCCAGGATAAGCACGCCTGGTGGCGCGGCCCCGCCATCACCCTGCGACGGGGCACGCTGGAGGCTGCGCCGGAGCGCCACGGCGAGTGCTGGCACCAGCTCGGCGACCAGTTGCCCCTCCTCGGGGTCGAAGGGGCGCTCCCCAGTGGCGCGATACAGGTTCAGGAAGCCCCAGCAGCCGCGCCCGTCCCGCAGGACGGCGCGGAGCTCGTCACCGATGCCAACTGGCGCGTGCACTTCTCGGTGCCGAACACTCCGCCAGAGCTGGCCGCCGGTCGAGACGCTGAGAAGCCCCACCGAGGGCCAGTGGCACATCAGGGCGCGGTAGCTGTTGACGTCGGCGACGCGCTCCACCAGCGTGATGTAGCGCGCGAAGTCCGGGCCGAACGGGAGCTGCTCGCTCATCCCGCCGGTGGAGATGAGCGAGGCCGGGTCGACCAGCGCCCAGCACCAATGGGCGAACCCAATAGCCCGGCGCAGCTCGACCACGACCTCCAGCCGGAGCTCGTCCGGGTCGAGCGGTGCTTGCACCAGGCGGAGCAGCCTCTCCCGGCTGCGCTGCCGCTGCGCCTCACCTTGCATGCCGCCAGTGTAGTCCTACAGGAGGCGCCAAACAATCCCAGATTCCTGGGATTGTCAGCCAGGGCCAGCCGGGCGGAGGATGGTCACAGCAGGCGCCGCCACGGCCTGACCCATCTGGGCCGGGGCGAAGCGCCTCGGGTTTTTGGACCAGAGGAGGACGGAGCAATGGCACAGTATGTGATGATCGGAACACACGTCCACAGCCACTGCCCAGGCGCCAACGGCACGCTGCGTAAAGCGTGGCAGCAGGTATTCGCCGAGCTGCCCGCGCGTCGGGAGCAGCACGGTGTCAAGCTGGTAGTCGGCCCGCTGCACCTGGATCCTGCCCACAAGGTCCTGGTGATCGCCGAGGCCCCAAGCGCCGAGGCGCTGCGAGACTTCCTCATGCAGAGCCGGCTGGTCGAGCTGCAAGAGGTGGAGCTGTATCTGACGACTCCGCTGGAGACGCTCTTCCAGAACGCCCCCGCCCCACTCTATTAGACGGATACCTGGGCTTGTCCGCCCGGTTCAGAGGATCTCCTGGCCGGCGACCGGGCCAGGGACAATCGTCCGGTCGCGCCCTTCAGGCTCGCGGCAGTCACGGCGAGGCGCAGCGGCCGCGGGACGCCAAGCGCGACGTGGCAGATCGACCTGCGGGGTGGCCAGCAGCACCGAGCAGGGCGCGGCCTGCAGTACCAAATGGGCGGTCGGACTCACCAGTACTGTCTCACCCCCACGGTGCTCGCCCAGGCTCAGGCAGATCAGCGCCGCGCCGCTGCGGCCTGCCTCGGCGATGATCGCTTCGGCCAGGTCGCGAGCGTAGCTCAGTTCGAAGCTCGCGATTGTGCCTTCTTCCTGACAGACCCGCTGGGCCCGGACCAGTGCCTGCATCGCGGTGGTCTCCAGATCACGCGGCGCCTGGTCCGGTGGAAGGTCGGCGGGCAGCGCCGCGACACAGAGCACGATCAGGCGGTCGTAATCTTCCAGGGCGATCCGACAGGCGTAACGGAGGAGGTGCTCCGCCGCGAGCGAGCCGTCGAATAGCACTAGGAGATGCGGTACGTCACGCATGGTCTTCGACCGTCCTCGTTGGGCTCTCGGCGAGGCGGAGCAGCGCCTCGAGCGGGAATGGCTTGGGCAAGTAGACCACGGGGCGGAGCTCGCCCAGGCGGCGGGGGCTCACCGGGACGGCGGTGAGCACGAGGACTCGCACGCTGGCCGGCGGATCGGCCCGCCGCAGCACGTCCCAGCCAGTGCCGTCGGGCAGGTTGATGTCCAGGATGAGCAGGTCGGGTGCCTCCCGCCCGAGTGCCGCCAGCGCTTCCGCAACCGTGCCCGCCTCGCGAACCGCGTGGCCTCGCGCCACCAGGTTGCGCTGGATAATCGACCGCACGTACTCATCGTCTTCGACGACCAGCACACGCGCTGGGTTGCGATTCGCCATACAGGCCTCGTTCTTTCCGGCGAGCCGCGATGATCGCGGGAGCACTACTGGCAGTATGCGAGCGGGGCTCTAAGGTTCAGCTAAGGGGCGCTAGCAAGGGCCTAAAGGTTCCCTAAGGCTTCCAGCCGACTGCGGCCGCCGGCGGCGCTAAACCCTCAGGCTAGGTGATACGGAACATTCGCAACGATGACGCCGGGCCGGAACAGGAGCGCGGCCTTCAGGCGCAGCGCCGTCTGGTTGTGCAGCAGGTGCTCCCACCAGTGGGAGGGGACAAACTCGGGCAGCACCACCACCAGGGTTTCGTCCGGGTGGGATTGGCGCAGGGCATCGAGATAGCGCAGCAGTGGCCCGCTCAGGGAGCGATAGGGCGACTCGATCACCACCAGCTTCATGCCGCGGTACGGCGAGCGATCCCACTCCGCCCGCAGCCGTTCGGCCGCCGCCAGGTCGTCGGTGACGTGGACCGCGGTGACGGCGTTGTCGCCGACCAACGCCCCGGCGAAGGCCAGGGCCTGGCGGGCGGGGACAGTAAGCGCCGCGATCGGGACGATCACCCGTGGCCGCACCTCGGCCGAGACGAGCGGGGTCTCGGGGCGCAGGTGGCCCTCCAGGCGGCGGTAGTGGTGGCGGATCGCCCACATCAGCCCGATCAGGAGCGGGATCAGCACCAGCACCATCCAGGCGCCCAGGACGAACTTCGCGGCGGCCACTTCGATGGCGACAATCCCCGTCGTCACCGCCCCCAGTCCATTGATCGCCGCCCGCAGCCGCCAGTGTTGCTCCGTGCCGCGCAGCTTCCACCAGTGCCGCACCATCCCCGCCTGGCTCAGAGTGAAGGCGACGAACACCCCCACGGTATACAGCGGGATCAGGTTGGTAACGCTGCCCTGGAAGGCGATGATCAGCAGCGCCGCGATGCCGGCCAGCAGCACGATCCCGCTCGTGAACGCCAGCCGGTCGCCACGGAACTGGAACAGGCGCGGCAAGAAGCGGTCGCGTGCCAGGATGCTCGCCAGCCGCGGGAAATCGGCAAACGCGGTATTGGCGGCCAGCACCAGCAACAGCGCGGTAGAGAGCTGGATCAGATAGTGGTACGGACTGCCCGCGCCGACCAGCGTGCGGGCGAGCTGGCTGATAACCGTCTCCTCCTCGGTGGGATCCGGGACGATCCCGAGCTGGCCGGCCAGGAAGCTGATCCCTAGGAAGATCGCCCCGAAGCAGCTCCCCATCGCGATCAGCACCTGTTGCGCGTGGCGCCACTCGGGCGGCTTGAAGGCGGGCACCCCGTTGGAGACCGCCTCGGTGCCGGTCAGGGCCACTGAGCCCGAGGAAAAGGCCCGCAGGAGCAGCAGCAGGCTGAGCGCCTGCGCGCCCTGTGCCGGCCGCCACTCGGCCGGCGCTTCGTAGTGGGGCAGATGCCCGGTCGCCACCAGCGCCAGCCCGTAGGCGAGCAGGCCGAACATGGACCCCAGGTAGAGATAGGTGGGGGCGGTGAAGATCGCGGCGCTCTCGCGGATCCCGCGCAGGTTGCCCAGGCAGAGCACGCCAACAAACACCACCCCCAGCGCCACCCGGTACTCGAACAGGAGCGGGAAGATCGACGTCAGCGCGGCGACGCCCGCGGCGATGGAGACCGAGACGGTGAGGACGTAGTCGGTCAGCAAGGCCGCGGCCGCGGTGAGCCCAGCCAGGCTGCTGAGGTTGTCGCTGGCGACGATGTAGGAGCCCCCACCGCTCGGGTAGGCGCGGATGGTCTGCTGGTAGCTGGTGACTACGATGGCCAGGACCAGGACGATGGCTACCGTGATCGGCATGGTGAGCGCCAGCGCACCTGCCCCCGCCAGCACCAGCACCCGCATGATCTCCTCGGTGGCGTACGCCGAGGAGGAGATGTTGTCCGAGGCGAAGACGGCCAGGCCAGTGAAGACGCTGACCCGCTCGTGGGGCTCCTCCGCCGTGGCCAGCGGGCGACCGAGCAGCAGCCGCTTCAGGCGCGTGACAACGCCGCCCACGCCACCCCGTGGCTCGACGATCCCCGCTCGCGGGATCAGGTGGCCCGCCCCGGCCCGCCGGAAATCGGGATGGGGACTAACGCGCAGGTAACGGTCGCCGGGGCGTGCCCCACGCAGCGTCTCAACACGGTACAGCTCGCTGTCGGAGTGGTCCGCCTGTTCCAGGCCCTGGGGGAGGTCCCGGAGCAGGACGCGCTCACCCCGGGCGGCCGCTTCCGGCCGCCCGGGCTCCGTGCTCGCGCTGAGGTCGGATACCCCTTTTCCGCCGTCCTCGTCCCTCATCGTCCAACCTGGTGGCACAGTCGACCGTGTGCAGCCGCACCGATCCGTAAGGGCACTATGGAGCGGGTACCCTAAGGGTTCTCTAAGGGAGATGGGGTCCGGCCCTAAGAATCTTCTAAAGCTTCCAGGCCGCCGCGAGTGTGGGGCTCCCGCCACTCAGCCGTCGGCGAGGCGGTAGCCGACGCCGGGCTCGGTCAGGATGTAGCGCGGATGGGCAGGGTCGGGCTCCAGCTTGCGGCGAAGCTGCCCGACGAAGACGTGCAAGTAGGGGCGAGCATCCTCGTACTCCGGACCCCACACGGCGCGCAGCAACGCGCGGTGGGTAACCAGCTTGCCGGCGTTCTTCACCAGGTACAGGAGCATCTCGTACTCCTTTGGGGTGAGGTGCACCGGCCGGCCGGCCACGGTCACTTCACGGCGTTCGAGGTCAATGCGGATCGCCCCGTGCTCGATGGCCGCCTGCCCGGCCGCCTGCCCTCCGCCGCGGCGGAGGGCGGCGCGGATCCGTGCCAGCAGCTCGTTTACCCCGAAGGGCTTGGTGACGAAATCGTCGGCGCCGAGGTCCAGCGCCCGCACCTTGCGCTCCTCCTCGCCGTGCGCCGACAGCACAATGATCGGAACATCCAGCCGGAGGTCCTGCCGAACGGTGCGAGCAAACTCCAGGCCATCCAACCCGGGCAGGGCGAGATCCAGCAGGATGAGGTCGGGATGGCGGCGGCTGAGCAGCTCGAGCCCCTCTTCCCCGCTGGTGGCCAGGATCGGCTCGTAGCCATGCGCCCCGAGGATCGAGCGGAGCGCCCGGGTGATCTCTGGCTCATCGTCAACGACGAGGATGCGGGCCCCGCTCATGGGATGCTCCCGGGGGAGGCGCTGGACAACTCCGACCGCGCAGTTCGGCCAGGGGGTGGCTGGAGCGGGAGCTCGAAGACGAAGCGGGCCCCGCCGCCGGGGTTGTCCTCGACCCAGATCTGCCCACCGTGCGCCTCGACCAGGCCGCGACTCAGCGCCAGGCCCAGCCCCGAGCCGCGGACGCCCGGCGTCTGTCCCAGGCGGAAGAACTTGTCGAAGATCCGCTCCCGCTGGTCGGCCGGAATGCCCGGGCCACGGTCGGCGACAACGACGCGGACGTGGCCCGGGGCGCGCTCCACAGACACCCGGATCGGGCTGCCGGGTGGGGTGTACTTCGCGCCGTTCTCGATGAGATTCGTCACGACCTGGTCGATCAGGAGGTAGTCCAGCGGCACGGGGGGCAGTCCATCCTCGATCGCCAACTCGACATCGCGCCCGTACAGGGCCGGCCCGAGCCGGCCGATGACCTCCCGGATCAGCTCGCCGACATCGTACCAGTCGCGTTGCAGGCGCAGGGCCCCGGCCTCGATCCGCGACATATCCAGCAGATTGCCGACCAGCCGGTTGAGTCGGTCCGCCTCGCGGTTGATCGCCGCGGCGAAGCCTGCCCGATCCTCGTCGCTCCACGGCACATCCGTTTGTAGCAGGCTCTCGGCCGAGGCCTTGATGGCCGCGAGCGGCGTTCGCAGGTCGTGCGACACCGAGTTGAGCAGCGCGCTGCGCAGCTCGTCGGTCCGACGCAGCACCTCCGCCTCGGTCGCCTCGCGGCGGAGCTGGGCGCGCTCGACCGCGAGCCCGAGCTGGGTGGCGACGGCCGAGAGGAGTCGGTCCTCGGCGGCGTCGAACGCCGAGGACGCGTGCGGGTGAACCAGGAGCAGCGATCCGACCCGGCGGCCCTGCGCCCGTACCGGGGCGATGGAGATGTGCTCCGCCAGCCCGTCTCGCGGCGCCCCTGCCAACCGCGGCGGGATCACCCTGATCCAGCGGCCCGGGGCGCCCGGGCGATCAGCGGTGGGATTTCGGCCCTCGCTGAGCAGGCGGGACGGGGCGAGCAGGGCGGATCGTACTGCCTCCAGCGCCGGGCCATCGCCAGCGACGGCCCGAGCAACCGCGCCAGCGCCGGATTCCACCTCGATCGCCAGCGCCGGAAGCTGCAGCTCCCGGCGGAGTCGCTCGGCCACCGCCGAGAGCGCCTGGTCAAGGTCGGGCTCGCTCATGATTCGGGCGACGTCGTACAGGACCACCGCCTCGCGCTCCCGTTGCCGGGCCTCCTGGGCGCGGCGACGCTGGTCGGCAGCGAGCTGCCCGGTGATGATCGCGATGAGCAGGAACAGCAGGAGCGATATCCATTCTTCCGGGTCAGCGACGGTGAACGTGTAGCGCGGCGTGACGAAGAAGAAGTCGAAGGTGAGGAAGGCGAGCACCGAGGCAAGTACCGCCGGCCCGCTGCCGAAGGCGACCGCGACCGCGAGCACCGCGGTGAGGTAGAGCATGGAGAGATTGGCGATCCGGACCTGCGCGAACACCAGCCCGATCACCCCGCTGACGAGCGCGACCGCGGCCACCGCCGCCAGGTAGCCCCGCCAGTGGAGGCGAACATACTCCAGGAGCCGCTCCATCCTGTTCACATCTGGCAGCGTACTCAATTCCAGCGCGCCGAGGGAGAAAGTCCGGCGGCCCGGCAAGCCGAGGCGGCGGCGAGCGCTAGTGCGGGGTGCCGAGCAGCGCCCGGCGCTCGTGGATGATTGCTGCCAGCGCCTCGTCCAGCCCGGTCGACGGCGCGAAGTCGATCATCCGTCGCAGCCTGGTGCAATCCGGCACTCGCCGCCGCATGTCCTCGAAGCCGGCTGGATACGCCTGCTCGTAGGGAACGAAGACGATCTCCGAGCGCGAGCCGGTCAGCTCGATCACCCGGCGGGCCAGCGCCTCGATGGTGATCTCGCGCGCCTGGCCGATGTTGAACACCTCACCCACCGCGGCCTGGCACTGCGCCAGGCGCCGGACGGCCTCCACCGCGTCGGCGACATAGGTGAAGCAGCGGGTCTGCTGGCCATCGCCGTAGACGGTGAGCGGCTCGTTCCGTAGCGCCTGCTCGACGAAGCGAGGGACGACCATTCCATAGCGGCCGCTCTGGCGCGGCCCGATGGTATTGAAGAAACGGACGATGACAACGGGCAGGCGCTGCTCCGCCCAGTAGGCGAGGGCGAGCGACTCGTCCAGCCCCTTGGCCGCGGCGTAGTTCCAACGGCTGAGCCGCGTCGAGCCCAGCACGCGGTCGGCATCCTCATCGAGCGCGCCGGCGTCGTTCTTGCCGTATACCTCGGAGGTCGAAGCCAGCAGCACCCTGGCCCGCCAGCGGGCGGCGCTGGCGAGCACAACCTCGGTGCCACGAACGTTCGTGCGCAGCGACTCTAGAGGATGCTGAAGCACCCACTGGACGCCAACGGCGGCGGCCAGGTGGTAGACCATGTCCGCCTCGCGGGTGAGGCGGTCGACCAGCGCCTCGTCCAGAATCGAGCCGACATGCAGCGACAAGGCGGGGTGGGCACGGACCGCGCGCAGGTTGGACTCGCTGCCGGTGGAGAGGTTGTCCAGCACGGTGACCCGGTCGCCCTGGCGCAGCAGCGCCTCCACCAGGTGCGAGCCGATGAAGCCGGCTCCGCCGGTGACCAGCGCCCGCGTCACGAGCCGATGCTCACCGCCGCCGGCCCCGGCTGGAGCTCCGCCTTGATGAAGCTGGCCAGGTCGAGCGCCGGCAGCCCGAGCGCTTCGCACTCGCGCAGCACGCGCTGCGCCTGTCGCTCTGTCGGCAGAGCGACGACCACCTCGTCGACCTGGCGCTCTTCCAGCACCGCCCGCAGGTCGCTCACTGGGCCGAGCACCGGCACACCCTGGATGGTGCGGTGGAGGTAGCGGTCGTCGTCATCCAGCAGCCCGACCGGGCGGTAAGCGCGGCGCCGACTGCGGTACAGCGCCCGTAGCACCAGCTCGCCACCGTCGCCCGCTCCAACCACCAGCACTCGGGTCACGTCGTCCCGGCGGCTCTGCGTCACCAGGTGGTGCATCAGCTCGAAGGAGCGGCGCGAGGCCAGCATCGCCACGCTCAGCACCAGCAGGTCGATCAGCAGCACCGTGCGCGGCAGCGAGGCCTCGCCGAAGATTGCCAGGAACAGGACTGCGGTGAGGATTGTGCCAAGGGTGCAGGCGCGGACGATCAGCCAGGCGTCGGCCAGGCCCATGTGGCGCCAGACACTGCGGTAGACGCCCAGGGCGAGGAAGACGGCGAGCTTGACGCTCACCGCGATCGGCAGCATGCGGGCGAACTGGCTCAGGAACAGCGGGTCCAGCCTCCCCTCGAAGCGGAGCAGGTAGGCGGCCAGCAGCGAGGCCATCACCAGCAGCAGGTCCAGCAGCATCGCCGCCACCTGCTGCTTGTACAGCAGGTTCCGCCCACCGAGCACCATCCGCCCAATGACGCTGCCGCTGTCCAGCCGCTGGAAGTCTGCCTCGGTGTATACCCGCACCTGTCCAAGGAAGACGCCGAACAGGACGATGCCGGCCATCAGCAGCGCCCAGATGGCGAGCGTGGGCCAGAGGCCGAGCAGGTGCGAGCCGACCGCGAGCAGGCCGGTGAGCGCGGCGATCAGGTACAGCACCAGCACCGCCTGCCGCTCGGTGAGGCCCAGCGCCACCAGGCGATGGGAGAGGTGGTCGCGGCCGCCCTGGGCAATGGAGCGCCCGTTGGCCGGGCGAAGGATCGCCACCAGGGTGGTGTCGAGAATCGGCAGCGCCATCACCACGACCGGGAGGAGGAGCGTGGCGGTGACACCACGGGTGCTCTGGGCGGCGCTCAGCAGCGTCAGGCCGCTCAGCAGGTAGCCGAGCAGCAGGCTGCCGCAGTCGCCCATGAAGATGCGGGCCGGGTTGAAGTTGTGCAGAAGAAAACCGCTGGCTGCGCCGGCGACGATCAGCGCGATCAGCGCCGACTGGCGGTCGCCCTCCAGGTGGCTGGAGCCGAACAGCGTCAGCCCGACCACCGTTGCAATGCCGGCGGACAGCCCGTCCATGTTGTCCAGCAGGTTGAAGGCATTGGTCACCCCAACGATCCAGATGATCGCAAAGGGGGCCATGACCGGGCTGATGCTGGGCCGACCGAACAGGTGGAGCTGCCCGAACACCAGGATACAGGCGGCGACGATCTGCCCGAGGAGCTTGGTGTAGGGCGGCAGGCGCCGCAGGTCGTCGTACAGGCCGAGCGCGAAGACCACCGCCGCGCCGACCACCAGGTAGGCATAGCGCTCGTAGCGGTCCTCTTGCAATGGCTGGGGGACGACGACGAAGGCGATGGCGATGGCGGCGAAGATGGCCAGCCCGCCCAGCATGGGCGTGGGCCGACGATGCCAGCGGTCCGCCCGGGGCGCGGCTACCACCCCCAGGCGCTGCGCCAGCCGCGCCGCCAGTGGCGACAGCGCGGCTGCCAGGAACGCCGCCAGCGCGAAGGCGAACGGGTACAGCGCCGCGAACGGCCGCTCTACGAGCACGTCGGCAGGCCCTTCTGTCGAGCGAGGCTCAAGTATAGCGACTCCACATCCTGGATCAGCCGGCGCGAGGCGTAGCGCGGATAGACCGCGGCCCGCGCCGCCTGGCCCAGCGCCTCCCCCAGCCCCGGCTCGCGCAGTACCGATAGTAGCGCATCGGCCAGCGCCTGAGAATCACGCGGCGGCACCAGCAGTCCCGATACGCGGTGCTGCACCACCTCGCTCACCCCGCCCACATCCGTTGACACCACCGGCCGGCCGGCGGCCATCGCCTCGATCAGCGCTACCGGCGACCCTTCATTCAGCGACGACAGGGCGACCACGTCCAGCTCAGCGTACAAGCGTTCCAGGTCGCTGCGCCAGCCGAGAAAGCGGGTGGCCTCGGCCAGGCCCAGGTCGCGCGCCAGCGCCTCCAGCTCGCGGCGGCGCTCGCCATCGCCAACCACCAGAAAGCGCGCCCGCGGCTCCTGGCGGTGAACCTGGACCGCCGCCTGGAGGAACACCTCGTGCGCCTTGATCGGCACCAGCCGGGCGACGATCCCCACCAGCCGTTCCTCGGGGCCGAAGCCCAGCTCCTGGCGCACCTGGCCGCGCAGCGCCTCGACCTTCAGGAAGCGGTCCAGCTCCAGCCCGAGGGGAATCGCCTGGATCTTGTCCAACGGTGCAATGCCGTAGGAGGCGATCTCCCGGCGCTGCTTCTCGCCAACGGCGACGAGCCGGTCTGTCAGCAGCGCCAGCGCCCGCTCGATGGCGATGACCAGCCACGTCTTGGCCGGGCTGAAGTACGAATGGAAGACGTGGCCGTGGTAGGTGTGGATCACGATCGGGACGCCGGCCAGGCGCGCCGCCAGCCGCCCGGTCGTCCCGGCTTTGGCCATGTGCGTGTGGACGATGTCCGGCCGCAGGCGCCGCATCAGCCGCGCCAGCCGGGCGGCCGCGAGCAGGTCGTTGAGCGGGTTCAGCTCGCGTCCCAGCTCGGGCAGCACCAACGGCGCCACCCCACGCTGCTCGGCCAGGTCGCGCAGGCTCCCCTCCGTGGGCGCCTCGGTCCCGGTGACCAGGCGGGACTGAAAGCGGCCACGATCCAGCCCTTGATTCAGCAGGATGGCGTGGATCGCCGGCCCACCGATGTTCAGGCGGGTGATGACCCGCAGCACGCGCAGCGGCCGGCTCATGGGGGCGCGGCCAGCACCCGGACGTCGATCGTCCCGTAGTACTTCTGGGTGATGGTCGCCCGCTTCTCCGAGTGACTGAGCAGCCAGGCCCGGTCCGCGGCCGGCAGCGCCCGCCGGGTGTCGTCGTCCATCAGCACCACCGTCGCGCCCGACTGGCGCAGAAACGCCTCGAGCGGCGTCCGGCGCTGGAGTCGCAGCCGCTCGGCGACGTCGATGTCCACGAAGCGATGATCCGCCAGCGCCGGCCAGTACAGCGGCTGTCCCGCTACCACCGCCCCGGCGGGTACCTCAGCGCGGAGACGCTGCTGGAGCAGCGGGTAGTCGTGGTCGCCGGTGACGTAGCGGTAGCCGAGGTCGCGGGCGTAGCCGAGCAGCCCAAAGCCGAACAGCGCCACCAGCAGCGTGATCCCCGCGCCGGCCCAGAGCCGCCCGGGCAGTCGCGCCGCGATCTCGGCGATCGTCGCCCCGATCAGCAGCGACAGCGGAGCGTAGTACAGCACCAGGTAGAACGGGACCTTGCTCACGACGAGCAGGCTGAACAGCGCGAACGCCGCCAGGAGCCCGAGTAGCACCAGCAGGTGCGCTCGGCTGCCCCGCAGCGCCCGCGCCGCCGACCAGGCCAGGCTGGCCGCCAGCACCAGCAGCTCCAGCGGACGTCCCGCGAGGTGCTGCGCGAAGCGGCCCCACTCGCCCGCCGTCGACGCCGCCAGCGTGCCGGCCAGCAGCGGCGGGCGCTTCTCCATCCCAACCCAGAAGTCGAGCGAGGCCAGATACCGGGCGGGGTCGGGCGCCACCCGGACGCCGAGATAGACCGCGGCGCCGAGCGCCAGCCCGCCGCCCAGCCAGCGGAGCGCGCGCGGCGCGCTCTGGCCCGCGGACAGCAGGGACGGCAGCCCGACCAGCGGCAGGAACGCCACCGCGTTCGGATGCACGTCCACCGCCAGGCCCAGGAGCAGCCCGGCCCCGAGGTGCGCCGGCCAGACCTCGGCGGGGAACAGCGCCAGCCAGAGCGCGGCCATCAGCAGCGCCGCGACGACGACGTCCGGTCGGACGAAGTGGGCGGAGAGGAGGAATGGCTCGGAGGCGGCCAGCACCGTCGCCGCGGCCGCGGCCGCGCCAGTGCCGAACAGGCGCCGCCCGGCCAGGAAGGTTGCCACGAGCAGCAGCCCGGCCCAGAGACTCGACACCAGCCGGGCGACGGCGAGGCTCGGGCCCAGCAGTCGGAGCGCCAGCCCGACGCTGATCCCCTGCACTCCCCCTTTGTACAGGGGGTCGCGCCCAAAGAACGGATCGAGCAGCGTCGCCTGAGGGTCGGTCCCGACCGCGACCCAGAAGGCGTTCATCTCGCGCCCCTCGTCGCTGGAGATGGGCGGCCAGGTCAGCACAAAGGGCGCGTAGAGCGCAAGAGCGAGAGCGGCCGCGGCGACGACCAGGGGCAGGGCCAGCAGCGCCAGCCGCCGCTCCAGCAGGGAGCTGCGCGCCCGGGGCAGCGGCAGAGCCCGGGGTGGCGAGGTCACGGTCATTGCGCGCAGCCCGTCACAGGTCCGAGCGCGCATCCGGCGCGGCGTACAGGCGCCAGGCGCCATCCGCGTAGGTCGCCACCAGTCGGTAATGCGCGTCCAGCCACTTCACGTACGCGTCCAGCTTACCGGTTCGGCCCCGCCAGGTGGCCACGGCGCGCGGCTGGTAGCGCTGTACCTGCGCGATCAGCGCCGGGGCGGTGATCGACCCGGCGTCGATGCGCGTCCCGGACGGATCCGCCAGCCAGGGCGGCACGAGCCGCCCGGCCTCGAACGCTGCCAGCGGGTTGTCGCTGACAACGAAGTCGTTTGGCGCCGCCAGCTCCCGGAACGCCTTCGCCAGCGCAAGCTCGGTGTGCCGGTCGCGCTGCCGCTCCGTGGCCGCCACGTCGGGCCAGATCACCGCCCGGTCCTGCTTCACCACGCCCGGCAGCGCCAGCGCGTAGGCGACGATCCCGAGCACCGCCAGGCCCGGCAGCGCCAGCACCCGGGGCGAGCGGCTCACCACCTCTCGCAGCGCGAGCCAACCGAGCGCCGGCCCGGCCCCCGCCAGCAGCGCCAGCGGCGGCACCAGGTACACCAGGTGCTTGCCCGACAGGTCGTTGTACACGAGCAGCAGCCCAAGCGTGGCGCCGAGCCATGCCAGCGGCGGTAGCGTCAGGCGCCAGGAGCGGAGCAGGAGCAGCACCGCTCCAGCAGCCGCGGCGACGACGAGCCCAGACCCCTCGGCGGAGAGCGCCTGGCGGATGAGATGCACGTTTGCCGCGGCACGCAGTTTCAGCGCCTGCTCCGCGCCACCACGGTACGCCACGAGCTGCTCGTACACGCCGCCTGGCCCCATCAGCAGCACCGCGGCCGTGACGACCACCGTCCCCAGCACCCCGCCCAGCAGCAGGTCCCGCCAGGCGGGGCGGCCGCGCCCCAGCAGCGCCAGCCCGACCGCCAGGACGATCGGAACGGCCATCGGCTTGGACAGCAGCGCCACGGCACACAGGGTGCAGGCGGCGAGCGCCAGACGGCGCGTCCCGACCCGGGCATACCAGAGGCCGGCAGCCAGCGCCAGCAGCGCCGGGGCGAGCGAGACGACCTCTGCCAGGGCCAGCCGCGAGCCCTGCAGGTAGCCCGGGCTCAGCAGCAGCACGAGCAGAGCCAGTATGCCGGCGGCGCGGCCGGCGAGGGCTGAGCCGGCCAGGTAGGCACCGATGAGCCCGACGAGCGAGAAGACCGCCACGCCGAGCCGGGCCGCGGCGAGCGTGTGCCCACCCAGCGCGAAGAACGGATAGAGCAGGTCGAGCAGCAGCACGCCCTGCGAGGCGAAGATGTCGCGGAAGGG
>JAJPGT010000086.1 GCA_021325655.1 Pseudomonadota bacterium
ACGTGAAACTTGGCCCTCTTTGGCCAGTTTGGCCCTCTATGGGCCGTTTTTGATGGACAACTGTCATAACGAAGAAGTTAGTGAACACTCAGCTATCTGCCTCCTCCAGCAGCGTCCAGCGCCAGCCGCCGGCTGAGCCGAAGCCGGCGCGCCCCGAACGCACGCTGAGTGCGTGTTTCGCTCGCTTGAGCGTGCGTTCGCTGACGCCCGCCTGGCGCGCGAGGCGCGCGACCTCCCCGGCCGGCACCGGGCCGTCGGCGAGGATGGCGCGCAGCACGTCGAGCGCTTCTGCGAGCGCTGGCTGATCATCTTCATCGCGCGCGTGCGCAGCGAGCAACGCGTTCGCGCTCAGCGCGCTTTCGCCCAGCCAGCGCAGCCGCGCCGCTCCGCCCGGCGCGGTATCGATGCGATAGACCAGCGCCGCCGGCGGAGCGGCGAGATTGCACTTGACCTGCGCCAGCACCCGCCGGCCAGGATCAGCCGGGTCGGCAGCAACAAGCAGCTCTGAGCGCGCAGCCGCAGTGAACGCGATTGACCCCCCGCCGCGATACGTTGCGTTCGTGACGCTGCTGTTCTTATTGAGATGCCTGATCGCGAGCACCGCGACGCCCAGCTCCGCCGCCAGCGCCGCCAGCGGAGCCAGCGCGCGGCGCACGTCCTGATCGCGGTGTGCATCAACGCGCGCGGGCAGATACGCCACCAACGGGTCGATCACCACCAGCGCCGCGTCCACCGCGCGCACCGCCCGCCGCAGCGCCTCCAGGTCAGCCAGCGTCGCCTGCCGCGGCACCGCCTGGCCGTCGGCGTCGCGCTCGGTGACAGATTGCAGCGCGACGATGCGCGTGCAGTCCGCACCCGCCGCGTCGAGCCGCGGCCGGATTGTGTCAGCGAGCGCGTCTTCTGCGCTGAGCAGCACCACACCCGCCGGGCCGGCCAGGTCGCCGCGCGCTGCATCGGGCATCTCACGCCCGGTGCTGACTCGCGCGGCGAGATCGAGCGCTAACAATGATTTACCCAGCCCAGGGTCACCGGCTAGCAGCGTCAGCTTGCCCAGAGCGATGCGCCCCGGCCAGAGCCAGTGCACTGTCTCAGCCGCGACGTTGCTGAGTCGAACCAGCTCCGCCGCCGCCGCGTCCTCCTCGGCCGCCCAGAGCGGCGCCGCGTCGAGCAGCGCTTCGAGCGCATCAACGCAGCCGTCCGCAGCGATGAAATCGCCCGCGTCGCCGCTCGGCGGCGCGGCGGGCCAGTCGATGCGTCGCACAGTGACGCCCATCGCGCGCAGATGCTGCGCGATGCGCGACATATGCGCCCGGCCGGGCTCATCAGCGTCGGGCCAGAGGAACACTTCTCTGCCACGCAGCACACTCAACACGTCGCGGCTGGGCGTCGCGCTGGCGCCGGTGGTGGTGCCGAGCGCGAGCACGCCCAGCCCGGCCAGGGCGTCGGCTGCTTTCTCGCCTTCGCAAAGCACAACCCGCTCGCCCGCGCGAGCGGCGAGCGTTTCAGACCGATACAATGGCAGCTCGCACGTCTTCAAGCCGCCCAGACCTGGGCGGCCGTCTGGCCGGCGCCAGAGGAACGTCTTTGTTCCACTTGCGCGGTCGATGCGCACATGCTCTGCTACCAGCCGGCCGGCCGCGTCGCGAATCGCGTAGACCATCTCGCGTGCCCCGGCCGCGCTGCCCGGGGCGCTGGACGGCGCCCCGGGCTGGGCATCCCGCGCCGGCCAGAGCCCCCGCGCGCGCAGCGCGTCGATCACTGCTTCTTGCGCGCAGCGCGCGAAGCAGTGCATAAGCAGCGTGTTGTCGCGCTCAGTGACTCTCAGCGATGGGCGCTGATCATCGTGCGACGGGCAGTGCACCGTGCCGCCCGGCCGGCGGCACGGGCAGCGCGGGCGGGCGCATTGCAGCGCCGCGCGCAGCGCGTCAGGCGTCGCCATCGCGCGCCTCCCCCGCCGCAGCCGGGCGCCGGCGCTGCCGCCGGCGACGCGCCGACTCGTACGCTAGCCGCGCGAAGTACGCTTTGCGCGCGTACTCTGCGCGGCGGGCGCGCTCCTCAGGAGCAAGAACACCGTCGGGGTCGACTTCGCGCTCGAAGCGCGCAAGAAACGCAGCTCGGCCGCGACGAGTGGTCTCGCGCGGATCGTACTGCGCGTGCAGCGCGTACGCACCGATGCGGCCGCGGAGCGAACGTTCATGGGGAGACAGCACAGCACACTCCAGAGCGCGCGTCGCCGTGCGCCGTGCGCAAGAGTGTGCCGAGCGTGGCAGATGCCGACCGGCTTCCGTATTCAGCGCGATTTTAGCACACCGCGCTGCGCGCAATGCTATTCTGTCACGTGTCCCGGCCACGGTCCCCGCGGGCGGGTGGCGCCACCCGCCCGCAAAGACTGCCCGAAGTGCCCGAAACGGGCAGCTTTCTGAGCCCATCCAGACTTCCTAACTGGACGGTTTTCTGCTAGACTGCTTCCCTGGAAAGCACAGCGCGTAGACGCTGCGACCTTCTAAGCAGAGGGTCGAGGTTCGAATCCTGCTGGGGGCGCCCATGCTCGGCGAGGGGTAGAGCGCTGGCGCTGCTCAGGCGACCCAGTAGCCGAGGGCGAACAGCACCATGAAGAGGCTGCCCAGCCCGAGGCTGAGCGCGACGTACCCGCGGTGGAATGCGGCCCAGCGCCGCCCCGCCAGCGCCAGCACGACGAACAGCGGGAACAGCTCCAGCGCGTAGCGCGGCATGGACACCAACGAGCCGCGGCTCACCACCCCGAGGAACAGCGCCGTAGCCAGCAGCGCGTAGCTGGAGCGCAGCAGGCGCCAGGCGGCGACGACCAGCACCGCGAGCGCGACGGTGAACGCAAGGTCGAGCACCGTGTCGTTCCGTCCCGGGTGCTGCAGGTACCGCAGCAGCGTCTCCCAGGGCGGAGTGAACCGCTGATCCCAGGCGGCGTGGGCGTGCAGCACCATGAGCGGGTCGCCAGAGACACGGTACAGCTCGTAGGCCCAGCCCAGGAACGCCACCGGCGCCAGCCCCAGCCACGCGACAGTGGGACGCAGCGCCCGGACGCGGAACCCCGCCTGGGCTAGGTACTCCCAGCCAAGGGGGAGCGCGAGCAGCACCCCCAGTGGACGAGACAGCGCGGCCAGCCCAGCCAGGAGTCCGGCCAGCCACCAGCGGTCGGTGCGCGCCGCGTAGAGGGTACCGGCTGCGAGGAGCAGGAACAGCGACTCGGGGTACATCGCCGACAGAAACAGCGAGGCCGGGCAGGCGAGCAGATACCAGCAGGCTCGCGCCGCCGTGCGGCTGTCGAAGTCCAGCCGGACGAGCGCGACGAAGACCGCCAGACCGCTCAGTAGGAGCACGTTCGACAGGACGATGCCGACCATCGCCCAGCCGGCCGGATCGTGCGGACCGAATGGAGCAGACAGGGCGCGAATGAGCAGCGGGTACAGGGGCGAGAAGGCGGTCGTCGTTTCCGCGGGATGCCCGTGCAGCGGCTTGTAGCTGTAGCCCCGGCGGATCACCTCCAGATACCACCAGGAGTCCCAGCGGGTGAGGATGCTCACCCACGGCAGCGGCGAGACATCGCGCGCGGACGACCCATCGAAGGGGTGCATCTGCGCCCGAGCGATGAGCCCGATTGCCAGCAGGAGGAGGCGGGTTCCGAGAGCGGGCAGCAGGATCACCGCGACGAACGGGGAGGCAGCCAGCCGCTCCAGCGCCCGGAGCGCGAGCCCTGGCGTCGGGCGGATGGCGGAGGCCAGGTCCACGCCGGCTGCCCACAGCCGATCCCGCCCGGGGGAGACACGCGCCGTGGTGGCTACCCTGGCACTGCACCATCCCGCGGCGGCAGCCAGGCCCACGGGCCACAGCGCCGGCTCTCCGATGCGCCAGCGTATGGCGGAGCCGCGGGCTTCGGGGTCGCGGCCGGGGTATGCCCGCTCGCCCGGATCGCTCACCCGGGCATCATACCCGGCCTGTGCGGCGCCCGGAGCAATTATCGGGCTCAGGGGCACGGGCCCGAGCCACGCCTGCCCAAGCGTTTAGGAAGAACTGCCGCGCGCTGCTCGCTGCGCTCCGTTAGCCGCGAGCCCGTCCGCGGCGCGGACTCAGTCGCGCTACAGAACCCAGGAGTGCCCGCGCTCTCCGCCGCAGCGCGACCTTCGGCAGCAGCACCCGCAGCGCTCGCCAGGCGAGGTCCGACTGGCGCTGCTGCTCCGGCGAGGCGCCGTGGCCGTAGGTGCCGGCAACGTAGGCCTCGGCGATCTTCGCCACCAGTGGCCCCGCAGTGGGCACCCGCTCGCCCAGATAGCGCGCCTGCTCGTAGGGTGTGTGCGAAGCGCGCGGGGCGATCCCACACAGCGCAGCCAGGCGCACCGTCTGCGCGTAGAGCCGCTGGTGCCAGAGCAGCCCGCGGTGCGCCAGCACCCAGAGCAGATACCCCACTACTGCTACCATCCCGACCAGCAACGTCAGGGCGATGAGCACAACCAGGCCGGTGTGGAGCACCAGGCTCACGGCAGAGGCCGTGGTCGAGCCAGCGAAGTCGCCCGCGCCCTCCCGGCGGTCGCGCAGCGCTCGCAGCCCCTCGATGTCGCGATCGCTCAGATTCGGATAGGTCGAGTTCTCCCCGGTCGGCAGCGTGAACGGAGGCAGGTTCGCGCCGGCGAGCGGATTGTCCGGCCGATAGGGGAGTGGCCGGGCGGCCGACGGCTCGAAGACGATCCAGCCGTAGCGCGGGAAGAAGACCTCCACCCAGGAGTGGGCCTGGCTCTCGCGGACGATGAACACGTGGCGTTGCGCGTCGTACTCGCCCGTGGCGAACCCCTGGGCGACACGCGCCGGCACACCCTGGCTGCGCAGCAGCACCACCATTGCGGTCGCGTAGTAGTCGCAGTAGCCCCTCTTCGCGTCGAAGAGCATGTAGTCGACCCAGTCACGGTTCGGGGGCGGGGTCGGGACATCGGTGGTGGTGTACGGGAAGTCCCGCAGGTACGCCTCCACCCGCAGCGCCTTGTCGTATGGATCTGGCGCGCCCATGGTGACGCGTGTGGCAACGGCGTGCACTCGCTGTGGCAGCGTGTCCGGAAGCTGCAGGTAGCGTCGGACCCAGTCCGGATAGTCCGTGCCGGCCTTGCGGAGCTGCTCAGCGCTCGCCACCGACACGGACGACTGCACCGTGTATTCCTCGCCACGCCGGAGCGGTACTGCCAGCCGCAGCGCGGCGAAGTCGGCCGGCGTCCCGCGGTAGGCGAGCAGCGCTGGCGCCTGGATCTCGACCGGGGTGTCGGCCGCGAAGACCGCGCTGGTGCGATTCGCCAGCACCCGGACCCGCTGCTCTATCATCTCGCGGGCTTCATAGTCCGGCGGTCCAGCGCCGATCAGCCCCGGCCCGGCCGGCGCTTCCGTGACGTCGGTGCTGACCATCGCCTGCCCGGTGTAGTAATCGAGCGTGTTCGCTCGCCAGTACGCCCCGCGCGGCGCCTCGATCTCCAGCAACGGCGTGTCACCCAGCTCGAAGGCGCCGCGCGGGGCGATCGAGCTGGCGAAGGCGAGCGCGCGCACCCCGCCCTGGCGCGCTTGCACTGCCGAGAACAGACGCTCGAACTGCGTCTGGAACGGCAGCAGCGGATTGGGGAGGGTGTCCCACACGCCCTGGAAGCGGTCGCTCGCGTGGAGCGCAGGAACCTGCCAGGCGAGCAGGAGCAGCGGCGCCGCGAGCGCTGCTCCACCCAGCACGGTCAGTCGCAGCCCAGCCTGGCTGGGCACCCGCCGCCTCGCCCAGGTCTCCTGGCGCCGCCACTCGTCCACCGCGGCCAGGAGCAGCAGGCTGGCGGCGAGCGTGGCGTAGCAGTAGCGCAGCAGCGACCAGTCGTAGGAGCAGTTGAGCAGCACCACTACCAGCGAGGGCACGATCGTCCACCAGGGGCTGCGGGTCCGCAGCAGGTACCAGGCGCCGAAGTACGCGACCGTCCAGGCAAGCAGTGCCAGGGTCAGGGCGAACATCACTGTGTCGTTGCTCGCCCCACCACGCCGGGCCGCATCTAGCCAGGTGGAGATACGGGTTGCCAGCGCCGCGACCTGCGCGCCCCACTCCCCCTCCGTGGCGATCCGCGCAAAGTGGATGAACACCAGCTCGCCGCCGATTGCGAGCCCGAGCAGGTGCGCCACGATCGGCCGCAGCGGGGTGCGCGCGGCCACCAGGCCCACCACCGCGCCGCCGATGGCGAACCAGGCCAGGCTCTCCAGGTTCGGCACCCAGGCGGCCGCGCGGAGCGACTCCATCGGGAGCACAACGACAAGGAGGAGGATGGCGAACGAGGTCCACTTCATCCGCTGCATGGCTATCGCCGTTTCTAGCGCACCGGGTGCGGGGCGAAGGTGCTGGGCCGCGACAGCGCGACCGCGAGCGATTCGCCCCGCTTCACCAGATAGGTCGGAATGGAGGCAGCCGCGAGCGCCGCGACCAGGAAGATGCTGCCAGGCGCTCCGCCGAAGGTGCCCGCCTCCAACAGCACTGCCGAGGCAGAAACGCCCCGGTTGACCAGCGAGCGGCACTGTCGCACCCACTGCTCCTCGGTGGTCGCGGTAATGACCACTACGCTCGAACGCCGGCTGAAGCGCCCGTCCTCGGAGATTAGCAGCTCGTCAAGCGAGGTGCTGCTCGTCGCGCGCACCACCGCGAGCAGCTCGAGCACTTTGTTGAGCTGGCGCGGCCCCCGGTCCGGGGCGAGCAACTGCCCCTGGGTGATCAGCCCCACCGCCCGGTGTTGATTGAGGAAGTGGTTCGCCAGCGCCGCGGCGGCGGTGACGGCGTACTCCTCGGTCGACTCCGGACCGCGCCCTGCCTGTACCTCCCGATCCAGGTCTAGCACCAGCCAGAGGTCCGAGAAGGGATCGAGCTCGAACTCTTTCACCATCAGCCGGCCGGTCCGCGCCGTGGAGCGCCAGTGGATGCGGCTGTAGGCATCGCCCGGCTGGTAGTCGCGGATGCTGGAGGCGTTCGGGGTGGTGAAGTGGACCCGCTCGCCCTGCACCGCGCCCCCGGTCAGCTCGCCGGGCAGGCTCCCGAAGGCGGGCAGATCGACAATCGCCGGATAGACGATCACCGTCTGCTCCCCGGCCACCCGGCGCCACGCCTGGAAGAGGCCCAGCGGATCGCCACTGACGAGGTCGACCGGGCCGAGGCGGAAGCGGCCGCGCTGGCGGCAGACCGAGCGCACCGTGGCCAGGCGCCGACCCCGCGGGCCGAGCGCCAGCGCCCGACTGATCGAGTGGCCCGGCAGGGTCGAGCGGTCGACGATCTCGATCCAGGTCTTCGGGAGCCAGGAGCGGTTCTCCAGCTCCAGGCGCTCATCGAACGGCATGCCCACCTGCGAGCGCAGCGCGCGCGGCTGGCGCCGAAAGAAGGTGTGCCGCACGTTGACCTGCGCCCAGGCATAGGCGGCCAGGCCAAGCAGCAGCAGCCCGTACGCTAGGTGGTACATCACGTCCCAGTCGCCGAACACAGCGATCAGCGCGACGACCAGCCAGAGCGCGAGCAGCCCGAGTATCCGCGGCACCAGCTACCTCGCAGGAATGCGGCTCCCCGGCACAGGCAGCGACTGCAGCACGTCCTCCACCACCATCCGAGCGCTGACGTTCTTCACCCGCGCCGCCGGGCTCACGATCACCCGGTGCGCCAGACAGGCGGCGGCGAGCGCCTTCACGTCATCCGGGATCACGTAGTCGCGTCCCTGAATCAGCGCTCGCGCCTGGCAGGCACGGAACAGGCTGAGCGAGCCGCGCGGGCTGGCCCCGAGGTAAACGTCCGGATGGTCGCGGGTGGCGGAGACCACGTCGACCACGTACTGGCGGATCAGCCGATCGACGTGCACCTCGCGCACCGCCGTCTGCACCGCGAGCAGGTCCATATCAGACGCCACCTGCTGGAGCCCCTCGATCGGGTGGCGCCGCTGCTGGCTCTCCAGAATCTGGACCTCCTGGGCGCGGGCCGGGTAGCCAAGGTGGATCCGCAGCAGGAAGCGGTCGAGCTGCGACTCCGGGAGCGGGAACGTCCCTTCATACTCGATCGGGTTCTGGGTGGCGATCACCATGAACGGCTGAGGCAGCGGGTAGGTGACCCCATCGACGGTGATCTGCCGCTCCTCCATCGCCTCCAGCAGCGCCGCCTGCGTCTTGGGCGTGGCCCGGTTGATCTCATCGGCCAGCACGATCTGGGCGACGACCGGGCCAGGCCGGTACTCGAACTCCCCGGTCTTCTGGTTGTAGATGGACACACCGGTGACGTCGCTGGGTAGCAGGTCGGGGGTGAACTGCAGCCGCTTGAAGGTGCAGCCGATCGAGCGGGCCAACGACTTAGCAAGCATCGTCTTACCCACACCGGGCACGTCCTCCAGCAGAACGTGGCCCTGGCAGGCGAGCGCAATCAGCGCCAGCTCGGCTTCATCGCGCTTCCCGACGATGACCGTCTCGACGTTGGAAAGAATCGTTTGCAGCACTTCACCCGGGCTGGGCAATCCGGCCTCCTGGACTATTCGGCTCGAATGAGCAAGAGGCGACGCCAGGGCATAGCCCCGTCTTGGCTCTCCCGCGGCGCGCCGTCACCGTCCACCCGTCTGTCCCGCGGACGCTGGCAGCGCGCGTTAGGCGGCGCGGCCGGCCGGCGGGCCAGGGCGCGTGGCGGTTACTTGCCGTGGCACTTCTTGTACTTGCGCCCGCTCCCGCAGGGGCACGGGTCGTTGCGGCCGATCTTCTTGCCGGCCTGCACCGGCATCCTGGTCGGCGGCTCGTCGCGGTTCGTGTGCGTCGGCTGCTGCATCGGCGTGGGCCGCTGCGGCGGCCGGTTCAGCCGCACGTGGAAGATGCCGTGGACAACGTCATGGCGGATGGCGTCCACCAGCCCCTCGAATAGGCGATAGGCCTCCGCCTTGTACTCCACCAGGGGATCGCGCTGGCCGTAGGCGCGCAGCCCGATCCCCTCGCGCAGGTCGTCGATCGCGGTCAGGTGGCGGATCCAGTGCTGATCGA
This sequence comes from Pseudomonadota bacterium, assembly GCA_021325655.1. Lineage (GTDB taxonomy): Bacteria > Chloroflexota > UBA6077 > UBA6077 > JAJPGT01 > JAJPGT01. Next base: position 9,025 of record JAJPGT010000086.1, read on the forward strand.
TCACGCGCAGAATCCAGAGGCGCTCCACCAGCCGCATGTCCTCCTGGCCCATCTCCGCTTCGCGCCGGTCGTACACCGCGTCGGCCAGATCAACCAGGTGGTTGACCACCTCCTCGCGGGTGAGCCCCTCCAGGTCGTCAACCGACAGCTCGACGTCGGGCGGGAGTACCTGGCGCACCGCGCCGAGCATGCCCTCGACGTCCCACTCCGACGGATTCTCCGAGCCCAGGTAGTCCTGGACAATCCCCTGGAACGTCTCCTCCACCCAGGTCATGATCAGCGTGCGCAGGTCCTCCTCGGCCAGCACCCGCAGGCGCTCGCCGTAGATCACCTCGCGCTGCTTGTTCATCACGTCGTCGTACTCGACGACGTGCTTGCGAATGTCGAAGTTGTACGCCTCGACCTTCTGCTGGGCGTTCTCGATCGCCTTGGTGACCCAGGGGTGCTCCAGGGGCACGTCCTCCTCGAGCCCGAGCTTTTCCATCAGGCCGGCGATCTGGGAGCCGCCGAAGCGGCGCATCAGCTCGTCTTGCAAGGAGACGTAGAAGCGCGACGAGCCCGGGTCGCCCTGTCGCCCGGCGCGGCCACGGAGCTGGTTGTCGATGCGCCGGGATTCGTGGCGCTCGGTCCCGACGACGTGCAGCCCCCCCAGCGCTCGCACCACCTCGCCATCGCGCGCGGCTATCTCCTCAGCCTCGCGCCGCAGCGCCAGCCGCACCTCCTCGGGCGCCTGGCCTGAGTCGATGCCGCGCGCCGCCGCCAGGTCTTCCATCAAGCCGTCCGGGTTACCCCCGAGCAGAATGTCCACGCCGCGGCCGGCCATGTTCGTCGCGATCGTCACCATCTCCGGCCGCCCGGCCTGGGCAACGATCCACGCTTCACGCTCGTGGTTCTTCGCATTCAGCACGTGGTGGGGCACGCCTTCACGCAGCACCTTGCGGAGCCGCTCGAGGTCCTGCACCTCAAGCACTTCGGCCAGCTTGTCGATGGCGGCTGGGGCGAGAATGTCCAGGTCTGCCCCAAGCGCCCGGGCGATCGGGGCTAGCTCGGCCGGCCCCAACTCCTCCAGGGGCTTGCTGAGCGTCCGGTTCCACAGCTCGCGCTGCTTCTTATCAACCTTGTCGTTGGCGGCCAGCGCTTCCCGCAGCAGTGTTACCCGGGCCAACTGCTGAAGGTGGTAGGGCGACAGCCGCTGCGACACCAGCTCCGAGCGCTCGATCGAGACGGTCCCCACCAGCACCGGCCGGCGCCGGCAGTGCTGCGCCAGGATGTCGCGGGTGACCGCCCGGAACTTCGCCTCCTCGGTCTTGTACACCAGGTCGGGCAGGTCCTGGCGGATCATCGGGCGATGGGTCGGGATCACCACTACCGGCAGGTTGTAGATGCGGTGGAACTCGTCCCGCTCGGTCCAGGCCGTGCCCGTCATGCCGGCGAGCTTGGCGTACATGCGGAAGTAGTTCTGGAAGGTGATCCGGGCCAGGGTGACGTTCTCGCGCTGGACCCGTACCCCTTCCTTCGCTTCGATCGCCTGATGCAGCCCCTCGCTGTAGCGGCGCCCGTACATCAGGCGGCCGGTGAACTCGTCGACGATGATGATCTCGCCATCCTTGACGATGTAATCCCGGTCGTTCTTGAAAATGAACTGCGCCTTGAGCGCGTTCTCCAGGTAGTGCGTCAGCTCGTAGTTCTCGGGGGCGTAGATGTTCTCGACCCCGATCGCTCGCTCAACTCGCTCGATTCCCTCTTCGGTGAGCGTGATCGACTTGGTGCGTTCTTCGATCTCGAAATCGCGGCCCTCCTGGAGGTTGCGCACCACCCGCGCAAACAGCGCGTAGTAGTCCGCGGACTCCTCGGCCTGGCCGGAGATAATGAGCGGGGTGCGGGCCTCGTCGATCAGGATGTTGTCCACCTCGTCGACGATGGCGTAGTGCAGCTCCCGCTGCACCCGGTCGGACAACTGGACCACCATGTTGTCGCGCAGGTAGTCGAAGCCGAACTCGTTGTTGGTGCCGTAGGTGACATCGGCCAGGTACGCCTCGCGCCGCGGTACCGGCCGCCAGTGGTTCAACCGGTCGTCAGCGTGATTTGCCGGGTCGTTGAACGCGGGGTCATAGAGCCCGGCGAACTCGTGCGTGATCACCCCGACGCTCAGGCCAAGCGCGTGGTAGATACGCCCCATCCAGCCGCCGCCCAGGCGGGACAGGTAGTCGTTCGGCGTCACCAGGTGGCAGCCCTTGCCGGCGAGCGCGTTCAGATACAGCGGCAGCGTCGCGACGAGCGTCTTGCCCTCGCCCGTCTTCATCTCAGCGATCTTGCCCTGGTGCAGCACCACTCCCGCGATGATCTGGACGTCGAAATGGCGCTGCCCGAGCGTCCGCCGGGCCGCTTCGCGGACCGCCGCGAACGCCTCCGGCAGCAGGCTGTCCAGGTCCTCGCCGGCCAGGAAACGGCCGCGGAACTCGGTGGTCTTGTCGCGGAGCTGCTGGTCGCTGAGCGCCTGGAACTGCGGTTCCAGCGCGTTGACGCGCTGGACGACCGGCTCGAGCTTACGCACCTCGCGGGCGCTCGGGTCGCCCAGGAGCTTCTGCAGGAAATTCACGGACGAATGCCTCGAGGGAAGTACACCCCCCAATCCTACCAAATGGGGGTCCTCGCGCGGGCAGCTTTCCCCCCCCGGACTGCCGCGGCGGGTGTTGCGTCCCGTGTCCGGGGCAGATTAGACGGGCGCGCCGAAAAGGGCGCCGACCGATTCGCCGGTGTGGATGCGGCTGATCGCTTCCCCGAACAGCGCCGCTGTGGACAGCACCCGCATCGTGTCCAGGCGCTTCGGCGGGTCGAGGCGGATAGTGTCGGTGCAGACGAACTCCCGGATCGGGGCGCCGCGGAGCCGCTCGACCGCCGGGCCGGAGAGCACGGCATGGACGCAACTGGCGTAAATGTCCTTCACCCCGGCCTGCTGGAGCACCTGGACCGCGCCCATGAGCGAGCCGGCGCTGTCGACCTCGTCGTCCACCACAATGGCGGTCTTGCCCCGCACGTCACCGATGACGTTCAGCGACTCGATCATGCCGGTGTTGCCTGCGCGGCGCTTCTCGATGATCGCCAGTGGGGCGTTGACCAGCTCGGCGAAGTTGCGCGCCTTCTTGGCGAAGCCGATGTCGGCCGACACGACGACCGGGTCGAGCAACTCCAGGCCGCGGAAGTAGTCGGACAGGATGTGTACCGCGGTCAGCTCGTCGACCGGGATCTTGAAGAAGCCCTGCACCTGACCAGCGTGTAGGTCCATGGTCAGGACGCGGTCCGCGCCCGCCACCTGGATCAGGTCGGCCAGCAGCCGGGCGGTGATCGGAACGCGCGGCTGGTCCTTCTTGTCCGAGCGGCCGTAGGCGAAGTAGGGAATGACCGCGGTGACTCGCCTGGCCGAGGCGCGCTTGAGCGCGTCGAGCATGATGAGCAGCTCCATCACGCTGCGGTTCACCGGCGAGCAGGTGGGCTGGACGACGAAAACGTCGTGCTCGCGGACGTTCTGGTTGATTTTGACGAAGATGTTCTCGTTAGAAAATTCGAAGACCTCCGCGCGGCCCTGCTCAATGCCCAGGTAGCGGCAGATCGCCGCGCATAGCGCCGGGTGCGCATTCCCAGAAAAGATCGTTAGGTCCCTAAACACGGGTCCTCACCACCCACCACCCGACCAGCGCGCAAGACGAGAGCGCGGCAAACACCGCGTTCCTGCGTGCTCGCCGCGCCCCTCCATGGATGCGTTACGCGCCCGGAGCGGGATTCGGGATGAACTGGGGCCGGGGCTGCGGCGCTGGCCGATCCACTGGGCGGCTCTCCGGAGTGGGGGCCTGGGGCGCTTCGGGCGTCGTCGGCTCAGCCGGCTCGCCCTCCGCCTCGCGGAAGATCCGCATCAGCGCCTCGCCCTCCAGCGTCTCCGCCTTGCACAGCTCGTCCGCGAGCCGATCCAGCACGTCGCGGTGGGTGACGATGATCTCCTCGGCACGCTTCCAGGCCGTGTCGATCAGCCGCCGCACCTCCTCGTCGATCGCCTCGGCGACGCGATCGCTGTAATTCTTCTGCTCGCCCAGCTCGCGGCCAAGGAAGATCATCTCCTCCTTGTGGCCCAGCGCGACCGGGCCGAGCCGCTCGCTCATCCCGTACTCGCAGACCATCTTGCGGGCGATGTTGGTGGCGTTCTCGATGTCGTTCGAGGCGCCGGTGCTGATCTCGTTGAACACCACCTTCTCAGCCACCTGGCCACCAAGCGCCGCGGCGATGCGGTCCTCGAACTGGCTCTTGGTCCAGAGGTAGCGGTCCTCTGGCGGGAGCGCCCGGGTATAGCCGCCCATCATCCCGCGCGCAATGATGGAGACCTTGTGCAGCGGATCATGGTTCGGCAGGTAGTACATGCACACCGCGTGGCCGCCCTCGTGATAGGCGGTGATCCGCTTCTCCCGTTCGGAGATGATCCGGCTCTTGCGTTGCGGCCCGGCGATGACCCGGTCAATCGCCTCCTCCAGCTCGATCATCGAGATCGTCTTCTTGTTGCGCCGCGCCGCGAGAATCGCCCCCTCGTTGATCAGGTTCGACAGGTCGGCACCAGAGAAGCCCGGCGTCTGCTTGGCCAGCACGTCCAGGCTCACCGTCTTGTCGAACGGCTTGCCTTTGGCGTGGACCTCCAGGATCGCCCGGCGGCCATTGATGTCCGGCGCCGGCAGCACCACCTGGCGGTCGAAGCGGCCCGGCCGCAGCAGCGCCGGGTCCAGCACGTCCGGGCGGTTGGTGGCGGCGATCACGATCACGTTGGTGTTCGTATCGAAGCCATCCATCTCCACCAGGATCTGGTTCAGCGTCTGCTCACGCTCATCGTGGCTGCCGCCCAGGCCGGCGCCGCGCTGGCGGCCGACCGCGTCGATCTCGTCCACGAACACAATGCACGGTGCGTTGCGCTTCGCCTGGTCGAACAGATCCCGCACCCGGCTGGCGCCGACGCCGACAAACATCTCGACGAACTCGGAGCCCGAGATCGAGAAGAACGGCACGCCCGCCTCCCCGGCCACCGCGCGGGAGAGCAGCGTCTTGCCGGTGCCGGGCGGGCCGACTAGCAGCACGCCTTTGGGGATACGCGCCCCCAGCGCTGAGAACTTCTCCGGGTACTTCAGAAACTCCACGACCTCCTGGAGCTCCTGCTTCGCCTCCTCCACGCCCGCCACGTCGGCGAACGTCACCGTCGGCTTGTTGCCCATGAACATCCGGGCCCGGCTCTTGCCGAACGACAGCGCCTGGTTGTTGCTCCCCTGCGCCTGCCGCATCATGAACAGCAGGATCACCCCGAAGAACACCAGCGGGAGCAGGTTCACCAGCAGCCCGAGCCAGTTGGTAAACGGCGGCGGAGTCTCGACGGTGTAGTTGACCTGCTGGAGCTGCTCCGGCGTCACCCCGTAGACCTGGAGGAGCTGCGGCACGGAGATGTCGTTCTCCTTGCGCGCCGTCAGCTTCCCGCGCCCGGTCCAGTCGACCGTGAGCTTGTCGTCGGACGCGGTGATCTTGGTGATCTGGCCGGACTTGACGCCCTGGGCGACCTCGCTCAGACTGATCTGCGTATTGTCGCGCTCCGCGGCCGGCTGCACGACAGTGAAGAACAGTGCAATGATCGCGACCAGGATGATGAGATAGACGAAGCTATTGCGGAGCCACTTGGTATCCATGGCTCTGGGACCCTCCGCGCGACTGCCTGACCGACGCTTTCCGTATCCCGTCGTCGGATCGAAGCGCCGCCTGGGCCAGTATACCAGACGCCTGCCTCCGCTCTGAACCTTACCGCGGGCCCGGTTCGCCCTCGGCTTCGCCGTCCTCCATGCTGATATACCGCTCGCGCTTCAGGACGCCGATATACGGGAGATTGCGATACCGTTCCGCGTAATCCAGGCCGTAGCCGACGACGAAACGGTCCGGGATAACAAAACCGACGTAATCGACCTCGATGTTCACCGGCCGCGCCTTCTGCTTCAGCAGTAGCCCGCACACCTTCACGCTGGCTGGACGGCGCACGGCGAGCGTGCGCAAGATGTATTTCAGCGTCAGCCCGGTGTCGATGATGTCCTCGACCACGAGCACATCCTTGCCATCGACCGATTCATCCAGGTCCTTGAGGATGCGCACCACGCCGCTAGACCGGGTGCTGGCGCCGTAGCTGGAGATCGCCATGAAGTCGATGGCCAGCGGCAGCCGGATCGCTCGCGCCAGGTCCACCATGAACATGATCGCGCCCTTGAGGATGCCGATCAGCAGCAGGTCGCGCCCGGCATAGTCGTGGGTGATCTGCTCGCCCAGCGCCGCGACGCGCCGCTGCAGCGCCTGCTGGTCGATCAGCACCTCTTCGATGTCGGCGTCCAGGTCAGCCCCCATCTGCGCCTCCTGCTCTCTTGCCGCTCTCGTCCAGCTCCAGGCGGAGCGCCCGCCGTGCCCCCGCCGGCACCCGGGCGCACTCCGCCACTGGTAACCCGGAGACCCAGACCGGCACCCCCCGGGCCAGCACAACGAGCGCGCGCGCGCGCTCCGCCTGGGGCAGCTTGCGATCGATGAAGACGTCCTTCAGCGGCTTGCTGCCCGGGGCTCCCAGCGGCCGGTAGCGGTCGCCAGGGCGACGCGGGCGGACACGCAGCGGCTGGCTGGCCAGCGCTGCGTCGAGCCAGGCGGCGCCAGGTTCCTGGCGGAAACGCTCGGGCGCGTCGCGCAGCTCGGCCCGGACAACGCGCCCATCGGGCAGGGGTACCGCCCCCGGGACCGGTAGCGGAAGCTCGAACGACGGCCCGGGTGTTGAAGGGCCCAGCCCGCGGGCGAGCGTCAGCCAGCGCCCCTCGCGCTCTGCCGCGAGCCCACCGGGCAGATCCAGGCGACGCCGTCGGCCGGGTGTGACAGCAAGCCGAGCGAGCGCGTCGAGGTGAGCCCGGCCGATCTCACCCGAGGGCTCAAGAGTGCGAACGGCGGCCCGGAGCAGGTAGGGCTGTAGCAGGTCGTCCACCCCGGCCAGCCGCTCGGTGTCCAGGCGCACCGCACGCTCACCTACCTCAACCAGCATGGGCCAGTAGCGCGCAATGGCGGCGTCCAGCACATCGACCGTCTCGGCAGCCCAGCGGGACAGGCTGAGCAGGCCGCGCCGAGCGTGGGGCGCCTGCCGCTCGAGCGCCGGCAGGAGCTCCCGGCGGACCCAAACGCGACGATAGCGCCGATCCTCATTGCTCGGGTCGTCGCGATAGGGCAGCCCGCGTGCTCGGCAGAAGGCACCCGTCGCCGCGCGCGAGACCTCCAGCAGGGGCCGCTCGACCTCGAGATGGTCCCAGGAGGAGGGACAGTCCACGTCCAGCGGCGGGGCGAGGGCCGCCCGATCCAGCCGAGTCCGTGGTCGCATCCCGACTAGCCCGTACACGTTCGTGCCGCGCAGCGTGTGCAGCAGGATGGTCTCCAGCCGGTCATCCTCCGTGTGGGCGACGTACACCCGCTCTGCTCCCAGGGCGGCGGCATGACAGCCGAGCACCTGGTAGCGGGCGTGCCGCGCCGCCGCCAGGGTGGAGAGCCGATGCTGCGCTCGGTAGGCCCGCACATCCACGTGGAGCACCGCGCAGGGCGCGGCTAGCCGCTCGGCCAGCGCCACCACACTGGCGGCATCCTCGTCGGCGTCGCGCCCGCGCAAGTGATGGTGGACGTGCGCCAGACGCAGCCGTCCGGGCGGCAGCGCCGCGGCCAGCGCAGCGGCGAGGGCGACCGAGTCGCGCCCACCGGACACCGCAGCCAGCGCGGGGCCATTGCCCGGCGGAAAGCGACGCAGGTGGGTGGCAACCGCCTGCTCGACCTCGTTGGACACCCGCGGTCAGCTCCCGCCGGAGAACAGGCTCAGCCAGGCCTCCAGCGGAGTCTGCTGCTCCACCGGCGGCCGAGGCGCGGGGGCGGCGGGCTTCGCCATTGCGGTCGCGGCGCGCTTCGGCAGGTTCTCCCCCACCACGTCGACCGCGGTATCGCCGGGCATCACCAGCCCCAGCTCCTCGCGGGCCACCCGCTCCACGTACTCGTCGCTGCGGCGGTACATCAGCTCGTTCTGCAGGCGGATGTTCTCCACGGCCAGGCCATCCACGGTCCGTTGCAGCTCGGCGACCTGCTGCGCCATGCGGCGGCTCTCCACCGCCTGCTGCCCGGTGGCGTACAGGGCATAGCCAAGCGCGGGGAACACCAGCGCCAGCGCCAGCTTGCGCGCGAGGATCTGCGGCCCGCCGGCCATGCTAGCTGCCCTCCGCGAGCCGCGCTGCGCGGACCCGCTCGCTCAGCGGGGGGTGCGATCCGAGCAGGACCACCGACCAGCGCGGCGGCATCCATTCCACCAGATTCAGCCGAGCCAGGCGTCGCAGCGCCGCCGCGAACGCCGCCGGCCGGCCGGTGAGGCGCCAGGCGAAGCGGTCTGCCTCCCGTTCCAGCGAGCGGGCGACGGCGTTGGCGAGGGGCGCCACGGCCAGGGAGAACAGCTCGGCGCCGAGCAGCACCAGCGGGAGCGCGGCGCGATCCGCCAGCGTGGTGCCGCCGATGGCCGCCAGCAGCCAGGGGCCGGCGAGAGCAGCGAGCGCGATTCCGAGCCCGGCGATGACGAGCTGGGTCAGCACCAGCCGGGGGATGTGCCCGAGCACGTGGTGGCCAAGCTCGTGGGCGACCACGGTCTCGATCTCCTCGTCCGTGAACTTCTCCAGCAGGGTATCCGTGAGCAGCACCCGGCGCGACCGCCCGAGCCCGATCACCGCCGCGTTCGCCCGTCGCGTCCGCCGGCTGAAGTCGAGCGTGACGACCGCAGCCAGCGGGGCGTGCGCCCTATCGAACAGCGTCCGAATGCGGGTGACCAGCGCTGGATCCTGAACAGGCTGCACCCGGAAAAACAGCGGCAGCAGCACGTAGGGGAGCAGGAACGTGAGGGTCAGCGTGGCGACGCCGGTGAGGAGGCCAAAGGGCAGCCACCAGAGCGCGCCGGCCAGCTCCAGGCTCCCGTAGAACGCCAGCAGCGCCAGGGCGGCGAGCGCCAACCCGAACCCGGTCGCCTTCAGCCAGTCCACCAGCCAGCCACGCGGCGTCTGGCGCGACAGCCCGTAGCGCCAGGCCAGCGTATAGCCGCTCACATAACTCGCGGGCAGCAGCGCGACCACCAGGACAAGCAGGACGATAGTTACGTCCAGGATGGTTGCCGGCCAGAGGGGCAGCCGGACGGTGAGGGCTCGCCAGAGGCGGGTGGAGGCGCCGCTCCACCACAGGACCGCGGGCGCCAGCAGCGAGATCAGCGTGGAGAGCAGGAACAGCCGCCGGCTCGCGGTCCCGTAGCGCCGTGCCTCGGCGTCGTCGAAGGCAATCATTGGCTCGTCCACGAGAGGCCCGACGCCGCGTCCGCGTTCAGGTCAGTCGTCACCTGGCGCTCATCCGTACCCTTCGCCGGCGCGGCGCTGGTATCGACCGTGACCAGGTACAGTTCGAAGCTTCCGCTGGGCGAGGCGAGGAACGCGAGCTGGTGTCCATCGGGCGACCAGACCGGCGAGCGTACGGACTCGGCGCGCGAGACGCGCCCATCCCCACTTCCATCTGCTCGGATCACGTGCACCGAGGTTCGGTCCTCCTCGCGGGCGACGTAGGCGATCCACTGGCCATCCGGCGACCAGGCGGGGTCCAGCGCCCCCTGGCTGGTGGCCGTCACCGGCGAAACCGCTTTGGAATCGAGCTCATAGCGGTAGATCTGGCTCAGCCCATTGCGAAAGCCGGTGAAGGCGATCGTCTTGCCATCGGGCGACCAGGCCGGGCTTTCGACCGCGTCCAGGCCACTGTTGGCGCTGACAAGCTGGCGCTTGCCACTGCCATCCGCCTGCATCACCCAGAGCATCGGGTTGTACGAATTGGAGTCCGAGGTGAACGCCAGGCGCTGCCCGTCGGGCGACCAGGCCGGGCTGAAGGCCCAGTCATCGTCCTGCAGGATGGGCGACTGGCTATCCGTCAGGCGCTGGGGATTGGAGCCATCGCGATTCATCACGAAGATTTCCGAGAAGTTCTCAGCCCGGAACACGTAGGCGAAGCGGGTCCCATCGGGTGACCAGCGGGGCTGTCGCCAGCTCCCTCCGGTCGTGAACTGCCGCAGCTTGCCCCCCTGGATCAGCCAGAGGTCGCCGTTGCGCACCGCCAGCAGCGACCCGGCCGGCTCGGTGGCGAGCTGCTGAATTGCCGGGCTGAGTGTGGCCGGCGCGGCACAGGCGCTCAGAAGCAGCGCCGCCAGGAGAAGCACCGCGAACCGCGAGACTGGCATGGCAGCCCTTAGATACCACCACCCGGCCAGGCCGGGCAAGCGACCCGAGCGATCCGGCAGCGCGCCGCCGCCCGGCCTGGCGCAACTGTGGCTCGGCTGTGACCCGGCGGTGTACCGCCGCGGCCCACGATCGCGCCGTCGCGTAGTGTCAGGCTAGTCGAGCGGGGTGCTGAATCGGACGCCAGCGATCCGAGCTTCGAGCCCAGCGCGACACCGGGCCTCAGGCTGGCACCCGCGATGGCTCCGCGACGAGGTAGTCCGAGAGCGGCTCGACCCGGAACTCCAGCCCCGCCTCTAGCGCCTCCACCACCGCGCTGAGGGTGTCCAGTGCGGTGAAGCAGGGGATGCGCCGCTCTACCGCCGCCCGCCGAATCGCGAAGCCGTCGCGGAGCGGGCGACGATCGCCAGTGAGCGTGTTCACCACTGCCTGCACCTCGCCCTGCTGAATCGCGTCCAGCACGTTCGGCCGCCCCCCGTCCAGCTTCTTGGTGATCAGCCGGACAGGCAAGCCATACGCCTGGAGCATCTTTGCTGTCCCCTCGGTCGCCGCCAGGCGGCAGCCCAGGCGGTGCAGCCGCGCCGCGAGCTGCGCGGCCAGCGGCTTGTCACGGTCGGCGATGGAGAGCAGGAATGTGGCTCCCCGCGGCGGCATCAGCCCGGCCGCGATGAGCGCCTTGGCGAGCGCGGCGTGGTAGTCGCGGTCCACCCCCATCACCTCGCCGGTCGACTTCATCTCCGGCCCCAGGTAGCTATCGACCATCGGAAGCTTGGACATCGAGAATACGGGGGCCTTGACCGCGAACAGCGGCCGCGGCGGGACCAGCCCGCCCATCCAGCCCAGCTCGGCGAGCGTCTGGCCGATACCGATACGCGTCGCCAGGTCGACCATCGGCACTCCGGTCGCCTTGGTCAGGAACGGCACGGTGCGGCTGGCGCGCGGGTTCGCCTCGAGCACGTACACCTGGCCCTGGTAGACCACGTACTGAACGTTGAACAGCCCCTTGATCCCCAAGCCCCGGCCGAGCCGGACGGTGTACTCGACGACCCGGCGCGCCTGGTCGTCGGTCAGGCTGCGGGCGGGGTAGACCGCGATGCTGTCGCCCGAGTGCACTCCGGCACGCTCGATATGCTCCATGATCCCGGGCACCAGGACGTCGATTCCGTCGGCGATGGCGTCGACCTCGATCTCGGTGCCCTCGAAGTACTTGTCGATCAGCAACGGGTGGCGGGGCGAGATCTCGACCGCGGAGGCGGCATAGCCGCGCAGGTCGTCTTCGTCACGGGCGATCGCCATCGACCAGCCGCCCAGCACGTAGGAGGGGCGCACGATCACCGGGTACCCCAGCCGGCGCGCCGCGGCGAGGGCGTGCTCGGTGCTGAAGACGGTGGTCCCCGGCGGCTGCGGGACGCCGACCCGCCGCGCCGTCTCCTCGAAGCGCGCCCGATCCTCGGCCCGGTCGATCGCGTCGTGATCGCTGCCGAACAGCGGATAGCCGGCGCGGGCGAGCGGGTCGGCGAGGTTGATCGCCGTCTGCCCGCCGAACTGGGTCAGCACCGCCGGGGGATAGCCGCCGCGCGCCCCGGCCCACTCCGCCCCGCCGCTCGCCGTTGGGAGGCTTTCGTTGTCGAGCACGTCCCGCACCGACTCTTCGTCCAGCGGCTCGAAGTACAGTCGGCTGGAGGCATCGAAGTCGGTGCTGACGGTCTCCGGGTTGCTGTTGACCATGATGCTCCGCACCCCGGCCTCGCGCAGCGACTTGGCCGCGTGCACGGAGCAGTAGTCGAACTCGATGCCCTGGCCGATTCGGATCGGCCCGGAGCCGAGCACGACCGCCTTGAGCTCCTCCAGCGGCGGTGCTTCGTTCTCTGTCTCGTAGGTGCTGTAGAAGTAGGGCGTCTGCGCCTCGAACTCGGCGGCGCAGGTATCCACCATCTTGTAGACCGGCCGGACGCCGGCCAGGATGCGCTGCTCGCGCACCTGCTCGGGCAGGCGGTCTACCAGGTGCCCGATCTGCACGTCGGAGAAGCCCAGCCGCTTCGCCTGGCGTAGCAGCGCCGGGCTGAGCGGCTCGGACAGCAGCCGCCGCTCCATCTGCACCAGGTTCGCCAGCTTGTCGACGAAGAAGCGGTCCCAGCCGCTGCGCCGGGCGATCGTCTCCGGGTCCACCCCCCGCCGCAGCGCCGCCATGATCGCCCAGAGCCGCTGGTCGTTCGGGGTGTCGATGAGCGCTCCCAGCGGCCCGGCCAGCACGTCGTCCCGCGGCCCCTGGCTCCACTCAGCCGGCTCCCAGAGCAGGCTGCGGCCGCGAAACTCCAAGGAGCGCACCGCCTTCTGGAGCGCCGCCTCGAAGCAGCGGTCGATCGCCATCACCTCGCCGGTCGCCTTCATCTGGGTCCCGAGGGTGCGATCGCCGGTGGTGAACTTGTCGAACGGCCAGCGCGGAATCTTCACCACCAGGTAGTCCAGCGCCGGCTCGTAGGCCGCGCAGGTCCGCCCGGTCACCGCGTTCTGGATCTCGTCCAGCCGCTTGCCGAGCGCGATCTTGGCCGAGACCCGAGCGATCGGGTAGCCCGTCGCCTTGGAGGCGAGCGCCGACGAGCGCGAGACGCGCGGGTTGACCTCAATGACGTAGTACTGCCGCGAATGCGGGTCCAGCGCGAACTGGATGTTGCAGCCGCCCTCGATCCCCAGCGCCCGGATGATCCGCAGCGCCGAGGAGCGCAGCATCTGGTACTCGATGTCGGAGAGGGTCTGGCTGGGGGCGACGACGATGGAGTCGCCGGTGTGAACCCCCATCGGGTCCACATTCTCCATGTTGCACACGGTGATGCAAGTGTCCGCGCCATCCCGCATCACCTCGTACTCCAGCTCCTTCCAGCCGAGCAGCGAGCGCTCGACCAGCACCTGGCCGATGGGGCTGGCGCTGATTCCGGAGGCGGCGACCGTCCGGAGCTGGCCCTCGTTGGTCGCGAATCCGCCCCCGGTCCCGCCCAGCGTGAACGCCGGGCGGATCACCACCGGATAGCCGATCTGGTCCGCGAAGCGGACCGCGTCCTCCACATTCGTGGCGATCGTGCTGTCCGGAACCGGCTCGCCGATGGCGCGCAGCAGCCGCTTGAACAAGTCTCGGTCCTCGGCCTGGCGAATCGCACTGAGCGGCGTCCCGAGCAGGCGGACGCCGTAGCGGTCCAGCACGCCGGCTTCAGCCAGGGCGACGGCGAGGTTGAGCCCGGTCTGCCCGCCGAGCGTCGCCAGCAGCCCCTCGGGCCGCTCGCGCCGAATGATCCGCTCGACCACCTCGACCGTCAGCGGCTCGACGTAGACGACGTCGGCGATCTCCGGGTCGGTCATGATCGTGGCCGGATTGGAGTTGACCAGGATGGCGCGGACGCCCTCCTCGCGCAGCGCCCGGCACGCCTGGGTGCCGGCGTAGTCGAACTCCGCCGCCTGGCCGATGACGATCGGCCCGGAGCCGATGACCAGAACAGATTCGACCGAGCTCATGCGCCTCCCCTGCTCCTGCTCGCCGCCAGGCGGAGAAAGCGGTCAAAGACCGGCTGGCTATCCTGCGGCCCTGGGAAGCCCTCCGGGTGGTACTGGAGCGAGAACGCGGGCAGCTCCCGGTGCTCCAGCCCCTCCACCGAGCCGTCGTTGAGATTCACGTGGCTGATCCAGAATCCGCTCGCCTCCAGCGCGGGCGAGCGATCGACCTGGAACTCGTGGTTCTGCGTCGTCACCGTCACCTTGCCTGTCTCGAGCTCCAGCACCGGGTGGTTGCCCCCGTGGTGCCCGTAGGGGAGCCGGCTGGTGGTGGCGCCGGCCGCCTGGCCGAGCACCTGGTGACCGAGGCAGATGCCAAACGTGGGGACCGCGTGCTCCAGCAGCGCCCGCGCCAGCTTCACCAGTGGCGGAAGCTGGGCCGGGTCGCCCGGGCCGTTCGTCAGCAGCACCCCATCTGGAGCCAGCGCCCGCACCTGCTCGAACGTGGTGTCCCACGGCACCAGCAGCACCTGCGCCCCGCGGCGCCGAAGCGAGCGGACGATGTTCGCCTTGGCGCCGCTGTCGACCACGACGACGCGCGGGCCGTCGCCCCGGCTCGTCACCTGGGCCACGCCCTCCACGTAGCCACTCGTCTCCGCCACCAGCGGCAGATCGGACAGCGGCGTCACCGCGCGCGCCGCCTCCACCAGCCGCGCCTGCTCCGCCGCGGTCCACTGCCCCGGCTTCTGCCGCAGCACCGCCCGCAGCGCGCCCCGGGCGCGGATGCGCTTCACCAGCGCCCGCGTATCCACTCCGGCGATGCCGGGAATGCCGTGGCGGCGCAGGTAGGCATCGAGCGATTCCTGGGCTGCCCAGTGGTGGTACGTCGCGCTCAGCTCGCGAATGATGAAGGCGCGAATCCAGGGGCGCTCGGACTCCGATGCCTCTGGCGAGACGCCGTAGTTGCCTACCTGCGGGTGGGTGAGCACGACCATCTGCCCGGCGTAGGAGGGATCGGTGGCGATCTCCTGGTAGCCAGTCATGCTCGTGTTGAAGACGACCTCGCCCTCCGCCGGGACGTCCGCCCCGAACGGTTCGCCCAGCCAGACCGAGCCGTCCTCCAGGGCGAGCAGCGCGTTAGCCATGAACCTGCGCCTCCAGTTGGTGGGCTACCGTGCCGTTCACCATCGTCAGCACCACGCGCCCATGCAGACGCTCGCCGTCGAGCGGGGTGTTCTTGCCTTTCGAGCGGAAGCGGGCCGCGTCGACCGTCCACTCGGCCAGTGGGTCCAGCAACACCAGGTCCGCCGCGGCGCCAGGCCGCAGCGAGCCGGCGTCCAGCCCGAAGACGCGGGCCGGATCGCACGTCAGCCGCGCGATCAGCGTTGCTAAGGGTATCCGACCCGTGTGAACCAGGCGCATCAGCAGCCCGAAGGCGGTCTCCAGCCCGGAGATCCCCGGCGCCGCCGCCCCTAGCTCGCACTCTTTGTCCACCCGGGCGTGCGGGGCATGGTCGGTGGCGATGCAGTCGATCACACCCGCTCCGAGCGCCCACTGGAGCGCCTCGCAGTCCTCGGCGCTACGCAGTGGCGGGTTCACCCGGCAGCGGGCATCGTAGGGCGGGGTAGCGTGCGCCCCCGCCAGCCAGTCGTCCGTCAGGAGCAGGTGGTGCGGGGTCACCTCCGCGCTGACACGGATCCCCTCCTCCTTCGCTCGCTCGATCAGCCGCGCCGCGGCGCGCGTGCTCACGTGGGCCACGTGCAGCCGCCCGCCGGTCAGCCGTGCCAGCGCCAGGTCACGCGCCACCGCGATCTCCTCCGCCTCGGCCGGGACCCCGGGCAGCCCGAGGCGGGCAGAGACCGGCCCCTCGTTCATCACCGTGCCCGCGGCCAGGTCGGCGTCTTCACAGTGGTCCACGATGGGCCGCCCGGTGAGCAGGGAGTATTCGAGCGCGTGGCGCATCAGCCGGCTGGTCGCCACCTGCCGGCCGTCATCGGAGAAGGCGACCGCGCCGGCCTGGGCCATGTCCGCCATCTCGCTCAGCTCCTGGCCCTGCTGGCCCTTGGTGACCGTTCCGATCACCTGGACCCGCGCCAGGCCGAGCCGGCGTGCGACGTCCTGGACGTAGGCGACATCCGAGGCGGTGTCAATCGTCGGCAAGGTATTGGGCATGGCGCAGACCGTCGTGAAGCCGCCGGCGAGCGCCGCGGCTGTGCCGGTGGCGATCGTCTCTTTGTGCTCGTAGCCCGGCTCGCGCAGGTGGCAGTGGAGGTCGACGAAGCCGGGTGCGACGACAAGGCCCCGAGCATCGATCACCACCTCGCCGGCGGCGGCGCCCGTCTCCTGCGCCATCCCGACGACCCGGCCGCCCTCGACCACCACGTCCAGCACCTGATCCACGCCACGCGCCGGGTCGATCACCCGGCCGCCAACGATCCGCGTCCGTCTCATGCTGCCTCCTGGCCCTGGTTCCCGCCGAACAGCAGGTACAGCAGCGCCATCCGGACCGCGACCCCGTTGGTAACCTGCTGCTCGATGGCCGACTGCGCCGAGGTGGCGACCTCAGGCTCGATCTCTACCCCCTCGTTCATCGGGCCCGGGTGGAGAATCAGCGCCCCCGGCTTCGCCAGCGCCAGCCGCTCCTCGTTCAGCCCGTAGGTGCGAGTGTATTCGCGCAGACTTGGCAGCAGTCCACTGGACTGCCGTTCGCGCTGGAGCCGCAGCACCATCACAACGTCTGCTCCGCGCAGCGCCCGGGCGGGGTCCACCTCCACCTCGACGCTCCAGGGGAGCTGTGCGCGGGGCGGCAGGCTCGCCGGCGGCAGCAGCGTGGGCGGGCCGCAGAGCACCACCCGCGCCCCCAACTTCGCCAGCCCCCAGGCGTTGGAGCGGGCGACGCGGCTATGCAGGATGTCGCCCAGGATGACGACCTTCAGCCCGGCGACGCGGCCGAGCCGCTCGCGGATGGTGAACAGGTCGAGCAGTGCCTGGGTGGGGTGCGCGTGCCAGCCATCGCCGGCATTGATGACCCGGGCGTCCACACTGCGGGCGACCAGGTACGGCGCCCCGGCCTCCGAGTGGCGCATCACCACCACATCCGCCCCGAGCGCGCGCAGGGTGCGAATGGTGTCGATCAGGGATTCACCCTTGGTCACACTGCTCTGGCTGGCCGAAATGCTCACCACGTCGGCGCCAAGGTTCTTCGCCGCCAGCTCGAACGAGACCCGCGTGCGGGTGCTGGCCTCATAGAACATGTTGACCACCGTCTTGCCCCGCAGAGCCGGCACCCGAGCGACCGGCCGACGCAGGATCTCTTTCATCGCCGCGGTGTTCGCCAGCACCGCTTCGATCTCGGCCGGGGCGAAGTCGTCCAGGTCCAGCACGTGCCGCCGACCCCGCCAGGAGGAGGGCGGCCGGGATGGCGCGGCCTCGGGCAGCGCCGCGCTGTCGCGCGTGATCTGGGAGATGCTTGTGTCGATCATTGGCGCTCCCCTCCATTGCCGTATGGCGCCGGCTTGCGCAGGACGACCTCATCCACCCCGTCGATCTCCGCGAGGTGAACCTCCACCGTCTCGTCGCGCGAGGTCGGCAGGTTCTTCCCAACATAGTCCGGGCGAATCGGCAGCTCGCGATGCCCGCGATCAACCAGCACCAGCAGGCGAATCGCCCGCGGCCGCCCAAAGTCCATTAGCGCATCCATCGCCGCGCGGACGGTGCGGCCGGTGAACAGGACGTCGTCGACCAGGATGACCGTGCGGTCGGTGATGTCGAGCGGGATCACGCTCGGGGCGAGCGACCGGTTACGCGCCCGGAACAGGTCGTCGCGGTACAGCGTGATGTCCAGCTCGCCCACCGCCGGCCGGCGCTCCTCGAACTCGAAGATGGCGCGGGCCAGACGCTGCGCGAGCGGCACCCCGCGGCGCCGGATGCCGACGAACACCAGGTTCTGGACGTCGCCATCGCGCTCGACGATCTCGTGCGCCATGCGGGTGATCGCGCGGCGCACCCCATCGCCATCCAGAATCAGCACCGCGCGGCCGCGGTCGAGGCGTGGCTGGTCAGCCATAGCGGCCAGCCTCCCGCGCAGGGCAAAAAAAACGCCCGCCCGCGCACACGGGACGGACAGACATCAGTAGACAACGAGGCATCTGCTCACTCCCTTCCCGGTCTCGCAGGGCCGGACTTAAAGGGCGGCCGGACAAGTCAGCCAGGCGCATTCTACGGCTCGCACACGACGCCGCGCAAACGCCGGCCTCCTTGCATACGATGACGCGTTCTTATATCGTTTGCACAATCGCGAGGGTAGGTCGCGGGCAGACAGACGCTTTGCCTTGTGCAGAGCACCGGAGGTTGCGCCTTGGTCACTGTCGCCGACGTCCTGCGACTCGCGCTCCCGCCTGGCACCCGCGTCATCGTCGGGGAGCAGCAGCTTCGCCTCCCCGTCACCTGGGCCCGCAGCATCCGCGGCCGTTCGGCCCTGCTGGCCGGGCTGGAGCGAGGCGAGCTCTTGCTGCTGTCGCTCGAGCGTTCCACTCAGCCCGTAGACGACCGCTCCCTGACCCTGCTGATTCAGGACCTGGTGGCCGCTGGGGCCAGCGCACTCTGCTGCGTCGGCCAGCTCCCACCCCGGGCGGTCGAGAGCGCCGCGCAGCAGCAGCTCCCCTTGCTGCAGCTTCCCTCCGGTACCGACCTGGCCGAGGTGGAACGCCGTGTGGTGGCGCTGGTCGTCGACCGGGAATCGGGGCTTCGCCAGCGGGTCGAGGAGGTGCACGAGCGGCTCATCGCCAGCCTGGTCGAAGATCGTGGCCCGCTGCCGCTGCTGGAAACGCTCGCCTCCGCGAGCGGCAAGGCGGTCCTGGCGCTCGACGAGTACCTGCAGGCCGCGGACAGCGCCGGGCTCGATCCCCGGGTCGTCCCACGGGTCGTCCATGGGATACGTGATTACCTGCTGAGCCGCTGGGATCGCACCGGCCGTCCCCGGCAGGTCTGGACGATCCCGGTCGACGCCGGCGCCGGCGAGCGCCAGGTGGCAGTGGCGATCCCGCTCGTGCTCAAGGGGACGCCGGTCGGCGCCCTGTGCCTGGTTGGCCCGGAAGCGGCCTTTTCCGACTACGACGAGCGGATCGCCCTACGGGCTGCCTCGGTGCTGGTGCTCGAAGTCGCCAAGCAGCGCGCGGTGGAGGCAGCGCGGCTGCGGCTCCAGGGCGAGTTCCTGGACGATTTGCTGGCCGGCAACTTCCCCTCGGAGGAGGCGTTCCGCGCCCGCGCCCGCTGGCTCGGCCACGATCTGAGCCGGCCGCACCGGGTGATCGTGCTTGCCCCGGACCCGGACGGGACCGATGGGGAGCGTGACCAGCGGTTCCCCACCCGGCTGGGAGAAGGCGGCTGGCTCGCCGCCATGGGCGCCCGCGCAGACGCGCTCGCGCTGTTCCGCGAGGGCCGGCTCGTAGTCGTGCTTCCCCACGAAAGCCCCCAGGACGAGGAGGACGCGCGGCAGGTGGCCGAGTCGATTCGGCGCGAGGTGCTGCTGCTGAGCGACGGCGCGCGCGTCTCGGCCGGGGTGGGGCGGCACCACCCCGGCCTGTGGGGCTTTGCCCGGATGTACCGCGAAGCAGAGCGGGCGTTGGTGGTGGCGCAGACGCTGCTGGGCGGTAACTGCACCGCGGCCTACGGCGAGCTGGGAGCAAACCGGCTGCTCGGCGAACTGGTGTCCAGCCCGGAGCTAGCCACCTTCTATGACGATCACCTGGGGAAGCTGGTGGAGTACGACCGGCGCCACAACGCCGAGCTGCAGGCGACCCTCGAGGCGTTCTTTGCCGCTAATAGCAATCATGTCCGCGCGGCGCGGCAGCTCCATCTCCATCGGAACACCTTGCTGTATCGTTTGGAGCGGATCCGCGCGATCCTCGGCGTCGACCTGGACGACCCCGAGACGCGCCTGACGCTTCAGCTCGCGCTCAAGCTGAAGCACGTGGCACGGGCCTGGCGTCCCCAGCACGCCCCGCGCGGCGAGTCCCTGGCGGCCCAACTTCGATCAGAGAGGAGTGCATCATGATGGACGCGTCGACCCGAGAGCGGGTCATGACGCTGGCGGAGCGAGAAGCGGTCAAGTACGTCAGCTTGCAGTTCACCGACATCCTGGGCGTTGTCAAGAACGTGACGATCCCATTCCACAAGTTCGAGGATGCCGTCGATCACGGGCTGTGGTTCGACGGGTCTTCGATCGAAGGCTTCACCCGCATCCACGAAAGCGACATGTACCTGCAGCCCGACCTGAGCACCTTCCAGGTCGTCCCCTGGGAGCGGGGAGAGAACACAACCGCCCGGGTCATCTGCGACGTCTACACCCCGCACGGTGAGGAGTTCCAGGGCGACCCGCGCGGCGTGCTCCGCCGGCAGATGCAGCGGGCAGAGGCGATGGGCTTTCGGATGAACACCGGCCCGGAGCTGGAGTTCTTCCTGCTGCGGACCAATAACGGCAAGATCGAAGTACTCCCGCACGATCGCGCCGGGTACTTCGATTTGACTACCGACGAGGCGGCGGACGTCCGCAAGGAGATGGTGAACGCGCTCGAGGGACTCGGGATCGAGGTCGAAGCGCTGCACCACGAGGTGGCGATCGGCCAGCACGAGATCGACTTCCGCTACGCCGACGCGCTGAAGACGGCCGACAACGCGGTCTCGTTCCGCGTCGCCCTCAAAGCGGTCGCGCAGCGGCATGGCTTGTACGCCACGTTCATGCCGAAGCCATTCTTCGGCATCAACGGCTCAGGGATGCATACCCACCAGAGCCTGGCGGATGTCAAGACCGGCAAGAACCTGTTCTACGACGCTAGCAACGAGTACAACCTGTCCAAGATCGCCCGCCACTACATCGCTGGCTTGCTGAAGCACGCACGAGGGATGAGCGCGGTGCTCTCCCCGCTGGTGAACTCGTACAAGCGACTGGTGCCGGGCTACGAGGCGCCGGTGTATATCTGCTGGGCGCGGATCAACCGCTCAGCACTGATCCGCATCCCCCAGACCAGCCGCGGCCGACCGGAAGGCACGCGGGCGGAGCTGCGTTGCCCGGACCCGAGCTGCAATCCCTACCTGGCGTTCGCAGTCATGCTGGCCGCGGGGCTGGACGGTATCGAGAACGAGCTGGAGCCGCCAGACCCGGTCGAGGAGAACCTGTACCACTTCAGCGACGAGATGATGCAGAAGCGCGGGATCACCACCCTACCGGGGACGCTGGTGGAGGCGCTCGACGCGCTGGAGGCCGACCCGGTGGTGCGCGGGGCGCTGGGCGAGCACATCTTCGAGTGGCTGGTGGAGGCCAAGCGCCAGGAGTGGGACGAGTACCGCAAGCAGGTCACCTCCTGGGAGCTGGAGCGCTACCTGGAGACGTACTAGCCCTGCCCGCCTCGACCGTACCAGCAGGTCCCGCCGCGGAGCGATCCGCCCCGCCCGGGGCCTGCTGGCTTCCCCCTCGGCCGCCGCGCTGCCCTGGGCGCCCCATTGGATCGGCCGGATGGAAGGGCGCCTGGGAGACGCCGTCACGCTTGAAGCTGGCGGGGTGGCCACGCCGGAGCCCGTAACTTCCGAACTGGCGCAGCGGCTTGCCCGTAGCTACCGGGTCGTGCTCACCGCCCGTCTCACTGCTGGCAGCTTCACTCAGGACATGGACTTCTCGACCGAGGGCTTCGCCCCGACCCGCCCGTCCCTGCTGGAGCGCTGGCTGGAGCTGCCAGACCTGCTTTGGCGCTAGCCCCCGAAATTAGGACGGCACGGCGGTCAGCTCTCCGCGGCTGACGCTCGCCACAGCCGTCGCACCACAGGTGTTACAATCTCCCAGGGGAAGCCGCGGCGGGCGAGGTAGGCGCCCAGGCGCCGCTGGAACTCCCGCTCATCACAGCCACGGAGCTGCCGCGCTTTCTTTTCCCCGGCGCGGTAGGCGGCCTCTTCCCCCAGCTCCGCCTCGTCCAGCGCCGTCGCGACCGCCTCCCGATCCGTCCCCTTCCGCAGTAGCTCCTGGCGCAGCAGCAACGCTCCACGGGGCGCGTGGGCCTGCCGCTGCTCGATCCAGTACTGGGCGAACGCTTCGTCGTCCAGCAGCTTCAACTCCCGCAGGCGCACCAGCACCTGGTCCGTGGTGCCGGCGGGGTAGCCATGGCGGGCCAGGCGGTCGCGCACCTCGCGCTCGCTCCGCGGGCGGTAAGCAAGAAACAGCAGCGCGTGCTCAAAGGCGCAGTGGTACTGGTCGCGCTCCTGGAGCGCGAGCGCCTCGGCGGTAGAGAGGGGGCGGCCGACGGTGAGGGTCGCGGCCAGCTCGGCCGCCAGGCTGAAGGCATAGGCGCCATCCAGAAAGACGTTGAACCGGTCGCGGCTTCGCTGCTGGGGCGCCAGGTCGGTGATGACGCCCGAAACGGGGCGGGGCGTGGCAGTCTCGCCACCTCCACCCCGCCCCACGCGTCCCTCGCCGCGCAGCGCCATGCGCTAGAGCAGCTCCTCGGTCTCGGCCTCGGCGACCGCGCCGTTGTCCGACTCCGTACCGAGCGAGCCGAGCTGCGCCGCCATCGCCTTCTCGCGGATCTGCCGCTCGATCTCGTCCGCCAGCTCCGGGTTCTTCCGCAGGAACTCCTTGGCGTTCTCGCGGCCCTGGCCGATGCGCTGGTCGCCAAAGGAGAAGAACGACCCGCTCTTGCGGACAATGCCGAGCTCGATGCCGACGTCGATCAGCCCGCCCTCGCGGGAGATGCCCTCGTTGAACATGATGTCGAACTCCGCCTGGCGGAACGGCGGAGCAACCTTGTTCTTGACAACACGCACCTTCACCCGGTTGCCGATCGCCTCGGTGCCCTGCTTGATCGACTCCACCCGGCGGATGTCCATGCGAATGGAGGCGTAGAACTTGAGCGCCCGGCCGCCGGGCGTCGTCTCCGGGTTGCCGAACATCACCCCGATCTTCTCGCGAAGCTGGTTGGTAAAGATCAGCGCGGTACGCGAGCGCGCCACGGCGCCCACCAGCTTGCGCAGCCCTTGCGACATCAGCCGCGCCTGGAGCCCCACGTGGCTGTCGCCCATGTCGCCTTCTAGCTCCGCCCGGGGCACCAGCGCGGCGACGGAGTCGATCGCAACCACGTCGACGGCGCCGCTGCGGACGAGCGCCTCGGCAATCTCCAGCGCCTGCTCGCCGGTGTCCGGCTGCGAGACGAACAGCTCGTCGATGTTCACCCCGCAGTTGCGGGCGTAGCTCGGGTCGAGCGCGTGCTCGGCGTCGATCAGCGCCGCCACCCCACCCGCCCGCTGCGCGTTGGCGATGACGTGTTGCACCACGGTGGTCTTGCCGGACGACTCCGGGCCGTAGATCTCCACCACCCGGCCGCGCGGGATGCCACCGACGCCGAGCGCCAGGTCGAGCGCGATCGACCCGGTCGAGATCGCGTCCACGTGCGCCTTGGCGGCGGCTTCACCGAGCTTCATGATGGAACCCTTGCCAAAGCTGCGCTCGATCTGCGCGACCGCCATCTCCAGGGCCTTTTCCTTGTCTTTGTCCACGCTCGTCACTCCCTCCGGGCGCTACATGCCCCGCTCGCCGCGACGCGATATCGCCGCATATTATAGCACAGATGTTCTGGTTTCCCTCGGATCGGGCCGCGCCTCGAGGGTCATTATTCCAAGTTCGGCCACTCGGTGCTACGCTCTCGCGGCCGCGTGGTACCAGAAGCGAACAGTCGGCCAACCTGGCGGGACACGGGCCGAGGACGAATGGCTGGGCTCGTTCTCCCCTGGCCAAGGCGCGGCTTTGCGTGCAGCGACGGACCGATCCAGGTATCGGCCACTGCTGAAGGGTCCATGCTCCGCGAACGAGGCGGTACTGACGGTACGTTCGGACAAGGGGATGGATTCCATCCCCCGGCCGTTCTCGATCGCCCAGATGCGGGCTCCGGGGCGCTCCTGGCCGCGCCTACCGCCAGCGCTGAGGAGCCCGCCTCATCTCGGCTACACGTCGAGCGGCACCAGTTCGGGCCGGGCCAGTGGCGCGCCGACCAGGTCGTACTCCAGCGCCCGGGTCACGCGCACCCGGGTGAGCATCCCGATCGGCTGCTCGCCGTCGACGAGCACCACCCCGTCCACCTCGGGCGCGTCGCGGTACGACCGCCCGATGGAGACCGTCCCGTGCTCGCTCGCCGACCGGCTTTCGATCAGCACCTCCAGCTCCTGGCCGACCAGCCGGCGGTTGCGGGCCAGCGAGAGCTTGCGCGCGAGCGCCATCAGGCGCGCCCGCCGCGCCTTCTTGACGCTGCTCGGAACCCGCCCGGGCAAGCTGAAGGCCGGCGTGCCATCCTCATCGGAGTAGGTAAAGACACCCACCCGGTCGAACTGTAGCCGCTGCACCCCGTCGCACAGGGCCTCGAACTCGGCCTCGGTCTCGCCCGGAAAGCCGACGATGAAGGTAGTTCGGATCGCGATCCCCGGCACCTGCTCGCGAATCCAGCCGACGAGCTCCTCGACATCGCGGTGGGGTCGGCGCATTCGGCGCAGCGTCTCCGGGTGCAGGTGCTGCAGCGGGACGTCCAGGTAGCGGCAGACCTGGGGTCGCTCCCGCATGACGTCCAGGAGCGCCTGGGTAATGTGGCGCGGATAGGCGTACAGCACCCGGATCCAGGGCAGCTCCGGGAAGCGAGTACAGAGCTCGTCGAGGAGGCTCGCCAGGCCCTCGCGCTCGCCCAGGTCGTGGCCGTAGCGGGTCGTGTCCTGCCCGATCAGCACGATCTCCCGCACCCCCTGGCGGAGCAGCTCCTCGACCTCCTTGAAGATTAACGCCCGCGGCTTGCTCCGGTGCAGCCCCTTCATGCGAGGGATGGCGCAGAAGGCGCACTGCTGATCGCAGCCGTCGGAGATCTTCACGTAGGCGCTGGGGCCCTGCGCGCGCCGCGGGGGCATCGCCAGATCCAGCGCGCCAGCCGGTGCCAGCTCCATCAGCGCCAGCGACGACCCGGGCTGGCGCTCGCCGTCGGTCTGGTACAGCCGCGCGACGACCTCAGCGATCGAGGCCCAGTTCCGCGCTCCGAGCAGGCCATCCAGCTCCGGGATCTCCGCTGCCAACTCGTCCGGGTAGCGCTCGGCCAGGCAGCCGGCGGCGATCACCCGCTGGCCGGGGCGCTTGGCGGCCGTCACCTGAAGGATCGCGTCGATCGACTCCTGCTTGGCCGCTTCGATGAAGCCACAGGTGTGCACCACCACGACGTCGGCCAGGTCGGACGAAGCGACCGGGGTATAGCCCGCCTGCACCAGCAGCGAGGCCATCGCCTCGGAGTCCACAACGTTCTTCGAGCAGCCGAGCGTGATCAGGTGAAAGCGCTTCGCCTGGGCCATGTCGTTCCTCCGCGCCGAGCGCCTAGCGGCCCCAGGTGGCGTCGACCACCTGGCCAGCCGAGCCCAGCGGCGGCTGAGGGTCTCCGTTCACCACAACCGAGACGGCAGCGGCGTTGGCCACCCGCATCCGCACGCTCTGCGCCCCGTGGAACGACTTGTTCGTGCCCGCCTTCACCGTCTCCGCTAGCTGCTGCTGACCGTCCACCCAGGCCTCGATCCAGGTGTCCTCCGACACCTTCGCCTCGACCAGGACACCCTCAACGGGCGTGGGGCTGGGAGTCGGCAGCGGCGCGACTGTTGCCAGCGTGGCAAGCGCCTCCGGACTTGGAGTCCGCGGCACGGCGCCAAGAGCGATCGGCGTGAGCGTGGGCTGGTTCACCCGCGATGGAAGCTGCGTCGCCTCGGCGCGCTGAAGGCTTTCCGTAAAGCTATAGTATTGAGAGCGGAGGTAGACCAGCAAGAGCACCGCGAGCACGGCGCCGCCCACGGTGAGCAGCACCCGCACCGGCAGCTCGCGGGGGCGGGCGATGGGCGGGGTCGCGGCACGGAGCCGCGGCGGGACCTCCCGGGTGCGAGGGGGCTGGTACAGATCCACCATCGCCTGCGGGTTCAGGCCGAGGTACTCTGCGTAGGTGCGAATGAAGCCGCGGGTGTACACTAGTGCCGGCAGCGCGGCATAGTCGTCGGCTTCGAGAGCTTCGAGGTAGCGGCGCCGGATGAAGGTGGCCCGTTCTGCTTCGGCGAGGCTGACGCCCTTGTCGATGCGCGCTTGGCGCAGCGTCTCGCCAATGGAGCCCATAGCACCTCCCCGCGCCGACAGCCTGGCCAGGAACGCGGCCGGGCGGGCTGGTGTGCGGCGCGGCGTACTATAGCCAGGCACCGGAGGGGTGTCAAGAAACCGACCCTGCCAGGCAAGACGCACCGAGAGACGGGGCGGACGCTCAGCCCAGCGCTCGATCCGCCACCAGAACGAGGATGGAGATGCTCAGAACTGTGCTGGGGCTCTTCGAGCCCGACGTGGACGTGCGTCCGCTGCTGGAGGAGCTGCGGCACACGTCGTATCGCCCGGAAGAGATCGGACTGCTCATGCCCCTGAAAGGCGAGGCGCCCGTGCTCCCGGGCTGGCTGGTCGCCGCCCGCCCCACGCCCATCCCGAACCTTGGCACGGCACTGGTGGCCGGGCCGGTCGCCCCGGCGCTCACTGGCACCTGCTGTGGGCCAGGCGACCTGCGGGCGGCCCTGCTCGGCCTCGGGGTCGACCCTGAGCTGGCGGGGCTGTGCGCCGAGCAGGTGCGCGGCGGTATGACCCTGGTGCTGGTCCGGGCTGAGGGCGGGCTCGAGGCGGCGCGCCGGCTGCTGGTCCCCGGCGAGCCGGCCCCGGCGCCATCGGCCACGCCGCAGCCGCACGAGCGGCGTCCATCGCGTAACCGCGGCCGCCACGCGCGACTCACCGTGCGCCCCCAGCAGCAGGAGTCGCGGCCGCCGCAAGAACCGCGGCCGCCAGAACCTGCTCCCCGCCCAGCCGAGTAGCGTCGGATCAAACCAGGTCCGAGCTCAGCCCCGAGCCAGGGCCAGGCGGGACGCCGACAGGCTCCCGCGCCGCGGCTCGTACCCTCGGTTGTCACCGCTTGACAGCGCGGGCAGCCCGCGGATACGGTAAATCTTGCACAATACTCTGCAAATCGCGGATTTCTCGAGATTCTCGGCCAGGGTAGCATGCGTTCCTCCAACACCGCGGCAACGCCGGCCGTGCGCCGGGTGGGGATAGGGCGGGCCTGCGAGATCCTCGGAGTCAACCCGGCCACGCTGCGCCAGTGGACCGACGAGGGTAAGGTTTCGGCGTACGTCACTCCGGGCGGACACCGCCGCTACGATGAGCGCGAGCTGCTCGCCCTGGTTGGCCGTGGCCAGCGCCCGGGCGCTGGGTTAGCGCGCCCGCCCGTGTTCGCCAGCCCGGGCCAGTACGAGGCGCTGGTCCGCCGGCTGCTGGAGGGCGAAGCCTGGTTCCACACGTTCGACGCCCAGGCGCGCCACCAGTTCCGGCTGCTCGGCAACAGCATGCTGCACCTGCTGGGCGCCTACGTGCTGGCAGACAGCGCGGACGATCGGGCGCGCAGCCTGGCGCGGGCGCGAGAGGTGGCGTCGGAGCACGGGGCGGCGGCGGCCGCCGCTGGCCTGAGTGCCAGGGAGGCGACGCGCGCCTTCCTGCAGTTCCGCACTCCGATCCTGGAGACGCTGGCTGAGTGGGCGCGGGTACAGGCCACAGAGAGCAGCGAGCTGGCCGAGATGCTCCGCCGGGTGAACGAGTTCATGGACGAGATGCTGCTGGCGATGGTTGCCGCACACGACGCCCGGCTCCGCGCACAGCCCACCGGGACGCCGCTGTGACCCCGCTGTATCCGGTCTTCTTGCGGCTGGCCGAGCGCCGCTGCACCGTGGTCGGCGGAGGGCAGGTGGCGACACGGAAGGTCCTCGCGCTGCTGGAGTGCGGGGCGCAGGTCACAGTGATCGCCCCGTGGGCAAGCAGCGCCATTCGCCAGCTCGCCGCGGAGGGGCGGCTGACCTGGCTGGTGCGAGCCTACCAGCCTGGCGATCTGGCTGACGCCTGGCTGGCCATCGCTGCGACGGATGCCGCGGCGGTGAACGCGACGGTGGTCGAGGAGGCCCACGCGCGGGGCGTGCTGGTCGGCGCGGTGGAAGGGGATCTGGGAGCGGACTTCGCCAACGCGGCGGTCGCGCGGCGGGGAGACGTGGCCCTGGCGATCTCCACCGCTGGGCGCAGCCCAGCCTTCGCCCGCTGGCTACGCGAGCAGGTAGAGCGGCTGCTCGATACGCATCTGCCACTGTTCGATCTGCTCGCCGAGCTGCGGCCGGAGGCGCTTGGGAGCGACGGCGCGGCCTGGCAGGCCGCGCTCGATGCGGAGGTGCGGGAAGCGCTGGCGGCCGGTGATCGCGCGGGGGCCAAGGCGCTCCTGGCCCAGCGGCTGGGGCTGGCGGCGCCGGCTGAGCCGGCGTCCGAAGCTGCGCCAGTTCGATAGATCCGGGAACGAGACGGAGCGGTGAGCAAGGATGGACGCGAGAGCGCTCGGCAGGCCTCCACAAGCGGCGGCGACGAGGGAGCGGAGCCCGCGCAAGCCTCGCCCCGCCTACCCGGAGCTGGCGGTGAGGGAGAGACCACGGCCCGGCCGCGCTGCGACGCCTGGCAGCGCGGTTCGAGGTCATGGATGAGCCGCGTACTGCGGGTGGGAACCCGGGGCTCGGCGCTGGCACTCCGGCAGACAGACCTGGCGCTGGAGGCGCTCCGCGCCGCCTGCCCGGACTGCGAGCTCGAGGTGTTCGTGCTCAGCACCCGTGGCGATCAGCTCCGCGACGCGCCGATCACGGCGCTGGGCGACGGCGCCTTTACGAAAACGATCGAAGCGGCGCTGCGGGATAGCCGGATCGACCTGGCGGTGCACAGCGCTAAGGATCTGCCGGTGGAGGGCGAGGCCTCGGACCTGGTGCTGGCGGCGTTTCCGATGCGGGGCGACCCGCGCGACGCGCTGCTTAGCCGGCACGGGGAGACGCTCGCCACGCTGCGACCGAACGCGGTGGTGGCGACAGGCAGCCCCCGGCGGGCAGCGCAGCTCCTGGCGCGCCGGCCTGATCTGGAGATCGTCGGGGTGCGCGGGAACGTGGATACCCGCATCCGCAAGCTGCGCGCCGGCGAGTTCGATGGGCTGATCCTGGCGGCGGCCGGTCTGGAGCGACTGGGCCGGCTCGACGAGGTGGACGAGATGCTCGACATCGACGTGATGACCCCGGCGGCCGGACAGGGCGCGCTGGTGGTCCAATGCCGGGCCGGCGACGCGCTGGCGCGCGAGCTGGCCGGGCAGATCGACCACCTGCCCACCCGCCAGGCAGTGCTGGCGGAACGCGCGGTGCTGCGGCGGCTAGGCGCCGGCTGCAAGGTGCCCGTCGCGGCGTTCGCCTGGGTTGACACTGGCCGCCTCTGGCTCCGCGGGGTGCTCAGTGCGCCGGACGGCAGCCGCCTGGTGGTGGAGACGGCCGACGGCCCGGCCGACCAGGGCGTGGCGCTGGGAACCCGCCTGGCGGAGCGCCTGGCCGAGCGCGGCGCGGCGGAGCTGGTGGAGCTGGCGCATGGCTAAAGGGATGGTGGCGCTGGTAGGCGCGGGCCCCGGGCATCCGGGCCTGCTCACGCTGCGGGGAGCGGAGCTGCTGGCCCAGGCGGACGTGGTAGTGTACGACCGGCTCGCCGCGCCGGAGTTGCTGGCACACGCCCCGGCTTCGGCCGAGCGCATCTTCGTCGGCAAGGTGGCCGGCCGCCACGCCATGAGCCAGGAGGCGATCAACGCGCTGTTGGTGCGCTCCGGACTGGAGGGCAAGCGCGTGGTGCGGCTCAAAGGCGGCGACCCGTTCGTGTTCGGCCGCGGCGGCGAGGAGGCGTTAGCCCTGGCGGCGGCCGGCGTTCCCTTCGAGGTGGTCCCGGGCGTGACCTCGGCGATCGCCGCGCCCGCCTTCGCCGGCATCCCGGTGACGCACCGCGAGCTCGCCAGCTCGGTGGCCATCATTACCGGCCACGAGGATCCGACCAAGCCGGCCTCGGCGGTCGACTGGGCGCGGCTGGCGCACGCCGCGGATACCCTGGTGATCCTGATGGGGGTGGAGCGGCTGGCCGAGCTGGCGAACGAGCTGGTTCGCCAGGGCCGCTCACCCGAGCATCCGGCGGCGGTGGTGGAGTGGGGCACCACACCCCGGCAGCGGGTGGTGACCGCGTCGCTGGCCGAGATCGCCGCCGCGGCGCAGGCAGCCGGGCTCGCCCCACCAGCGGTGCTGGTGGTGGGCGAGGTGGTCCGGCTGCGCGAACAGCTCGATTGGTTCCGACGCGGGCCGCTGGCCGGGCTGCGGGTGCTGGTGACCCGCGCCCGTGACCAGGCCAGCCATCTCTCGCGGCTACTGGCCGAGCGTGGCGCGATCCCGATCGAGTTCCCGGCGATCGAGATCCGCTGGCTGGAGGATCCCGCGCCACTTGACCAGGCCATCGCCCAGCTCGCCCGCTATGACTGGGTGATCCTGACCAGCGCGAACGGCGTGGCCGCGCTGTTCCAGCGCCTCGACGCCCTGGCACTCGACGCGCGGGCGTTCCATCACGCTCGGCTGTGCGCTATCGGCCCGGCCACCGCGGCGGCGCTGGCGGCGCGCGGGCTGCGCGCCGACTGGGTTCCGCGGGACTATCTCACCGCCGCGATCGTCGCCGGCTTCGCCGAGCGCGGGGTGGCTGGCCAGCGCCTGCTGCTGCCGCGGGCTGACATCGCCGATCCCAACCTGGCCCTGGGGCTGCGCCAGCTTGGCGCCGAGGTCGATGAGGTCACCGCGTATCACACGGTGCCAGCGACGGAAGACGCGGCGACGCTGGCTGAGCTGCTGGAAGAGGGCCAGCTCGACATCGCCACCTTCGCCAGCTCCTCCACGGTGCGCAACCTGTGCGCGGCGCTGGGGCCGCGGCAGGCCTTGCTCGACCGCGTACGCACCGTGTGTATCGGCCCAGTAACAGCCCAGGCCGCCCGCGAGCTGGGCGTTCACGTGGACGCGGTTGCCGACGTCCACACCGTTGACGGCCTGGTCGAAGCCGTCGAGCGACTCGTAGCCGCCGCGCCGCAGCGTGTTTGCACCACAGGGAGTTCCGTATGACGACCCTCGCACCGGTTGCCACCACCCCCACTATCCCCCGGGTCCCGGCAGGGAGCGGCACCTTCCCTACCGTCCGGCTCCGCCGGCTCCGCCGCAGCGAGACGCTGCGCTCGCTCGTCCGAGAGACCACGCTCGATCCGGGCGACTTCATCTACCCGTTGTTCATCACCACCGGGCGGGGCGTCCGCCACGAGGTCGCCTCCATGCCGGGCATCTGCCAGCTCTCGGTCGACGAGGCAGTCCGCGAGGTGAGAGCGCTGGATGGAACGGGCATCCCTGCGGTGCTGCTGTTCGGGATTCCCGAGCACAAGGACGCCGTCGGCTCGGAGGCCTATGCCTCCGACGGGGTGATCCAGCAGGCGATCCGGGCGATCAAGGACGCCCGCCCGGAGCTGCTGGTCGTAACGGACGTCTGTCTGTGTGAGTACACCGACCACGGCCACTGCGGGATCATCGCCGGCCACGAGGTCCTCAACGATCCCTCACTGGAGCTCCTGGCGCGGATGGCCGTCTCGCACGTCGAGGCAGGAGCCGACCTCGTTGCCCCGTCGGACATGATGGACGGCCGCGTCGGCGCGATCCGCCAGGCGCTGGATGACACCGGGCACGCAGACACGGCGATCATGGCCTACTCGTCCAAGTACGCCTCTGGCTTCTATGGCCCGTTCCGCGAAGCGGCCGAGTCCGCTCCCCGGTTTGGGGACCGCCGCGGCTACCAGATGGATCCGGCCAATGCCCGCGAGGCACTGCGCGAGATCGAACTGGACATCGCGGAAGGGGCCGACATCGTAATGGTGAAGCCGGCGCTGGCGTACCTGGACGTCATCCGCCGGGTGCGCGACCGCTTCCCCGTCCCGCTCGCCGCCTACAACGTGAGCGGCGAGTACGCCATGGTGAAGGCGGCGGCGGGCAACGGCTGGATCGACGAGCGCCGCATCGTGCTGGAGGTGCTGACCGGCATCAAGCGCGCGGGCGCGGACTTCATCATCACCTACCACGCGCCGGAGGCGAGCCGCTGGCTGCAAGAGGAACGCTAAGCGAGCCGGAGCGCTGGCCAGTCAGCGGGCCAGGAAGAAGTAGGTCTGTAGCACGTTGGCGAGCGCGAAGCTCAGCGTGACCGCGTTTGCCGGGCGCAGCATGCGGATCGCGACCTGCCAGCCGGCCCGGTCGTGGAGGTAGCGCGCCAGCCGGAGCAGGCCGAGGGCGACGAGCAACTTGAGCACCGCCACGCCGGCGATGCCCCACTCGCCCATGACCAACCGCAGCAGCGGGTTCAGCTCCCCGGCCTGGGAGCCGGACACGCTCAGCGCGAGCCAGGTCGTCAGGAGGTCAGCCGCCTGAGCCGCCAGGAGCAGCGCCACGCCGAGGGTGTACGTCGTTCGCGCCGTGCGCCACGCGCCGGCCGCGGTCTCACTCTCCGTCGCATGCGCCGCCCAGGCTGTCATCCCGAACCTCGCCGTTGAGGAGTCCCACCAGAAGGCGGGCTTTCAGGATAGCCCGGCTGGATGCCATCGTCCAGGCATCCAGCCGTTCAATGCTGTTACAGGTGTGGTTGGGCCGCTCGTGACACGGTGCAGGGGGATGGCGCGATCGGCTCCGACCCCGCTGGGGCTCGGCGTCAGTCCTCCAGAGTGGGCGAGTAGCTGGTCTCGTTGCGGTCGCGATCGGCCCGGCGCTCCAGGGCGAGCTGGATCAGACGATCGATCAGGTCCGGGTAGCTGATCCCGCTCGCTTCCCAGAGCTTCGGATACATGCTGATGGTGGTGAAGCCGGGAATCGTGTTGATCTCGTTGACGAACAGCTCGCCCGTCTCCCTGTCGAGGAAGAAGTCGACCCGGGCCATGCCGGCGGCATCGATCGCCTTGAACGCGGCGATCGCGAGCTGGCGGACGCGCTGCGCGAGGTCGTCGTCGATCTCCGCCGGGATGAGCAGCTCTGAATCGTCGTCGATGTACTTGGCGCGGTAGTCATAGAACTCCCGCCGGGGGCGAATCTCGCCGACGATGCTGGCGATCGGAGCATCGTTGCCCAGCACGCTGCACTCCAGCTCCCGCGCCTGCACCGCCCGCTCGGCCATGATCTTGCGATCGTAGCGCGCCGCTTCCCGCAGCCCCCGCTCCAGTTCGGCGCGGTTGCGGCACTTGGAGACACCGACGCTGGAGCCCAGATTAGCTGGCTTGACAAAGCAAGGATAGCCAAGGCGTGCCTCGATCTGACAAAGATATGGCTCGGGGTCGCGCTCCAGCTCTGGCCGCAGCAGCAGGAGCCAATCGACCACCGGCAGGCCGGCGGCGCGGAACAGCGTCTTCATGATCGCCTTGTCCATCCCGGCGGCCGAGCCCAGCACCCCGGAACCGACGTAGGGGATTCCGGCCAGCTCGAACAATCCCTGGATCGTCCCGTCCTCGCCGTAGGGTCCGTGCAGTACCGGGAACACCACGTCTAGCGGCTCGAGCGTGCGCGGCGCGACCAGCCCCGCGGACGTGTCGAGCCGGACCAGGCCCCGCGTGCTCGGGTCCGGCAGCAGCGACGCGGGGGTAAGCGCCTCGGCGGTGCCCGAGGCGAGCGCGTGCAGCGGATCGCCTCCCACGATCCAGCGTCCCTGCTTGGTGATACCGATCGGCACCGGCTCGTAGCGCTCGCGATCGATGTGGCTGAGGATCGAGCGGGCCGAGGCGAGCGAAACCTCGTGCTCGCCGGAACGGCCTCCGAAGATGACGCCAACGCGAATCTTCCGCATGATGGCTTGCGTACTCCCTTGCAGAGCTAGGTCCAGAACCCGGTACCGCTGGGCTGGCTGCGCGGACCAGAGCGCGAGAAATGCCGAGTGTCGAATACCCCTATGCTACAATCCGGACCTCGAGAGTCTCGGCGAGGCTCCCAGCCACGCAGCGAGCGGGAGAGCGAACCTGGCACAGCGCTTGCGCCCCAGCCCCCTGACGAGGGGACGCCCTAGCAGGAGGCCACAATGATTGGCCGCATTGTCAAGCGCGTGCTCCATCGGGTGATCCGGGCGCTGATTGTCAACCGGGCGCTGACGGCTGCATTCGTCCTGATCCTGTTCGCCGTCATCGGCTTCGGGGTGTACCAGATCGCGGCTGGTGCAAGCCTGGCCCTCCACGTGCCGGGTGGCAAGGCCTCTTCGAGCAGCGCCGCCGAAGACTTCTTGAAGGGCAACCAGACCTACGACGCGAGCCTTATCTGGAATTCCTTCAGCGACGATAACAAGAAGCGCTATGAAGCGCTCGGCGGCCTCCAGGCGCTCCAGGCACAGTTGAACGCGGCCCGCGAGGCTGGCAGCAAGCTGGAGCAGTATACCTACATTGGCAAGCAGGATCTTCCCGACGGAACCTCGATGCAGTTCTATCTGGTCGCATCGCGCGGGCCGCAATCGGGGGGGCAGGTAGAATACGTCCCATACGTATTCACGATAGATCAGAGCGGCAAGATCGCCAGGGTGCAATAAGGAGCAGCGCATGAGTACACAGGCGGCGCCGATCGGGGAATACGACGAGCTCGATCGTAAGATCGATTCCTTCCTGAGCCGGCTCGGGGCGCTGTTCCGCTTCCTGCTGGTTCTGGTCGCGATCGGGCTTGTGCTCTGGTTCCTGGTAATCCCGAACTGGGAGACCTGGGGTCCCTACATCTTCATGGGGCTGTACCTGATCTTCCAGCTCTTCTTTGCGATCCTGTTCGGGATTATCCAGTTCGTTGCTATCTTCTGGTTCCTGGGGCGCCCCAGGATTTACTGGGTGATGCCAGGTGAAACGGGCGTGGGCTTCAAGGACTACAAGGGCAACCCGGAGGTCTTGGAGGCAGCGCGCCAGGTGACGACGCTGGTCAAGGGCGTAAAGAACTTCGAGGCGATGGGCGGCCAGCCAATCCGCGGCCTGCTGCTCGTTGGCCCGCCCGGCACTGGCAAGTCCTATCTGGGTCAGGCGATCTCGACCGAGGCGGGTGTCCCGTTTGGATATATGTCGGCCCCGAGCATCATGGGTATGTTCTGGGGTATGGACATGCTGCGGGTGATGACGCTGTACAACAAGGCGCGCAAGCTCGCTCGGAAGTACGGCGCCTGCATCCTGTTCATCGACGAGATCGATGCGATCGGCAAGGCGCGCACCTCGCAAGTGCCGGGCATGGGCGCGATGGGAATGATGTTCGGCGGCGGCAACGGCGCGCTCAACGAGCTGCTGAACCAGATGGATCCGCTGCCGCGAGATACCTTCAAGAACCGCATCCTCCGCAAGCTGGGGCTGCGGTCGGGCCGGGCAAAGGAATACCCGGTGCTCACTATCGCCGCCACCAACATCGCCGAGGTGCTGGATCCGGCGCTGCTGCGCCCCGGCCGCTTCGACCGCAAGATCATCGTCGACCATCCGGATGCGGATGGTCGACGGGAGATCATCGAGTATTACCTGGCGAAGGTGAAGCACGAAGATATGCCGATCGAGCGGATGGTCGGCGACACCATCGGCTACACCCCGGTCACGATCAAATTCGTGATCAACGAGGCGGTGGTGCGGGCACACTGGGAGGGCCGGGAGAAGATCAACTACCTGGACTTCCAGCGCGCGGTAGAGGCGCACGAGTGGGGCCTGCGGCAGCCAATCCGCAGCATGTCCAAGGAGGAGAAGCGCCGCATCGCCTATCACGAGGCCGGCCACGCGGTCGCGGCGGTCCTGCTCTGGCCGGAGCACCTGCGGGTCTCCAAAGCGACTATCGTCCGCCACGGCTCCGCGCTCGGCCTGGTCGGCTCCAAGCCGCTAGAGGAACGCCACACCACCACCAAGGAAGAGCTGCTGGCGCAGATCCAGGTCTCGCTGGCCAGCCGTGCCGCCGAGCAGATCTTCCTCGGGATCGAGATGTCGGGGGCGCATCACGACCTGCAGAACGCTACCCGCATCGCCGACTTCATCGTTCGCCAGCTTGGCATGAACGGGACACTCTACCAGCCCACCGCCCTCGGCCACTTGCAGCCTGACAGCCAGGAGAAGTGGGTGATCGAGGATCTGCTGGAAGAGCAGTTCAAGCAGGTAAAGGCGCTGCTGAACGAGCACTACGACGCCGTGGTCGCCGTGGCCGAGGCGCTCCTGGAGCGCGAGGAGCTACAGGGCGACGAAATCCGGGAGATCATCGAGCAGGCGGATCGCGTCAGCACCCGCAACGGCCAGGCGACCGGCCGTGGCGGACGGCCGGACCGGGTGCCGGTACCGTTCCCTGGGCTCCAGCCGAAGGTGGCAGCGTTCGTGCCGCGGCGGGAACTCCACGGCAAGGATAAGTCCTAGCCCGCTCCATCCTCCCACCCTTCCCACAGGGCCGCCCGGCTGGGCGGCCCTGTCGCGTTGGAGCGGGGCTCGGGGCAGCCAGAAATCCGTGATCCGCCTCCGGCGAGGCTGCGTACTGACAGATGGACCCGGGGATGCAGCGCTCGGGGCCAGGCGAAGGGAGCGCGGCGGCCGACGCGAGCCACGTGCCGTCATTCCGCTGCGACGACGGAAAGGAGTCCTCCCGTGAGGCGACCTCTCGCCGCGCTCGGCGCGGTAGCTGTCACCGCGGGTCTGCTCGCAGGAAGCCTGGCGGCGCCACTCGCCGGGGCGTCCAGCCACCGCGAGGCCCCGCTCATCAGCAAGGATCCGACGGTGGACAACACGGACCTGTACGCGTTCGTGAGTCCTGACCAGCCGGACACGGTCACCATCATCGCCGACTACATCCCCCTCGAAGCCCCGGCCGGCGGGCCGAACTTCTACAGCTTCGACGGAACGGCGCGGTACGAGATCCACGTCGACAACACCGGCGATGGCCAGGACGACATTACCTACCGGTTCACCTTCAATACCAAGGTCCGCAACTACCACACGTTCCTGTACAACACCAACACGATCAACTCCCTGGATGACCCGGACTGGAACGAGCCCCAGTTCTACAGCGTGACTCGCATCGAGCATGGTGTCACGACCAGCCTGGGGAGCGGCCTGACTACCCCGCCCGTCAACATTGGCCCGCGCTCGACCCCGAATTACGATTCGCTCGCCGCCGCGGCGGTTCACACCCTCAACAACGGGATCAAGGTGTTCGCCGGGCAGCGGGATGACCCGTTCTTCGTCGATCTGGGGTCGATCTTCGACCTGCTCGGGCTCCGCCCATTCAACAACCTGCACCTCATTCCACTGCCTACCGCTCCGGGCGTGGATGCCGTGGCCGGGTACAACACCCATGTGATCGCGATGCAGATCCCGATCACTCAGCTCACCCGCGACCACAAGCCCCCGACCGGCCCCACCGACCCGCGTGCGGTGATCGGCATCTACGCCAGCGCCAGCCGGGCCCGGACCACCGTGCTCAACGGCGATGGCACCACCACCCTGCAGGGCGACGCAGTCCAGGTCTCCCGCCTGGGCAACCCGCTGATCAACGAGGTCATCATCCCGCTCGGGATGAAGGACTACTGGAACGCGCAGGAGCCGGCGAATGACGCCCAGTTCGTGAAGTTCTACACCAGCCCCGAGATCGCCGGGCTGATCAACCTGCTCTACCCCTCGCTGCCGGACACCCCGACCACGCAGCGCACCGACCTGGTTGAGGTACTCCTCACCGGGATCCCCGGGGTGAACTTCACCGGGAAGACCCCGGCCGACCTGCTGCGGCTGAACATGGCCATTCCACCGTCGGCCGCGGTGGGCCAGGGCAATCGGCTGGGCGCGCTCGCCGGCGACCTGGCCGGGTTCCCGAATGGGCGACGCCTGGAGGACGACGTCGTGGACATTGAGCTCCGCGCCGCCGCCTGCGGCTACGGCGACTTCCTGGCCGGGCTGCTCGGACTGTGCAACCTCAGCCCGAACAACACCCTCGGCGACGGGGTCGATACCAACGACCTGCCGTTCATGCAGACGTTCCCCTACGTGTCGACGCCGCACGACGGCTACAGCAGCAGCTAGCCAGCCGCCGGGGGAGAGACGGCGTCTCGAGCGCTAATCTCTCCCCCGGCCCTTCAGACACTCTCGGATTCCCCATTACCCGCAAGGAGCGCTGGCCGTGATCCACCTCCCCGCCGCCCCCGGCCCGCCACTGCACCGCGGTGCGCTGGCCGTCGCGCTGGTCGTCATCCTGTTTGTCGCCGCGTACCTTGCCAGCTCGGCGGTGGCGCCGCGGCTGTTCCCGCAGCACGTCCCGGCGGCGGCTCTGCCAGGCGCTGACGTGGCCTCCGGCGCCGTGTCTCAGCTCGATCGGCAGATCGGGACGCTCCAGGAGCGGCTGCGGCAGCGCCCGGACGACACGCAGGCCGCGACTGCGCTCGGGCTGGCCTACCTGCAGAAGGTCCGCGACGTCGCGGATCCCAGCTACTATCCCCGCGCCGAGGCGTTGCTCCAGCAGGCGTACCAGCAGGCGCCCAACGACGCCGACACGCTGATCGGACTGGGCACCCTCGCGCTCGCCCGGCACCAGTTCCAGGATGGGCTGACGTGGGGGCAGCGCGCCGTTGCCGCCGCCCCATCCAAAGCGGAGGCCTACGGGGTGATGGCCGACGCCCTCACCGAGCTCGGCCGCTACGACGACGCGGTGGCCGCGCTCCAGCAGATGATCGACCTGCGTCCCGAGCAGGCTTCCTACGCCCGCGTCTCGTACGCGCGCGAGCTGCATGGTGACGTCGACGGCGCTATCCAGGCGATGCAGCTCGCGGTGGAGAGCGGGGTTCAGGGTACGGAAGGCACTGAATGGACCCGGATCCAGCTTGGGCATCTGCTGTTCAACAGCGGCGAGCTCAGCGCGGCGGAGCGCGCCTACCAGGATGCCCTGGCCCGCTCCCCGGGCTACGTGCACGCGAAGGGCGGGCTGGCCCGGATTGCCGCCGCGCGGGGTGACTACGAGCGGGCGATCCAGCTCTACCGCGAGGCCGTGGAGGTCATGCCCCTGCCGGAGCTGGTCATTCGTCTCGCCGAGGTGGAGAGGGTGGCTGGCAAGGTCGACGCCGCGGCGCGCGACGAGTCGCTCGTGCGCGCCGAAGAGCAGCTCTACGCCGCCAACGGGGTAGACGTGGACCTGGAGCTGGCGCTGTTCGACGCCGATCACGGACTGAACGTGCCGGACGCGGTCGCCCACCTCCGCACCGTCTGGGCGCAGCGGCAGAGCGTTCAGGTGGCGGATGCGCTCGGCTGGGCGCTCTACAAGGACGGACAGTGCCAGGAGGCGGATAGCTACGCCCGGCAGGCGCTCCGGCTCGGCACCCGTGACGCCCTGATGCGCTTCCACGCCGGCGAGATCGCCGTCTGCCTCGGTGACCGCGAGCGCGGGGCGGCGCTGCTCCAGGAGGCGCTCCGGATCAACCCGTTCTTCTCCCCGCTGTACGCACCCCAAGCGCGCGCGACGCTCCAGACGCTGGCCAGGCAGGGGTAGCCAGGCGCCTCAGCCGCGAGGCGAGGGCGCGGCTGCGGCCGCCTGCCCGCGCTTCAGCGCCGCGGCGCGGTCGATCAGTTCGCGAGCGCTCGCCAGCGCTGACAGACTCGGCTGTGGGCCGGCGAGCATCGCTGCCAGCTCCGCGATCCGCTCCTCGCCCTCCAGCGGCTGCACCTGGGTCTGGTTGCGGCCGCCGCGTTGCTGCTTAGAGACCAGCAGGTGCTGGTCGGCGAAGGCCGCTACCTGGGGCAAGTGGGTGACGCATAGCACCTGGTGCGTCCTCGACAGCTCCCAGAGCTTCTGCCCGACTACCCCCGCTTTGCGGCCGCCCACTCCCACATCCACCTCGTCGAAGATCAGCGTCCCGCGTTGGTCGCCGCTACTCAGCACCGTCTTGATCGCCAGCGACACCCGCGCTAGCTCCCCGCCGCTGGCCACCTGACCCAGCGGACGCGGCCCCTCAGCCGGATTCGCCGCCAGCAGGAACTCGACCCGGTCGACGCCGGTGGCGTCGAAGCGGAGCGGAGTCGGCTCACGCCCTGGGAGCGCCACCGGCAGCCCGTCGGCCGCCTCGGCGGTAGAGAAGCTGACCCGGAAGCGCGCTCCTGCCATACCCAGATCACCGAGCTCCGCCTCGACCCGCCGCTCCAACTCCGCCGCCGCTGCACGGCGCCGGGTGGCGAGTACGGTCGCCAGCTCGGCCGCCTCGGCCGCGAGCGCCTGCTCCCGCTCGCGCAGCTCGGCCAGGCGCTCGTCGCCGTGCTCGATGCTCGCCAGCCGCCGCCGCGCCTCCGCGAGATAGGCGAGAACGTCGTCCAGCGTCGGCCCGTACTTACGCTTTAGCCCGGCCAGGACGTGGACGCGCTCTTCGATCGCTTCAAGCTGCGAGGGGTCGGCATCCAGATCGTCCAGGTAGCGGCGGAGGCCGCGCTCGACGTCCTCCAGTGCGGTCGTCGCCTCGAGCAGTCGTTCGACGTGCGGGCTCAGCGAGGCGTCGAAGCGGGCGGCATCCTGCACCAGCGCCAGCGCCTCGCCCACTCGGTCCAGGCCGCCGGGCGCCTCGTCGCCGCCTGCGGTGGCCCGGTAGGCGCCGAACACGGCGTTGCGGAGCCGCTCCAGGTTGCGCAGCCGGGTACGGCGGGCCTGTAGCTCCGCCTCCTCCTCGGGCCGCGGATCGGCGGCGCTGATCTCCTCGATCTGGAAGCGCAGCAGGTCCTGCTCCCGCAGCGCGGCGCGCTGCTCCGCTAGCAGTGCCTCGATCTCCTCGCGCGCCGCGCGCAGCTCGCGGGCGAGCGCTGCCATCCGCCGCCGCTCGGGACTCAGCCCGGCGAAGCGGTCGAGCTGGTCGAGCTGGTCACGCGGGCGCAGCAATGACAGGTGCTGGCTCTGGCCGTGGATGTCTACCAGCATCTGGCCGATCCGGGCGAGCGCGGCCAGCGGCACCGCCCGGCCGTTGATCCGGGCGATGCTGCGAGAACTGCCGGCCCCGGCGATCTCGCGCGAGACGATCAGCAGCCCATCCTCGAGTTCCAGGCCCAGCTCGTCGAGCACCTCTCTCAACGCCTCGGAGTCCGGAGCGTCCGGCTCCACCGAGAAGACCGCTTCCAGGTAGGCGCGGCTCGCCCCGGCCCGGACGTCGGTCGGGCCGGCCTTGTCGCCCAGCAGCGCGCTGACCGCGTCAATGAGGATGGACTTGCCCGCGCCCGTCTCGCCCGTGAGCGCGGTCAGCCCGGGCTGCCACTCGACGGTGAGACGCTCGACGATGGCGAAGTCGCGGATCGTCAGGGACAGGAGCATGCGCTACTCCCGACGCGTGAGCCGCGCTTCCAGCAGCCGGTAGAAGTCAGCCTCCGTGCCAAGGCGCGCGAAGCGGGTCGTCTCCGCTGCCAGCTCGATGCAGACCCGCTCGCCATCGGCGACAGGCAGGTCCAGGTGCCCGTCAACGGTGAGGATAGCAGGTTGCACGGTGTGCACCACGATCTCGATCCGCGCCTCGCCCGGGACCACGAGCGCGCGAAGCTGCGTCAGATGCGGCGCGATCGGGACGAGCAGCATTGCGCGCAGCGAGGGCGCCAAGACCGGTCCGCCCGCGGCCAGGGCGTACGCGGTGGAGCCGGTCGGCGTCGAAACGACGATCCCGTCGCTGGTGTAGCGGGCGAGCAGCGCCCGGTCCACAAAGACGTCCAGCCGGACCGCGCGGGAGGCGGCGCCTCGCCCGACGACGACGTCGTTCAGCCCCACCACCTCGGTCGTCCCGTGGCAGGCCCGCAGCATGACGCGCTCGTCCAGGCGATACTGCCGCTCAACGAGCGGCGCCAGCGCCCTGGGGAGATCCTCGGGGCTCAGCTCGGCCAGGAAGCTGAGCTTGCCCATTTTGATCGGGACGATCGGGATGCCGGTTCCGACCAGCCACGCGGCCGCGCGCAGCGCGGTGCCGTCGCCGCCGAAGGTGAGGGCGAGAACGAAGCCCAACGGACTGCGCCTGGGCAGGTCCGAGGCGGCTAGCAGCTCAGCGAAGATACCCCACTGCGCCAACAGCTCCTGGCAGCGTTCGGCAGCGGCTCGCGTCTCCGGCCGGAACGGCTGGAAGATGAGCGCGAAGCTCTCCCTCACCGTGCTGCCAACGCCTGCGCTTGTGCGAGAGCGGGCTCAACCAGCGCATCGACCGAGGCCTCGCCGGCCCCTCGGCGCAGATGGGCGAGGAATTCGACGTTGCCCGCCGCCCCGGTGACAGGCGAGGCGATCAGCCCAACCAGCCGCCAATCATGCCCACGCAGCCAGCTCGCCAGCCCGACCAGCACCTGGCGCCAGACCCCGGGCGAGCGGACGACCCCGCGGCCGACCAGATGCCGGCCAGCCTCGAACTGGGGCTTGACGAGCGCGATGGTGTCCGCCACGGGGTCGATAAGCTGCGCGACGGCGGGCAGCACCAGGCGGAGCGAGATGAACGACACATCGATGGTGCAGATCATCGGCCGCTCCGGCAGCGTGTTGAGCAGGCGAATATTCGTACGTTCCATGACGACCACGCGCGGATCGACGCGCAAGCGGTAATCGAGCTGGCCGTAGCCAACGTCTACCGCGTAGACCCGCGTCGCACCGCGCTGGAGGAGCACGTCGGTGAAGCCACCGGTGGAGGCTCCAACGTCCAGCGCGACCTTGCCAGCAACGTCGATCTGGAAGACGTCCAGCGCCTCGGCGAGCTTCAGGCCCCCGCGGCTGGCATACGCGGGCGCTTCGCGCACGTGCAGCTCCACATCCGGCTCGAACGTGCTCCCCGGCTTGAGTGTGGGATGGCCCGGCACCCGCACCCGGCCGGCAAGGATCAGTGCCTGCGCCTTCGCGCGGCTGCCGGCCAGCCCCCGCTCCACCAAGAGCACGTCGAGGCGCTTCTTGCTGGAGGAAGCCACAGCGAAAGATGCGCCTTTCTCGAGGGCCTGAAAAAGTCTAGGGTGGAGCGTCAGACAGCGTCAAGGCGTCTGCGCCAGCCTCAGTCCAGGTAATCGCGCAGCCGAAGCTGCAAGCCCGGCTGCCGGAGCTTGGCGAACGCCTCTGCCTCGATCTGTCGAACCCGCTCGCGGCTCAAGCCAAGCTCTAGCCCGATCTCACCCAGCGTGCGCTCACGGTCATCGGCCAGGCCGAACCGGAGCCGCAGCACCTGCCGCTCGCGGGCGGTGAGCGAGGCGAGCGCATCGGCCACCTGGTCGCGCAGCAGCGCTTCGGCCGCGGCCTCGTGGGGCGGCCGAGCCTGCGGGTCGGCGAGCATGTCCGCGACGGTATTGTCGTTGTCGTCACCGACCGGGCTCTCTAGCGAGATCGTCTGCTTGGCGGCGCGGATAATCAGCTGCACGCGATCAGGCGAGGTCCCGAGCAGCTCCGCGATCTCGTAGGCGTTCGCCTCGCGCCCCAGCTCCTGCTGTAGCTCCCGCATCGCGCGGTGCACGTCGCCGATCAGCTCGACCATGTGGACCGGCACCCGGATGGTGCGGGCCTGGTCGGCGATGGCGCGGGTAACGGCCTGGCGGATCCACCAGTAGGCGTAGGTGCTGAAGCGATAGCCTCGCCGCCAGTCGTACTTCTCCAC
>JAJPGT010000018.1 GCA_021325655.1 Pseudomonadota bacterium
CGCATGACGCGGCGATCGTCCGTCTGGTCGGGGCGGTGCTCGTCGAGCAGCACGATGAATGGCAGGTTGCCCGCCGCTACTTCAGCGCCGAGTCCCTGGTCAAGCTGTATGAGGAGGAGAAGCCGGCGTTGGTGCCGGCGCTGCTGATGGCGAGCTGACGGGGTCGCCTGTGGAAATGTGGGCGGGTCGGAGCGCAGCGGAGCAGAGCGCAGAGCCGCCCACATTTCCACAGGCTCGACGGCGGCTACGACGATGAAGACCACGTCACCCTTTTACACCACTTGACGGGACTCATACCTGATGGGATGGGGTGCTGGCTACGCAGAACACCAGAATTGCCGGCCGATCGTCTCAGCGACTTTGAGAATTGCGCGCATATTGGCCAGGCTAGGCGGTATCCAGTGGGGGTGATCAGCAGCCTACAACGGCCAGGAAGGGGTGCGCAGGAGCAAACGGGCAACCAGTTGAAGATTCGTGCGAAGGAGGCGCTGATGAAGGTTGGGATCGGATTGCCGGCAGTGATCCCTGGCGCCAGCGGGGAACTGGTGATGGACTGGGCGAGCCGGGCGGATGCCGGCCCATTCTCCACACTTGGCCTGATCGACCGGGTCATCTACTCGAACTATGAGCCGATGGTGACGCTGGCAGCAGCGGCAGGGGCGACGTGCCGCATTCGGCTGATGACC
The DNA here is from genome assembly GCA_021325655.1 of Pseudomonadota bacterium. Lineage (GTDB taxonomy): Bacteria > Chloroflexota > UBA6077 > UBA6077 > JAJPGT01 > JAJPGT01. The sequence continues at coordinate 687 of JAJPGT010000018.1, forward strand.
AGCGTCCTGCTTGTGCCGCTTCGCAGCGCCGTGCTGTTGGCGAAGGAAGCGGCCAGCCTGAACGAGCTGTCCGGCGGGCGTTTCACGCTGGGTCTTGGTGTCGGCGGCCGCATAGTAAAGGAGGACTTCAACGCGGTAGGGGCATCGTTCCACGACCGCGGTAAGCGCATGGACGACATCCTGCGCACCATGCGGCGCATCTGGGCCGGCGAGGTGCCGCCCGGCGGCTCCGAACCCGTCGGGCCGCCCATTTCCAAGGGGGAGCCGGAGGTGCTGATCGGCGGCTACAGGCCTGTGGCGCTGCGCCGGGCGGCCCGCTGGGGCGATGGCTTCCTCGCTGCCCCGGCGACGCCCAGGGACACTCAGGCGCAATACGCCATGGTTATGGACTTCTGGAAACAGGAGGGACGGTCGGGCCAGCCGCGCTTCGTGAGCGGAATGTACTACGGCCTTGGGCCGAACGCCGCCCAGCGCGCCGACGACTACATCCGCCACTTCTACGCCTTCCTGGGCCCGGCAGCCGGCGAGATCGCCGCCTCCGTCCGCAGCTCGGATAAGGCGGTCAGGGACGCCCTCCGGGCCTTTTCAGAGATCGGGGTGGACGAGATGATCCTGTGGCCGTGCATCGCGGAGCTGGACCAACTCGACCGCCTAGCTGACCTCGTGGGCTAATACTCCAACGACACATCGGGTAGCGGCGACACGTTCGACACCTGGCAGCCTCCATCCGAGGCGGCCTAGACCAAACTCCGGCTCACGTGCCTGCATTGAGCACGGTGCGGCTCAGATGTGTGCATACAGCGTGGCCTTGATTTGCTCCAGGTACGCGTTCGGCTCCACCGCCGCTCCCTCCACGATCTGCCCGGCCTTCGCCACCAGCACGGGGTCCGCCAGTGCTCGCAGATCCAGCAGCGGATTGCCGCGCACCACCAGCAGGTCCGCGATCTTGCCCGGCTCCAGCGTCCCCAGTTCGGACTGTCGGCGGATGGCCGCAGCGGCGGTGCGGGTGGCGGAGATCAGGACCTGTTCGGGCGTCAGGCCAGCCTCGTGCAGGAGCAACATCTCGTGGACGACATCGCCCAGCGGATGGAAAGGAGCGCCCGCGTCCGTGCCGAATGCGATGCGTACCCCCGCGCGGTACGCTTGTGCGACGCGCTCCACCCGACCCGGAAGCAATGCGCGCGCCTTATCCACCGTGTAGGAAGGCAGGCCCACTGCCGCGCCATGGGAGATCATTCGGTCCGCGATACTGAGTGTCGGGACGAGCGTCACGTCGTGCTTGAGCATCGCTTCGATCGCCGCATCGTCCAACAGCGTACCGTGCTCGATGCTGTCCACCCCCGCTTCGATGGCTTCGACGATCGAGTGGGTCGGCAGGGCATGGGCGGTCGCCGGCCGGCCGGCCTTGTGCGCTTCTTCGACCGCCGCCCGCATCTCCTCCACGGTGAGTTGCGACTCGTGCGGCAGCTCGCGCGGGGTCGCGGCTCCCCCAGACGCCATTAGCTTGATCACGTCCGCTCCTTGGCGGAGCTGCTCCCGCGCCAGGCGTCGGCACGCATCGGCGCCGTCCGCCTGGATGGCCAGCCCGTTGTACCCATGTCCGCCGGTCATGCAGATGCCAGCTCCGGCCACCAGCAAGCGTGGCCCCTCAATGATTCCGCCGGCGATGGCATCCTTCAGCGCGAAGACGCACTGAAAGGTACTGCCCAGGTCGCGCAGAGTCGTAACGCCCGCCCGCAGCGCTCGCCCCAGCGCGTGCGCTGCCAGGAGCGCCATCTTCGCTTCGGGCACCGGCAAGGGCGAGACGCCATAGGATTGCCCCGTCACATGCACGTGGCAGTCGATCAAGCCAGGTAGCAGCGTGTGCTCGGGGAAGTGGCGAACTTCGGCCTGTTCCGGGACAGTGATCCGGGACCACGGGCCTACCTGGCTGATCCGACCCTCCTCCACGACGACCGCGGCGTCGTGGAGCATCGAGCCGCCGGTGGCATCCCACACCCGCGCGGCGCGAAAGACCTGCAGCATTCCACTCTCCTTGGGAATCGGAGTGACGTTGACTTCGAGGAAGGAATCAACCTCGTGCCTGTACGGCGCTAGCCCGCTCTGTGGCTACCACTGCTCATACGGGCTCTTAGCGAGGACATCGTCCCCGCCGTCCACCACCAGCGTCTGGCCCGTAACCCACCCTGATTCTTCAGAGGCCAGGTACAAGGCCGCATACGCCACATCTTCGCCGCGGCCTCGCCGCGACAGCGCTGGGGGTGCGGGTGTGATGGGGGCGACAGCGGCAGGATCACGCATGAAGCCGGGGCAGAGGCAGTTCACCCGGATGTTGCGTGGATGCAGTTCACGAGCCATCGCCTGAGTGAGTCCTAGCACACCGAGTTTGGCTGTACTGTACGCCACGCTCCCATCGAGGCGCGTTTTGCACGCTGAACCGAAGTTGATGATGACGCCCGCACCGGATTGCTCCAGCGCGGGGATGGCCCGTTGAGAACAGAGGACGATCCCCCTCAGGTTGTTGGCCAACGCCCTTTCGAAGTACTCGAGATCCATGCTGGCCAACTCCGACACCCGCCACCAGAAGTCCCCGGCGACGTTCAACAGAACGTCTAATCGACCAAACGCGTGGAGCGTCTCGTCCACGATCCGGTGTGCCTGAGCCGGCACAGTCACATCCGCCCGGAAGGTCACTGCGCGCCCCCCGGCTTCGCGAATGTACTCGGCGACTCGGGCCGTTTCCTCCTCCGAGCGGGCGGCGAGCGCCACTGCTGCCCCTTCTTGTGCGAAAAGGATGGCGGTTGCACGGCCGAAGACAGGGCCGAATCCTGCAAACAGCACGACCTTGTTCTGGAGACGCATCCTACACCTCTCCCGCCGCCCGCGCGCGTCCGCCTCATCGACGGCTGACCGCACGCTCGGTGATCCCGAGCGCAACGGCGTTTTCTCTGCCTCCCACCTTGCCGCCTTCAGCTCGCAAGCACGCAGCCACCGCCGCTCTCCAGCGCGTGCGCGCCGTGGGTAACGCGCGCGGCGATGGGCCCGGTCGGTGGCCGCCCTCAGCCGAGCAGCCTCTCCGCCAGCTCGCGCCACTCGCGGCGCGGCAGTCCCGCCGGGTCCGCCGGCAGCACCTGGATACAGACGTGGTCCGCGCCGGCGTCCAGGTGGGCTCGCACGCGGGTGGCAACGTCGTCCAGGGTGCCCCAGGCGACGATCGCGTCCACGAGTCGGTCGCTGCCGCCATCGGCCAAGCCGTCGTCGCCAAACCCTAGTCGGCGCAGATTGTTGGTGTAGTTCTCCGGCCGAAGATACGGCGCCATGTGGCGACGGGCGATCGCGCGCGCCTGCCCCTCGTCGCGCTCCAGCACGAGCGCCTGCTCCACCGCCAGCAACGGCCCCTTGCCGAGGATCGCGCGCCTGGCGGGTGTGTTCGACAGGCACGAAGTACGTGTGCGCGCCGCCGGCGCGCTCGCGGGACAGCTCAAGCATTCGCGGGCCGAGCGCAGCCAGCACGCGCGGCCCAGCGGCCTCGCCCGGCGGCGTGTAGGGCGCGGCGTCCATGGCGTCCAGGTAGGCGCGCATCGTGGCCAGCGGCGGGCGGTAGACGTGGCCGCGCACGCCCTCGACCGTCGGCCGGTGGCTCACACCGACCCCGAGCAGGAAACGCCCCGGGAACGCCCCGCACAGCGTCCGCTGGCCGGCGGCCATGGCCACGGCGTCGCGAGCGTAGATGCTGGCGATGCCGGACGTGACGACGACTCGTCGCGTTGCGCAGAGCAGCAGCGCCGCCTGGCTGAACGCCTCACGTCCGCGGGACTCCGGGAACCAGAGCGCGCCGTAGCCGAGCGCGTCGAGTTCGGCCGCTGCCTCGGCGACGGCCGCCCACGGCTGTCGTTCGAACTGGAAGGTCCAGATGCCAATCCGCCCAATTTCCATGCTCGACTCCATCTCGCGGAGGTCTCTCGCGTGCAGTGGCGGTAAGGATAACCCGTTCGGGACGTCGCACGAGCGCCCCACGGTCCACCCGCGCACAAGGCATCGAGCATCGCACACTTCACACCGCTCATCTGAGCGGTGTGAAGTGTGCGATGCCACGGTCCCTCGAGGGGATGGTGGCGAGTCAGGCAGTGCGATTCTTGATGTAGGAGCGCTTGGCGGCGATCAGGCCGTCGCGGAACTCGAAGGCGTCGCAGCCGTACGCATCCAGGCGGCGCCCGTCTGCTCGGGTGCCCGTCACACGCCACTCGGCGAAGCCGCGCTCGCCGTACAGGTAGGTGCGCACCTCGCTGAAGGCCATATCCGGCACCGCGGCGAATGTCGCGGCTACCGCCGCGCGCGTCGCCTCCCGTCCGATGCAGCGGGCGCCCCACGGCTCGGGCCCGCTCGATGCCTCATAGATGCAGTCCTCGGTCATGTGGGCGACAACCGCGTCCGCGTCGTGCCGATTCCAGGCATCCGCGAAGCTGGCCATGAATTCCATCGTCACGTTGTCTTTGGCGCGTTCCACGGAAAGCGTCATGGGGTCGCGTCCTCCCGAGCGTCGACTATAGAGGGCGCCAGGCGAGAATGCTTCCTTCGATTGTGGTAAACGTCCGCCGGGAAGCCGTCGTGTTCGATAAACCCTGTACGGTCTGGCTCGCGGCGCTGCCTTCCGTGCCCAGCGTGACCTTCCCGAAGGGATGATGCTGCATACCCACGGGTGGCCTCGAAGGGCCTCGCCCATGATGGCTTGCCAAGGCGACTTGCCCGCTCCCGCCAGCGGAGTTGCGGAGCAATCTCACCGGCTTGCGCGTGAACTGCTCGCCGGATGATCTGCGTGGCGTTCCTCCCTGGCCCGCGCGGGGCACTGCCCTATTCCGTCCTGGGTGCTCAGCACATCGAATCCGGTCCGATCAACTCTCGCGCCCTGGAGAATCTGGCCCGCCACGGTTCACCATAAGAGCGGAAGTCGGCCTGGCTGAGTTGTCGCTACATTCTGTGCGGCAGTTCGAAGTGGCTGCCCCAACGTGCCGGCCTCCCGCGAGTCGCAAGGTCCGGCCGCAAAGCCTCTGTGTCACGAGGTCGATATGGACAGGCTGCTCGATGGGCGCGTGGCATTCATCAGTGGCGCCGGAAGTGGCCTTGGACGCGCTACCGCGCGCCTGTTCGCCGCCGAGGGAGCCGCGTTAGTCCTGCTTGGGCGCAGGATTGGGAGATTGGAGGAGGCCGTCCGGGACGTGGCGCCTGCCGATCGACTCCTCACGATCGCCTGCGACATTGGCGATTTCAGGTCCGTGCAGGACGCCGTTGCCAGAGGTCTGAAACGCTTTGGACAGATCGATATCCTGGTGAACAGCGCGGCCATTCTCCCTCCCCGCGGCGCGCTCGTCCGCACCACGCCCGATGAGTGGGACCGCGCGTTCGCGACGAACGTCAGCGGCGCCTTTTATCTCATGCGAGAAGTGCTACCGGCGATGGAATCCGCCGGCTACGGACGCATCATCAACGTCACCTCTGGCTGGTCATGCGACGGTGCGCCCGGCTACGCGGTATACGCCGCGACCAAAGCCGCCCTGGATTCCCTGACCCGCAGTCTCGCGGGCGAGCTGGCAGGCAGTGGCGTCGATATCCTGGTCAACGCGCTGAGCCCGGGGGTGATGAGGTCGGACATGTGGCCCGAGGGGCGCGATCCGGAGGAGGTCGCCATGTGGCCCGACGTGCGGGACCCTGAAGAAGTCGCCCCCGACCTGCTGCGCCTGGCAACCCTCCCGACTGGGGGATTCAGCGGCCGCATCGTTCGGCACGGCGAGCCCTGGTAGGGTCGTACGAGCTGCAAGGAATGGGAGTGGGCCGCGACGTCGGCGTCGCGGCCCACTCCGCCAGGGGGTCTGGCGAGGGACTCAGCCGCGGGTGGCGCCGGCGGCGGCCACGAGGCGCTCCGTGGCAGCATCGTCCCGGAAGTGCGGCATGACCTCGCGCGCGACGAGCTCCATTGAGCGCAGCACGTCGCGATGCGGGACTCCGAAGGCGGTGAGCATCAACACATGAGTGACGCCCAGGCTCTCGTAGTGCTTGAGCCGACGGATCGCCTTTTCTGGAGTGGTGATGATCGGATCGTCGTACCTCTCGTAAACGTTGGACAGGTCGAGCGACACCTGCGCGGGAGTCATCGCTCCCCCTCGCACGGGAGCGTCCACGTAGACCCGCTCATGGAAGCGCCGCCGCTGGTCCGCGTCGAAGAACGACATGTAGTAGGTCCAGTGGCGGAAGCAGTAGTCGACGTAGCGTTCGGCTTCCTCCTCCGTCTCCGCGATGTAGACGCGGCGCAGCAGCCCGATATTGGGCTTCGGCTGGCCGTACTCCGCCAGCGCCTTGTGGAACTCGCCGAGCGTGATGTCGACATCGCCGTGGGGCGCAAAGCAGCCGTAGTTGGGGCTGGTGAGCAGATTGGCTCCCTTGGCCGCGATCGCCCGTACGCCTTCCAGACTCTGGCCGGAGATCCACAGCGGCGGGTGTGGCTTCTGATAGGGCCGCGGCAGCGTGGTGGTGGAGTCGAACGACCAGAAGCGCCCGCGGTACTCCAGGTCCTCGGTGGTCCAGGTCTTGACCAGGATGTCCAGCGCCTCCTCGTACATCGCCCGGTTCTGGTTCCAGTCGATCCCCAGCCGGTCGAACTCGTACTTGGCAGCCCCCCGCGCGACGCCGACGTCGAGCCGCCCCTCGGTCATCCAGTCCACCAGCGCGATATCCTCGGCCAGCGCCAGTGGGTGGTAATACGGCAGAACGAGCACCCCGGTGAGAATCCTGATGCGTTTGGTAACCGCGGCGATGCGGGCGGCGAAGATGAGGTCGGAGGGATTCGCGATGTAGTTGGTGAAATGGTGCTCGGGCAGCATGATGCATTCGTAGCCGAGTTCGTCTGCTCGGACTGCCACCTCGATGCACTCGTTGAGTAGCTCCCCGTAGGGTCGCTTGACGTCGGGATAGAAGAAAGGAAACGCCACGCCGAATTTCAGGGCCATGACTTCGGTCCTCCAGGAAGTTCGTGTTTCCGCCGAGGGATGGCATCAGGCCAATGTCACCGTGCTCCGCGGCACTCGGCTTGCTTCAGCCTAACAGGAGCGGCTCCAGGAAATGCTCCTACGGGATGTGGAATTTCCCAACACGGTTTCCACGAGCAGCCGAAACGCCGATCACGCCCCGCACTATCACGCCCCGATCCATGCAGGTTCGCGGCGGCGTTCCCGGGGGTGGGGATCAGGAACCTTCGAAGGAGCGCTGGGCGTTCAGCACCTGCTCCAGGCGATCGGTGAGCAAGCTCACCGCGATTACGAGGGAGCCGATCGCGATGGAAGGGAAGAAGACCATCCACCACGCCTGGTAGATGTACTGCCGCCCTTCCGACACCATCAGGCCCCAGTCGGGAGTGGGCGGCTGCACGCCCAGGCCCAGGAAGCCGAGGGAGGCAATCAGCAGGATCGCGTATGAGAGCCGAATGCCGGTCTCCACCAGGATCACCGCGCTCGCGTTAGGGAGGATTTCGCGTAACCAGATGAAGACGGTAGACTCGCCGCGCAGCCGCGCCGCATCGACGAACTCCCTGGTGCGCAACTCAAGCACGACGCTGCGCACGACTCTGGCCACGCGAGGCGTGAACACGAGCGCTGTCGCCAGAATAACGTTGGCGTTGGCCGGCCCCAGCATCGTGAGGACGAGCATCGCCAGCAGCAGGGCTGGGAAGGACATCAGCACGTCCATCCCGCGCATCACCACCTCATCCTTCCAGCCGCCCAGGTACCCGGCGACCAGGCCGAGCAGGATGCCGAGCACCATCGCCAACGCCGTCGAAGCGATGGAGAGGAGGACGATGCTGCGTGCACCCGCCATGACGCGGCTCAGAACGTCACGGCCACTGTTGTCCGTTCCCATTGGAAAGGCGGCCGAGGGAGCTTCGAGTGTGTGCCGCAGATTGAGGGCGGTCGGCTCGTACGGCGCGAGCGACGGTCCCAGCAGCACCAGGAGCAGGTGCAGCGTGAGGAGCCCCAGTCCAATCGCCCCGGTGGGCGTGGAAGCGATGCGGAGGAGGAAGCGAATCGCGGCCGCCAGCGCGTGCGCGCGAACGGCGGCGGCCTGGCCCACACGACCGTGTTGGGCGGGCGCGAGGCTTACTCCCTGAGTCATGAGTTCCCCCCAGAGCCCTTCAGACGTAGCGGATCTTGGGGTTCAGATAGGTGTAGATTAGGTCAGCCGCCAGGTTCGAGAGCGAGTACACGGCGGCGATGAGGAGCGCCACCCCCTGCAACAGTGGCACGTCGCGGCTGCTGATCGCAAACGTCACGAGCTGCCCGAGGCCGGGATAGGCGAACACCGTCTCTACCACGATCAATCCGCCCATCAGCCAGCCGATGTTCATCGCGATCACCGTGGCGGTGGGCACCAGCGCGTTGCGCAGCGCATGCTTGAAAATGACCGTCCGCCGTGGCAACCCCTTGAGCAGCGCGGTGCGGACGTAATTGGAGCGGAGCTCTTCGATCATGCTGGCCCGCGTCATCCGCGCGGTGTGCGCCAGCATGACCAGCGCGAGTGTGAGCGCCGGCAGAATCAACAGGTGCAGGGAATCAAGCACTGAGGCATTGGGATTGGCGATCGACAGGGCCGGGAGGAGGCGCAGCCAGGTTGAGAAGACGATGATGAGAAGCACACCGGTGACGAACTCTGGCATGGAGATCCAGGCCAGAGTGAAGACGGCAACGAGGCGATCGATCCAGGTATCGCGTCGGACGGCGGCGAGCACGCCGAGCCCGACCGAGATCGGCACTCCGATCAGCAGCGCGGCCGCGGCCAGGAGCGCCGAATTGGTGGAGCGTTGCACAAGCAGTGTGGAGACCCGAACCCCTTCCGTGCAGAACTGCACGCCGCAACCGCCCGTCCGCAGCGAGTGACCAAGGTCGCCCTGCAGCACGCCACCGAACCAGCGCAAGTACTGCACGAGCAGCGGCTGGTCCAGGCCCATCTGGCGTCGCAGGGTCGCCAGGTCTTGCGGGGTGGCCGACTGCCCCAGGATCATCGTCGCCACGTCGCCGGGCAACACCGCGGTCACCGCGAAGATGCACACGGATGTAAGCCACAGGGTGATCACCAGGAGCGCCAGCCGACGCATCAGAAACCGAAGCATAGAGCCTCCTCAATCCAGCCGCGTCGCGGCTGCCTTAAACCGTTGGCCGTGGAGGCGATAGATCTTCAGGGCCAGGTGAAGGTTCAGGCGTTGCTCAGCATCGTCCAGATCCAATCCCATGATCTTCCGGATCCGACCAAGCCGGTAGCGGATCGTGGTTACGTGGAGGAAGAGCTTCTCGGCTGTCTGCGCCACATCGCATCCCGATGCCAGGTAAGCCTCGAGCGTGGCGAGCAGTGAGCTGCCGCGGCGCTGGTCGTAGTCGAGCAAACGCGTCAAGCGCGGGCGGGCGAACTCGATCAGGTCATCCACCCGGTCTTCGTCGAGCAGAATCTCGTAGACTCCGGCGCGCGCGAAGGGTAGGACCGTGTCGCGCTGACCGAGGGCGCGGAGAATCTCGAGCGCTCGTTTCGCCTCGCGAAACGAGCGGCGCACTCCCATCGACCCTTGATATCCTCGCCCCACGCTGACCGAAATCGTCGCTCCGTGTAGCTTCGGCGCTGCTTCGATCACCGCCTGGCGCACTTCCGCGGCAAGGGTCTCCCCGCCGTCGCTCTCCGCGGCGGCCACGATCACCAGGCGCCCTCCGCCCTGGGGCACTGCGACGGCGCCAGCTCGGCACCGCTCCAGCCGCTCCGACACCACCTGCTGGAGCGACGACGACAGGTCGAACAGGGGGCTCTCCGGGAGACCGACAACCCCATCGAACGGGTCGATGTCGACCAGCAAGACTTGCAGGGAACGTGACAGATCGAGGCCGAGGAGCGCGGCGCGCTGGCGGAGATCTTCGGAGTCCCCATTCCCTCCGGCCAGCAGCACTTCGACGAAGTCCGTCTTCAATCGTAACTCGACGTCCAGTCGAATGCGCTCTTTCATCAGTTCCAGCGCCGTGAGCAGCGCCACCTGCTCCGCGACCATCAGATCCAGTTCCTCGAACGGGCGAGAGATTTCCTGCACGCACAGGTAGCCCAGCACGGTCCGCCCGGCCATGACCGGCGCCAGGATGCGATTGCCCGTCCCGGTCTTCCAGAACATGGCTCGGCGCTGGTACTCCAGTCTGCGCAGCCGCTCTGACAGGGCTCCCGCGCCGGCGTGCTCACTCAAGTCGAAAGGGCGGCTCTCACTGCTGGCCAGCAGCCGGTGGAAGCGGTCCAGGATGAAGACCGGATTGCCGAGCAACTGAGCAGCCGCCTCCGCCAGGCTGCCCAAGCCCCGTTCGGCAAGCACCATCTCGATGAGGCGGACGTGGCTGGCGTTCAGGCGTTCGAGCAGCTTATTCTGGCGGGCAGTGACCTGGTTGACCCGTTCGAGCTCGGAGGCCCGCTCGATCTCCGCGGCGCGTAGCTCGCGTTCGCGCTGCAGGAGGAGGCTGTTGCGCAGGGCGACGGTCGCCTGTGCCGCGATGGCGGAGGCGTAGGCGATTTCGGTGCGACTGAACGTCCCCGCGGTCGGAGCGAAAAACCACATGGCGCCACGCGCTTCCCCCAGTTGTAAGGGAATGATGAGCGCCGACCGGAAGCCATAGCGCCTGGCGTGCTCGCGGACCAGCGGGAACGTGTCCTGCTCGAGCGCATCCGGCAGGTAGAGCAGCGTGCCCTGCTCTATCGCAGCCAAGGTTGCGCTGCTTTCCAACGGCCAGGTGCGAACCTCGTCCGCTAATGGCGGGCAGAAGCCCGCTTCCGCATGCTGGCTGAACTCGCGGCGTTCAAGATCCACCAGTCCCACCCAGCACATGCGCCACGGGCTGTGCTGGGTGACAGATCGCACGATCGACCACAGGATGGTCTCGGCATCGAGCGACGAGTTGACCATCCAGGCGATCTCTTCGAGGCTCGAGAACAGCTCAGCCGCCTGCGCAGGGACTGGTACTGGCAACTCGGAATGACTATCCCTGATCGCTGCCCCCACGTGCTCCAGTCGATGGAAGTCCCAGAGATCCTCTTCATCCTAACGGACACACGGTGAGCAGCATCTCTCGAAAGCGATGAACCGGCAGGCAAAAATTGCTCCATTTTGAGAAGGTGCCTGAGACATCCTGCTGCTAGCATGGGAAACCCGTAGCCGAGGAGAGGCCGGGGCTCCCCACGCAAGCGCATGCCGCTGAGGGCTGGAAGGTCCGGGGGCGCCGCGCCGGCCGCACAGGCCGAACCGGGAGGGGAGGGTTCGCGATGAATCTCGATCGTCAGGCTCGGCGGATCAGTCGCCGCCAGTTCCTCCGTGCGGCGGCGATGGCCAGCGTCAGTCTGGCTGCCCTGAGCCAGCTCGTCGCCTGTTCGCAGCCGACGCCGCCAGCGAGTGGCCCGACTCCCGCGGGCCAGGCGCCGGGTGGAGCTCCTACCACGGCGCCCGCCGCGGCGCCGACCCAGGCGCCTGCTGCCCCCGCCGCGACGCAGGCCCCGGCAGTCGTCTCCACACCCGCGGCCGCGCCATCTGCGGGCGCGCCGAAGCGGGGCGGCACGCTCCGGGTGGCAACTCTCGCTCTGCCGACCGTGATCGACCCGCACAAAACCGCCGGCCAGCACGAATGGTCGATCAGCCAGGCGATGTTCAACAACCTGGTCCGCACCAACCAGAAGCTCGAGCCTGTGCCGGAGCTGGCCGAGTCGTGGGAAGGCACAGAGGATTCCAAGGCCTGGACCTTCAAGCTGCGCAAGGGGGTCAAATTCCACCACGGCCGAGAGCTGGATGCTGACGATGTGGTGGCGACATTCAAGCGCATCGCTGACCCGGAGACCGCGTCCCCGGCTCGGTCAGTTTTCGCCTTGGTAGACAGTGTGGAGAAGGTCGACCCGCTGACGGTCCGCTTCCACCTGAACACCGCCTATGTGGACTTCCCGACACGACTGGGAAGCCACTGGGGGCGCATCGTCCCGCGAGACAAGCTGGACACCCTGGGCACTGCTCCGGTGGGCGGTGGCCCGTTCAAGTTCAAGGAGTTCCGACCCGGCGACCAGGTGGCGGTGGAGCGGTTCGACGGCTACTGGGAGCAGGGCGCCGACGGCCAGCCGCTGCCGTACCTCCAGGAGGTGCGCTTCATTGGGGTGGCAGAGATGTCCTCCCAGATCTCCGGTCTGACCAGTGGTTCGCTGGACTACCTCAACGAAATATCACCCGAAGTGCTTGCGCCACTCTCTGGCAATCCGCAGTTCCAGGTGTTCGAGATCCCCAGCCCGGCGTTCCAGGAGGTCAACATGCGTGTCGACCTGGAGCCCTTCAAGGACAACCGGGTCCGGCTGGCCTTGAAGCACCTGGTCGACCGCCAGGGGATGCTGACGGGGGTTCTCCAGGGACACGGCGTGATCGCGGCCGACTCGCCGATCCCGCCGGTCAGTCCCTACTACACCCCGATCGACCCCCTGCCCTTCGATGTGGAAAAATCGAAAGCCCTGCTGGCCGAGGCTGGCTACCCGAATGGGATCGACCTCGAGCTGGTGGCCGTCAGCGGCATCGCCGGCCTGGACCAGTTTGCCGTCCTCTATGCCGAGATGGCGAAGGCGGCAGGCGTGCGGATCAAGCTGCGGAAGACGCCCTTCGACGTCTTCATGGGGCAGGACTTTACCAAGGCACCCCTCACTACCGGCCAGTGGAACGGCCGGGCCCACGTGGACGAGCTGCTGGCGCTGGTGTACGAGAGCGGCGGTGCCTGGAACGAGGCGCATCTGGAGAATAAGAAGCTGGACGAGCTGCTGGTCAAGGCCCGCTCGGAGCGGTCAGTGGAGGGGCGCAAAGCGATCTACGCTGACGTGGCCAAGCTCTTCCGTGACGAAGGGCCGATCGTGACGCCCTATTTCGTGAACTACCTCAGCGCGGGACGCGCCAACATGAAGGGCTTCGAGCCGCACCCGATCCGCTGGTCCGACTTCCGCTCCACCTGGCTGGCGTGATTCGGGCAGTGGGCAGAGGCATGGCCGTGATTCGCACTCGGTTCCCGATCACGCGGATCGAGCAGATCGCGCTGGTGGTACGCGATCTGGACGCGGTGGTACGCGCCTACTGGGAGCAGTTCGGAATCGGCCCGTGGCGGGTCTACACGTTCGGCCCGCCGATGCTGAAGGAGATGACCTATCGTGGCCGCTCGCAGGCGTATCGGATGCGCCTGGCCCTGGCCATGTGCGACAACGTCCAGCTCGAAGTCATCCAGTCGCTCGACGGCCCGAACATCTACGAGGAGTTCCTGGCCGAGCATGGGGAGGGGGTGCACCACCTCGGCATCTTCGTGCCGGACCTGTCGGCCGCGGCCGCGGAGATGGAGGCGCTTGGCCATCCCATGATCCAGAGTGGCCGCGGCTACGGCAAGCACGGCGACGGCGCCTTCGCCTACTTCGAAACCGCGGGGCCATTCGGCACCACCCTGGAGCTGATCGAGCGCCCGAAAGAGCGCGCCGAGCCTGAGGCCGTGTACCCACCCGGAGCGTCTGCCACGTAGGGCAGTTGAACAGGCCAGATGGAGGTTGCGTTCTGGACTCGGCGCCCAGAGGCGCTCGGAGTTGTGGTTAGGAACATCCGCAGTCCGGGGAGATGGAGCCGCTCGACGAGCAGGACGGCACTGGGTGTGGTGGTGAACTTCCCCGCGCAGCGTTTCGAAGCCGGGCTGTGTGCTCGCCCAGCGGCTGAGGATGCCTGATGCGTGAATCGGCCGTCCTGAGCGTGCGCGACCTGCACGTTGCCTACCAGACCCGCGGCCGCTGGGTCGAGGTGCTCCGCGGGGTGGACCTCGAGATCGGTGTAGGCGAGACCGTAGGCGTTGTCGGCGAATCCGGCTCGGGCAAGAGCACCCTGGCGTTCGCGGTGATGGGCTACCTGGCTCAGAACGGCCGCATCACCGGCGGGCAGATCCTGTTCCAGGGGGAAGACCTCACACGCAAGGGCGAGGCGGAGCTTCGCGCGATTCGCGGGGCCCAGATCGCCATGGTGTACCAGGACCCCCACACCTCGTTGAACCCGTCGCTGCGGATCGGGGAGCAGATCGCGGAGATCTTCCAGGCGCACCGGCGGCTGTCGCGCTCGGCCGCCTGGGCCCACGCCGTGGAGATGCTGGATCGGGTGCACCTGCCGGCGCCCGCGAAGCTCGCGCGGCGCTACCCACATGAAATCTCGGGAGGACAGCGCCAGCGCGTGCTGATTGCGATGGCGCTGGCGTGCAACCCGAGCCTGCTCATTATGGACGAGCCCACCACCGCGCTGGATGTCACCACCGAAGCACGCATCCTGGACATCGTGAACGAGCTGAAGCGGGAATTCGGGTCGGCGGTCCTGTACATCACCCACAATCTCGGGGTCGTAGCCCGCATCGCCGACCGGGTGGCTGTCATGTACGCCGGCGAAGTGGTCGAGGAGGCGAGTGTCCGGACCATTTTCGGGAACAGCCGCCACCCGTATACCGTGGGCCTTCGTGCTTCGCTGCCCCGACTGGACATCGGTAAGCGCGACGGTCGGCTGCAGGAAATACCGGGGCACATCCCTCCGCCGGAGGCGCTCCCACCGGGTTGCCTGTTCGAACCGCGCTGCGCGTACGCGCGCGAGGCCTGTCGCCAGGAGCGTCCCCCACTGCTGCGCGCGGACCCCGGGCACCGGGTCCGTTGCCTCTTCTGGCCCGAGGTCGATCCGTGCCCATCGGTCCTGGGGAACGCGAGCGCGGCGGTGCCGCAGGTTGGCGACTCCGAGCTGCTGCGCGTCGACGGGCTCGTGAAACGATACGGCGCTGCGGGCGGTCTGCCATTCCTGGGGCGGAGCAGCGACGCCGTGCACGCGGTGGACGGGGTGTCGCTGCATCTGAGGCCTGGCGAGACCCTGGCGATCGTGGGGGAATCCGGCTCCGGCAAGACCAGCCTGGCGCGGACGATCGTCGGGTTGCAGGCGCCCTCGGCCGGGCGCCTGGAGTTCGAGCGCCGGCCCATGGCTCCAACCGTGGAGCGACGGCCCGACTCCCTTCGGCGCGTCCTTCAGATGGTTTTCCAGAACCCCGACTCGTCGCTCAACCCGCGGCACTCGGTGCTGCAGATCGTCGGACGTCCGCTGCAGCGGTTCACGCGGATCCGCTCCTCCCAGGTGCGCCAGGCCGTGGCGGAGCTGCTACAGGCGGTCAACCTGAACAAGTCGTATCTCGACCGCTATCCAGAGCAGCTGTCGGGAGGCGAAAAGCAGCGCGTCGCCATCCTGCGCGCTTTCGCGGGGGACCCGAGAGTCGTATTGTGCGACGAACCGGTCTCGGCGCTCGATGTCTCGGTGCAGGCAGCGGTACTGAACCTGTTGCTGGACCTGCAGCTCCGCCACGGCACCGCATACCTGCTGATCTCCCATGATCTGGGTGTGGTGCGCTACCTCGCGGACCGCATCGCAGTGATGTACGCTGGCCAGATCGTCGAGCTCGGCTCGTCCGCGCAGGTCTTCAACCCTCCGTATCACCCGTACACCGAGGCGTTGCTCTCGGCGATTCCCGTGCCGGATCCGGCCGTGCAGCAGCCGCCGATGCGCCTCGAGGGTACGCCGCCGTCCGGATCGCCGACGCCGGGTTGCCGCTTCGCCGAGCGCTGCCCGCGCAAGCTCGGGCCGATCTGCGACACCTCGCCACCGCCGGTGGTAGAAGCGGCTCCCGGCCACACCATCGCCTGCCACATCCCGCTGGAGGAGCTCCGCCGCGTACCGCCAGTGGTCGCACAGGCAAAAGGGGCGACCGAGCCGACCCGTGCCTGACCTCCGGTGGCAGAGGGAGTGGAAGGCGAAATATTCCGCGCGAAGTAGGAAAGGCCCAGCCGCCTTTCTTGCTAGGCTGGATCCGCCACACTAGGGAGGAGGCATTATCCGTTGCCCGCTGCAAGGCTCGCGCTCACAGGAGTGAGCGCCTGGATCGGCCGGGGCGATCGTCGCATTGAGGACGCCACCATTGTCATCCACGGGGGTCGCTTCGCCTACGTCGGCCCATCTGCCGGCGCCTCGATCCCGCCCGACACACGCGTCATCGACGCCAGGGGCACGGTGGCGATCCCAGGGTTGTGCGACCTGCACACGCACCTGACGTCGAACTCCCAGCACCACCGGGTCATCAACAACACGGTCTTCCGCACCAACACCCCGCCGCAGGCAAAGCTGCTCCATGGCCTCTTGAACGGGCTGCGGGCGCTCAGCGCCGGCTTCACCACGTTGCGGGTCATGGGCAACAAGGGTGTCGGCGAGGTCCACCTGCGCGACTTCATCAATCAGGGGATCCTGCCCGGTCCGCGGCTGCTCGTCGCTCCCTGGTGGATCTCGATGACCGCCGGGCACGGGGACCTGTTCTGGCCACCCACCTGGCGCCGCGAGCCCGACGACACCGCCGACGGCCCCGACGAGTGCCGCGAGGCGGTACGGCGCCAGGTCCGCGAGGGCGCCGACTTCATCAAGATCATGGCCTCTGGCGGGGTGATGTCCCACGGGGACAAGCCCACCTGGCCCAACTACACCGTGGAAGAGATCAGCGCTATCACCGACGAGGCGCACGCCCTGGGGCTGCGGGTTGCCGCCCACGCCCAGTCCACCGAGGGGATCAGGCGGTCGCTGCTGGCCGGGGTGGACACGATCGAGCACGGGATCTACCTGGACGACGCCTGCATCGAGCTGATGCTCAAGCGTGGCGTCACCCTCGTCCCCACGCTGGCCATCTCCACCTGGATCGCCACCGAGGGCCTGCAGCGCGGCGCGGGCCAGGAGGGGGTGGACAAGATCAAGGTCGTCCACGATGTTCACCGCGACGCGGTGCGTCGCGCCCATGAAGCGGGAGTGAAGATCGCGCTCGGCACTGACTCGTCCGGCACGCTCTGCCCGTTCGGCGAGAACGCGCGCGAGCTGGAACTCTACGTGGAAGTCGGGATGTCGCCGGTCGCGGCCCTGGAAGCCGGGACTCGCGTCGCCGCCGAGGCGATGGGCCTGGCGTCGGAGATCGGGACGCTGGAAGTTGGCAAGCGCGCTGATCTCGTCCTAGTCAACGGCGATCCCACGCGAGACATCGGGCTGCTGCGCCGCCCGGGTGCGATCCGCATGGTGCTGAAGGATGGGGTGGACTGCACCGACCCCTGGCCAGCGGTAACCCGTCAGTTCGAGGCGACTGAGTTGCAGCAGGCGGGAGTGGCATCGTGAAGTTCCTGGTTGGCAGCACGTTCTTCTACCCCGATGTACGCCGGCACTATCGAGAGCTGGTCGATGACAATCTTGAGATTGTGAAGCTCGCGGACGAGTTGGGCTTCTATGGCGTGACGCTTGCAGAGCACCATTTCAACAATTACATCTGCAATCCTTCCGACCTGCAATACGTCGCGTATTTCGCGGCGCACACCCAGCGGATCCGGTTCATGACCACGGTATTGGTGCTGCCCTACCACCACCCGCTGGCGCTGGCCGAAGAGATCGCCCTGGTGGATTGGATGACGAAAGGTCGGCTGGATGTGGGGGTGGCGCGGGGGGCGAACAAG
>JAJPGT010000091.1 GCA_021325655.1 Pseudomonadota bacterium
GGCCCGCGGGCCCACCCTGGAGCGGGATGAGTGGGGGGCTGAAGCGCTGGCTGTCCGGCAGGTGCACCAGCTCGATCGTCGGCGGCGGGTTGGTGACAATCGCTCCGGTCTTCACCACGAAGACGGTCAGGTCGACGTGGTGGTTCACCGCTCGCCCCTGGGCATCTACGTCGGGCGGGAGCACCGGCGGGGCGCCATCCGGGCCCGGCAGCGCCAGCTCGGTGCCGGCGGGCGGCGGCGGCGCCCCTTCCGGACCCGGGAGCAGCCGCACCGCCGGCCCGATCCGCAGCCCGACGTTGTAGGTGTCGGTGAGCCGGTTCCGCTGCACCGGGACCTCCTGGGCGAGCGTGGCGAGCGGCGCCACCGCCAGCAGGAGCAGCGGGAGCAGCGGCAGGCTACGCTTCAGGAATGCCGGGCACGGCATGCGGTCCCTCCTCGACGTGCCCACGCGGACGCGACAGCCGAGCGCGCGCCAGCCGCCACAGCATACGACTTTCGCGTAACCCGAACGTCTCCGCCAGCGCCAGATACACCGCCGCGCCGAGCCCGAGCAGGACGACCAGCTCCAGCCCGAGCGCCAGCGTCCCGCCCGCGGGCAGGAGCCGCGCCCAGGCTCCGTGCGCGAGCACGAGCGCGCCGCCCATGCCCAGCGCCGCTGCCAGCGCCCGGCCGACGAAGCTGGCCAGCGCCGGGTTGACCAGCCCGCCGATGCGCCTCTGGAGCAGGGCGAACAGGACGATGCCGTGGACGCTGTTCTGCACCGCGTTCGCCGTTGCCAATCCCACCACCCGCCAGGGCCCGAGCAGCGCCAGCGCCGTCGCCAGGTACACTCCCACGCCCAGCACCCCGATCAGCACCGGGGTGCGCGTGTCCTTGCGGGCGTAGAAGGCGAAGATCAGGAGCTGGTCGAGCGCGGTGAAGGGGAGCTGCGGGGCATAGGCGAGGAACGTTGCCGCGGTGCGCGCGGTGTCGGCCGGGTTGAAGGCGCCACGCTCGAACAGCAGCCGGATCAGCGGCTCCCGTAGCACGATCAGCCCGACCATCGCCGGCAGCATCAGCAGCAGCACCAGCCGCACCCCCAGCAGCAGCGTGCTCCGATAACCCTGGCTGCTCCCTGGCCGCCCCTCGCGCTCCTCGCTGGCGTAGCGGGCCAGGGTGGGCAGCACGGCGTAGCCGACCGCGGTGGCGACCAGGCCGAGCGGGAACTGGATCAGCCGGGTGGCGTAGCCCATCACGGTGATGCTGCCCGGCTCCAGGTGTGAGGCGAGATTGCGGTCGATCACGATCCCGGCGATCGTCACTACCATGCCGGCTGCAACCGGGGCGTACAGCCGGATGATGGCGCGGATCTCCGGCAGGTGCAGGTCGAGCACCGGCCGGTACACCATCCCCCGCAGCCCCGGCGCCTGCAGAGCGAGCTGCCCGAACGCGCCCAGCAGCACCCCAACCACCAGCGAGGTGACGCCGAGCCACTGGTGCAGCGCCAGCGCCCCGACGATGATCCCGCCGTTGTAAACCGCCACCGCGAACGCCGGGAGCGCAAACCGCTGCCGGGCGTACAGCACCGCCATCGCCACCCCGGCCAGCCCCTGCAGCACCACCGCCAGCAGCAGCACCCGGGTCATGAGCACCGTTTGCGCCTGCTGCCCCGGCGCGAACCCGGCGCCGAGCACCTGGATGACCCAGGGGGCGAGCGCGATCAGGATCAGCACGACCGCCCCGAGCGCGAGTGCGGTCAGGTTGAACACTACGCTCACCACGCGCCAGAGCCGCGCCGCCTGCTCCGGCGCGGCGTAGTCGACGAACACCGGCACCAGCGCCGCGGTGATCGCCCCGCCCACCAGCAGGTCGTACACCATCGTCGGTACCGCGGCGGCGACGACGAAGGCGTCCGTGCCGCCCGTGGCGCCGAACAGCCAGGCCATCACCTGCTCGCGCACCAGCCCGAGCAGCCGGCTGGTGACGTTGCCGAGCAGGATGATCGTGGCGGCGGAGGCGATAGAGAGCGCCCCGAGCTCGGAGTCCCCCGCGTCGCCCCACGTCCCAGCCCGTGCAGCCGCAGGCGGCGGCTCCGCTTCAAACCGTGGCGCGGCCGGCTCCGAGTCGTGGCTCACGAGCCGGTCGGCTCCGGCCGGGCGGCTGGGAGGCCGGGACGCGGAATGCGGGGCCTCGGAGCCGCGTCCCAGGACCGCAGCAGGTCTGGCAGCTCGGTCAGCGTGGTGATGCGCGGCTCGTAGCGGCCCGCCAGGCGGCCCCGGCGATCCAGTAGCACCGCGGTGATCCCGACCTCGGTCGCCGGCAAGATGTCGTTCTCGATGCTATCGCCCACGTGAGCGACCTCGCGTGCTGGCACCCTGGCCCGCTCCAGCGCCCGCTCGTAGATGCGCCGATCTGGCTTCGCGACCAGCTCCACTCCGGACACCACCGCGAACTCGATCAGGGTGGAGACCTCCAGACTGATGAGCAGGTCCTCCAGCCAGTCCTCCCAGTTGGAGACCACCGCCAGCCGATAGCCCTGCTCCCGCAGCGCGTGCAGCGTGGGCAGTGCGTCCGGGTACAATTTCCAGGTCTCCAGCTTGAGGAACTCCTCGTACAGGCGCCAGGGGAGCTCGCCGGGCTCCGGGGCGCCGAGCGCCTGCAGGAACCAGTGGTAGATGTCCAGCCAGAAGCGCTCCGCCTCCGCCCGGGTCAGCGGATAGCGCTCGCCGCGCGCCTCCCGCTCGCGAAGCCGCTTCCACACCTGCGGCTCGGCGCGCTCAACGTCGGCCGCCGTCACCGGGAAGCCATGCGCAGTGCAGATGCGGGCGACGACGTCGTGAAAGCTCGGGTGCGGGTCAACCAGCGTCGCGCCTACGTCCAGAAAGATGGTAGAGATTGCCCGTGCCATGCCCCGAGGCTACGCGCCGGGTTTGCGCAGCGTCAAGGGCGGCGCGCCCTCGGCCGGCACCCGCACTGCACGGGAGAGCGCGCCGCTGTGCCAGAACGCGGCGATGCCAAGCAGCGTCGCGGTGACGACGAACAGCGGCACCCTGAGCAGCGGGTGTCCGGGGTAGTCGCAGCCGAGCAGGAGGATAAGCGGGGCGTGCCATAGTCCCCAGATCGCTCCGTGGCCGATCAGCCCCGGCCAGAACCCGAGCAGCGTCATCAGCCGTGGCAGCAGGGAGCCGCGCCAGTCTGGCTCCTCGCCGAAGGTGAGCAGGCCATTGGCACCGCGACCGCCAGTGCTCCAACTCGCGCGCTGGCCGCGTGGACGGCTCCGGCGCGAGCGCTCGCGCCGCGCGCTACTCGTGTCCGCCAGCGTGGTTCTCGTCCACTGCGCCGCGCTCCGGGGAGCTGATCCAGCCAGGCTCCTGGCCGGGGATTGCCACTCATGCCCGTCCTCCCCTGGGGCGCGTCATTCCGCCGGCGGCCAGTCGACGTTGACGACGAGCGTCTCCTGCGAAGAGCGGGCCAGGATCATCTCGATCGGCTCCTCCTGGCTCAGATTGCTCTCGCGGTGGATCACGAAGGGCGGCACCCAGACGAAGTCGCCCGGACCGGCCTCGACCGAGCGCTCCAGCCGGGGACCAAAGTCGAACCGGGCCCGGCCGCGCAGCAGGTAGATACCCGTCTCGCAATTGGCATGGTGGTGCACCCCGGAGATGGAGCCCGGCGGGAGGGTGACGTAGCCCATCCAGATGTGCTGCGAACCCGTCGTCACGTTGGCGATCGCCGCGGTGCGCAGCATCCCTGCTGTCTGGTGGCGCCCCTCCACCTGGCGCTGCTCCGGGTGGATCACCCGCAGCTCGCCTGCTACACCCTGCTCGTGCGCCATTGCTCTCTCCTCGCTGGCAGTTCCGCCGCTATAGTGTCGCACAGCAGCGCGATCAGCGCTCGGCAGGGTGAACATGCCGGAAGCGACGCTGAACGGGGTGCGGCTGTACTACGAGACGCACGGCCAGGGGCCGGCGCTAGTCTTCCTGCATGCGATGACGCTGGACCACCGCGAGTGGGACGATCAGGTGCCCGCTTTCCGCGACCGCTACACCGTCATCACCTACGATCAGCGCGGCCACGGCCGCAGCGAAAGCCCGGAGACCTACGGGGTGGAGCCGGATGCGGCCGACCTGGAGGCGTTGCTCGACTACCTGGGCCAGCCGTGGGCGCACCTGGTGGGGCTGTCGCGGGGTGCGGCGATCGCGGTGGCGCTGGCGCTCCGCCGCCCGGCCCGGGTGCGCTCGCTGGTGCTGGCCGACCCCTACATCGCCGGCTACGAGTTCCAGACCCCGCTCAGCGATCCGCCCTTCTGGAAAGTGGCCCGCGCCCAGGGGGTGGAGGCCGCGCGGCAGGTCTGGCTGACCGCCGCTCCGCCGATGGCTCGGGCGCTGGCCGACCCGCGGCTGCGGCCACGGATCGAGGCGATGGTGCAGGCGTTCTCCGGCCAGATGTGGATCAAGGGCGGCCGCGAGCCCGACCATCTCTCCCGGCTGGGCGAGATCGCCGCCCCCACCCTGGCGCTGGCCGCGGAGTACGACCCGCTCGACTTCCAGCGCGTGGCCGACCTGGCCGCGGAGCGCATCCCTGGCGCCCGCCGCGTCACCCTGCCCGAGGCCGGCCACCTGTCCAACCTGGAGAACCCAGCCGGCTTCAACCAGCTCGTCGGTGGCTTCCTGGATACGCTGGAACTGGCGGCGCCCCGCGCCTGAGCGCGGGCACGCCGGGACGACCTGGGGCGCGGTGCTCCGGCTACTCCTCCCGTGCAGGGTCTCCCAGCGCCGCCTCGTCGCTCGGGCCGAGCGGGGGCGCGGCCCGGCCGTAGGTCTCGACGTCCAGGTCCGACCCCGCGGGCGGCGGCGCCGCCCCGCCGCTGAGGCCGATGTCCGTCGCCGGCCCCGTGCCCGGCACTGCCCCGGCCCCGGTGCTGGCGCTCGGGTCGGTCCGGCGAAGGTCAGGCTCGTGGCCAGAGCTCGGCTGCTGGTCGACCTCCTCCAGCCGCCGGTCGTGAGCGAGGTTGCGATCGTCGCGCCCTTGCTCCTGTACCTGGTCGATCGCCGGGCCACGCTGGGGCTCCCGCTCGACCGCGCTGCCGCCCTGCCCGCTCGTCGCCCCGGGCATCGTGCCACCCGTGTTCGTGCTCATGTCCCTGCTCCTTGTGGGCGCGAGCGCCCATCGCCCCGAGGGCGTGCAAGCGCCATACCGCGGGCGTACGGGGGACTAGCGCGGAGCGCCGAGGACGGGCTGAACAACCGGGGTGCCGCTGGGGACGCCTTCCTGGACGATCAGCAGCGGGTCGCCACCCACGTAGTAGTAGCCGGGCGGGTCGGTGGGGCCCACCGCGGTGGCCGGTGCAAGGTCCACCACGTACCAGCCAGCCGTCTCCTCCAGCGGCTGCTGTCGGCCGAGCTTGTCCACCAGCAGCGCCGCCTCGCCCTGCTTGGGAATGCGAGCCTGCAGCGGCTTGCCGGAGGCGTTCCAGAGCACGCTGACGCGCTCCGAGCCGCGATCGACCACCACCTGGTAGACCAGCCAGTTGGGATAGTACGAGCCCGGGTTGTCCGGCCAGGGCACGCCCCAGGGGCGGGTGGAGCGTTTCAGCGGCGCGAAGGTGTAGCGGTCGCCGTGCGTCAGGTAGGTGCTGGCGGTCTGATACGCCTGGAACGCCGGGCGAGGGCTGCCGTCGTCATGCTCCAGCCCCCACACCTCCTGCTCGCGCCAGATGTGATTATCGGTGAGCTGGTACCACAGCGCCCGGCTCCAGCCGGCTGCCAGCGCCATGGCAAACGCCTGGATGGTGAACGCGGCCTGCTCCTCCAGAGTGCAGCGCTGGTGGTCATCCGGCTTCGGGGTCTGCGGATCGTCGAACGGCATGCAGTTCAGCTCGGTCACCCAGAGCGGCTTGGCGATCCCCGCGCGCTTGAGCGTGTCCTGCAGCTCGAAGAACACGCGGTAGATGTCGTCCGGGGCGCGGTAGAGGTTCATCGCGATGGCATCAAAGAACCAGTTGTTGTCTGCCGCCTCCGGGTCCTGCGCCGCCAGCTTCAGCAGCCGCTTGACAAACAGCGAGCGGCCATTGACGACGTCCACCCAGTACGCGGTCGGGCCGAGCACTACCTGGGCGTCGGGATCCGCCGCCTTGACGGCGCGGTAGGCATCCTTCAAGAGCTGCCAGTACTCCGCATCTGTCCCGTCCCAGGTCCAGGAGCCGCCCGCGCCATTGTCGCCCGGGCGGAAATCCATCTCGTTCCAGATCATCCAGGCGCTGACCTGCCCCCGGTAGTGGCGGGCGAGCCGTGAGACGAACTGCGCCCAGGGGCCGTTGGGGTCACCCAGCCCGATCGGCACCGAGCGCTCCCCCTGGCTTGGGTCGCGCGCAGCCCAGGCGGGGGTGAACTGGATCAGGCCGACGATGTCCCGCCCGCCCTGGCGGTCCGCGCGGAGCAGCGCGGGCGGGAAGTAGCGATCGGGCTGGAAGCTGGCCGGGCCGTCGGGCTCGATCGCCGCCCAGGAGAACAGCACCCGGTCCACGCCGGCCCGCGACAGGCGCAGCGCCGCCGGGTCGCGCCAGCCTTCCGACATTCCGAGGCGCGGATCGAGCGCCGCGTGGCGCCACCCTGCCGCCAGCTCGGTCCGCGCCGCCGGCTGGAGCCCGGCGAACTCCGTCGGCGCCGCCGCTACGGGTGCTGGCAGCAGCCCCAGCAGCAGCGCTAGCAGCAGCAGAGGCCCGCCTCGGATCATCGGCCACACCGCCCCGATTGGCTTCCGCAATGTTAACGGGATGCCATGCCGCTGGCCTCGCTGCGACGCGCGCCTCGGCGGTGGCTATACTACCGGCATGGTTCTGTCAACGCAGCCGGTCGAGATCACCCGCGACGCCGGCGAGCGCCAGATGGCGATCCGCTGGGCGGACGGCCACCTCTCCCTCTATCCCTGGCGGCTGCTGCGCTTCCACTGTCCCTGCGCCTGGTGCAGCGGCGAGTGGGGGCAGCCCGGCGCCCTGGCTGGAACCCAGCCGGAGGATCTGTCCGAGGAGCAGACAACGCTGGAGGACATCGCCCTGGTGGGACGCTACGCGCTCCAGCCGACCTGGGCCGACGGCCACGCGACGGGGATCTACAGCTTCCGCCTGCTCCGCTCGCTCTGCCCCTGCGGCCAGTGCGGCTCCGCCGCCAGCCCGTAGCCGCTCAGTGCCCGCCGCCGGTCGGCAGCTCCTGCTTCCGGCCGCGCAGCGCCGCCTCCACCGCCAGCCACTGCCGCCGCCGCGCCTCCTGCTCCTCGCTGAGCCGGCAGATGACCAGGATGCGCCAGACGTTGGCACTGGCCAGCGCGAACTGAACGTCCACGAGCTGGCTCGGCTCCAGCCCGACCGTGTTGAGGAAGCTGTCGAGCTGCGCAGTGTCGGAGAACACCGCCGAATGCCAGCTCGGGCTGCCGCTGTCGTCGCCTGGATTCACGCACGCCTCCCGCCCCGCGGTATGCTTGCCTTCGGCCGGCTATGGAGGATAGCCGGGCCGCCCACCTCGCGCCCGGCCCGCCCCGGGCGATACCATAGCCTGCGCCGTGCCGGGCCCGCGGGGCGTCCAGCGCCCAGATTGTGCCCGTTGCCAGAAGGGAGCGCCATGAAGATTCGCGACGTGTCCGCCGTTGCCCTCTCCTACGACTTTGGAGGCAGGAGCATCACCCTGGGCGTCGGCAAGGCGGTCAAGCGCGACGTCGTGGTGGTGCGGGTGCGCACCGACGACGGCATCGTCGGCTACGGCGAGAGCCACCACGCCCTGGCGCCGCAGGTCGTGGCGGACCTGGTGAACACCAGCCTGGCCCCGCTCGTGGTCGGCGAGGACCCGCTGGCCGTCGAGCACCTCTGGGACAAGATGTACTTCAGCCAGGGCCGCACCCACCACGCCGGCTGGGCGATGTGGAAGGCGATGAGCGGTATCGACATCGCCCTGTGGGACATCCGGGGCAAGGCGCTCGGGCTGCCGCTCTGGCGCCTGCTCGGCGGAACCAAGAAGCGCATCCGCGCCTACGCCGGGGGCATCAGCCTCGGCTACCAGCCGCCGGAGTCACTCGCCGAGGAGGCCCAGGGCTACGTCGAGCAGGGCTTCACCGCGCTCAAGCTGCGCCTGGGCGACAGCGTAGAGAACGACCTGGCGCGTGTCCGCTACGTTCGCCAGGCACTCGGCGATCACGTCGACATCATGGTCGACGTCAACACCAAGTACACCTACCAGCAGATGCTCCGGCTCGCCCCCGGGCTGGAAGAGTGCAACGTCTACTGGATCGAGGAGCCGTTTCCGCCGGACAACGTTCGCGACTACGCCCTGCTGGCGCCCCGCACCCGCATCCCCCTGGCCGCGGGCGAGAACCACTTCCTGCGCTATCAGGCGCGCCAGCTCCTGGAGACGGAGGCGGTGCAGATCCTCCAGCCAGACGTCTCCAAAGCCGGCGGGGTGACCGAGACCAAAAAGATTGCCGATCTCGCCGCCGCCTACCGCCGCCCCTTCGCCCCGCACACCTCGATGAGCGGGATCAACTCGGCCGCCACCCTCGCCCTGCTGGCCGTCTGCAGCAACGCGCTGATCTACGAGGCCGACGTCGCGCGCGTCAACCCCTTCCGCGACGACCTGGTCAGCCCGAAGCCCGTGGTTGGCCGCGACGGCTGCATCGAGCCGTATGACGGCCCGGGCCTGGGGATCGAGGTGGACGAATCGCTCTTCGCGAAGTATCCGGGCATCCCCGGCCCCTGCTACTACTGAGCGCGGCGCGGGCCGCCCCGGTGCTCGAGCGCCTCTCCTCCCGCTCGCTTGCGGGAGCCCCGGCGGAGGCGCTCGCCGTTGCGCAAGGCATGGCGATGGTCCTTGCCGGCCGGCCGGCAGCGGAGGCGGCCGCCCCGCTGGAGGAAGCGCTCGCGCGTGCCGAGGTGCGCGCGGAGAATTGGGACACGCGGGCCGCGCTGCTCTGGAGCCTGGTTGTGGCTGAGCGCTTCGACGCGGTCGAGGCCGCGCTGAAGCCCATGGTCACGGAGGTCCACCGCTCTGGCAGCGCGCGCGGCTTTGTCGCCACCTACAGCACCCTCGGCCTGCTCAAGCTGCGCCTGGGAGCGCTTCCGGAGGCGGACGCGGCCGCACGGGTCGCCCTGCGTGTGCTCCAGGAGGGCGATTTTCGGCCGGGGCTTGCGTTCGCCGCGACCGTACTGGCTGACGTCGCGATCGAGGCCGGTGAGCTTGACGAGGCACAGGCGCTGCTCGCGCTCCTTCCTCAGGCGGGCTGGCCGGCGGGCGTCGGCACCGTCTTGATCCCGGCCGCTCGTGGACGGCTCCGGCTTGCCCAGGGCCGACCGGCGGAGGCGTTAGCCGACTTCCAGACGTGCGCGGCGATGTTCAGCCCCGAGGTCTGGGGGACGGCGATGCGCGACGTCGGGTATCTGCACGCCCGCGCGGGCGCAGCCCGGGCGCTGCTGCGACTGGGAGAGCGCGAGCGCGCCCGCGCAGTGGCGCAGGCCGAGCTGGCCGATGTGCGGGTATTCGGCACGTCGCGCGCGCTCGGGATCGCTCTGCGCGTTGCCGGACTCGCTCAGGGCGGCAAGCGTGGGCTTGAGCTCCTAGGCGAATCGGTGGCCACCCTGCGGAGCTCGCCAGCGCTGCTCGAGCGGGCACACTCGCTGGTCGAGCTGGGGGCAGCGCTGCGCCGGGCCGGCCAGCGTGTCTCCGCGCGCGAGCCACTCGCCGAGGCGCTCGACCTCGCCGCCCGCTGCGGCGCCCGGCCGCTCGCCGCCCGCGCCCGTGAGGAGCTCAAGGCCACCGGCGCCCGCCCGCGACGCGCGTGGCGCACTGGTCTGGAAGCGCTGACCCCGAGCGAGCTCCGTGTCGTGCGGCTGGTGGCCGAAGGCCGCTCCAACCGCGAGATCGCCCACGAGCTCTACGTGACGCTCAAGACGATCGAGGGGCACCTCTCGCGGGCGTACACCAAGCTCGGGATCGAAGGTCGCGGCCAGTTGTCCAGGATCCTCGAAGGAGAAAAGACCAGGGTACCCACCCGCTAGCGAACGACCCCTCGCCGGCGCGACCCTTCGGTCAACACTCTATCGACTGAAGGAGGTTCTCATGACGATGACCACGCGCGAGGCGTTCGAGCAGGGGACGGCGACCTTCAACGCCCACGACCGCGACGGGTTCGCGGCAGTGCTCGCGGACGACGTCGTCTTCGAGGCGCCAGGTGGGATGCGCGGCGAGGGAAGGGCGGCCTGTGTCGAGTTCTTCAGCAATTGGTTCGGCGCCTTCCCCGACGCGCACGTCGAGGTCCACGGCCTGTACATCCTCGGCAACGTCGCCGTCGAGGAGGGCACATTCACCGGGACGCACAACGGCGTTCTCCACAGCCCCATGGGCGACATCCCACCAACCGGCCGCTCTGTCGCGCTGGGCTACATCCAGGTGCTCCGCTTCCGCGATGGCAAGCACGTCTCGTTCCACCTGATGTTCGACCGGCTGCTGATGCTCGAGCAGCTCGGCCTCCTCCCAGCGCCGGCACCCGCGGGATGAACCCACGCACGGAGGGCGAGCCGAGCGGCCTCCCAGGGCGATGCAGCGACCGAGGCCATTCCTCCCGGCGCAACCTTTGGTCGGCCCCCGGCGACGTTCGCTATTCGTGCAGCGATCAGCAGTGTTCCGGAAGCACTGCGCGTGCACGGGCCTGGACGCCCACGGTGCACCGCTGTGCCACGCGCCCGGGCTGCTGATCCTGGGGAAAAGGGGACGGACTGGACGTTAACCCGGGCTGAGGACGTTCGCTGGCCACCTGTGGGGACCTGGCCACCGGAGATACCTCGGCGACCACTGGCGGGGTGTTCGCACCGGATCTTGACACCTCGACACTGACCAGCGCCTACATGTCTGCCGGCGAGCGCGAGAACTCTCCGCGCTCGCCATCCGGCATAGACTGTGTGTCTCAATCTCAAGCGTCCTAACCCGCGCGGTCCCTGCGGACGAGGTTACGCCGATCTCGGGGAGAGCCCTGATGACAGGGCAGCGAGACGGCCCGCAACGTTGGCATCCAGAGATGGAAGCCGCCTGGATCCAAGGAGGAACCCGTGGCTTTGCACAACTACTCGTTCGGACTGAACTCCTTCCACGTCGAGAACTGCCGCAGCAAAGGTGATCACAACGACAGCGATTGGCTTACCGTCACCGTCACGTCAAACAACACGGCATTCCCGCCGCAGACGCTGCTCATCGGCGACAACCTGCACGCCAATGACCGCGTCGAGAACGTGCTCAGCCGCGGGTTCGAGATCGACGACACGACGTTCGTGACGGTGACGCTGGTCGTGGTGAATCTCGCGCATAGCGACAATCAGGCCTCCGACGCCGCCTCCATCGCCCTGAAGGTGGGGGGCGCAGTCGTCGGGGTGGTGGGCGGGCTTGATGCGGCTGGCTTCGCGGGCCTCGATCCCAGCAAGCTGGAGGTCGGACTGCTCGAAGCCACCGCGGCGGCCCTGGAGGGCATCGGTGAGCTGCTCGGGTGGCACTCTTCCAACCCGAACTGCGACGGAGAAGTCGCCAGCCGGGTCTGGACGTTTCCACCGGGGGTGCTCACCGGTGGCCCGCAGTTGCTGGGCCCGGTCGTCGAAACCAGCCGATCCCCATCGGAGTGCGGACAAGACCCGCACAGCACCATCACCTACGTTGCCACGCCTGGCGCTGCGCTCGAGGTCCAGCTCGGTCGAGGGCCGCTCGCGGGTGTTTCGAGCACCCAGCGCGGCAGCCAGCTCTTCGCCCTGGGCCCTGAGCAGCAGGTCTGGTCGACCTTCTTCGACCCAGCCAACCTTGGACCCATGGCCGGGGGCTGGTCCGGATGGTTCCCGCTGGGCGATCGGACGTTCGCGCCCGGCACGCCCATCTCGGCCGTTAGTAGCGTAGAACGAGGGACGCAGATCTTCGCGCTCGGCGAGGGGCAGCGCATCTGGACCACCTTCTTCGATCCGGCCAATCTCGGCCCCGTGGCCGGGGGCTGGTCTGACTGGTTCCCACTGGGCGACAACGTCTTTCCCCCAGGCCCAGTTGCCGTAGTCTCCAGTGTCGAACGCGGCACGCAAGTGTTCGTGCTCGGCTTCGACCAGCACGTCTGGACGACGTTCTTCGACCCGGCGAATCTCGGGCCGATGGCCAGCGGTTGGTCCAACTGGTTTCCGCTCGGCAACGGCACCTTCGCCCCAGGCACACCCATCTCCGTGGTCAGCAGCACCCAGCGCGGCAGCCAGGTCTTCGCGCGGGGACTCGACCAGCGGGTCTGGACGACGTTCTTCGATCCGGCCAATCTCGGCCCGATGGCCGGGGGCTGGGTGGACTGGTTCCCCCTGGGCAACAACGTTTTCCCCGCAGGACCGGTCGCGGTAGTCTCCAGCGTCGAGCGGGGGACACAGGTGTTCGCCCTCGGGTTCGACCAGCACGTGTGGACCACGTTCTTCGATCCTGCCAATCGTGGCTCGATGGCCGGGGGCTGGTCGGGGTGGTTCCCGCTGGGCGATCGGATGTTCGCGCCCGGCACACCCATCTCCGTGGTCAGCAGCGTCGAGCGGGGCAGCCAGATCTTCGCGCTGGGACCTGACCAGCACGTCTGGACGACCTTCTTCGATCCAGCGAACCGCGGCCCGATGGCCGGGGGCTGGGTCAACTGGTTCCCACTGGGCGACAACGTCTTTCCCCCGGGACCGGTCGTGGTGGTCTCCAGCGTTGAACGGGGCACGCAGGTCTTCACCCTGGGGTTCGACCAGCACGTCTGGACGACGTTCTTCGACCCGGCGAATCTCGGGCCGATGGCCGGCGGCTGGTCCAACTGGTTCCCGCTTATCCAGGACCGAATGCCGTAGCGATCCGCTCCGGGGGCAGAGGTCGAGGGTACTGGGTGCGAAGACCACCTCCAGGTCGACGCCCCGCGGGGTGAGAGCCTGCTCGCACGAGTCCGCGACCAGCGCTTCGAGCGTCTCGCGGTTCGGTTTCACCCGTAGGGACACGGGTCGACGGCGAGCGCGCTGGATGTCTCGTCGCGTCCCCGCGGGGACACGACGACGCCGGCCACGCCGGGTGCTACCCGGAGCATATGGCCGGCGTCGCCCGCCGACGAGGTGTGTGCCTCCGGTTAGCTGCCCTTGGACGAGGCGCCGAGCTGCTGCTGCATCGCCGCCCGGTCCAGGTCGGACCACAGCTCGACGATCTTGCCGTTCTCGATCCGGCCCCGGGTGCGGCCGGCGACCGTGACCGGCTTGTTCTCCGGCCGGATCCCCATCACCTCGCCCCGCTGCGTTCCGCGCAGGGTCCAGCGGAACTCGAAGCTGTCGCCCTCTACCCGGACGTCCTCCGCGGTCATGTGCAGGTCTGGGAACGCCTGCCGCAGGGTCATCACCCGCTGTTTGACACCCTCGCGTCCAGGGACGTCGATCGGCTGGACGACCCCAGCGTACAGCCCGATGGTGCCGCCCTCCTCGCTGCCCACACCCTCCTTCGGGATGCTGCCGCCTTCCTTCACGTCGGGCGCGACGATCTCCTCCAGTACCGCGGTGTTGCCCTGGTTGAACACCTCCTCGACGTAGCGGTCGATGATCTGCCGAGTCTGCTGCATCGCCATGGTGTCGCTCCTTTACCGAGCAGCGCTGCGCTCTGCCGGCACGCGCCTGGCGCTCGCTGTTGCTGGGCTGCGAGGGTGCAGCAACCGTACCAGGCGTTGCCGCCTGCCAGGGACCATCCGTAGCATTACTCACCGCCTCTGACGCTCGGCTGGAAAGGACACCGCACGGATGGCAAGCAGCTCTCAGGGCGCCTGTCGCGTTGGCGTAGACATCGGCGGCACCTTCACCGACCTGATCCTGGTCGACGATACGACCGGCGCGCTCACCATCGGCAAGGTGCTGACGACACCTGGCGATCCCTCGCGGGCCGTCGAGGCGGTGCTGGAGGAGGCGCTGGAGCAGGCTGGCGTGCCGGCAGGCGAGGTGCGACACCTGGTCCACGGGACGACGCTCGTCACCAACGCCATCATCGAGCGGAAGGGGGCGCGCACCGCGCTGCTGGCGACGCGCGGCTTCCGCGACTCGATCGAGATCGGCAAGGAGCACCGCTACGAACTGTACGACCTGATGGTCGAGCTGCCGAAGCCGCTAGTGCCCCGCTACCTGCGCTTCGACGTCCCGCAGCGCACTCTGGCCGATGGGACGATCGAGGAGGAGCTGGACGTCGCCTACGTGGAACGGCTGGCGCGGGAGCTGCGCGCCAGCGGTGTGGAAGCGGTCGCCATCTCCTTCCTGCACAGCTTCACCAACCCGGAGCCGGAGCGCGCTGCCCGCGAGGCAGTGCTGCGCGCCGCGCCGGAGCTGCGGGTCTCGATCTCCTCCGAGGTCGTCCCGGAGATCCGCGAGTACGAGCGCAGCTCCACGACCGTGGCGAACGTGTACGTCCAGGGGCTGGTGGAGCGTTACTTGCGGGAGCTCCAGGCTCGGCTGGAGCGGCTCGGCTTCCGCGGCCGCTTCTTCGTCATGCTCTCCAGCGGCGGGATCGCCACGGTGGACACCGCGGCGCGCTTCCCGATCCGGCTGCTGGAATCCGGCCCGGCCGCCGGGGCGCTGGCGGCGGCGACCTACGGGCTGGCGAGCGGCTGGCCGAACCTGCTCTCGTTCGATATGGGCGGCACCACCGCCAAGCTCTGTGTCATCGAAGGCGGCCAGCCGCTGGTGGCGCACGAGTTCGAGGTGGACCGGGTCTACCGCTTCAAGCGCGGCTCCGGGCTACCGATGAAGGTGCCGGTGATCGAGATGATCGAGATCGGCGCTGGCGGCGGCTCCATCGCCCGGGTGGATGTCCTGGGTCTGCTGAAGGTCGGCCCTGACTCGGCCGGGGCCGATCCCGGCCCGGTCTGCTATGGCCTGGGCGGCATGGAGCCGACCGTGACCGACGCCGACCTGGTGCTCGGCTACCTGGACCCGGGCTACTTCCTGGGCGGCCGGATGCAGCTCGACCTGGAGGCGGCGCGGGAGGCGATCCGGACCCGGGTGGCGGACCGCCTCGGGATGTCGGTGGAGGAGGCGGCCTGGGGGATTCACCAGGTGGTGAATGAGAATATGGCCAACGCCGCCCGCGTCCACGCGGTGGAGCGGGGCAAGGACCCGCGCAGCTTCCCGCTGTTCGCCTTTGGTGGGGCCGGGCCGGTCCACGGCTACCGGGTGGCGGAGATTCTCGGCTCCCCGGCGCTGATCGCTCCCTTTGGCGCCGGGGTCACCAGCACCGTCGGTTTCCTGGCGGCACCGCTCGCCTTCGACTTCGTCCGCTCCTGGTACGGCCGGGTCGACACGATGGACTGGGAGCGCGCCAACGCGCTGCTGGCAGAGATGGAAGCGGAGGGCGAGGCGCTACTTACCTCATCGGGCGTGTCGCCCGAGCAGATCAGCCACCGCCGCGTCGCCGACATGCGCTACGTCGGCCAGGGCCACGAGGTGCGCGTCCCGCTCCCCGGCGGCCGGCTGGACGCCACGCAGGTGCCGGCGCTGCTGGCGGAGTTCGACCGCGTCTACCGCGAACTGTACGGTCGTTCCGGCCCGCCGGTGCCGGTAGAGGTCATCAACTGGCGCGTCGTCTCGTCCGGGCCGAAGCCGGAGCTGCGGCTGGGCGGTGTCGAGGGCGGCGGCCCCGCGGGCGGCACGGGCGACGGCGCGCGGGGGGAGGCCCGCCGGGCGCTCAAGGGGATGCGCCGGGCCTACTTCCCGGAGCGGGGTGGCTACACCGAGACGCTGGTCTACGACCGCTACCGGCTTGAGCCCGGCGCGGCGTTCGATGGGCCGGCGATCGTCGAGGAGCGCGAGTCGACCGTGATCGTCGGCCCGCGCGGCCACGCCGTGGTGGATCTCCAGCGGAATCTCGTCGTCACCTTCCCGACCCCGGATGCGGAGGCCAGCCGCGCATGACTGCTCGGGCCGCCATCGATCCCATTGTGCTGGAAGTGCTTTGGAACCGGCTGCTCTCCGTGGTGAACGAGCAGCAGGTGGCGCTGATGCGCACCGCCTTCAGCACCATCGTCCGCGAATCGCAGGATCTGGCCTGCGGGGTGTTCGACACCCGCGGCTGGATGATCGCCCAGTCCCTCACCGGCACCCCCGGGCACATCAACGCGATGGCGACCGGGGTGCGCCACTTCCTGGCGGCCTACCCGGCCGAGACGCTCCGGCCGGGCGACGTGCTGCTCACCAACGACCCCTGGATGACCGCCGGGCAGATCAACGACATCACCATCGTCACCCCGGTCTTCCGGGGCGAGCGGATCGTCGGCTACTTCGCCAACACCTGCCACTCCCCCGACATCGGTGGGCGCATCCTGTCGGCCGAGGCGCGCGAGGTGTACGAAGAGGGGCTGCGCATCCCGATCATGAAGCTATTCGACCGCGGCCAGATCAACCGCGAGCTGATCGCCCTGCTGCGGGCGAACGTGCGCACCCCGGACGAGACCGTGGGCGATCTGTACGCCCAGACCGCCTGCAACGACGTGGGGGCGCGCAGCCTGCTGCGCTTCATGGACGAGTTCGGGCTGGAGTCGGTCGACCCGCTGGCGGATGAGATCATCGGCCGCTCCGAGCGGGCGATGCGCGAGGCGATCCGCCAGGTGCCCAACGGCGTGTACGAGCACGAGACCTGGAGCGATGGCTTCGAGGAGCCGATCCGGATCAAGGTCACCGTGACCGTCGAGGACGAGGATATCTTCATCGACTTCGCCGGGTCGTCGCCGCAGAGCCGCCGCGGGATCAACGTGGTCTTCAACTACACCCACGCCTACGCCTCGTTCGCGATGAAGGCGGCGATCAGCCCGGACGTCCCGCACAACGAGGGCGCCTTTCGCCCGGTGCACGTGAGCGCTCCCCGCGGCTCGATCCTGAACTGCGAGGAGCCGGCAGCGGTCGCCTCGCGCCACCTGATCGGCCACTTTCTCCCCGGGGTGATCTTCGGAGCGCTGGCGAAGGCGATGCCGGGCCGGCTCATGGCCGGCGGCGCCGAACCGATCTGGATCAGCATCTGGCGCGGCCGGCGCCGGGGCACTCGCGAGCCGTTCACCTTCAGCATCTTCCAGTGCGGCGGGGCCGGGGCGCGGGCGATCAAGGACGGCCTGAGCACGACCGGCTTCCCCAGCGGCGTCGCCGGCGTCCCGGCCGAGGTGATCGAAACGCTCTCGCCGCTGGTGCAGTATCGCCGCGAGCTTCGCACCGACTCCGGTGGGCCGGGGCGCTACCGCGGCGGGCTCGGCCAGTGGACCGAGGTGGGCTGCCTCACCGACGAGCCGTGGAGCGTCTCGGCGATGATCGACCGCACCCGCTTCCCCGGCCAGGGGCTGGAGGGGGGCAAGCCCGGCGCGCTCGGCGAATTCATCCTTTCGGACGGCACCCGGCCGCACCCGAAGTCCGTTGTCCCGCTGGAGCCGGGAATGCGGGTCCAGCTCAATGGCCCGGGCGGCGGGGGCTACGGCGACCCGTTCCAGCGCAGCCCGGAGCTGGTGCTGGACGACGTGGTGAACGGCTACGTCTCGCTGGAAGCGGCAGAGCAGGAGTACGGGGTAGCGATCCAGTACGTGGGCGATCCCAACCAGCTCGTGCGGCTTCCCGACCAGTATCGGATCGACTGGCCGGCGACGGAGCGGCTCCGGGCGCGCCGGGGTGATCGCGCTTGACTCCCCACTGGGGGCTACCTACAATGATGACGCCGGTGGGCCCCGGCTTCGCGCCTCTCAGCGGCCGATGGAGCGCGCGGTAGCCCGGGAGGGATCCGAGGGAAGGGCGGTCCCTCCTCACCTCCCGTTCTCGCACTGTCGCGGTAATGGGTGTGCACCATGGGCGTGGTCGCCCGCGGCTATGCAGCGAAATCCAGCCCGCCCCGGTGGCGAACTTCCACCGAGCACGGGGCGAGCTTCCAAGCGCGTGCAGGGTGACCTTGTGTTCGACCTGCTGATCGCCAATGGCCAGGTCGTGACGCCCACCCAGGTGCTGGCGGCGGACGTCGCCATCGAGGGCGAACGCATTGCCGGCGTGTTCCAGCCCGGCACCCCGCTCGAAGCGCGGCGCACCATTGACGCCCGCGGCAGGTACGTCGTCCCGGGTGGCATCGATGCCCATGTCCATTTCGACATGGAGTTCATGGGCAAGAGCAAGCACACCTTCGAGAGCGGCACCATCGCTGCCGCCTTCGGCGGCACCACTACAGTAATCGATTTCACGCTCGACCTGAGCCTGCAAGGGCTACCGCCCCTGGAGCAGTTCGAGCGGCGCCGGCGGCAGGCAGAGGGGCGGGCGGTGGTCGACTTTGGCTTCCACAGCGTGATCAGCGACGGCTCCGACGAAACACTCGGGCAGCTCGAACAGCTCGTCGCCGCTGGTGTCCCCTCGTTCAAGATGTTCACCGTGTACCGCGAGGCCGGGTTGTACGTGAACGACGCCACGCTGTACTCGGTGATGCGGCGATTGCGCGAGGTGGGGGGCATCCCGGTCGTCCACACCGAGAATGCCGACATCGTCGATTCCTGCACCGCGCGCCTGCTCGCCCAGGGCCGCCGCTCGCCTGCCGATTACCCTGAGAGCCGTCCGGTCGTCGCCGAAGCGGAGTGCATCCGTCGGGTGATGTTTCTGGCGAAATCCGCCGGGGTACCGGTCTACATCGTCCACATCGCCGCCGCTGAGGCGGTGGAAGCGGTGCGCCGGGCCCGGGCCGAGGGCCAGCCGGTGTTCGGGGAGACCTGCCCGCACTATCTACTGCTCACCGAGGCGCTCTACCGCCGGCCCGATGGCTACACCTTCATCATGAGCCCGCCGCTGCGGACCGAGGCTGACAACGCGGCGCTCTGGGAGGGCCTGGCCGGCGGCTGGCTCTCTACCGTGTCCTCAGACGATAACTCGATCGACGTCGAGGACAAGCGGGCCGGGCTGGAATCCTTCACCCGCGCCTCGCCCGGCTGCGTTGACGTAGAGACGCGGCTGCCCCTGCTCTTCTCGGCTGGCGTTCGCGCGGGGCGCATCTCGCTCCAGCGGATGGTTGAGGTGGCGGCGACGAACCCGGCCCGGATCTTCGGGCTCTACCCGCGCAAGGGGGTGATCGCCCCGGGCAGCGACGCCGACCTGGTGCTGATCGACCCCGAGCGACGCCAGACCCTTTCCGTTGATAGCCTCCACATGCAGGTCCACTACAGCCCCTACGAAGGCTGGGAGCAGGTGGGGCTGCCGGTGGTGACGATCTCGCGGGGAACAGTGTTGGTAGAGGACGGTGCCTTCGTCGGACCGGCCGGGCATGGGCGTTTCCTAGAGCGGCGCATCGATCTGAGCACCCTGCGGCAGCCGTTCTAGTGTCGTCCTGAAGGCCGCGCCAGCCCGGCAGACTTCACACGGGAGGTGCAGAGAGCGGAACGAAAGATCAGATCGCGCTAAGGCCCAACGGTTGACGGCTGCTGGTTTGCACGCTGTCCGAACGACAGGCGTGCAGGAATGGGGAGGAGCGCGATGGCTACAACGGCGGAAGCTCGACGACGCGGGGGTCTGTTTGAGCCGATCCCGCCGATTCCTTTCCCGAGCCTGTGGCGAACGGATACTCGGTCGATCGTCGGTTCGGTGCTGCTCGCGGTCGCGTTCAGCGCCAACATGCAGGTGACGGAACGCCTGGACACCGCGACGGTCGGCGGCATCATCCCCTGGACGGCGATTCCCTTCGGCATCATGTGGTTTACCACCGCCTGCTTCTTCTTTGGCATGACCGGTGGCTTGATCGTCTCCAGCTTCAACCCGATCATCGCTATCCTGACCGCCACCGGCCCGCTAGCCCCAGTCCATTTCACCATCAACTGGTCGTTCAACATCCCGATGGCCTTGATGGCCTCGTACGTCCTGCGCAAGCGCCAGCCGATTCCCTATCGTACCTATCTCACGATGGTGCTCGTGAGCGAGGTGATTCTGGCCACCGGCCTGATCCCGGTCTGGCTCTTCCTGTTCAAATTCAGCGCGCTGCAGACAGCCGGCCTCTGGATCTGGGCGGTCGCCGAAGCGATACCGGGCTCCATCCTCGGCTTCGTGTTCGTGCGAACGGTGGCCAAGTCCGGTGTTCTTTCGGCCTGAGCGGCGCCGCTCAGGTGAACGAAGGAGGCAACCGCCATGCGACTTCTGGTCGGCGGAATCATCGTCACCGCGCTGCTGCTGGCCTTCGTGTTCGTCTGGATCTACCTGGCCTCCCTCGGCCAGGTGCCGGTGATCCACGCCCCGCTGGAGTCGGTCAGCCCGATCGTCCGCATCGTGGTCATGCTCGCGCTGGCCGCGGTGATCGGGGTGGTCTACTTCACCCTCGCCCCATCGGGGCGCAAGAGTCAGTAGCGGCGCGGCCGCTGCGGGCAACGCGCGTCGCCGCCGGGGCGCCGGCCAGCCGGCGCCCCGGCCGGGGGATTCATGACCGACGTCGTTTTCGAACTGGAGCACGTCAGTTTCCGCTATCAGCGCGCCACTGCCCCGACACTCGAAGACGTTTCGCTGAGCATCCGGCGCGGCGAGTTCGTGGGGATCATCGGACCGACCGGCTCCGGGAAGACGACGCTGCTCTACCTGCTGGCGGGAGTGATCCCGCACTACCTGCACGGGGACCTCACGGGCGAGGTACGGTTCGCTGGCCAGCCCACCCGGGCGCTTTCGCTGGCCCAGCTCTCCGCTCACGTCGGCGTGGTGCTCCAGGACCCGGAGGCGCAATTGTTCAACCTGCTGGTGCGGGATGAGCTGGCCTGGGGGCTGGAGAACCGCGGCCTACCCCGTGCGGAGATCGCCGGGCGGATTGAGCGAACACTGCGCTTCTTTGGCATCGAGCGGCTGCGGGAGCGGATCACCTACGACCTTTCCGGCGGTGAGAAGCAGCGGGTCGCGGTCGGGGCGATCCACGCCATCAGCCCGGAGATCTACCTGTTCGACAACCCGACCTCGCAGCTCGACCCGGTCGGCGCCACCACCGTGATCGAGGCAGTACGGCGGCTGGTGGACACGCATCGGCTCACCATCGTGATGGTCGAGGACAAGGTGGACGAGCTGGTGCAGCATGCCGACCGGCTATTGTTGCTCGACCGTGGCCGGGTGGTGCTGGACTGCCCGCCACGGGAGTTCTGCCTGCAGCGGGACGCGCTGGAAGCGGCTGGGGTGCGGCCACCCCAGATCGCCGAGCTGAGCTACGCGCTGCTGGAGGCCGGTCTGGTGCTGGACTCCCCGCCCATCACCCTGGAAGAGGCGACGCCGCTGTTCGAGGACCTGCTGGCTCGGCGCAGCGCGGCGCGCAGCGGGGCGCAGGCCGGACCAGGTGAAGCGGCGGGGTGAGCGGGATGCGCTCCGCGGCCTCCGTCCCGATCGTGCGCGTCGAGGGTCTGGAATTCGTCTATC
Organism: Pseudomonadota bacterium; assembly: GCA_021325655.1. Lineage (GTDB taxonomy): Bacteria > Chloroflexota > UBA6077 > UBA6077 > JAJPGT01 > JAJPGT01. Next base: position 21,392 of record JAJPGT010000091.1, read on the forward strand.
CGCCCCCGCGCGAAATCCGGGCGCTGAACGGAGTGAACCTGCAGATCGGCGCCGGCGAGGTCGTGGCGCTCGTTGGCCAGAACGGCAGCGGCAAGACCTCCCTCGCCCGCTGTCTGAGCGGCTACTTGCGGCCTACCCGCGGCCGGGTGAGCGTCGCCGGCCAGGACATCAGTCGGCTCCCTCCCTCGCGGCGGGCCCGCGTCGTTGGCTACGTGTTCCAGAATCCGGACCATCAGCTCTTCCGCGAATCGGTCTGGGATGAGGTCGCTTTTGGGCTGCAAAACCTGCGTCGGCCCTGGGACCAGATCGAGCGCGAGGTCGAGGCGGCGCTGCGCCGGCTCGAGCTGTGGGACAAGCGCGACCTGCACCCTTTCCAGCTCTCCAAGGGTGACCGCCAGCGGCTGGCGATCGCCGCCATCCTGGTGCTCAGCCCTCAGGTCCTCATCGTCGACGAGCCGACGACCGGGCAGGACCCGCGCAAGGCCCGCGAAATCATGGATCTGTTGGCAGCGCTCAATCGGGACCAGGGGACGACGATCGTCGCGATCACGCACGTGATGGAGTTGGTGGCCGAGTACTGCGAGCGGATGATCGTGCTGCACCAGGGCCAGGTGCTGGTGGACGGACCTCCCCGCGCCGTGTTCCGGCAGGTTGACCTGCTGGCGACCAGCGCCATCAGCCCCCCACCCGTCTGTCGGCTGGCGTTGCGCCTCGGGCTGGAGCCCTTCCCGCTCACTGTGGCCGAGGCCCGCGACGCACTCCTGGCGAGGATGCCGCGATGAAGTTCCTCTACCAGTTCTCGGCGCGCGACTCCTTCATCCATCGCCTCGATCCCCGCAGCAAGCTGTTCTTCATCCTCTGCTTCCTGGTGGCGTCGTTCCTGATCCCCTATCCCTGGATCATGCCGCTGATCGTCATCGCGCTGATCTGGGGCCTGGGCGGGATCAGCCCGCGGGAGTATCTGCCCTTCCTGCTCTTCCTGCTCCCCTTGATGTTTGCGATCACGCTGATCCACCTGCTCACCGATGGGCCACCCTATCTCCAGGTTCAGGGGGTCGGTCTGCCGCTTTCGGCGCCCGGCCTGGAGAACGGGCTCGTGGTTGCCTTTCGGCTGGCCTCGATGGGCATCGCCTTCATTCTGTTCTCGATGACCACCGATCCCTTCGATTGGGGCATGGCGATGTATCAGAGCGGGCTGAACTACAAGGTCGCCTTCATGTTCGCCTTCGCCCTGCGCTTCTTCCCGCTGCTCCAGGAAGAACTGGTCATCATCCGTAACGCCCTGACCGCGCGTGCCTATCACGCCATCGGGTCGAAGAACCCCTTCACCTTCCTGCAGGGCGTCGCGATCTCGATCATGCCGCTCGGCTTGGGGGCGCTGCGGCGCAGCCAGGACATCGCGCTGGCGATGGAGCTGCGCGGCTTCAACTACGCTGAGGCGATGGGCGTGCAGCGCACTGTCTTCCGCGATATCCGCCTGCGCCGCTGGGATTGGGCGGTGATGGCGGTGAGCGTCGGCTTCCTGCTCGGAGTGGTCGCCCTGGCGATCAGCCGGGGCACCTTCCCGGCCATCGCCACCTCCTGGCTGATCTTTCTCGGTCTGCTCGCGGTGCTGCTTGCGGTGGTCGCCTGGTTCATCAGCCGAGCCATCAAGGGGTAGCCGGCTGCATCAGGGCGCGGCTCCCGACGGGCTGATTTAACGAGATTTTCATCCCGCGCTTAAGCTGCGTTAATCATCGGCCGCGCTCGGGCCGTACACTCGCGCCAGCGCGTGCGAGGCGTGGAATGCTGCCAGGTGAATTCTGCCAGCGCTGGCTGCGGACGGTGACACCCAATCTGCGCGGCAAACGCTCGCGGCGGCTCTGCTCGGACGCGCTGCTGCTCGCCTGCCTGGCGGAGAAGGACCTGTCGCCCGAGCAGTTCGAAACGTGGCTGCGCGAGCTGGCCAGGGATCGCGAGCACGTCACGCTGGCGCGCTCAGCCCGCTGGGCGTTGCACGCCTGGCTCGTGGCGCAGCGATCCAGCACCCTCTCCTCAGGCCCGGGAGCGCCGCTCCCTCCACCAACGGCCGAGCAGCTCGTCTGAGCGCCGCCCGGCCCTACACCCCGGCGCGCGCCTTCACCTGCTCCCAGCGCGGCTTCAGCTCGTCGCACACCAGGCAGCGCACTGCGTCATCGCAGACCCGGCCGCGCTCCAGGATCTCGTCCAGATCCTCGCCCGCGGCGACCTGCTCAGTGATCCAGGCGAGCTGGCGCATCTTCTCCCGGAGTGGGTGGCGCTCTTGATGGCCCCGCGCCCGGGTCCACTGATCCTCCAGCTCGATCATCATTGCCTGGCAGAACGCCCGGGCGCGCTCCGTGTCCGTCATGGCCATCCCTCCACACCTGGGCGCATTGTACGCCGCCCCTGTTAGCCTCGCACGCAGCCTCAGGGCACCCCTGCACATTAACGGTCGCTGGGTGCTGCTTGCGCTCTACCGGGTGTCGAAGGCGTCCAGCGCCACGGTGGTGCCACTGGAGGCCGGGTTCTTGATCCCGCTGGCCGACACCTTCACCGTGTGGCTGCCGACGGCCAGCCCGGTCTTCGCATACACGAGCTGCTGGTACTGGAGGGTGGGGCTATACAGGTCCACCACCACCAGCGCCCCATCCACCACCACATAGGCCTTGCCCATCA